>JBFXDX010000006.1:0-235516 GCA_050180705.1 Bacteroidales bacterium | reverse complement strand
ATGGTTGACAACATCCCTGGAAACCCAGGAGAAGATAGACTTGGCTCAACATTGTCGAACGTTATAATCACCTCTAAGCAACCTGTAATTACAGTAAAAAGCGTCACCGAGAATAAATTTAAAAACATACTTGTTCCGCTTGACTTAACCCACGATTGCAAACTAAAGCTATTCAACTCTGTAGCACTCGCATTACAGCATGGTGCAAAATTGAATATAGTATCGGTTGTCTTTGGTAATATCGATCAAGAGGACAGTCGAATTCAGGATAAAATCAGGAAATACACCAAACTATACAACGAAAATCACATCGAATACACAATTAATGTAATTCGAAAGGAAGAAGATTTTGCTTATAGAGCAATCCTTGACTACTCTTCCGAAATTAACTGCGATTCAATAATAATAATGACACACCGTGAAAACATTGGAATCGATAACTACCTAGGAGCATTTGCACATCATATAATCAATGAATCGCCAATACCTGTAGTTTCGCTTAACAATGCATCATCGAACAAAACAACCAAAGGTTTTTTAAGCAGTATTCTTGACCCAATGAACTTTTTTTCGTAGGATTTAATTCGAAATAATAGAAAATAATTACTTTTGTTCAGCAATTGCGGGAGTAGCTCAGTTGGTAGAGCATCAGCTTCCCAAGCTGAGGGTCGCGGGTTCGAATCCCGTTTCCCGCTCTAAGAAGGCTATTTCGTTTAAGAGATAGCCTTTTTTCATAGGGTAAATTAAATTTAATGTATCTTATAGAAAAACAAAAAAATGAAAAAGATTCTTTATGCAACCACAGCACTTACAATCCTCCTGATTCTTTCACTTATTCTTTTCGGAGAAAAAAACAACAAAACTGGGTACACAGATGGCGTATACTATGGTAAATCAAAAGCAATATACACCGATGAGGATTTTTGGGGAAGTGTCAAAGTAATAATCGAACAAGGTCGTATTATTAGTGTTAACTTTAAAATTATCGATTCAACGAATCATGAAACTTTCAACCAAAACTACGAAAAACATTATATCGGCAATGAATTATACATACAACAATGCAGAGCCGACTGGGAAGGAGTTCAGACTTATCCAAATCTGCTAGTTAAAAGCCAAAATATAGACGATGTAGATGTAATTTCGGGAGCAACATGGTCATACAACTTGCTTAAATACTCTATGCAAGATGCCCTTAAGAATGCAAAAGTGGAATAAAAAAGGCTCAATTACTATTGAACCTTTTTATCGTGGAGGTAAGGGGAGTCGAACCCCTGACCTCTTGCATGCCATGCAAGCGCTCTAGCCAACTGAGCTATACCCCCAATTGGTTGCAAAAATATATTATTTTTGTTATTCTTCATAATAGGGTATATTTTTTTTAACATGATTTAAAAAATTGCGCATATTCATTGTAATAACCAGAAAAAATTTGTTGCTTTGCAACGTATAAATTATGGGAAATAATACTATAAGTTAAAAATAACCGTTATACTTAAAAGACCAGACATAATATCACTATGGAACTGAAAAAATCACCTAAAGCAGACCTCGAGAACAAAAAATCAATCTTTTTTGAGATTGGGCTAGTATTCGCTTTACTTGTTATACTCGGGGCCTTTGAATGGACTTCCTCTGATTCTATTAACGTAGAGCAAATAGCAACCCAAGACGTTAAAGTTGAGGAAGAAATGATGGACATTACTCGTCAGGATGAGATTAAGGCACCAGAACCTCCAAAGGTTGTTCAGGTTGCTGATGTTATCAAAATTGTTGACGACAACGTTGATATCAAAGACAACTCAGACATCTTTGACTCAGATTTCAAGGAAGATGCTGCTGTAAAAATCGTTGAATTCAACGAAGAAGAAGAAGAAGTTGAAGAATATACACCTTTCGTTGTTGTAGAAGAAATGCCTAGTTTTGGACCTGGTGGCATTGATGAGTTCCGTAACAATTACATTGGAAAGAACTTGAAATACCCCGATGTTGCTGCAGAAAACGGTATTCAAGGTCGTGTATACATCAACTTTGTTGTTGAACCTGATGGAAGAGTAACCAACGTAAAAGTTGTTCGTGGCGTTGACCCTTCATTGGATAAAGAAGCTGTTCGTGTTGTGTCTTCATCACCAAAATGGAAGCCTGGTAAACAACGTGGTAAATCCGTTCGCGTTCAGTTTACTATTCCAATTATCTTTGTACTACAGTAGTAATCTTTTGTATTCAACATAAATTAAACCCTGACAATGTCAGGGTTTTTTATTTTAAAGCATACAATATTTTTTAAAAAAATCAAAAAAACACATACTGACAAACACCTTGGTACCGTTATATTTAAAACCACTTAAACCTAAAAATTATGGTACCCAAGAAGTCATCAAAAGCAGACCTCGAGAACAAAAAATCATTATTTTTTGAAATTGGTTTAGCATTTGCAATGCTGCTTGTTCTTATGGCCTTTGAATGGAAAACCGAAAGAAACATCGATGTAAAACCATTAATTAATCAAGGAAATCCTACAACAATTGATTTACCACCATTAACAACTAGAGATCCCGACAAATTGGTTCAACCAGCACCACCTAAAACGCTTCCCAGTCCCGACAAAATTACAATTGTTCCAAACCATATGACTCCAAGAGGTGATGTCGATATTTTTAACGACCCAAATCCCAATGGTCCAATCCCTGAAATAATGAAAGCAAAACTAGAAGATGAGGTTGAAGAAGCTGTTTACATAGTAGAAGAAATGCCAAAATTTGGACAAGGTGGACTAGATGAATTTAGAACAGAATTTGTAATGAAAAAATTGAGATACCCCGAAGTGGCACAAAGCAACAACATATGGGGTTGTGTATATGTTGAATTTGTGGTAGAAAAGGATGGCAGCGTATCTAACGTTAAATCTCTCCGAGAAATTGATGAGTCGTTAGTACAAGAAGCCTTACGGGTTGTAAAAGAATCTCCGAAATGGACTCCTGGAAAAAATAACGGAAGGCCTGTTCGCGTAAAATATGTACTACCAATTAATTTTGTATTACGAAACTAGGCTATACACCTTTTAAAAACCGAGCAAATTGCTCGGTTTTTTTATTGCTACAATCGACATTAGCAGGAATGAGAATTTTGTATTTACTTTGACAAAATTTTGAGCACTTACAAAAAGCATGAGTAAACCTTTTAGTACCGAGAAAATACAGGAAAAAGCCATACTAGTCGGGGTAATCCTACCTGGACAGGACGAAGAAGAAGTTACAGAATATCTTGACGAACTTGAGTTTTTAGCCGATACCGCAGGAGCGTACACCGTTAAACGCTTTGTACAAAAAATTGACGATCCAAATCCCAGAACATTTATTGGAAAAGGCAAAGCCATCGAAATTGCAAACTATGTGGAGGAAAATGAGATTGACATGGTGATATTCGATGACGAACTCACACCTACTCAACTCCGAAATCTTGAAAGAGATCTTAAACGCAAGATACTTGATAGAACAAACCTGATTCTTGATGTTTTTGCCCAACGGGCAAAAACAGCTTATGCAAAAACGCAAGTAGAACTGGCTCAATACCAATTTCTGCTTCCTAGGCTTACTCGCATGTGGACTCACCTTGAGCGCCAACGTGGAGGTATCGGTTTAAGAGGTCCCGGTGAAACAGAGATTGAAACTGACCGTCGTATTATTCGCGACAGGATTTCTCGGTTAAAAGAAGAACTTAGCAAGATAGATCGACAAATGGCAACCCAGCGCAAAAACAGGGGAAGCATGGTTAGAGTTGCGCTGGTTGGATACACCAATGTTGGAAAATCCACGTTGATGAACTTAATCAGCAAATCGGATGTCTTTGCTGAAAATAAACTTTTCGCCACGCTAGATACAACAGTTCGAAAAGTTGTTGTCGGGAATTTACCTTTTCTTCTTTCCGACACTGTTGGATTTATCCGCAAACTACCCCATCAACTTGTTGAATCATTTAAATCTACACTAGATGAAGTTCGAGAGGCCGATTTACTACTTCACATCGTTGACATCTCACACTCGAGCTTCGAGGATCAAATCAATGTGGTAAACCAAACTTTGCAGGAACTAAAGACTGGCGAAAAACCCACCATCGTTGTTTTTAACAAAATAGATGCCTATACATGGGAAGAAAAAGCCGATGACGACAATTCTCCCAGAACAGACAGGAACGTCAGTTTAAACGAACTCAAAAATAGCTGGATGGCCAAAAAGGATGTCCATACAATATTTATTTCGGCCAAAAAGAAAACAAATATTCCGGAGTTTAGACAATTGCTTTATAAAACAGTAAGGGATATCCACGTTGGCAGATATCCCTACGATAATTTTCTTTACCCAGATATTACTGAAGCCAGCCTTTAGAGTTTAGGTATTCTGCAATTTGAATTGCATTGGTTGCTGCACCTTTTCGCAAGTTATCGGAAACAACCCAAAAGTTGATACTCTTTGGTTGCGATATATCGCGGCGAATACGTCCTACAAAGACATCATCTTTACCCTGAGAAAAACGAGGCATAGGATAATGATTGGTTGCAGGATCATCTTGAATGGTAATTCCTGCTGAATTGCTTAACAACTCAACGGCATCTTTTAAATCAAATTCATTCTCGAACTCTACATTAACAGACTCTGAGTGCCCTCCAACTACTGGAATACGAACAACCGTTGGACAAACCATTATAGATTGATCGCCAATAATCTTGCGTGTTTCATCAATCAACTTCTGCTCCTCGGTGGTATAACCATTCTCAAGGAAAGTTCCCCCATGAGGAAAGCAATTTAAATCGATAGGGTGAGGATAAGCCATGTCGGCCCACTCACCTTTTCTCTCAGCATAAAGTTGATTAACCGCTTTTACTCCTGTTCCAGTTACAGATTGATAGGTAGAAACTACAATCCTTTTTATCTTATACTTTAGATGGAGTGGATTTAGCGCAACAACCAGCTGAATAGTTGAGCAATTTGGATTTGCAATAATCTTGTGATTTGGCATAAGAACACCAGAATTCACCTCGGGAACAACAAGAGGAATTTCTGGAGACATTCTCCAGCACGACGAATTATCTACCACTGTTGTACCAACCTCGGCAAGTTTTGGAGCCCACTCCTTCGATGCTGTCGACCCAGCAGAGAAAATAGCAACAGCAGGTTTTCGTTTTACAGCCTCGGCAACAGATACAATTTCAACATCTTTACCCTTAAACTTAACAGTTTTACCAACCGACTTTTCCGATGCGACTGGAATCAACTCTGTTACTGGGAAATTTCGCTCTTCAAGAACCTGAAGCATAACATTACCTACTAAACCGGTGGCGCCCACCACTGCTACTTTCATAAACTCATAGTTATTAAAATGGTTGAACAATAATTAGATAGTAAAAATTTTTTCGTAATTTATTGTGCATAAAATTAGTAATAAATAAAAATGAAACATCTGTTAACCCTACTTTTAACAGTAATCTGCACAAATATTTTAGGACAGATTTCTTTTGATTTTGAGGACAACGATCTGGGAAGTTGGACTCAAAAACCAACTGGAAGATGGCAAACATCAACAACCTCTCCTATTTCTGGAACAAGATCGTTGAAACACACATACGACAATACAGTCGCATATACTGATACTATTTACACAACACTACCCACATGGAATTTGAACACGGGCAATGTCACCTGGCGAATGCTGGTCAAGCATGGCTATGATCCATCCTCCTCGAACTGCTGGTGGATTTACCTTATGGCCGACAATCAGGTTATGACAACAACGAGCAGCGGCACAGGCTATGTAGTTGGAGTAAACCTTGGGGCAAGCGACGATTTGCTTAAAATTTGGAGAATCGACAATGGCTCGCCAACTCCAATAATCACATCAACGCTGAACTGGCAAACCCAAATTGGCACAAGCAAAGCAGGAGCGATTGAAATAGTCCGTTCAACAGATGGAACATTTACGTTACGGGCATCGGCAAATGGGACTTTTACCGATCTAACTGAATACGGATCGATTAACGACATTACCCACCTCGATTTTCAAAATTTTGGCATTCTATACAAGTACACCTCTTCGGCTGATATGAAATTGTGGATTGATGATATCAGCATTAACTATGAGCCCATAAATGTAAACGACATTAATTCCACAGTGTATGCACCCGTATCACAAATAGCAAGTGAATCAATCTCCTCGCTTACCAACAATCCAGAACTTGCCGTGGATGTATTGCACTTTGTAGTTGAAGATTTAGGAACAAGTGATAATCTTCCAACCATTATAAAAAAGTTTGTAATTAAAAATCCAACCGAAATATCGTGGTCGGAGATAATTGGCGGAGTAAGAGTAAAAGGGTTAAACAGCGAAATCCCCATTAATTCATTCGAAGTTAAAGATGATGCAATAGACATCTACGTTGATTCAACACAAACAACTATTCCAGATGGCAATGCAGCAGAGTATACTATTGGAGTTTACTTAACGGAAAATCCTTTAGATGATGGAACTATACTTCAGTTTTATATAGATTCAACCGATCACAGATTCACAGCCAGTTACACAGGTTCTGGCTTCGGATCCAAATTTCCTGATGCAATTATTTCGAACGAGTTCACCATACAGGTTGATGCATCCAAATTGGCATTCACACAATACCCGCAGGTTATAGAAATCAACAAACCATTCACGGTTGCAGTCGAAGCGTATGATTCACTAGGAAATATTGACAAAGATTTTGCGCAAGAAGTCACATTGAAATTAAACGAAGGTGATGGATTACTAACATCCACATCAGGATTAACAACAACGGCTTCTGCAGGAATAGCAACATGGAGTGATTTAAGTTACAACAAAAGTGAAATCATCACCCTAAAAACAATATCCAACAACCTCGACTCGGCAATAACCAGTAGCATCTCTATTATCAACGACACAACATCGGCTGCACTCAATCCTTTGCAGCAACCACAATTGGGTAACGTATCATCATTGCTCACATCGCCTGCAAAAGCATTCGAAGCAATGCGCTTCTGGGTTTCTGATTTGGGCGATGGAGACAATGTGCCAACAATAGTTAAATCTATCAGATTAAGCAGAACATCAATTCAAAACATCGCCACGCTGAATAAAACAATAGAAGGAATCCTTGTTAAAAAGGATGGCGTGCTTTGTGGAATTTCGAGTGTTCAAATCAAATCATCGTACATCGATATCTTTTTCACATCGGAATCGATGGTAATTCCCGATGGAACATTGGTAGATATCAGTATTTGGCTCTACCTAAAGAGTGAAGGTCTAACGGATAACCAGACTATTCAACTTATGATTGACAGGCAGAATCATGCTTTCACAACCTACAATGGAGGATCGACATTTGTCCCACAATTCCCCGAAAATATCACCTCGAACATTTTTTCCATTGATATTAAGGCAACCAATCTAACATTCACTCAAATCCCCGATAGAGTTGGTGTTTTGGAAAATTTTAACGTTGAAATATCAGGCACAGACATCAACCAAAATATCGACAAAAATTTTACAGGACAACTTACACTTGCGCTGGCATCGGGGAGCGGAACACTAAGTTCCGAAAGCGGCTTTGTTGATACGCTTACAAATGGGAGCACAACCTATTCCAATGTAAATTACTCCATTCCGGGAAAGTTCTCGTTGTTAGCGCAAAGTCCAACGCTAAACGATATTGCATCGGCATATATTACCTGCGGAGATATTGATGGCGAAGCCAAACCATTGACGAATAGCGAGGACACACTCAACATTCTTTTAATCTCCTCTGGCATTGAAAATCCAATAGAAGTAATCCGTTTTATGCTGAAAGACGGCGGAACATCGGACAACCTACCGCTAATTCCAACGTCAATTGAATTAAGTATTTTCGACACAGAAAACGCCAGTTCTATTGCCAAAATAATTAAGCATTTCACGCTTAAAGTTGATGATAAAATAATAACACCAAGTAACTTCACCCTTTCGAACAATAAGTTTACAATCAACATCGACAATGACAGTCTACTTGTAGAAAATGGAGATTCTGCTGAAGTCTCAATTTCAATTTATTTGGATGAAGCAGGCATTACCGACAACTCATCGTTCAGGTTTTTGATTCCAACAAGCCACGGGTGGGAATCATCTAGCAACGGAACGGCATTTAGTCCAACTTTCATCTCAACCATATATGGACAACCCTGTAAAATTGAGGTGGAGGCCAACAAACTTACCATTGCAGAATCACCATTTATAGTAAGTCCCGATGAACCATTCAACATAAAAGCCGCAGCAGTCAACAACTATGGAAACTTCGACAAAGATTATCTAGGTTATGCCGATATCAACCTTAACAGTGGCCCAGGACAAATGGATGTATCGTCAATCCAAAATCCAATCACTAACGGGCTTGTAAATTGGAATGACGTTAAAATAGACTCCTACGGACAATTTCAATTTAAGGTAAACTACGATGAACTGGGATCATGCTTAACACCTTATATCTACAGTGGATACAACTACACATGTTCTGCCAACGAAGATTTCGAAGGAAGTGCTCCAACATGGACAGGAATTGGCAACTGGAAAACCTCAACCATATCACCAATTTCGGGCAATCAATCGTTGATCCACGCAGGAAATCCCGACGATGGCGAGAATACCATTTTGTTTTCCTCAGACATTGCAACCACTCTAGGAAATCCAATTGAATGGGAATTCACCATTCGGAATGGAGACTGGGATCCTTCATCCGACAACTATTTCTACTTTATTGCAGCGGCATCATCATTAGACCTAAATTCATCGGCAACAGTCGGCTTGGCTGTTGGAATAAACCCTAGCGTTGGCAACGATTTTCTTTCGCTTTGGTCGTTTGCTGGAACAAAAAGAACAAACCTGATTGTAACGTCCTTCGACTGGAATGAGAACAATGAAGTTCGAGTAAGATTAACACTATCACCATTAGGAAAACTATCGCTTTGGTATCAACCCAATCAATCCGAAATTATGCTGTTTGGTGGCGAAACAAATTTGCCTAATCAATACTCGCTTAACTTCGCAGGATTCGTATTTGGCTACACAGCCTCGCGTACAGGTCAACTTTGGATCGACAATTTGAAGATTTGTACGGCAAAATACCCACCAATACTACAATCGGTAAAATCGTTGAATTTAACCACCGTAAAGGTCTATTTCACCCAAAATGTAACAGCCGAAAGCGCCTCACAAACTCAAAACTATCAAATCAAAACATCTTCGGGAGTAATAATTCCTGTGATTAAGGTTACCTGCGATTCCGAGAAGCAAAATGAGGTTATACTTACAACTGATAGAATGCCGCTGGGCGATTTAACCCTAACGATCCAAAGAATTAAAAATGAGGATGGCTACCACTTAACCGACAGCAAAACATTTGGCATTGGAACCGAAGGCAATTTAGGACGGCTAATCATCAACGAAATTATGGCAAACCCAATACCTTCAAATGGGTTACCCGAATACGAGTTCGTTGAATTGTACAATCCAACGAACGACACAGTAACTGTTCAAGGATGGAAAATGCACTTCAACAGTACTGTTACCAAACTCCCATCGGCCAACATTTTGCCAATGAGTTATGCATTAATTTGCACCTCAACGGCAGCAACCAACCTATCGGAATACGGACAAGCAATTGGTACGACTGGATTCCCATCCCTACTGAATAATGGAATGTTACTAAAACTGTTCGACAACAACGGAAACTTGATATCGTTTGCCAACTACAACAAAACATGGTACAATGATAACACAAGAAATAGCGGTGGATACTCACTAGAGTGCATCGATCCAAGCAACCTTGCCGGGGGAATAAACAACTGGCACGCATCGCTGGCACAAATTGGAGGAACTCCTTGCGCTGCAAACTCCGTGGCAAACAGCAATCCCGATATCACTAAACCCAAAGTAGTTTCATTAGATATTTTTGACGACAAAACTTTAGAGGTTTTATTCAACGAACCAATGGATAGTCTCACGCTTACCTTAGCAGAGAACTACTCCATTGATAACGAAATTGGAAATCCATCGGAAGTTTTGATTACTGGCGAACTTTTCGATAAAGTAAAAATCAGTTTCGCCACCCCAATCGTCGCAGAGCAAATTTATGAATTGACCATTTCAGATGAGATCAAGGATTTTGCAGGAAATGCTTTAGATTTTACCCAAATCAAACTAGGACTGCCACAAGTCCCAAGCAGCGGCGATTTAGTTATTAATGAGATTCTTTTTAACCCATACACGGGCGGTATTGACTTTGTTGAACTGTACAACAATTCAAGTAAGTGTTTCGATCTTTCGAAGATCAGTATTGCCAATAGAAATCTTATCGATCTAAGCATATCACAGAGTTATCCAGCATCTGATACTGCAAGATTGCTTTTCCAAAACGAATTTGCAGTAATCACCGAAAATCAAGAACTAGTTAAACAGTTCTACCAATGCCAAAATCCATTGGCATTTATTTGGACTTCAAACTTGGCCTCGTTCAACAATGATGAAGGGTATGTAGTGGTGCTGACTGAAAATAACGATATAGTTGACGAAGTGTATTACACAGAGAAAATGCACAGCAAAATGCTAAACGACTACAAGGGTGTTTCGCTGGAGCGAATTAATCCAAACTTATCGTCTGCAGATGCATCAACATGGCAATCTGCTTCGCAAACAGCAGGGTTTGCAACGCCAACCTACAAAAACTCACAGTACACCGATGCAATAACATCATCATCCAACTTTACCCTTGCACCTGAAACCTTCTCGCCAGACGGCGATGGGCGCGACGATTACCTTCTAATCAACTACAAACTTCCTGAAGCGGGCTATGTTGCAAATATTCGAGTTTACACATCCAATGGCGTGGAGGTTTATCGTATTGCCAACAACTTACTGCTAGGAACAGAAGGATCAATTCGTTGGGATGGAATAAACTTCTCCAATCGAAGAGTTTCCGTTGGCATTTACATTATCTACATAGAATACTTTAACCTAAAAGGCGAAATAAAAAAAGAGAAAAAAGTTTGCGTGGTTGCGAGTAGAGGTTGATGGTTGCTCGTTGAATGTTGATTGCGAAGAAATACGTTTTGTCATTTTCAACGCAACAAGAAATCTATATTTTTGCAATATGATTAAACCAACCTAACTATGAGAACTATTATTTTCCTTCTATGCCTAGTTATTGCATCTGCAAACTATGCCCAAACTTATACTCAAATTAAAGCCAACAAAGATATAACCCTTGTAAAAATCTCCGATAATACATTTGTCCATATAACATACACCAACGATCCCAAATTTGGGAGATTTCCTTCGAATGGGTTAATCATTACCAACAATAATGAAGCATTCCTTTTTGATACACCATTTACAAACGAGCAAACAAAGGAATTGCTTGATTTTATAACCAATTCATTAAAACTAAAAGTAATTGGTTTTGCTCCAAACCACTGGCATAAGGACTGTGTGGGTGGATTAGAATATCTAAAAAGTATCGGAGTTAAAACATACGCCAACCAATTAACAATAGATATTTTAAAAGAAAAGGGATTACCCTACCCTGAGGTTGGATTTAAGGATTCTATTCAACTTTTCATAGGTGACAAAGAAATACTTTGCTATTACTTAGGCGCAGCACACTCTACTGATAATATTGTGGTATGGATTCCCTCGGAGCAAGTTCTTTTTGCAGGCTGTATGGTAAAAAGCATCGACGCTAAGAATTTAGGTAACACTGTTGACGGCGACTTAAAGGATTATCCAACAACAATTCAGAATATGCTTGATAAGTTTCCAGATGCAAAAATTGTTATTCCTGGACACGGAAATTTCGGTGGAATTGAACTGTTAACTCACACAAAAGCCTTATGTAAATAAGCAAGGTATGAAATTCAAAAATCTTCATACCTTGCTTTTTAAATTCAATTCAAGTTCTATTTACAACTCCTCAACCTGTCCATTAACCACCTTAAAAACATTCCAAGTTTTCTCGGTAAAGTTATCTGGAATTTGGAAGGTTTTCAGTAAACGATTCCCACTATAAACCCTAACAGTAGCTTTTGATACCGAAAGATTTGGCGACCCGGGTTTTTCATAAGCAGAATAGTTGTGTACAAAGAAACCGTACTCTCCTTCGGCATCAATTCTCTCAACGGTGATTGTTTCTGGCCCAAAGCCATCCATATCATCACGGTCAAGCATTCCTGTTCCGTCGGCTAAAACGCGAGTATTGCGATAACTAATATGATAGGAATTCGCTTTCACAAAGTGCGCATCAAGATCTAGCGGCTGCTGATCCCAATCGAGTACAACACGAAATTGGCTAATATCCATTACAGGAGAAACAACCAAACGGTTCTTGAAAATAGTTTCGGCAACTACATCTACATTATAAACTGCTGTTATATAGCCGTTCAGTTTAAATATTGTTTTATATAAACCATCGGGCTGTTTAGGAAACATTACTCGACCAGCCGAATCGGTTTCGAATGTTCCAACATTCTCTATCATTACTTGTCCACCTTGCACCGGATCGCCAGTTAAAGCATTAAAGAAGCGAAGCGTGTAAACATTTTGTTCTTGCTCTGCAATTACATCTTCAAGTGTTTGTCTCCCTTTTTCAATTTGGGCAATTGATTTTTGCTGAATTGAAAATATGATCAGCACAACTTGCAATAATATTTTTAACTTTGATGTCATCATTAAAATTTTATTAAAAATACACAAATATTTTGCCAATTATTCATCTTAATTAACAACTATCAAAACAACCATGAAAAAAATCTGGATTTTAATTTTTTTTTCTGTTTTTGCAAGTAATCTAGAAGTGTACTCACAAGAACTTAAAGCAATGAAAAAAATGAACTTCAAAGATACAGACTATTACTTTATCAATAAGAAAACTAAAGAACTTTGTGGTGAATTTTTAAAGATAAATGATAAAGGAGATACATTAATAAAGGGAAACTATTCTAACAATAAAAAAACTGGTTTATGGTCATACAAATGTAAAACAGGATACTTCAAATTTGATTATAACAGAAAAGAACTTCATAGAAATCAATGTGCTTTTTTTACTCATGACTCATTTACTGTAAACTTAGGTAATCAATATTTTCTCACAAAAGTTGATATTCCTGCAATCTACTTAGGATACGAAAACGAATTAAAAGACATAATTGCTTTTAATTTTAGGATTCCCGCGTCAGTAATGGAAAACAATCTTAGCGGTTATGCAATTGCCTCAATTAATATTGACACTTGTGGTAAAATTAGTGGTGTTAACATTGAAAAACCTTTTGATAAAACTTTTGATAAAGCATTAAAAAAATTTCTAGAGAAAGAGATTAACGGTGATTTTTTACCAACCATATATAACAATAGCATTGTTGAATCTAAATTATTTATAGTTGTAGATATTAGTTCATCACCCCGGCAATACTATATTGATGATAATTCTTATCAAATATACGTCCCGTTATTTTACTCAAGTTTCAATTTCAAATCAATTAGTCCATCAAAATAGAAGACATTTAACAACTTGTTATTTATTTTTGAATTTATTCCAGAAGGGTTGTAAATACTGTTAGAATTTTCATTCAAATAAAAAATGCCCACTCCATAGAAGTAGGCATTTCTAAAAAAATAAGTTTTATTACTCTGAAAACTTCTCAAGTAAAATTTCAAGAATCTTCATAGCAGCCAATGAAACTGAAGTTCCAGGGCCAAATATTCCTACGACTCCATGATCATATAGGTACTGATAATCCTGCGCAGGAATAACCCCACCAACAATTACCATAATATCCTCGCGGCCTAACTTCTTAAGTTCTTCCATTACTTGAGGAACTAAAGTTTTATGACCAGCAGCAAGACTCGATACCCCTAGAACGTGAACATCGTTCTCAACTGCCTGTTTTGCAGCTTCGGCTGGAGTTTGGAACAATGGTCCCATATCAACATCGAATCCAATATCTGCATATCCTGTTGCAACCACCTTAGCGCCACGGTCGTGACCATCCTGACCCATTTTGGCAATCATAATACGTGGTTGACGACCTTCTTGCTTTGCAAACTTCTCACAAAGTTCCTTTGCCGATTTATAATTAGCATCATCCATAGATTCAGAAGAATAAACGCCAGAAATTGAACGAATAATTGCTTTATAGCGACCTACCACTTTCTCGCAAGCGAATGAGATTTCACCTAAAGTTGCACGTTTTTTAGCAGCATCAACCGATAGTTCAAGCAAATTACCTTGCTTGGTTTCAACACAACGGGTAATTGCCTCAAGGGCTGCTTTAACTTCTGCCTCGTTACGTTCTGCACGTATTTTTTGTAATCTACGAATTTGAGCCTCACGTACGGCAGTATTATCAACATCAAGAATTTCAATTGGGTCTTCCTTCTCCAAACGATACTTATTAATACCAACAATTGTATCCTTACCAGAATCGATACGAGCCTGCTTACGAGCAGCAGCCTCCTCAATACGCATTTTTGGAACACCTGTCTCAATTGCTTTCGACATTCCACCCAGTTCTTCAACCTCCTGAATAAGTTTCCAAGCTTTATGAGCAATCTCGTGAGTTAAATGCTCAACGTAGTATGAACCAGCCCAAGGGTCAACTGCCTTACAAACATTGGTTTCTTCCTGAATGTAAAGCTGTGTATTACGAGCAATACGAGCAGAGAAGTCGGTTGGAAGTGCAATTGCCTCGTCCAAAGCGTTGGTGTGCAAACTTTGTGTATGACCAAGTGCAGCAGCCATAGCCTCAATACAGGTACGTGCTACGTTATTGAAAGGATCCTGCTCAGTTAAGCTCCATCCCGATGTTTGGCTATGTGTTCTTAGTGCTAATGATTTTGGATTCTTTGGGTTGAATTGTTTCACAATTTTAGCCCAAAGTAAACGAGCAGCACGCATCTTTGCAATCTCCATAAAATGGTTCATTCCGATTGCCCAGAAGAACGATAAACGAGGTGCAAAAGCATCGATATTGATACCAGCCTTAGTTCCAGTACGAAGGTACTCCAAACCATCGGCCAAGGTGTATGCTAGTTCAATATCAGCAGTTGCTCCAGCCTCCTGCATATGGTACCCAGAGATGGAAATGCTGTTGAACTTAGGCATATTCTTCGATGTGTACTCGAAAATATCAGCAATAATTTTCATTGAGAATTCTGGTGGGTAGATGTATGTATTACGCACCATAAACTCTTTCAAAATATCGTTCTGAATTGTACCGCTTAATTGCTCAAGGGTAGCACCTTGTTCCAAAGCAGCAACAATATAGAATGCTAGCACAGGTAATACGGCACCGTTCATTGTCATAGATACGGACATCTTGTTCAATGGAATACCATCGAAAAGAATTTTCATATCCTCAACAGAATCGATAGCCACACCTGCCTTGCCAACATCACCCACAACACGCTCGTGGTCTGAGTCGTATCCACGGTGAGTAGCCAAGTCGAATGCAACTGAAAGTCCCATTTGGCCTGCAGCCAAGTTACGACGATAGAAAGCATTTGATTCCTCGGCAGTTGAGAAACCTGCATACTGACGAACAGTCCAAGGTTTCATCACGTACATTGTGCTATACGGACCGCGAAGGAAAGGTGGTACACCGGCTGCATAGTTTAGGTGCTCCATATTCTCCAAATCGTTGGCAGTATATGCAGGCTTAACTGGAATACGCTCAGGTGTTAACCAGTCTGCCTCAAGATTAGAACCGCTCTTATCGGTTTTAATCTCCTTTATATTGATTTTCGTATAATCTGGTTTCATAGTTAAATATTTTTAGACCCTAGATGTTTCAGACTTCATTAAATCGTTCTTGATGTCTTGTGTCTGATATCTGAGGTCTTGTTACAATATATTTAGCAACGATTGGTACTGCTTAAGTGTCTCAAGCAAATTGCTCTTCACATTAATGTAGTTTTTGATTCCTTTAGCCTCTAGTTCAGGCTTGCAAGCCGGGTCTCCAGCCACTACATAAATTGCCTTCCCGTTTAGTTTCTCAAATGCATCAACGGCAAGTGTTTCATACTCCTCATCGGAACTACAAATAACCACGATATCGGATTTTGCATCAAAAGCAGCCTTAACACCTTCATCAACAGTTTTGAAGCCGATATTATCAATCACTTCAAAGCCTGCCACTGCAAAGAAGTTGCAGCTAAACTGAGCTCTTGCTCTGCGCATCGCCAAACTACCAAGAGTTAGCATAAACACCTTTGGACGACGTCCACTAACATCTGTTCTATAACGTAACTCCTCAAAAGCCTGTGCTCCACGATATGGAGTTAATGGTAATGCAATTGAATCAGCTGATTTTTCAACAACTTTACGTGTAACTGAGCCTGTTTTTACAACCTTCGTATCAACTATTTCATTAAAATTAGGATACTGGTTGGTTCCAAGAACTGTTTCACGACGAGTGGCAATATTAACATCACGTTTACGCGACACTTCTGCAATTTGCTCTTGAATATATCCTTTGATGAACGATTCCTTATAACCACCCATCTCCACAACCTTCAAGAATTGACTCCAAGCATTCTCTGCAATTGAAATGGTCAAATTCTCGATATAGTAACTTCCTGCTGCAGGATCAGCAACATTACCTAAATACGACTCTTCGCGAAGTAAAATTTGCTGGTTACGAGCAATTCTCTCGGAAAAGATTGATGCCTCAGCATATGGAGCATCGAATGGAAGAACTGTCAAGGAGTCAACACCTGCAAGTACTGCCGACATACCCTCTGTAGTTGTACGAAGCATATTAACGTAAGCATCGTAAACGGTCTTGTTCCAACGGCTAGTCTCAGCGTGAATTCTCATTTGAGAAGATTTAGCCGATGCTGGATTGTAAGCCTCAACCATTTTTGCCCAAAGCAAACGTGCAGAGCGGAACTTTGCAATCTCCATAAAATAGTTGGAGCTAATTGCAAAGTTGAAGTTCATTCTGGTTGCAACCTCATCAACAGTAAAACCTTTATCTGTTAAAACTGTTAGATAATTACTTGCCATTGCAAGCGCATATCCTAACTCCTGAACAATAGACGAACCGCTATTGTGGAAAATATGTCCGTTAACACCAATAACCCTGAAATTAGGGAAATTCTTAACAGCAAGTACCACCGAAACCAACCCTTCGAAAGAAGCGTCGTTATCGCAGCAGAACTTTCCGTTTAACGATAGAGATGTTAAAGGACTGTAATCGATAGAGAATCTAATTTTTTGAGCATCGAAACGACTTTGCTCCAAGAATTTTACGATGAAAGGCAATGCCTTTGCTGTAGCAAAACCTCCAGTAAAATTGATTTCAACCTGATTTAAGTCGATATCCTTAAGCAAACGGCTTATGGAATCGAGAGTGGGTTCACACTCATTGCAAAGATTGAATCCTAAAGATTCAACACCCTTTGCAAGCATATCATTGGCTTTTCGGTTGGCATCGGTAGGCTTGTCTAAGCAAACCTCAATGTCCTGACGAATTAACCAAGGATTGCCCTTCTCGTGATTACCACGAACGTATGGAAATTGTCCTGGTTTCACATAGGTTGTTTCGATATTAGCAAGGTCCTCGGAACGATAGTAGGGCTTTACATTGATGCCCTCGATAGTTTTCCAAATCAATTTCTTATCGTAATCGGCTCCTTTCAAATCCTCGCGTATTACCGCTTCCCATTCCTGTGTTGAAACTTGGGGGAATTCGGTAAAAAGCTTTTCGTTGCTTTTTTCTGCCATAATCAGACTATTTGGATTTTGGATTTCGGATTGCAAAGTTATAAAATGATGTAAATGAGAATGCAATTTACGGCAATAATTAAAGTAATGATGCTGTTAAGCATAACCAATTTTGAGCAAGATTTACGCAACTCGTCCGAACATTCGGATATAATTGAACTAAAATCAACAATTTTAACCTTAACAGAAAAGATAAATTTGCTTAAATACTTAGAATCAATGTTATTTGCATTGAAACCAAACTCTTTGGACCTATGAAAGTAAAAATCTTCTTTCCTCTTATAGCGATTCTAATACTATCTGGATGCAATCCTCAAAATAAGCCATTATCAAAAATTCGACAAATGGTCGACACCATTGGATTCGCCAGCAAGGAGTACCAAGTTGATTCTGTACTAAATAGAATTGATAAACTCTTTGCTGATACTCTAACTAAAAAACCAAACAACGTATCTTATAGAGTAGCCATCTGCCCTCACGACGATTACACTTATGTTGGGTGGCACTACCCTGCCGTTTTACGCAACATCAAAGCAAAAACGGTGATTATCTTTGGGGTAGCTCATAAAGCGAGAAAATTCAGCCTGGAGAACAAACTAATTTTCGACAGTTTTACTCACTGGCAAGGACCTTATAGCAATATCAGGGTATCTGATATGAGGGAAAAGATACTATCGAAAATGCCGAAGGATATGGTTGAGGTACACGACAGTATGCAAATTGTTGAGCACTCAGTTGAGTCAATGCTACCAATGCTCCAACACTTCAATCCTGAAGTCGAAATAATTTCAATACTAGTCCCTTATATGTCGTTCGATAGAATAACTGAAATATCTAAAGAATTAGCCAACGCACTAAACAGCATTGCCAAAGAGGAAAATATTAACTGGGGAAAGGATTTTGCCCTACTCGTCACTACTGATGCTGTTCATTATGGCGACGAGGAATGGGGTGGCAAAAACTATGCTCCATTCGGAGCAGATTCTTCGGGCTACCAAAAGGCAGTAACATTCGAACACGAAATAATAAGCAATTGCCTTACCACAGATTTAACCGAGCAAAAAATTCAAAGGTTTTTTGAGTATACTGTCAACCAGAATGACTTCAAAGAGTATAAGTGGACTTGGTGCGGACGGTATAGCGTCCCATTAGGATTATCTAGCGCTTTGTATTTAAATGACTCTCAAAAAGGCGAATCTCTTAAGGGAGATTTTACTGGATATTCCACAAGTATAGATCACAATTCTATTCCAGTTGAAGATATTGGAATGGGAAAAACTGCAATAGCCAACATTCACCATTGGGTTGGATATGCATCTGTAGGGTACAGATAAAAAGTATGGATATAAAAAAAGTCTTCCTGTTCGGAAGACTTTTTTATTTATTATGGATTAAATTTTATAACATTTCAACCATTGAAAGCAACCCAACCGCTAAACCTGATTTTCCATCGCGGAAACTAAAGAAAAGGTGATATGCTCCAGTTTTAGTGCAAACCCAATCGATATAAGGATAATCCTTCCCAGAAGCAATAACATAAGTTGTAGCAAGCATTCGGTTATTATCAAAAAGTTGAAGGACAACCTTTCCCTCAAAATCCTTTGAGTTACATACAGTAAATCTGTACTTAACATCTTTTTTCAAAATTACAGGAATTCGCTGTACAGGTGGTGGATCTCCAGCATCCAATTTAATGCGGAAATCTTTAAGAAAAGTTGCATCCTTAGCAATCATCCCACAAATTTGCACCAATTCTTCTTCAGACTGAGCACTCACGCTGTTCGAGAACGCCATGCTCACTAGAATAATTGAAAACGCAAAGAGTATCCTTTTCATAACCAAAATAATTTCCTAAAGTTTAGTAAGTTCAGTACGGAGATCCTGAATGCTTTTGATAATTTTTCCATACGTTTCATCACTCATATTAATCACCTGCTTATCGTTCTGAACAAAAGTTAACTCACCGTTAACTTCAATCATTTCGGGATCTCCTAGTTCATAAGTAATTGTCACATCATTATACAAAGTTCTAATCTCATTAATCTGCGACAAAAACTTTGCCATATTAGGATCTTTCTCATAAACCTTCAACAATTCAACCAAGAAAACCAATATTGTTTTTTGCTCGCCAAGAGTTTCACGAATTCTCTTATGATCACTAACCTGTGCAACTCTAGTTATAAGATAAGTTCCTTCCGTCCAAGCTCCGGCAACAATAACTGCACTTAACATAGATCTGTTGGTTTCTCGTAAATAATCATCAATTCTGCTGTAACTCTGTTGCGAGATAGTAACCAAAGAATCTAAATTTTCGTTGTTGGTTGCAAGGCGCTTCAATGTAGAGAAGTCAAAGAACTGTCCAACTTGAATATCATCGGCTAAACGCTTAATAATAGAAATGTAATCGACTACGAAAGAGGTTTTCTCATACATATTCAAATAACCTAGATCGCAACTGAAAATGCCAAGAGCTAATGCCTTTTCGAAACTAGTATTAAATTTTTCGGATGACTTGGTATTAACCAAAAAGTCTTTATTAAATGGAATTTTTAAGCCTTTGATAAGAGCAGCCGTTTCTACAGGCGATGCGATATTTTGCATCATCTGGTCAATTACAGGTTTACCTAAAACGGGAGCAGGATCTTTTGACACTATGGAGTCGGGAACGAACAGTTCTTGACTTAAATCGTCAGAATCCTTCTTACACGATTTACAAGAGGCAACAACCTCTGCTACAACAAAAACTAGCAATACATATAGCAATCTCCTATTCATAGCAGAATTTAGGATTATGTAAATTTCTTCTTTAATTCTGAGTAAAGATAAGAAAAAATTATTTTGATAACGACGGTAACTTAATTTTTGAGAATAGTTCTATAAGTTTTTTCAACGATTCGTAATACAATGTTATGTACAATATTATCGTCATTACCCAAATTACTGTAAAATTGAACCAAAAGGTATCAAAATACATTCCAAGAAAATACTTACGAGGGGCTAAAAAATGCGAACGAAAATCTAACAAATGATTTGGAATTGGATCTCGAAAAACGGGATCGCTTTGTTGAACCAACTCATCTTTATACTGTAATATTTTATTCTTCTCCAAGGCTTTTGTGGCTAAATCGGCAATACTTTCGTTATGGTATGCACGACGTTTGCCCTCGTATAATTTAGGATTATTGGTGACAAGATACTCTACAATTCTGTCACGCTTTTGGGTTTGAACTTGGAAAATATCGCTATAATACCGTTTTAAAGCATCAACGTAATCGATTAATGCATAAGCCGCCTCTTCATCGAATTTTTCAACACTTAATCTATCTGTAAAATTATAGGTAACCGATGGTGAATGAACTGTAGTTTCCATAACAACGGCCTTCCTAATTACAGCTATATCATTTGAAAATTGATCTTTTACATCGTGATCATTTTTCCGATCCATAAAATCGACACAAGCATTAACACGTTTCTCAAGTTCTGCAATATAGTATACATTCTTAAAATCAGCATTACGCTGAACTTTTTCGATATCGTAAAAGACCTTTTCGAAATCGTTATCCTTAAACTGATGAACAACCAAAGCCTCGTAGCCCCATTTGGTAACCATAAATTCCGCAACAAGTGGAACTCTACTAATACTACCTACTGCTCTGTTTAATTTCTCGAAACTAAACATGGCTCCAGAAAGAACCATCATAGGAATCATTAGCAAAGGAATAACAATATAAATTGTGACTGCGGAATTGAATGTCGCAGAAATATTCAGCCCTAGCATGTTCGCAAAAATTGCAGTCGAGAATAGTATTAGCCAGTAGTCAATATACATTCCTCGAATCTGAAGAATTCCATTGGCAATCAGTATAAAAGTAACTGTTTGAATTGCAGACAATAGAAACAATATTGCAATTTTGGAGAAAAGATAACTAGAACGACTCAAATTCAGAAAAGCTTCTCGTTTTAGTATTTTTCTATCCCTAAAAATTTCCTCGGCACTTACTGTTAATCCTATAAATAGAGCAACAATCAGCGCCATAAAAAGATAGATCGGAATATTCTCGTTCTCCCTAAAAATGTAAATATTAGAGTTGGGATCTGCAATATATCTTATTACGAATGCTAAAATAAAGGCCAAAACCGGAGTTTCTAAAAGATTCAGAACGATATACTGTGTATTACTAATCTTCGACAGTAAATCGCGCTTAGTGTATATTAAAAACTGCTTTAATCGAGACGGAATATTCAACGAACGGGGCGGCTCCACAGTTTCATCGGCAATGGACTGAAGTCTCAAATTCTCCTTAAAGTGTTCTTCCCACTTATGTGGTGATACCTTACGAGTTGGGGTGTAACGACCAAATTCATCAACAACCCTAGCCTCTATAATATTGAATATTAACTCTGGATTTACATTACCACAGACAGGACATTCTCCAACATCGCTGTTAATCTGCATATCGAGCCGTTTGAAGTACATAACGGCCTCTACCGGATTGCCATAGTAAATCATATAACCCCCGGTATCGAGTATCACCATATTATCGAACATTTTATAAATGTCCGATGACGGCTGGTGAATAACTACGAATATCAATTTTCCCTTTAGGGTTAACTCCCTAAGAAGATCCATTACATTTTCGGAATCGCGAGAAGAAAGACCAGACGTAGGCTCATCAACAAAAAGAATAGACGGCTCTCGGATTAATTCTAACGCAATATTCAATCGCTTACGCTGCCCACCCGAGATCATCTTATTTAAGGGTGATCCAACTTTTAAATCTTTTCGTTCCAACAAGCCAAGATTTGCAAGGGTCTTATCGACCATTGCCACTAACTCTTCTTCCGTCTTATCCTTAAAACAAAGCTTTGCGTTATAGTAAAGATTTTCGAAAACCGTTAATTCTTCTATCAAGAGATCATCTTGAGGAATAACTCCAATTACCCCCTCAAGTTTTTCCTTTTCGGAGTGCAAATCGTAACCATTTATAAGTACACGCCCTGATGTTGGCTGCTCAATACCAGCAAGCACATTCAGCAAGGTAGTTTTACCAGCACCACTAGCCCCCATAATCCCAACCAGCTTGCCATGCCCTTCACTAAACGATATATTACGTAAGCCAACACCTCCAGTTTTAAACTGAAAACCAACGTTATCAACCTTATAAGAAATTCGAACAGCGGTTGAATCTGCTAAGAAATGGGCTACTACATCGGTATAGTAAACCGGCTTGCCTTTGGGCAACTTTAATGAACTACCGCTGGCAAAGAGATAAATTCTTCGATTGCTAATAGGTAATCCATTGAGGAAAATATCTTCATTCCCTGTATAACGTAAGAAATAAAGGTCCTCGCTCTTAATCTGAAGTATGTATATATAGCCATCAAGTGCCTCTGTTGGGATATGCTTGCAATTATGGCCACTTTCGGGCTTGTCGTGAATAGAAAGAATACTCAAAAAATCTAACTCATCGGGAGTATTCTTAACTACAAAATTCTCTATATCGGTAATTTCTTCCTTGGTAAGTTTAAAAACCTCAGCCACTGTATTAATAATGGCCATGCGTTGATCGGTAAACTTACGATCGGCATTGACAAGTTCGTACAAACGAACTAGTACAACGATTTTCTGTTTTTGGGTAAGAGTTTTATTGATTTTTTTACAAATACCCAAAATTCGAACAGAATCCTTTACGGACGTTAACTTTCTTTTTCCCTTTTCCTCGTCTTCGGAATTTTCATCCTTCTCGAGTAAACCAGCATGCTCATCGAAAAGTCTGATATATTCCCTTACAGCCTCATCATTCAACTGTTGAGTAAGAAAATTCACCACATAATCGCGCTCCTTCAGTTCAACACCTTCGTCCTGTTTTGCAATTATTGCAAAAAGTTGCATTAGCGCTTTGAGAATCTCTTCACTCATTGTCTAGCCATTTGGAAAAGTTAACGTATAACTAACTCAAGGTATAGCCCACTTGTTCGAAAGGAACATCTACAATATCAGCATACTCTTCGCCAGCCTCTTGCATGTCCTCATCATCCTCTGGATAATACCAACGAACAAGGACATCATTGCCAGCCTCATGCATTTGTTCTAACTTCATTAGAACATCAAGCAATAGTTTAGAACTAGCAGTATTGAAGTACACCAACTTAAAGGTGAAGATAGTTTTGCCATTGGGTGATGACGCATACTCATCGAGCCATCCTAAAATAGGATCGTAGAATGCAGTCACATCCTCGGGAAGGGAACGTCCTGAGATTTCATAAATCTCATTTTCGGCATCCAGTATAACTGTTGGGGTGTCGTCGGTCCCCATTATTTTGATGGTTTCCATATGTAATATTTTTACTCGTTTCTAGAAATAGTTGATGTTAAAATAAAGAAATGGGAATCTTCATCAATTGGCAAGAAATGGTACTCCAGTCTGCGACCTGTTTTTCGGGCAATATCGATGAAACCTAAACCAGCTCCACCCTTTTCAGACAAGCGACCCTCACGCATTTGTGTTTTATAAAGTTGCTTCAATCCTTCCTTATCGAGCATGTTGATATTATCAAGAATCTTAGACAACTCCTCAATTTTGCCATTTTCAATAACATTACCTGTTGTAACATGATACTCTTCATCGCCCTTACTAACCATAAAAATACCACGGCCAGCAAACAGGAAGTCATCAGAGCCAAAACTATCAGCATGTTTACTGATATTCTGTAAGCATTCTACCATTACATGGAAAACTTTTTTCTGAACGGAGTTAGATTCCTCCTCCTTGGCCATATTCGATTCGGTAAGCGAAGTAAAAGCCTTAGTAATTTGATGGGTAATTTCACCCTCGTAAACAAGGGTAATTTCGTGAGCCTTCATCGACTTATAAAAGTCGTAAACAAACTCAAGAAATCCTCTAACATTTTTCTTATCCATAGCCCGTAAAATTATATAATTTACGAATATTTAGCAATTCTAGAACTCAATTCCAATTAACAGTATATCGTCAACCTGTTTCAAATCACCTTTAAACTTTTCAAAATCTTTAGAAAAGGTCTCGGATAATTCAGGCATTGACAATTTCTGATTGTCCAAGATTGTGCTTCTAACTCTTTGCGGGCTATACTTTCGCTTATCCTCACCTCCCACCTGATCTACAATACCGTCGGAGAAAAAGAAAATCCTATCACCCGCTTGTATGTCAATAACGTAATTCTCAAAATTCTCCTCAGCCTTTTTAGGATGAGGAATTCCACCAATTGCCTTTCTATTACCCTTGTACTCTATTAATTCGCCCTTTCGAACCAAATACAAAGGACGATGAGCACCTGAGTACAGTAACTCTTTTTTCTTTAGATTGATTTTGCAAAACGCAATATCCATTCCATCACGCGCATCGGCATCGGGTCTATCTTGCTTCAAGGTTTTGCGAACTCCAAAATGCAACTTATCCAAAATTTCACCTGCAGTATATGTTGAGTCATGGTCAACAACATTATTTAGCGTAAAATAGCCAATAAACGAGAGCAAAGCGCCCGGTACTCCATGACCAGTACAGTCAACTGCAGCAATGTAAATATAGTCATCTTTTAGGAAAAACCAAGGAAAATCCCCACTAACTACATCGCGAGGATGATAGAATATAAAGGATTTAGGTAAATACTGGCGAATCAACCTATTATTTGGAAGTATTGATGTTTGTATACGCTGAGCATAATTAATACTTTCAGTAATTTTTCGATTCTTATCCTGGATCTCCATCTCTATCCGCTTGGCCTCTGAAATATCGTGACCAACAAATAGAATGGTCTCCAACTCGTTCTCGTTAAACTCCGGAATAGCGACAATATGCATAATCACATTTCCCATTTGAGAATCGAACGAGATATCTCCTTCAATCTTTTCTTTATTTACCTTTATATTCTTAATCGCATCTTTTATGAAATCGGACAATACGGGATTTATCTCAAGCGATGTTAATGTCTGATTAATCAAATCTTTATAGTCGATTCCCAAATACTGTTCAACCATAGGGTTGGCATAAAAAAACTGACCAGAAGTGTTAATACGCATTATTATATCGATCGAATTTTCGGAGAGCGACTGCATCTTACTTTTCATACGCTCTTCCTTTTCGGCTCTCTTTCGCTCTGTAATATCGCGGGAATTGATAATAATACCTCCAATTGCCGAATCGTCCAACAGGTTACGTCCCGTAACTTCAAGGAAAATCTTCTCTCCATCCTTCTTCATGTATGTATACTGGATGGTGATGGCTATTCGTGGATTTTCAAGCAACTGCTCAAACATCTCATTAAAATCGCTCTCACCCTTACGGGTTAAACGATCGAAATCTTTTCCTCCCATCATTTCATTAGGAGTATATCCAAGAATCTTTGCTACCGATGGGCTTATATAGGTTAACTGTTTTTCGTTATTATAGATCGATATAATCTCAGAAGCATTCTCGAGCAAAGAGTGAAGACGTTTTTGCGCATTTTCAACCTCTTTAATTTTTGCCTCTAACTTTGCATTCGATTTTTCTAATTCTTCGTGAGTTGCACGCATTTCCTCGGCATTTTGACGAAGTTCTTCCTCATTCTCGCGCAATTCCTGAGTCATCTGCTGAGCTTCCTGAAGCAAACGCTCAGTTTTCTGATTAATTCGGAGGTTAAATACTGTACGCGCAATAATTTCTCCAACCTCACGAAGGAACCTAATAGTTAACTCAGGTATTTCATCCTCAATCGATGCAAACTCAAGTACACCTTCGAGTTTCTCGTCAGTAATAAGAGGTATAAGAAGAATACTTTTAGGCTTTTTATCACCAAGAATTCCAGATGTTATAGTAGCATACTCATCGGGGACTTCTGTTCTATAAATAAAATCGCGTTCGTAGGCACATTCTCCAATCAACCCTTGACCAACCTTGAACTCCTGCTGAACATACTTTTTACGATTATAAGCATATGTTGCCAAGTTGCTAAGAGTATTTCTCTCCTCATCATATATATATAGTGCACCCTGAACGGTGTCAATATATTTAATAAGCTTAACCAACACATCGTACGAAAGATCCTCGATGCTGTTGTGTAACCTTAAGATGTATGAAATTTCATCCTTCCCTTTGGCAATCCAATTCTGTTCGCCCTCTTTCTTTTGGTTTGACAAAAGGTTATTGCGCATTAACACCAACGATTTTCCAAGAACATCATCGTCACCTCCGATTTCGAATGAAGAAACATAATCACCCTCGCCAATCTTTTTAGCAAAAAGAGCATTTTTGTTGATATCTTCATCGCGTTGGTAAAGTTCCTTCTCCAGCAAAGCCACCTTGCTATAGTGTTTTCTGGTTTGCACCCAGGTTAAATAAGCAACAACAAACGGAAACAAATCAACAATCCATAATACACTATTGGTTCTATGGATGCTTAAAAAGTTCACAAAATTGAAAGGAATACCTTTGAGAGAAATATCGATAATCCATGCTGCAATTGGGAAAAGCAGTCCCAACACGATTGCTATCGTAACTTTGCGTTGAATTACGCTTTTACTGTCGGTTGCAGATAAAATCCCAAAAGATGTCATACTAATCCTGGCTAATTGGTTTATTAGAAATGAGCACTTCACCTAATTTACGACCTAAAGCGGCAAAAAGTTCTTCGTGCTGCGAACTATACGCTTTAAACGATGCTAACTCAATAATTCCTATGGTCTCGCTATTCGAATCAATTATCGGCACAATAAGTAAATGCTTAGGAGAGCCTTTTCCTAAACCCGAAAGTATTGTTATATAACCATCGGGAACCTTATCGAGATTAAGCACAGTTTTATTTTTGGCAACCTGTCCTGGGAGTGTGTCACCCTCAATGTATGATGTAGGCTGTGTTTCTGAAAAGAAAGCATATCCTGCCGAGAATGAAAAAACACCAGAGTCAGTATTTTTTAAATAAAGCAAACCCTGAACTATCTGAAATTGTTTTGCAATATTAGCAAGCATCACCTCACCATACTTCTCAATATCACTTAAATCGATATTGGGAATTATCTTCGAAATAGCGTCTTTAACATCAATTTTAACCTCAGTATCAACCACAACTGTTTCCTTAACCTCTGTTTTCAAAGAATTATCCAAAGCAGCCTTTAACGATTTAACTTCAGCCTCGAGGTGCGAAATCGTCCCTTTCGATGCGCCAAGTAAAGAGTAAAGTAAAATACCAAAGATTGCAGGAAGAATTGTGAGTGCAATAAGCCAAACCGAGGTGGTTTGCCCCAATTCAACTATTGTGTTATGGGCTTTGCTAAATGCGAGCAAAACGCTAATCAGAAGCAATACCAATATCATTATTGGCAAAAACTTAGATTCTTTGCTGATCAGCTTCATAATGCTAACTTTTAATATTTTGTAAAAACTTAATAATATCGTTTGTATTGTACACAAAATCGACTTTAGTCATTTTTAACGATGCCTCGGTCATAGTTTTAACTTGGCACTCTTCTGGATCCTGAACAATAGCCAAACCACCTAAATCCTTAATCTTCTTCAAACCATATGCTCCATCGCGATTGGCTCCAGAAAGGATTATTCCAATCAACTTTTCGCGATAAACCTGAGCAGCAGTTACAAAAGATAAATCGATACTTGGCCGAGAGTGATTTACGGGCTCTTCTGTAGAAAGAGCTATTTTATTTCCAAGCTCAATATACATATGATAGTTAGCCGGAGCCAAGTATGCTTTCCCTGGTTTTATCTGCTCCTTATCGAATGGCTCTATAATGGGGATTCCCGACTTAATAGAAAGAGCCTCAACAAAACCACTACGCACATGCTTTAATCGATGTAAACAAAGAAGCACTGGAAGGGGAAAATTTGGCGATAACGAATGAAGTATTCGGGTTATTACCTGAAAACTACCTGCCGATCCGCCTATAATTACTGCTTTATACATAAATGCTAAGTGGTTTTACGCTTGTAAATCTTTTCGTTATCGTTAAATACGGTAAATTTATTGTTTGCATTTGTATTTTCCAAAGTTTCTTTAACTCCAAGTGCTAAAAATCCACCAGCAACAAGACTGCTCGAAATCTTCTGTAACACTTTTTCCTGCAAAAGTTGATTAAAATATATAGTTTGATTTCGAAATAGAGCCAACTTTACAGCTCCAGGATCGTCCTCGAATGTTGTTTTTTGTTTGGTAAAAATAACATCCTTCACAAGTGCAGTATCGAAAACAATAGAATTCCCATCCATAGTGTAATACGAAGAATACTGATCCTTTCCATTTAACCGCTGATAGTTGGCCTCATTGGTTTCCAAATCTTTTGGATCAAGCCGACCACTCTTAATTCGACTTATACACTTATCGGTAAACACATTGGCATAAAGTTGAACCTTATCAAGCAAATTCATCTCCTTGAGGATAATTGCAAGCGAATATAACTCCTCACCTGAATCAAATGAAGCCACCCAAATTCTAGGTTTATTGGCCGATCCCCGAACAAGATCCGGAAGAATATCATCGCGAAGAACTCTCCAGAACGAAGGATCACGAAACATTTCGGTTGTTTCAGGCGTTATCTCAAAAAGGAATTGTTCAATGAAATCTTTATTGTTTTGCAAACGGTTAACTAATCCATCGGCATCGCGCAGGCCATTATTATTAATGACATGCTCTAAGCGTCGCTTGAAAGAGGTAAGGGCATAATCTCTAAAATCATAACCAAAATCATCAAAAAGTGTTTTGATCACATTCCTAGTATCTACTATGCCTATTTCGTATCTTATCATTGTATAAATCTATTTCTTATCCTTTAAATCTTTAAGTTGATTAATAAGGTTCGTCATTTCTATCTCCTTATTTTTATTTTCGGTGATATCGAAACCAATATTTATTATTCTATATAAACTTCCATTTTCGTCCATAACCGGAGTATAATTCTCCTGAATCCAAACCTCTTTGTTATTAACATTCAGCGAGAATACCCTTGTTTGCTTTAGTCCATTATGCAAATTATCCCAGAACACTCTAAACTCCTTAGGCTTATTTTTTGCGCTATAGTCAATATCCTGCAAGAACTTACCCTCAATATCCTCTTTTGCATCACCCAAAGTTTCTACATTTTTATTATTAATATATGTAATTAAACCTTCGGGTTCAAGTACAGTAACCAAACAATTCCTATCCAATGCTTTTAGCAAAGTCTCCATATCCTTTTCGCGCTGAGCCGACAAATCCTGTTCCTTCTTTAGTTCAATTATTGCCTGTTCAATTTCCACTGCCTGTCTTTGCGCTTTAAGATCCAACTTCTTCGCTTCTGTGATATCCTGACCAACTAAGAAGATTTTTATAATCATTCCCATATCGTCCATTCCAGGAGAAATTGATGTCATAATGTAAAATTCCACACCATTATTTCCAACCAAGTGTAAAGTCTCATTCACAGCCTGTCCTGCCAAAACCTGTTCCCAAAGAGTGCTAAAATCATCACGCTGACCGGAATGCACTAATTCAAGGAAAGGCTTGCCATCAAGTTCCAACTTTGAGAATCCGACCAAGGATTGGAAGTTTGTATTTGAATCAACAATATAGCCATCCTCACTAAGAGTCATCGATAATAAGGCCTGATTAATTGCAGCGGTAACAACTTCTAGTTCGATATTTTTACGCGACATTTCCTCCTGAGTAGCTTGCATCTCCTCCATATTTTGTCGCATTTCTTCTTCCTGTGCGGCCATTTCCTCACGCTGTTGCTGCGATTGCTCAAGCAAAATTGTGGTTCTAATATTGTTTTTAACAGAATAAAGAGTAGAAGCAATGCTCTCTCCAATTTTTTCAACAAACTCAACTTCGAAAGGATTAAATTCCCGGAACGAAGCTATTTCTATAACACCAAATATATCCTCCTCTAACTTCAACGGAACAATCAAAAGGGATGACGGTGTAGCCTCACCTAACCCCGATGTTATGGCGATATAATTTTCAGGAATCTCCTTTAAATATATTGTATGCTTTTCTTGAGCACAGGTTCCCACCAATCCTTCGCCCAACTGAATTACCTTATCGAAATACTTTTTGCGATTATATGCAAAAGCCGAAAGCAACTCTAAGTACCGATCAGATTCTGCCTCTGTATAAACAAAAATTCCACCCTGATTGGCCTCAAGATAATTCACCAGGTTTTGAATAATACTATCGGCAAGAATGTTCAGGTTATTATTATTCTGACGCAGAATATCCCCAAATTTTGCCAGCCCAATATTGGTCCAACTCCGAATATTGTCCTCCTCTTTACGTCTAAGTTCCTCATCGTTGGCTCGCTTCAAGTTGCTTTGCATTTCAAGTAAAGCATTTCCAAGCTCATCTTTATTGCTCAACGGATTGAACTTAAAATCAAGTTTATTCTGACCAATTTCATGTGCAAACTCGGTTGTATGCTTTAAACCATCAATCAACTTATTCAACGAGCCCACCATAACGCCAATCTCATCGTTCGATTCTATCTTTAAATGATTAGGAATATCGCCATTGGACAATTGACGTAATTTAATATTTACAAGGTTTATATTCCGAACAATGGGTTTCACCATGTAATGAATTACAATCGCAATAATAAGTGAACTCAGAACTATAATTAGATTTAAAACTCGACGATAATTATTTAGCGATGCCAAAATTTCAGTGGAACTTACAGATATTGCGACATACGCATTGTATGGTTGATAATATTTGAAACAGAGCATTCGTTCCTCTTCCGAGTTATCTACAAAATCGCGATAGTATATGCAACCTTGATTTTCCGTTTTTGCCTTGAGTTGGGTTAATGCCGACATCGGAATTCGTTGCCCTTCTCGGAATGTATGTATTAAATACTCACCATTTCGAGATATAATACACGGAAAATCGGTTGTGTTATATGCTGGATTTTGGAAATACGGTTTAAGTTCAAATTTATCATCGGCGGTAAATCCTTTGCCAGTTTTCTTCTCAATAGCATCAATAATTTGAATGGTTTTATCTATATAAACATTAGCCTGTAATCGGGCTGTATCAAAAACCCGCTTTCTCGACATATAATTCAGCATCAATCCTGCAAACACAAAAAGTATAACAAGCAATGGAATTACATATAACTGTATCCGCTGACCAAGTTTTATATTTTTAAAGAATTTCATTTTCTAATCGATAAATTCGTTTTTATGTTATTTTTTCACATAGGCCTGACCAAGACGTTCAAACTTATTGGCCCAAGGACCAAGTATGGTTTCGTGCATACCAAGCAACAGAATTCCTTTTGGGTATAAGTTGTTATGGTATAGTTCAAAAACCTTATTCTGTAACGAATAATTGAAATAAATAATTACATTCCGGCAAAGAATTAAGTCAAACTTAGCAAAGAAAATATTGCCATCCACGACCAAGTCATGCTTTCTGAATATTGGTTTCTCTGTGAGAAACTTTTTCATGGTAATGGTATCCTTAACCTTATCAATATCGAAATACTTTTCATAGGGAACCTCGTTGTACTCATCAAAATTCAAAGGGTTCTGCTTTATAACCTTATCAAAGTTATCTAGATATCCTAGGTTAAATCGATACTTGTAAATTCCCTGCTTTGCAGCATCCAAAACGTCAACATTAAGATCGGTCGCAAAGATCTTCGCTTTATCGAGCATTCCCATTTCATTGAGCAAAATCATCATGGAGTAAACTTCCTGCCCAGTGGAACAACCCGCATGCCAAATATTAATTGTCTTATTATTCTTAAAACGAGGAAGGATTCTAGATCGCAGCAAATGCCAAACCGGTGGATCGCGAAATAACTCTGTGGTATTTACGGTTATCTCCTTAACTATTTTCTCCACAAAGTTTTTATCAATTCGAAGATTGGTTATTAGGGTGGTTAAGTCAAAATTGTAATCTTCTTGGATCTTCTGTAAGCGACGTTTAAGTGATTTATCTGAATACTCAGAAAAATCGTACTTAGAAACATTCTTCAATGTTGTAACAAAATACTGTAAATCCTGATCGGTTACCTGCATATACAATCAACTTAAACTAGCCAAAACAACCAGTAACAAGATGCAATATACCAAAACTAATGGCACTTTTGAATTGTTAAAGGTAAAAATAGTTTGCTTACGAACAAAAGCAATGCTGAAATATATTCAGTTTTGAACACCCCGCCAAACGTTACAAATAAACTTAAAATAAACTTTGACGAAACAACAAAATGCATTTACCAATTTGAATTAAATGCAGACTAAATATAGATAAACAGTGACATAGAAATCATTTACAAAAAACACTTCAATCCTAAAATCGCAAGCATCCAAAAGACTTGTCAACCAAACCATCAAACAATCTACTTTATCAACTTAAATGACAGTTGAACTGGATTATGATCGGAACTTCTAAACTTCAGATTGCGTGTTTTGCACTCGACCATCGCTACATTAGGCGAAAGAAGAAAAAAGTCGAGTATTCCAGTATAATTTTTCCCTTGCACATATGGTTCATTTAAATACCGATTCGTAGGTTCTGTTGGATCAAAAGCCCACGTCCACTGCTTAGCAATAAAACTAGTATCAATATTGGTCAACCTAAAAAAACACACCTTATAATTATCCTTAAATGTTGATAATGGAAACCTCGGAGGGGACTGGTTCCAATCGCCTCCAACAACAACATAGTTACCTTCAAGATATTCTTTCAGAATAAATGTCTTTAGAAAACCCATCTCCTGTGCCTTCATAGAGCCATCGTCGAATGCAGAATTATGTGTATTTATAAGAATCAACTCTTTTCCGTTGCTTGTTGGATACCGGTTTACCAGCATACAGCGTCGAAGATTGAACACTCTACTTGGCCACGAAAACTTGCCAGGATATTGATAACGCGTTGAGATTTTCGGAACAGCATGGCTAAATGTAACAACTCCAGAAAGAACTCCACCCATGGGATTACTTACCGGAATGGGAACAAAGGCCACATCATAGTTAAAGCCAACAGAACTTTGGCAACTCAGCACTTTTGCTAAATACTCGGGTTGATGAATACCGTATGTTCTATGCGAGTCGAAATCAACTTCCTGAAGAAAAATAAAATCCATATTGCTGTTTCTTCCTAGAAAGGCAGTAATTGAGTCTAAATTCTCTAAGGTTCGCTCTTTTGTATCGCGCACTTTTGTTCCTTCATCATAAAAAAAGTCCATATTATCACCCAATCCAGCATAACCGATATTCCATGTTTGCAGCGTAAAAACTGAATCGGTTGGAATTGTATCGGGCTTTTCTGACGCCCAAACCACCACCTCTGGCTTAGGATTAAAGCATGTTAAAGAGGAATAAGCCAAAAATAGGCCAAACAGAACAACTGCAAATAATATAGTAATAACAAGAAATCGCAGAATTCGTCGCATTATTTCAGATTTTAAGTGTAAGGTAAATTTAATATATTCTGATTACAATACAAAGGCTTGTTTGGCAAGTAACATTTAAATATCTATCTTTGAAGTGTCATTAGAAAATAATCCTATGAAGTTTGGAGTAGTAATATTTCCGGGGTCTAACTGTGATCAGGATACAGTGTATGTGCTACGTGATATCCTTGAGCAGGAAGTGGTAACTCTTTGGCATAAAGAGACTGATTTTGACACCAACATCGACGTAATTGTTCTGCCAGGAGGTTTCTCCTATGGCGATTATCTTCGATCTGGTGCATTGGCAAAGTTCTCGCCTATCATGAATCGTGTTATTGAGTTCGCCAACAATGGAGGCTATGTATTCGGTATTTGCAATGGCTTCCAGATTCTTTGCGAATCGGGTTTGTTGCCAGGAGCATTGCTGCACAATATGAATCAAAAGTTCGTTTGTAAGAATGTTTTCTTGACTCCTGATAGCAAAACGGCTGCACTAACGAAGTATCTACCTAAGAATAAAGCCCTTAAAATTCCAATTGCACATGGCGAAGGACGTTACTTTGCCGACAGAGAAACCCTTGCGCAAATGCGAATAAACGGACAAATTCTTTTCCGCTACTGCGATGACAATGGTATTGTTTCTGAAACCGTTAATCCAAACGGTGCAGTTGAAAATATTGCAGGAATTTGCAACGAACGCAAGAATGTTTTTGGTATGATGCCTCACCCTGAGAGGGCTTCCGACGATGAACTTGGCAATACCGATGGCCGATTAATATTTGAATCGCTCATTAAGTATATTCAGGAAAACGGATAGCATTTGGTACTTGTTTCTTCTAAAAACTTAAATAAACTCTCATATCATCTCTCACAGTTGTGAGAGATTTTTTTATGATGATTATTTTCCTTTATACTTTCGATAAGATTACACAAACGGATAGTAATTATCAACCCTTACTTTCCATGCAGAAATTTCTTTTTAACCCAACGAGGGAATAGCACTGCGCCAATGAAAAGATAAGGATAATAACTGATTAATCGCCATAGCAATGCCATTGCAATTGCAATTGCACCAAGCGATGCCGCATCAACAGGAATAAACTCGGAAAGATAACGAGTAAAAACAAACTCAGCAAATCCGCTACCACCAGGGGTTGGACTCACTAACATCATAATCCACATAACCAGTTGGCGAGCAAATACCAATAAATGATTATCGATAGCAAAAAAAGCCATAAGCAATGCATTAACCACCCAAAATCGAGCAGTCCACGATAAAAATGTGCTTCCAAATGCTTTTAGCCAGAACGAGAATGGTTTTTTACGGTACTCAACAGAACTACTAATAATATCGCTACCGGCACGATTGGCACCATGCTTCCAACGTCGGAGCAACGGCAGCCTAAATATCATCAAGATCAACCATTTTAATCCGCGAGGATTAACGAACAACCCATAGCTGAGAAATAGAATCCAAACCAACTTAATCGAAAATCCAACTGCACTAAAGATCATCAACTCCCGAATTATAGAACTATTTTCTGCCGCAATTCCAAAAAGATTGGTTGCCCCAACAATCAGAATAAGAATGGGGAACATCAGCACAAAGTAAAGTTCATCCAGAAATGAGGTTATCATAACCACAGCCGAACTATGGCCAAGATTCAATCCCTCCTTGTTTACATACACAATAGCAACGCTTGTTCCGCCCACTGCCGATGGCGTTATAGCCGAAGTAAACTCCCACAGCATAATCACTCTAAGTGCTTTCCAGAATCGAAATTTTCCATCCGACAAGGTCATCAATCTAAATGTATAACCAATATCGCGCCCTACCATAAAAAGAATAGCAAGCAAAATCCAAAAAGCCGATCGCCAAGTAAAATGAATCAAATTAAATGCATCGGGATTAAACTCCGTGTACAAAAGATAAGCAACAACCCCCAAACCAATTGCAATAGGTATAAATGCGGTGCCCGTCTTAATTCGTCGGGCTGGATTTTCTGGAATTGCTGTTTTAAGTTGATGCATCGGTATTTTTAATACAATTCAACAAATTTAGTTTAATTTGGTTCTAATTTAGGCTCAAGTTAAGTTAATAATTCGTAATGCGAAAGTTAAACTTTTTGGCTACGCATTTGTCTTAGTTTGGCACTAGTTGCAGATAATTTAAGTGAAGTTGGAAAAGAATGGATAACAATAGAATTAAGGCACATTTAGCAATTATTGGAGCAAATATACTCTTTGGAATTAACTATGCCGTCGCCAAAGGGGTAATGCCCAACCATTTAAAACCAGGAGGATTCACATTATTGAGAGTTATTGCTGCCTCTGCTTTGTTTTATGCAATCTCGCAACTAGGACAGAAATTTGAGAAAATCGACAGAAAAGATTACGTCCGATTCATACTGGGTGGATTAATGGGGGTTGCATTCAACCAACTTCTATTCTTACATGGGTTAAACTTTAGTTCACCTATCGATTCATCAATAATATCAACATTAAATCCAGCAATGGTAATGCTCATCGCATTCCTTGCTATTGGCGAAAGAATAAACCTAAAAAAGATAGTTGGGTTAATTATTGGAGCTTCGGGAGCATTAATGCTGATTTTTGGACGAGGAGAAGCAAACTTTGGATCTGAGCATTTCTTTGGAAACATTATGCTATTCTTCAACACTCTATTTTATGCAGCATACCTTGTTGTTGTGAAACCATTGATGAGCAAGTACAGTCCGATAACGGTAATGCGCGGCGTATTCACCGTTGGATTATTTGCGGTTCTTCCATTCGGTTTCACCGACCTTACCAACACCGATTGGAGCAACATTCCAATATCGATATATGGCGCCATTATTTTCGTACTGCTTGGGCCTACATTCTTGGCCTATCTACTAAACAGCTGGGGACTAAAGCATGTACAAACTTCGACTGTAAGCATCTACATCTACTCACAACCTGTTATTGCCACAGTTGTTGCTGCCATTCTAGGACAAGACAAACTTGATGCACAAAAGATAATTGCAGCACTACTTGTATTTAGTGGAGTTTACTTGGTTAGTGCTAAAACCGATAAATTCAAAATAAAAAGTTAACTTGATTGGCTCTTACTCAGAGGTTAACTTTCGTGCCAAGGCATCCATTAGTTCAACTCCATCCATAATAATATCATCAGGAAAGTCGAAATCGGGAGAATGAATATCAGGTTGATTTTCGCCAGAACCAAGTCCAAAAATAACAGAAGGACAACATGCCGTAAAATGAGCAAAATCTTCGCTCCAACGATTGGGTTCTTCAAGATATGCAACATTTTTCTTCATCTGACGACCAATATTATCCACCAAATCGGTCAATTGATGATTGCATACCGAAGCAGGATATTCATCGGCAAACGATGTTGACACACCAAGTCCATACGTCTCAGCAATTTTCACTGCTCCTTCAACTGCTCCTTCAGAAAGCAAAGCCATATCATCATTATTAAAAGCACGAAGAGTTGCCATTATAACCGCAGAGCCGGGCGATGTTCCAAATGCTACCTCGCCAATATTAACATGGATTATAGTAACCAGCACAAAGTCGTTGAACTTTCGAGAATCCTTTAAACAAAGCAATGACTGAATTATTTCGGCAACGGCCGCCGAAGGATTAAGACCTCGCTCGGGATATGCAGCATGCGAATTTCGACCTGTCAATTCAATAATCAAACCTTTCGATGCTGATGAAAACGTGTACCTACCCAATACAACGCTACCCTTTGAATACTTTGGCAAATTGTGCAATGCCACAGCGTAATCGGGTAAAAGATCGAGTTCCGATAAACGTTCAACACATCGTTTTGCCCCCATGCCATTCTCCTCGGCAGGTTGATAAAGCAAAATTGCACGACCTCGTTCCAAAGGTTTTTCATTAAAACGTACCGCAAGCCCCGAAACAATGGCCATATGCCCATCGTGCCCGCAAACATGCGAAATTCCGGGAACATTTGACTTGTATCGCACTTTATTAACCTCAGAAACAGGAATTGCATCCATATCGCAACGGAATAGAACAGTTGGGCCGCTCTCCTTCCCGTTATAAACAACAGCCATTCCTTCGCCTGCAATATTCGAGTAAAGTTCATGCGGCTTATAACGACTTAGAAAAAAGCGTAAACGTTTAGCAGTTGCTCTCTCCTGCCCCGATAATTCGGGATTACGATGCAGTTCTTGTCTAAGTTTAACTAATTCTTCCATCACCATGCTATTTGCGCCTTGTAAAAGTAGAAAAAAAAGTAATAGAATATTCCAGAGTCGTAGTAATGAATGTTAACTATCTATAGAGAAAAATAATCAAAAAAACAGAGTTTCAGACATCAACATATTCCCAAGTAAAAATCAAATGCATTACGCACAACAAACCAACGCCTTACGGTCAAAAATCAATATAATTTATGCTTTACAATTCGCAATCAAGTTCTATATAAAAGATTAATTTTGCACCGCCTTAAACCATCGACTTAAGGAATAAATCAAATCATGAGCAAAAACAAATCTGTATGCAGAAGAAAAACTTACTAGTTTATATAGCAGTGGTAATGTCTATGGTATTTTGGTCATTAACATTTATCTGGTACAAAGATGTTTTTGAATTTTATAAACCATTAACATTAGTAACCTTCCGGCTCACAATATCAAGCGTATTCCTTTTTATTGTCACTAGCATTATTGGGAAACTTGTTAAGATTCATAAAACCGACATAAAGTACTTTATGCTACTCGCATTTTTTGAACCATTCATGTACTTTGTTGGCGAAACCTTCGGAATGACGATGATATCGTCGACACTGGCAGCCGTAATAATTTGTACAATTCCGCTATTTAGCCCAATTGGCGAGTTTTACCTTTACAAACAGCGCATTACGCTTATGAACTTTATGGGAATTGTTGTTTCGGTAATTGGAGTTTGTATTGTGATATTCCATAAAGGCTTTGGACAAATTGATGCTAACCCTTACGGCATTCTGCTAATGCTACTGGCTGTTTTATCTGCGTTAGGTTACTCCTTAACGCTGCGAAACCTAACATCAAAATACAACGTTTTCTCAATAATAACCTACCAAAACACGTTAGGAGCACTATACTTTCTACCTCTATTTTTGATATTCGAAGTTAACCACTTCGTAAGTGTCGGGGTTAGCGTAAAATCGATAATACCAATACTGGAACTCGCGATATTTGGATCGACCTTTGCATTTTTGCTATTTACATACTCAGTAAAACACCTAGGAATTACCAGCGCAAACACTTTTACAAACGCAATTCCAGTTTTAACGGCAGTATTTGCATACTTTCTACAGGGAGAACTTTTAACTCCAGTAAAAATGACAGGAATTGCAATTGTAGTAATGGGGCTATTCCTTTCGCAAATTCCACGCGAAAAAATGCAGAAGGTTTTTGCGTTTATTCCTGTTGGATTAATAACTAAGGCTAGACTGAAAAAGGGATAAAGCACACAATGTAAAAAAACGTGCAACACGTTTTGAATTTTACGGACAGAATAATCCAGAAGGAAAATAAAATATCAATCACTCTTAATTTCATTTTGCAAAATCAGTTAATTTTGATTTACAATTAACTCATTTAGCAATGAAAAAATGCCCCAAGTGCAACTCCGAAGTGGAGGACAATTTTGACATGTGCTGGAATTGTCAGTATAGTTTTTCCGAAGACAAAATAATTAATACCTCCGATTTCAAGAATATTTGCCCAAAATGTGGCAGCGAAGTTGACCCATCAAAAAAATTTTGCCCAAGTTGCCATACTGATTTAAGTGAATTAATTCCTTCATCGGAGGAAAAACCCAAAGGCACAAAAAACATTAACTGCTTAAGATGTAATGGAGTATTCTGGACTCTACAAATTCCATGAGGGTACCAGAATTGGCGCACTTGGCGATATATTTGAATTGTTCACAAACAGAGAAACATTTGAACTCTACACCTGCCCAAAATGCGGCAAGGTAGAGTTTTTCTTACCCTATCTAGATTAAATAAACTAGGTTAACCGAAACACGAATTAAGCAATAAAATAACAAAAAGGCATCAAAACAGAATTACTCTTCACCAAACTGCATTAGGTACGATTTGATGCATTCGTTCAAGTCTCCATCAAGAATTGAGGTAACATCGGATGTCTCATAGCTACTGCGTAAATCCTTTACCAACTTATAAGGATGAAGCACATAGTTACGAATTTGTGAACCCCACTCAATCTTCATCTTTTTTCCTTCAATTTCGGCCTGTACCTCCTGACGCTTACGAAGTTCCAACTCATACAAGTGTGATTTAAGCAAGCGCATTGCATTCTCCTTATTCTGAAACTGCGAACGCGACTCGGTATTCTCAATAACTATACCTGTTGGAATATGGTAAAGTCGGACACCGGTTTCCACTTTATTAACATTTTGGCCACCGGCTCCTGACGACCGGTAAGTATCCCATTTTATATCAGCAGGATTAACAACTATCTCAATGGTATCGTCAATTGCAGGAGATACAAAAACGGATGCAAACGAAGTATGCCTACGAGCATTGGAATCGAACGGAGAGATTCGAACTAGGCGATGAACACCATTCTCGCTCTTAAGGAAACCATAAGCCATATCGCCAACAAACTCAAGTGTACACGATTTTACACCTGCCTCCTCACCATCCTGGATATCAATAACCTTTACCTCGTAACTATTACGTTCGCCATAACGCGTATACATACGCATAAGCATTTCAGCCCAGTCCATGCTCTCGGTTCCGCCGGCACCAGAGTTAATTTTCATTATAGCACCCAGTTTATCCTCCTCCTTGCGAAGCATGTTCTTCAACTCCAAATCCTCAATAACTAAAAGGCAATCAGCATAACCTTTATCCACCTCATCATCGGATGCAGCACCCTCGCGTGCAAAATCGAAAATCACCTGCAAATCATCAGCCAACCGATTTACCTTGCTAAAACTATCGGTCCACGCTTTAATACTCGCTACTTTCTTAAGTTGCTTTTCGGCTTCGGCTGGATTATCCCAAAAATCTGGCGATTGGGTGCGTTGCTCTTCTTCCTCGAGTTGTATTAATTTACTATCGATGTCAAAGATGCCTCCTCAGAGCATCCTTGCGCTTTACAATCTCCTTAACCTGTTCAATGGTTATCATTTTTCCACTATAATATTTTATACAAAGATAGGGAAAATCCTGACAAACCTCAGTCCAATCACATCCCTAAAATCTACACACTTCATACTTGATGTAAACCACAATGATTCTGCAAATACATACGATTTTCCCTAATTCACAACGATTGAGAAATCGGTAAGAATATGATAGAATACTATACAAAAAGAAACGTAGAAACTGAATAACATATAGTAAAATAAAAGAGGCGAAATCAAATTTCGCCTCTATATATTAGAATATTTAACCTCTATTCATTCTCAATTACCTCAACCAACTTTTTAACATTCTCCCATCGTTTCCCATCCATTTTAGGGCCAAGTACCTCAATTATATGACCAGAAAGCACTGCGCCTATTTGGCCACACTTATGCAAAGGTAAATCCTTAATTAAACCATAAATAAATCCAGAGGCATAAAGATCTCCTGCGCCTGTAGTATCTATGCAATCAACATCAATAATTCCAACAGAAACTTGCTCTTCGCCACGTTTAATTAACGAGCCTTCCGAACCTAGTTTAACAACAGCAATAGAAACCATATCGCTCAAAATCTGAAGTGACTCTTCAGGAGACTTTCCAGTAAAAGCCTTAGCTTCATCCTCGTTAGCAAACACTATAGTTACATACTTTTGAATAATCTCTTTTAAAAACTCACGATTATCCTCCACCATATTATAACTAGCCAAATCCAAGGAGATTTTCAGGCCTTTTTCATAGGCAATCTCTACAGCACGTCGAATCAACTCATGATTTTGGACCAAATAGCCCTCTATATGAAAGTACGAGTATCCATCAAACATTTCTGGTTTCAAATCCTCGGCAGTCATTTCAACTGCCGCACCAAGATACGTTGCAAACGTGCGCTCAGAATCGGGACTCACCAAAGCCAACGCCCTTCCGGACTCAGCCTTACCCTTTAACATAATAGGAGTTATACCATGCTTAACCATGTCGGACTCGAATACATTCCCAAAGGAATCGTTTCCAATTTTCCCAATGAAAGCTGTTTCTACACCTAAATTAGCCAACCCATGAATGGTATTTGCAGCACTGCCACCTGCAGCCAAAGTTTGGGATAGGTGCTTTGTATGCTCAACCGCTTTTTGCATAAAAATCTCATCGACCAACTGCATACTTCCTTTAGGCAAACTTAACTGATCCAGCGTTAAATCGTTATGCAACTTGGTCATTAGGTCGACAAGGGCATTTCCTAAACCCAATACTTTACTCATAATATGTTTGTTAAATTTAGTGTAAGCTATGAATTTTTTATTTGGGAACAAAAACTAATGACACAAAAAAAGAAACCCCGATTATCCATCGGGGTTTGCTCCTCATCTAGGACTTGAACCTAGGACCCCCTGATTAACAGTCAGGTGCTCTAACCAACTGAGCTAATGAGGAGTGCTGTCTTTTTTCTTTAGCGGTGCAAATGTAACATAATTATTCTATTTCCACCAAATATTTTTTGAAAATATTTTCATCAAAATCACATCACACTGTTATACAATCACATTTCTAGGATTTCCTTTAAGCCAAAAACGAATATTATCTAGAACAATATCGGTTCTACCATCAATTGCCTCCCTTGTAGCATATCCAACATGAGGCAAAAGTAACGTATTTGGAGCACTAAATAAAGGATGATCGCTTTCGATTGGGGGTTCATGCTCATACACATCAATAGCGGCTCCTGCTATAGATTTATTTTTAAGCGCTAGAGATAAAGCACTATAGTCGACAAGGGTTCCACGGGCTGTGTTAACAAGAATTGCCTCTGGGTTCATCAAACCAATCAACTTATCATTAACTAATCCAACCGTTTGACTGGTAGCCGGAATATGTAATGATACTATATCTGCCGATCTAAATAATTCATCCAACGCAACCAACTCAACGCCAGAAATATTCTTTGGTGTCCGAGTATAAGCAATAACCTTACAGCCAAATGCATTGGCTAGCTGTGCAACTCTCTCCCCGATAGCACCCAAACCAACAATTCCAAAGGTCTTACCGTGAAGTTCTCGTCCTAAAAAGCCCGATCGCGTTTTGCAGCGTCTCACATCGTTATTCAACTCTGCGATCTTCCTATACAAAGAAATTGCCATTGAAATAGTAAGTTCTGCAACTGCAAATGTACTGTACCCTGCGGCATTACAAACGGTTATTTGCCTATCTCGGCAGTAATCTATCGGTAAATGATCCACCCCGGTAAAGGCAACTGAAATCAACTTCAACTTAGATAGATTATTTATTGTGTTGGCCGACAGTGATTGATTGCTCAACACCAAAACATCGGCATCCGTAGACCTAGCTTGTAGTTCCGCCTGATCGCTGACGGGAGTATCGAAAAATAAAACCTCATGACCTAGGTCTCGCATTTCTAACATAAACTCCGACTTTCGGCTTTCGGTTATTCCTATTGATTCTGCAAATACAATCTTCATTGCGGTAATATTTTAGTAATAAGTTATTCTCAAAGATTCTCGGTCACAAATCGCCATGGCATATTCGCCCAGTATGAACCTGCATAATCGATCCCAATGCGAGGTGTCGTTGAAAACTTGGGCAACAGTCCAACATCCTCTATCCAAATTCGACTCGAAGTTGATAAATCTTCGGCATAAAAACTTTTATCTATCTGCAAATGTTTGGTAAGTCGCCCAGGTCCTGAATACTCCGAAATTCCACGAATTAGTACAGCCTCCGGATCATCATCAACCGATGTGACAACATTTAGCATCCAATACATTCCATAAATAAGATAAACATACACCAAGCCACCCTGCATAAACATCACCTTATTCCGCTCAGTTTTACCCTTACTCGCATGACAAGCCAAATCGCCAATACCCTTGTAAGCCTCCACTTCGGTTATAAGATGCCGAGCAAACGAACCATCGGAATATACACGCACAAGTTGCTTTCCGAGTAATTCAGGCGCAACAATCAAGACATCTCTTCGATAAAAATCAGTTTGAAGACGGTTCAGATTCATCGATTTTGGGTTTAAACGAGAACCCAAAAATAAACAATGAGTAGAAAAGTACCGCAAATGTTATCCCAATATGTGACTCAAATGTATCCTCATTTAACATCGAAACCATTATCATTAGGAAGAAATAAAGCGATAAGAAATTCTTATACTCCTTTTTGGCTAAGAAAGGAAAAACAAATGCAACTATAAATACGAGCAGTCCAAGGATTCCTGCACCCACCCACACTGTTAAATACTGATTATGCGGCATGAAGCGCAAATCCTTCTCAAGATTTACCTGTTTTACGCGATAGAAATCATCAAGCGATTTATGTATATCGCCCCAACCTACGCCAAACCATAAATGTTTCTTAATCACAAACCATGCAGCCCTAGCATATACAAATCGCTGTATAACAGAACTCCGATCAACAAGCCCCTCGGTTCTGTATGCATCAAACTCCCAAAGAAGCTGATAAAGCCTTTTATCTATTCCAAAATTATCGTTCCTAAAAATCACACTGGCAGCACCACTTTCAATGAAGTTAACATCAATAGAGTCGAGTTTTGCAACACCTGCAGAATCTTTAGTTAACCCAAGCGATGTCATGTAACGCAGTAAGGTTTGTTCTAAATTCTGTCCTTTTTTATCGAGCCCATCAAATTTTATACGACTTCGCCTCTCCCACTCCTTTTGTAACTCAGGACTACAAACATTTATATAGATTAAATTACCATTCTCGTAGGCCAAGCGTACCGTATCGTGCTGATATGCATTTCCATTTTGAGTTCTCTCCGGCAAACTTGCCAAATCAATTTTATTTCGAGTGTAAAACTTCTCAATCTGGTGCGTCAAAGACGAAGATCCCAGAAATATAACCATTAATGCCAGGGTGGCTAAAACAAAACGAACGGCTGCTTCACGAATCTTAAAGTAAAACCAAAAGAAAATAAGCAGTAGCATCAAGAAAAGCATGACAATGCCAGTTAGCGACTGAAGTATAAAAAGAAAAACCAACAGCCAGAGAAAAATAACTATCATTATACCTTTCGAAATTCGAGACCTCTCACAAGTATCAAAAACAACAAGATAAAAGAGAATTGCCATGGCAAGATTGACCATCAGGGCAAATCGAATATGAGAAATAAACAAAGAAATTTTTCGAACATCAATTACCTCATAACTCGAAAGTGTTGCAAAATATGTTGTGCTTATAAGGGTTGCCACAAACACAGCCAACACAAAAAGCAACAACACTCGCCTAAATTCCTTATAACTTAATGGATTATTAGTTGCAACTACCAGCGGAAGAACTACAAACGGAAGCCAAAGGCGCAACTCCTTAATTGCAATCGAAGTACTCGACGAATAAAAAGAACTATAAAGTATCGGTAGATATATAAACAACCACACCCACAAAAGCCTATTCTGCTTTAAATTATTGTACTTAAAACGCCAATTTCCCTCAAGAACAAAATTTACTAACAGAGTAATAGATCCAACACTAGTAGTAAATACCGAAAAAGGCAAAGAGCAAGCAATAATTGCTAAAGCAAGAACATAAACAAACCGATGTGTATTATATGAAAACATTATAATATTGGTACTTAATTATTCAAACATAAAATCCTGAAGATTTTAAAACGTAAAAAAGTTGAATTTAATTATGCTGCAAATATCTTAATTATTACAAGAACCTCTCTATTTCTTTGTAAACATCTTTACTTGATGGTCTTTCAGCATTACTATCAACAAACCTTCCGTCTCTATCTATGATCATAAACCAAGGAATTAGATTAACACCTAAACTATCGAGTTGATGAGAGGATCGAGAATTTGTTCCAAAATAGTAATGAATTTGAGGGTTTTTCTCAAACTTAACTCTTATTTTATCCCAACTACTCTTAGTATCAAAAACCACCACATTCATAAAAACCAAGTCCTTACCTTTAAAATATTTATGAAGATTTTCAGCATTAGCCATCTCCTCCCTACAAGGCGAACACCATGGAGCCCAGAAATCCAAATAAACAACCTTTCCCTTATAGGTTGAAATAGCCTCTTTTAAAGTGATTGTCTTACCGTTACAATCAAGAAGAATCAAATCTCCAGTATGTTCAATATCTAGATTATTCCTTTTTCTTAACGATTCTGCCTTTACCGAATCGTTAGTAACGGTAAGATATTTATCATAGTAAGACAACTTATCGGTTACCTTAAAATTCTCACAAATATTGTTGAAACAGTACGCCAGCAAAACAGCCTTGCTAAGCGGCGGAACCAACTCATCATTTGCAATATTATCAAAGACAGTTCTATAATCCGGAAACTTACTATTGGAGGTCGTATAATGTTTTATGCCTTCTGCTTTTGTTTGATTATACAAATAGCCAGTAAGTTGATTTTGATACTTATAGTTATAGGCAAATGTGTCGTTTAATGCAAACTGAGAAACACTTTCTTCTTGATTCACCCTTTTTGATTTAGAACGCTGAAACAAGTCCTGAATTATTTTACTTTTGGAAATAACATTAACCCTATCTCTATAAAACTTTAAATAATTTTCATCAACATCGCCTAATGCTTCGAGGGAATCCAACAATGTAGAAAAATCACTCACATACATCTGATGTTCAACAAAAACAGAGTCCAAATCGATATAGTTGACTAGTAAATGCTGAAGATCCTTCTGAGTATTAACAGGAATAGTCTTGCTTTTCTTTTTTAAAAGATAGGCTAACGAAAAATTCATATCGTTTAATATGGTTTGCGGCTCAAAACCATAGTTTACCGTTCGATTCTTGACCTTATAATTTAAATTATACAATTCTGTTAAATGAGGAGACAACCGACTCTTCAGTATTGGAAAATTGTTCACATCGTAACTCACAATAACAGTGTCGCCATGTTTTAAAAGAAACTCATGCATTTCAATGCCTTTATATTTATGCGACACTATAATGTAATCCTGCCCAAAACAGGGAATAGTTAATGTATCACCACTTGGCAGTGGATCAAAGTCCTCCAACAAACCATCGTCCCCTACGAAACGCAATGTCCCATGGAAGACGTAAGAATATGATCCACTATTGTAATAAAATCTTTTCTGGTCTGGTGGATCCTTAAACACAATAACAACAGAATCCCGGAGTGTTTTAGGTGCAGTTTTCTTATACTGATCACAACTATGTAAAACAAAAACTAACAAAAGAATAACTAGGATAGAACGGATAATTTTCATAAAACAATCAATTTTTTATAATCTTCTAAATAAAGAATAAACGTTGATCATAAAAATTGATTGTGCTTTTATAAAAATGGTGTGAGATAGTTGACAGCATAACGCTTTAAATCAACTATCTCACACCACAAAAATCTATCTCACAAATTAATTAGCCTTAATCTGTGGAATTATAACAAAACCATATGAGTAATCTCGAATTGGTAGTTGATACCGCACTAATGGCAATGCACCCCAACTATTCACACAGCCAACTCCCATCTGTTTGTAATCAATGTGAAGTTGAGTTTGCGAAACCCTTGCAAGATCAGCAGCATGACGATTATGCAATGCTACTCCATTATCCAGTTCAGAATCCAGAAAATGTAATGCACTCATGTTCAACAGCGAATCCGACTGAATAATTAAACCATCACCCTGAGTATTAGTAATCTTCCACCAACGAACATCTGTCTTATTACCAGTTTCCTGAGGAATAACATAATGGAAATATTGATCGTCAACAGATTGATTATATAAACCAACATGTGCAGCAAAATTCCTATCCTGATAGTTCTCGAAGGGTCCACGTCCGTAATACTCTATTGTTTCGAATCCTTTAGGAAGAACCCAATTCATACCAAATCTTGGAATTAATTTAAGGGGCATTAAAGTATCGGCTTTAAGCATTAAAGTATCAACTATCAATCTTTGCGTTACGCTCATTACGCCAGCACCATTAACAGAATATTGAATAGCCAACTTCGAAAAAACATCTGGCATATTGTACTCCACATCAACAATAGCAATCTGATTTTTCACTGTAGCAGAAAAAGTAATCAGTTTCGAATTATTGAATGGATTCTTCCATGCTTTAAGTCGTTTCTGAAGACCAGCACCATAATCATTTTCGATAGGAGCACGCCAAAAAGATGGTTTTGCACCAAGTGTATCCAACAAATCTACGGTGTTAACCCTATAACTTGTAACAAATCCTGATTTACGATCAAACCGAACATTAAGACTCTTACCCACAATTTTTACATCAGTTTCAGTCTGTTTGATTTCAATACGCCCTTCGGGCTGCAAATCTGTATTTCGTTTAAAGTTTCCACCCAAGAACAATTGCTCAATAGCAACAATATGACCCGCAGGAAGAAGTGGCTCGGCACGCTTAAGCCTATACTCTAAATTCAAAAATATTTCACCACTTAAATTTGTAGCATAAGGTATTTTAATTCGCCTTACCTGTTGTGGCAAAACATCAAGGTTAGAAACTTTACCCGATTTCACAGATTGCCCATCAACAGCAATATTCCATAGAAGTTCAACATTATCTAACGAAGTAAAAAAGTTCTCGTTATACACCTCAATAGAATCACCCATCAAATGCGAATGAATACTCTGATAAACCTTTTTCATCTCCTGAGCGTGAGGATAAGGTGTACGATTTGCATAGAAGATACCCTTGGCTGAGTAGTTCCATCCTGTGACAGCCTCTTTGGGCTCGTAATCGCCACCATAGGTGTAAACAGTATCGCCCTTTTCGTTAATTCGCCAAAAGCATTGATCCACAAAATCCCAAATAAATCCTCCCTGAAACTGTTTTCTGTTTTCTCGAATAATATCCCAGTAATCTTTGAATCCGCCAAGCGAATTGCCCATTGCATGTGCATATTCGCACATAATGAATGGTCGTTGTGGTTGAGAATTATTTGCAGCATAACTCAGCATTGCATCGGGCCATGGATACATTGGGCATACAATATCAGAATTCCACTCCCATGTAAATGTTTTATAATCGGCAACAGCCCGTTCGTACTGAACAGGTCGCAAACTATCCAACTCTTTTGCTCTTATATATGCACGATAAAAATTGTAACCGTTACCGGCCTCGTTGCCCATACTCCACACAATAACCGATGGATGATTTTTATCACGAATAACAAGTCGTTCAACGCGTTCAACATGAGCAACCTCCCATGTTGGGCGATTAGCCATAGTCTCGGCAATAGCATATCCCATTCCATGCGACTCTATATTTGCCTCATCAATCACATAAATTCCATACTTATCGCACAAATCCAACCAATACGGATCGTTAGGATAATGGCAAGTTCGTACCGCATTAACATTGTAACGTTTCATCAACTGAATATCCTTTAGCATCATTTCCTTAGAAATAACATGTCCAGTCGCAGGATCTGTCTCATGACGATTAACACCCTTAATTAAAACAGGTTGTCCATTAACCAACAACAAACCATTCTTAATTTCAATTTTACGAAAGCCAATATTTTGCGGAATTACTTCTAAAACCTTACCCTTATCGTCCTTCAGGGAAACTATAACTCGATATAGATTTGGAGTCTCTGCAGTCCAAAGCAATGGAGATTGCACCGGGATCGTCAATCTTAAATCTTTTTCGGTATTGAACAATCCTGATTTACTAGAAATAACCCGATTTCCGTCCATTAACACAACATCTGCACTCATTTTAGACTTCACAGGAGAGTCGTTTAAAGAAATCGTAACGTTCAACTGGGCACTCTTATAATCAGCACTGAGCATGGGAACTAGACTTATATCCTGTAGATGAATCAATGGACGAGCCAAAAGATAGCAATCGCGCTGAATACCAGACAAACGCCACATATCTTGATCCTCGATATAATTAGCCACCTCCCAACGCATAACCCTGATTGCTATGAGGTTTTTTCCAGTAAAATTTAAAAATGGAGTAACATCAAACTCAGAGCTCAACTTACTATCGGTTCCATAGCCAACATATTTACCGTTTACCCAAATCATCATATTCGACTTGGCTGCACCAATATGCAAAATAACCTGACGCCCTTTCCAATTGGGACTTAACACTATCTCCTTACGATACAATCCTGTTGGATTAAAATCCAAAGGTATTAAAGGAGGATTCGGCATTTGATCTGGCATAAGATAGGTAAATTCATAGCCACTGGTTGTGTACATCGGAAAGCCAAAACCATTCAGTTCCCAATTCGCAGGAACCTTAATGGATGCCCAATCGGAATCGTGAAAAGATGGAATCCAGCAATCGGAAGGTAAATCTGCGGGCTTATCAACATACAGAAATTTCCAGACACCATTCAAACTTAAATAGTTTGAACATTTAGACCAATCGCCAGCAAGCATCTCTTGCTCATTCCGATATACATAGTAAGCAACATGCATCGGAAGTCTATTCTGCTGAGTAATACGCTCATCAAGAGTTACAACTCCTCTATTAGGAAGGCTTTTAGCAAAAAAATCGGAAAGCCCAGCACTATTTAAATTAGGGCTCGACTGTGCAAAAACCAGACTAAACCCCATCACAAATGGGGCTAGCAAAACATATTTCATTTTCATTAAATTCGCATTTGGTTAAATTTCAAACAATTGCGACTTAAACAATTCAATCATAAACCGCCTCAAGATATTTAATTTAAATTTCAGAACCTTGCATGTATGCAAGGATTATTCAATTGACGAATAATTATTTTACTAAACAACAATAAGTATATCACAAAGCCAACCCCATAGCATTCACCATTTAAATGGTAAAATGATTCATGAATTATCATAAAATAATATGAGATAGTTGACAGCATAAAGCCTTAATCAACTATCTCACACCACGAAAATCTGTCTATTTACAACTGAATTAGAAAAGGTTGCTGATTCTTATTATTCCTAAATACAAATCTATTTTAAACTCTAAAAAGATACAATCAGCAAATCACCCTTAACAAAATAAGAATCAGCAACCGAATCATTTTAAAAAGTAAAACCAACAGAAAAAACTGCATTAACCCTATTATCGGAGCCTTCGGTTGGTTTTATAACTTGACAATCTCCTGCAACAAACAATGCTGTATTGGATTTCTCAAGAGCCAAACTATAGTTAAAATTTAAACCTGCACTATAATAATCAGACGTAAGATATGCTAAATCCTTTTTATAAAACTCCTCTATAATGACCGAATTAGGATCAGCACCTGTATAAATAAACTCGCCACTAATGTTTGAACTGTAACCTAAATTAAGGCCAAATAACAATAGTCCCTGTTTACCTATTACTAAATTCTTTTTGGCAAACACAGAAGCATTAATATTTTCGGCATTAAATTTTGATTTAGGCAGGTAATATTCGTCATTCATATTAGAATACTGGCTAACCAAACCAGCCCTCCAAGAATAGCCCTTATCACTTCCGCGGAACAAATCATAGGCAAACGAAGCTCCTTTAAAAGAGTAGTTGCTTCTAACATACTTTTCAATGGTAACCCATTTTTGAACCTCATAAGAATTGTCAATAACCTGAATATACTCAATACCATCAGTCGATTTATCCATATAATCAAAGGTGAATTTATGAGTATAATCGCCAGCAAGAAGCACCTGCAAATTTCCATTCACTAATAATTGTTCAGTAGATCCCATACGCTGAGGCTTTGTAGGGGATTGAAAAGCATCCTCAACCTTATAATGTCCCTTAACATCTAGAAGGACATTGATACTTCCTTGATATCCATACTGTACTCCACCACCAATTTTATTCGACTTGTAATAAAAAATTCCAATACCTCCTTGTCCTCCAACCGAACCAGATGAATAATTACCCAAACCTCGCATTATAAAAACAGGCTGATTCTGCTGAGTATTGCTAATAGTTGGTACAGTTCTCTCAAACATATTCTCATAAAGCCCATTAACACCAATATAGTTTTTATCATTAATTTTATAAAGCAAACTAGGACGAGCCGAGATACTGTAATAATAGGATGTAGACCGAGGATCATTTTGCTTTGCGCCTGTTTTAGTAATATAGTCAAGTTCACAGCCAAACGCAATTCGATTCCAAAGAAGTGGTGTTGACGCTTTTAATCGAAGATCGTACAGTTGTTTTTTCCACTCACTCTGTACAGAATCAGCCACATAATATGGCATATCTCTAAATGGATCAAACAGGATTGTATTAAATCTACTGCCATCAACAGCGATATTCGAAAAAGTAAAGCTTCCCCATAAAAAAGCATCTTTAAGTGCTAGTGCACCATTAGCATTAAATTTAACATCTTTCTCCGAATCACCTTGTTGCTGGCGTTTATAATCTCCTTTTTGAAATAGATAACTGGCAGACACCTCGCTATGGTCAATTAACGGAATAATACTAAATCCTGCAGCATTATTAGTATTAAACCAAAGCGACTTGGCCTTTGTAAATTCAATGGCAGTCTGATTTACAAACGGCTTACTTGCCTCCTGAGCCTGCACTACTATAGGGATAAGCAATCCACAGATTAGGGATGCTTTATTTATAATATAATTTTTCACCTCAATATAAATTAATGGTTAACTTTTAATTAGCCCAAGTATTCCAAGCTGGTATTGAAGAATTATTTCTACGAATAACAGGAGGATTCTGAACTTCAAAGTCTTCACTACTGTTATTGGTATCTTTATAAATAACTCTTCCATCAGAGAGTGTTTCTTTCACTTTTCGGCTAACACTAACCCCCAAATAAGTACCACCGACATAAGTAGCACCTGCATCAAGTACAGCAGGAACGCGCTTTAGTTCTATTTTAGTTTCATTTTGAACTAATTCAACGGCATCTACAATTTCATCGAGCGTAATTTTATAACACTTAGTTGTAGACCCAACAGGCGTAACGTAATTTACTGGATTAATAGGTTCTTTAGGATAGAAAATACCATAAGCACCTCCAAAAACAGTAACGAGCCATTGAGCTGTAGGTGAAGGCCAAAATGCCATAGTCATATTAACTGCTGGATTATCACGAATTAGCGAAGTAGAATTCACAAATGTTTCAAACTCTGCCGTTATTAGATTTACAGGACATGCTGGATTAAGTTCTGCACGCTGATGATCGTCAGCCATTTGAGCAATAATAACGGATTCGCCAGGAGCCAATGGGTAATCAGTCCCGTTTCCAGGGATTTGCCATATAGTAAGAAAGAATACATAGTTTTCAGCATTTTCAACATCCCATACTGGAACATTAGCGGTAGCCGCACTTGGATTCATATTTCCAATACATAAACCATCGAGATATTGAACCTGATCACCATTGTTGTACAATTCGTAGAATTGATCCCTAAAGTAAGAACCTCCAGATGCGGTTTTTGAACCACAGAAATAGATTTCCTTAAAGATAATACTTCCCGATTTAGATGCAGCAACAGGAACGACAAGTTCACTACCATCCTTTACCACCATTTCATTCGACAAACTCCCATTAAAATTATAGGTAAAACCAGAGTTAACAACTTCGCTTGATACCGTAATAGTATAAATGCCTGGGATTATATCTTCAACAGTAACAACACCATCAACACCAGCACTTTTTACAATCTCATATTTTTCCGAAAAATTGGTCAGCTTAACCTGATAATTTTCTGGAGAAGGAACTCCCTCGGGTATCGTTACGTCAACCCGAACTGTTGCCGCAATATTTTCTATCTTTGATGGTTTACCAATATCATTAAATTGATCGCAAGCCATTACTTCCATAGCCAACGCTGCAAATAATATTATTCTTTTCATATTACAACCATTATACTTGTTACTTAATATTTACCTTAAGATCAAATCCAAAGAAGGTAGGAATACCCAACTCCTTGTACGATCCCTTATTTGCCTTACTTTCATAAAGAGGTCGATAGTTAAACATATTGTTAACAAAGAACGACGCAGTTAGAACATCCCCTATTTCCTTTGAAAGTAAGAAATTGAATATTGTAACAGGGGTATACTTCTCTACTATAAAACGTTTACTATTCAATGCTGGGAAAAGATACGAGAACTCAGGATCGTCCTTAAGTGCTGGATCAAAATCGTAAACCTGTCCATCAACATGCGATATGTATTTAACAAACATTTCGTCATTTCCATACTCGCTCCAGTATTTTTCAAACCAACTAACCTGTGCAGTAAGTGTAATAACAAAACCTATACGGGGAATATTATGAGTTACCCTAAATGTGGTCAACATTTTCTCCATATAATCAGACCTTACCCCTGGCTCATATATTCCAATATTACGTTCAAGATTATTACCATTCTTAGCCGTACTATAGGAATAGTTATCGTCTTGGTATTTTGTACGCATCCAAGCCCCATTAATATAAAATGATGTTCGTATCGCACTGATTCTACCAAAGTCCAGTTCATACTCAACTCCTCTATTGTTAGTCTTAACTGTATTAAGGGGTTTCGAAAAGGAAGCAAATACATTATAAGATCCATCAAGTTCAAGTATTGGAATAGATCCGGGAACTTCCGAAGCAATTCTATACCTATCATACTGAACCAACTTAAAGCAACTTAAATCGCGACCTAACGTATAGCCATTTCTTAAGTTCTCGTTATACCCAGTAACGGAAAAACGAATCTTGTTAATCTTAACATCAAATCCCACTTCCGATTTCTCATTCTTTGCAATTTTAAGGTCATTATTTTCGGTGCTAAACGAACGTGTAGTGGCAATCAGCAGCTGTTCATTCTCTGGAACCGTTTGCGACCCTAGGTTGTTGAAATTTACATAATCGAAGTACGCCTTTTCTGGGTGTAAATATAGTGTAACTGGAGCTTTCGCAGCAATACCATATCCACCCCGGATGGTAAAGTATTTTGGAAAAATATCAAACGACACATTGACACGAGGCGTTACCGATGTCAAATCCTGAATCTGATCATAGCGCACACCCGCTGTGATATTTAACACGCGCTCTCCTATGTTATGCTCATATGAGTTTTCAAGAAATAATCCAAATTGATTTACAAAAGGAATATCGGAGAAAGCCCTAGGCCTGTAAGCCGAGTTATCAGACGAACTACTTCTAAGCGGTGGCGTATCTGGATTATAAACCTTACCTCGGCCTAAATTTCCATCAGTTTTAAAGTCAAACCCAACAAGAATTCGATTATTAATATTTCCCCAGCGCTTGGAAAAGTTAGCCGACACTTTGGAGAAGGCATTTAACTCTTTACCATAAATATCGTAACGCGAGAAATACTCATTTGGCAAATACGTAGCATATTTGTTAAGTTCGCTAGGATCGATATTGGTAATTTCATTCCCAGCAGCATCGTAAACCCGTTGTCCTGGTCTATTCGAAAGTATTCCACCATCAACAAGTGATAACGAGTAAGGAGCAAATGCATTGCCCAACAACTCCTCTTCATATGAGTGTTTGTCGGTATAACTAAAGGCCAAGCTATACTTAATTGATTTTAACCAACCAATATTTGCATTATACATACCATTCGTATTGATGCGGACACCTTTCTCTTTGGCACCATTTGCCAACTGCGAACGTTGATCATCAGGGTTCTTATCCCTTTGATCTAGGCCATAAAGCAAATTAACAGAAGTATTAGAACTGAAGTTCTCTGAGAAACTTTTAGACCAAAGTACCTTAAAGTTTATTCGTTGATAATAGGCATATGCCTCGGTAGGCTTATTAACATTGTATGCATAATCGCCACTGAGGTTAAGATTCCCGTATTTGTCACCAAGCGATAAACCTTTTGAAATTGAAGCTTGGTAAACCGAGGGGTTTGTTTTAAACCGGACACTTAAAGGCTCTCGACCAGCTCTTGATTTAACAATTACTGCTCCTGATGTTAAATCGCCATACTCTGCCGATGGAATACCTCTAATCACCTCAACCGACTCAATATTATCAGTAGATATTTTACGCAAATCGACCCCCGATCCAGAATTACCAGAAGCACCTGTAATGGAAGGAGATAAAACCTGAAGATTTGCATTGTTCGATATAGGTGCACCATCCACAATAATTGCAGTTCCCAAACTGTTCATATCGTAATTATCGGTCGAACTGCTGCTTAATGTACGAAGTGAAATTGTATTAGCGGTCGATAAATCGGGATTGTCAATTTGCCCGCCAGGTATCAATTGCATAATATCCTTCAACGAACTCGACTGTAAGTGATCCATTGCCTGACGCGAAACATTTGATGCAGTTGATTTTCCTGCCTTGTTTTGCGTTGCCAGAACAGTTACCTCTTCGAGGTGAAAGCTTGAAACTTTCATGCTAAATGTAAAACGATTAGTCGTTCCAGGTTTTACAACAATTGAGGTATCGATAGTCTCCATACCAATAAACTGAACACGCAAACCTATCTTACCAGGCTCAACCTTCTTAAAAACAAACACACCATTAGCATCCGTAATTGTAGACATATCGGACGGTGTTAAAATAACCGCGGCAAATGGAACGGGAACATTGCCATCGCCTTGTTCTATTACTACGCCATCAATCTGCGCAAAGCGACTTGGGCTGGTACCCTCTTGCGCTCTTGCCAGAACAAAGGCTAGCAATGAAACAATTAGAGTTAAACATTTTTTCTGCATAGGTTTTTAGTTTTGGGTTAATCTTCTAATGCTTTTAAGTAATTCATTTTTTACCTGCACATCTTTCTCAACATCTGCTATCTGCCTGCACCTTTCGATGATATACTCTTTTTTGTAAGAGTAAACATACCACCCTAATGTTTCGGCAGTAAGTAATCGTAATTCCTTATCATTGCCCGATGTTAAAACACTTAATAACTCGTCAAGAAATAGGATCGAACATTTATTCCGTTGAGCAGAAATGGTAAACCTTTTCTCTTTGAAAGAAGCATTGGGGTTTTTAAGTTCATCAAAATCCTTTTTGTCTCTTTGATAATTAATCTGAATAGATTCTATAAGCGATATATAATTTTCTTCAACTGGCCAATAGCCCTGCTCCTTTCTCACCGTTTCAAATGCAGCTTTAACATCATCAGCATTATAACAGTCAATTAAAGTTTTAATGTGAAAATCAACACGCGAAGATGTCGTGGGTGTAAGTTTGTACTTTGCTGCCGCAAGGAGTAATTCTGGGGCTTGATTTTTTGCGGCTGTTAATGCGCTCATTCTCTGAATCAACTCATATGAGTCACTAAGGCCAAGGATTATAGAAGCCGGAAGATTGGCATCTGACATTTTTTTAATTAGCATAAAAGCCTCAAGCCGAACAATAGCACTTCTGTCATTATGCTGAATTTTAAGCAATTCATTTGAAGTAATTGCATTGTTATGGTTTAACATTTTCATTGCAAGAGCTCGAATATCGGGTAAAGAATTGTTTAAAAGTTTCTTCCAATACTTCAAATTGGCTCTTTCCTTAACAATACTATTATCGAAATTCTCAGTCAGAGTATTAGAAAACATAAACGTTGGATCGCCAATAAGATGTGACTCTAAGGTCATCTGCCCCTTGGACCAATTACCAACACAGACACCAACATTCATTAATCCCATCAACTCATTCGTCCACGTGTCCTGAAGGGTATTTACACTATTTGCCTTTACAACAATTGTGTTACCTGGATTGAAAATGTAATGACCGCTTAGGTAATCATCCAAATGGTATGAACCATTATAGCAAGCATCTATAATAATAACTTTAGCGTTTGACGAATATCCTTTAAAATCTGGAATATTAATATTGAGTGAAGCATCATAAATGCTATCCTCAATTGTTACATTAGCATTGGTAGCTCCATCAACCCAATCTTCTGGCACATCATAATTTTCAACATAATATTTTTTAGACGCTACAGTATCCTTAGCCGAACGAACTTTTGAACGGAAAAAACGTTTTGTTTGACTAATCCAAGTATTAGCATCGGAAGCCTTGGGCGAACCATTTAAATACTGAGTATCGTCAGATCCGTGATGATGCAAAATTGCCAAATCGACTCTTGGATCAGCCAATGCTCCCATCAGTCTAGATTTAGAAAAATCATCGAAGGTGTGATCAATAAAATTAAGCGAAGTCCCCAACTCTTTATTTAAAAATGGGAATTGCTCCTTTAAAGCCCAAGCCTCATCAACTCTTGCGTTCAACGAGTTTGAATTGTAGCCATGCCCAGCAAAGTATAATATATTTTTCATCTGCCGTTTATGAGCCTTGTCGGCAACAACTTTTTTAAAATAGTCCGACACTGCCTGATATTTATCTTTTCCCGGGATTTTAGGTGCCTTAATTCTTGCCGAATAAATATCACAACTGATATATTGTGGAGAATCGGCCCGTAAAGAATAGTAATGATATAACTTCACCGTACTATCCTGCTTTATGTAATCAAACTTTAAATCAAAATCATCATAAAACCGATCCGATGGAATAGACGAATCCCTCCAGTCACGTTTCTGGTTCATTTTAAATGCAGTAGATAAATGCTGTGCATCGCGAATCATTGGAATTGGAATATCACCAACCAAAACAACCCCCTCAAGGTTTGCTGTAGTGTAAAGGCCTTTTAGGTCTGCCCTAATTGAATCGGGAATGCCCCATTTATCAACAACAAGTATGGCTTTTTTACCATCAGTCTCAATAGACTTCAAGTAAGCATCAATATCTGGCGCAACTTTCTGATATGTAACTTTATCAACAACAACAGCTACCGACGGCATCCACTTTGATGCGTAGGTTTCAAATACCGTTAAAATTAAAATGCAGAGTATAAATACTTTCTTGTTCATAGGTTAGATTATTATATATTATGGTTCAGTTACTAATTCAAGCCCCCAATCAATACCTTTTTTAGTGGCGGGTACACCATATTTCATCCAAACAGGCATAGGTTTTCCCTTTAAATAGTGATCGAAAAATTGGTATAACCTGATTGTATAGTCTAGTGAATTAACATCGCCAGTTAGATTGTGGGTTTCATCATTATACTGAAGCATCCATACCACTTTACCTAACCGACGCATAGCGGTAAAAAGTTCTATTCCTTGATACCAAGGCACACACTCATCCTTATCGTTATCCATAATTAGCAACGGAGTTTTTATTTTATCGGCATGGAAAAGAGGAGAGTTTTCGATGTATAATTCTAAGCCACCTTCATCCCATAAACTTTTGCCAATTCGACTCTGTGTAGATTCGTACTGAAACTGGCGTGAAACGCCCTCTCCCCAGCGAATTCCTCCGTAAGCACTAGTCATATTAGCAACAGGTGCACCTGCTCCTGCAGCCTTAAAAATATCGGTTTGAGTGACAATGTAAGCCACCTGATAACCACCCCAACTTTGGCCCTGGATACCAATATTTTCTCGATCCACCCAACTATTCTCGCACAGTTTTTCAACACCAGGAACAATACAGTCAATGGCACTCTTTCCAGGATGTCCAATTTTATAATGAATATCGGGCATAAACACTAAATACCCATTACTTACAAAATAAGTAACATTAATGGTTGACTTACTTGGCGCAGGATTGCGATACATATTTTTATACTGTGATGTTCTTTCATAGAAATACACCACCATAGGATATTTTTTTGTGGGATCAAAGTCCTCTGGTTTAAACAAAAGACCTTCGGTTAAACGGCCATCACCAGCATTCCATTTTACTAGTTCACAGGTACCCCAATTGTAATCCTTTTGTTGAGGGTTTATTTCGGTTACCTTACGAGATGTTTTAAACCAATCCTTCGTAACCCACATATTTGGCGATACCATAAAGTTGCTCTTGGTATATGTTATAACATTAGAATTCTTAGCTTTATTAAAATAACCTAACGAGAAATCAGATTCCATAATAAGTGCTTTCATCACAGGGTGTCTCGCTTTCATATCCTTTATGTAGTAGCCATAGCCTTTAGATGCATTATCGAAAGCCGTGAAGAACAACGAATCATCTTTCTTGATTGGACCAATGGTTACACCAGGAGTTCCTGGAGGTAACTGCAAATCATCAACATCAAGCATTCTAAAAGTAATTCCCTTTTGGCGACCTAAACCATCTGTAACCATAAATGGGGCTTTCATACCCAATGGATCTATCTGCCAAACATCATATTTGTCATAGACAAAAAATGCCTCGTCATTCTCGCGCCAAATTCCACCACCATAGGCATTAGGCATTTCGGGGGTATCGTGCAATTCGTTCCAAAGCGGAACATTTATTTTTTCGGTAAGCAATCTTACTGTATCAGACTTAACATCATATGAATACCAGTTTTTATTCTGATTATTGTACCAAATAAGAAAATTTCCATCGGGAGAATCGCTAACATGTGATATATACTGTCCTTCCTGAACTAATTTAGCATTACCATCGGTAACGGAAATAACATACAAATCGTTTTTGGGGTTAGAATCCCATTGCGACTCAATAGCGTATCTTTCCGATGATACAGCAAAAGCCCAATCGGCACTCCACTTCTGCGCTACTCTCGCAACAGGATAATCAATCGCAGAAAGTTGAACTATCTCTGTTGGATTATCAACTAAAACTCGCGAAAGATAACTCCGCCTTAGATCCTGATTAATTCGAGCCTTTTGGTGAGTCTGAATATACTTATCATTGTAATGCCAAACATCCAACTTCGCAACCTCGGAGTCATTCTCCGAGGTATCTTTCTTTGGTTGTATTGAAGATATTCCAAAATACAACGCTTGATTGTCTTTACTAAAGTTCAAGGAACGCCTCTTACTTACACACCATCCAGAATCAAGACCCTTTATTGAATTACTAACTGCGATGCGAGCCCTATCATATCCATCCTTGTAAACATATATTTCAACATTATCATCAGCCTTCTTTGAGGTATCGGAGTTTGCATAAAATGCAAGTGCCTTTTCATCTTCGGAAAGAACAGGAAGTGTAAATTCGTTCTTAGCACAGCCCTCGATTACTGTTTTAAGCAATTTCGATTTAAGTTCGTATATATAAATGCCTGCCTTAAAAGTACTATCAGTAGATTTAGGTGTACGAACAAAGAAAAGCGTATCACCGCCATTGCTAAACTTATAATCAGAAACATACATTAAGGTATCTATATTCCCTGACGATAATTGATAAACCATCAACGGCTTACCAACCCCCTTTTCATGTTTAGCCTTAGATTTTGTTTTAACATCTTTCGCACTCAAAGTATCGGCTGGTGGATTTGTTTCATAAACAATGTAATCTCGCCCCTCCTTAGCCATGTCGAACTTTTCTAAAAATGGAATCTTAATCACATGCATTGAACCTAGGGCTAAAATACCCAGCGAATCTTTAGGCATTTTATCTCCTTTCAGTTTTTTTTCTTTAGCCTCCTTGGTCTTAGTATATTCTGGTCTTATAACAAAACAAACATATTTTCCGTCCTTTGTAAGTTTTGCCTTGGTTCCCCTTGGAATTGTAGTTATTATATTCTTTTTTAATTCTACAACATTCAACGCTCCATCTCCATTATCCACAGACCTGTAATAGGTTGCATATTTTCCATCATCTGTTATCTGAAAACCACCAATAGAACTCCACTTGTCATACACACTATGATCCAAAGGTTTCTTTTGTGCAAAAATTATTACAGGGAAAAAAACGACAAATATTAAAACAACAAAAATTCTTTTCATCTATTTTACTTTATGTTTAAAATTCACAATACTCAACAGACAACGATGTTTCACAAACACTTCGCATGCAATATCATTGAATAAGGAAACAACACAATGTGCTCTGCACACAACTAACATCAACCATTTTATAAGCTAGCAACAGAGCAAAAGCATGTTGTTACAGAAAAACTTCGTAATGGCATACCAAGGAATTACCAACAAAATGATGTCAGCTAAAATAAGTTAACAGGAATTCAAATAAACCCCGGGTTTATGGTGTTTAAGAAAAACAGTTGTTTTGCGTGGTTACTTTTTTATATAAAAAAATCAGCAAACGAAGTAAAAACTAGAGTAAATCAAATAAATAGCATACCAGTATCTGCAACTAGCCTAAGAATGCTATAGTAAAAACAATGGTTTTACGTTACCGGTGTTTAGAGATAATCACGGGAAAATGTATAACAAGAATAGAGCAGCAAATGCAATAAATAGTATTAACTTGAATTAATCAATCAATCCATTTTTTAAAGCAAAAAGGACTAAATTGGGTGCATTTTTCACACCTGTTTTCGCAATCAAGTTGCGACGATGGCCATCAACCGTATGTGCGCTAATAAAAAGTTTTTCGGCAATTTCATTGTTAGAGAATCCTTCGCAAATAAGTTTAAGCACCTCCAACTCTCTTTCCGAGAGATTAACATTAATCGGTTGATCCGTATTTCTTTTTGTTTTTAGCGATAAAAAACCCAAAAACTCCTTGGCAAAATATGTTTGACCTGCAACCACTTCTTTAACGGCCTTTTCGAGTTCTCCACCATCCGTACTCTTCAACAAGAAACCATCTGCACCCACATCAAACATTTCGTTAAAGTATTCAATCTCCCCAAACATTGTTAATGCAACGATTTTGATTGATGGATATTTTTTCTTAATCAACTTTGTTAGCATAATTCCATTATCCTCGGGCAACTTGATATCCATAAAAATCACATCTGGAATTTCTTGAGCGAGCCCATTCATCAACGATTTCCCATCGGCATAAGAACCTACTACCTTAAAGAAAGATATCCCATTAAGAATAACCTCCAAGCCTGTTCTAAATATTTTGTGATCATCAACAATGGCTATACTAATAATATTCTTCATTTAAACAATCTCCTATTGGACAATATAGTTTAATAACGAAATCGAATGCATCCCTATACCTAGAGCAAGATTTAGGTGTAACTATGTAAGCAATTTATTCTTTTCGACTTTTATCGTAACACAAACACCACCTCCGGGATTTGTAACAAAATCAATTTTTCCGTTAAGATAATGTACTCTATTAAAAATATTCATCAATCCCCGATGATCTCCACTCCGCTCCTTCGTAAAATCAAAGCCAACTCCATTATCTATATAATCAACACAAAGAAACTCATCAACAAAATAAAGTTTAACATCAATTCTATCGGCCTTTGCATGCCTAATAGTGTTATTAACTAATTCCTTAATTACCCGAAAAAGGGTTGTTTCCATATGTCGGTTAAGGTTTGTTGGATACTCTGCAGAATGATATACTATCGTAATGCTACTGGCTTCGCTCACCTTGCAGCAAAAAGAACGAACTGCCATATCGAGCCCAAAATCGCTTAACAGGTTTGGCAAAAGATTATATGCAATTTCCTTGACAGTAGCAATTGACTCAAATAGAGTTTCCTCTGCACTATTAATTAAATTCAATCGACGTTCCTCGGACTGTGCAGAATCTTTCAGCGCGTTTATATATAGTTTTGTAGTAGACAACAATGGGCCAAGGCTATCGTGCAGATCTTCTGCGAATCGTTTACGTTCCCGTTCTTCAGTCTCAATGGACAACAACAACTTTTCACGTTCAGCCTTTTTAAGATATTCCATATTTTCCTTAAGCCTCTCGCCCATATTCTTGAGAGATAAGACAAGCATTCCAACCTCATCCTTTTGATTGGCCTGTACAAACGCATCATAATTACCCGAAGCAATTTCTTCAGCAAAAGTTACACTTTTTGCCAAAGGAATAGTTATTGACCGAGTGATAACAACAGAAAAAACTAGCGCAATCAAAAAAGTTGCAGCTAATCCAATATAAAAAAATGTAATAAGTTTATCGAATTTTTTATACTTATCCTGTATTGCCATTCCGGCCAGAGTAATACCCTCTTGCCCCATAATTCTTGCTTCACCAATAACGGCATCAGCAACCTCGCCTCTTCTCACCGACAATTCACGGTGCTTAAGCAGATTATCCTTAAGAAGAAATGTTTCATTTCGAAAACTTAGAAATAATGTATACAGAATTTTAACATCGGCACCCTCGGTAGTACCCTCGGTTATAACAATCATCCTATTAAGCAGCAAAAAAATATTTTTGAACTCTTTAAAAACAGGATCAAGATAACTCAGATTATTAAATGAAATAGCCTCAAAAGCGGCAATCATATTTGCATTACCTTTATCCACAATAACATTGATTAGTCGATTCCTTCGATGCCTCTCCTTAGCATTAGAGGCTAGCGTATTCTTTCCGCTCAGTTGCTGCCATAGTTCACTTTCTCCCTTACTCAGAAATTGTTTGGAAGTTTTTGAATAGCTTAAAATGATACGATTTAGATTCCGTTGACGAGACTTAAGGTTAGCCTGTATTTCAGCCGTTTCGTCAATAATCCTATTTAACTCTCCAACCTGCCGTGAAATGCTAACTAGTTTAGTACGCAACAACTGTAACTCGCTAGAACCACTTATAATTCTATCAGTCTCAAGTAATGCATCAGAAAGTTCTGCCAATGCTAATTTACTTTGCTCGTAATACCTATAATCATCGAGTGCAATGTATTCCCACAGGGCAAACATTGTCTGATTAGTAAGACGCTCAATTTTATTAGTATTATCAACTAACGGAATATACGCATTGGTGGCAACAGATAACTCTTTTCGGTAATCAAACAAACTAAAAATTGTAAATGAGCCTAAGAGTAAGAAAGTAATAATGACTACACCATAACTTAGCGCTAATTTTTTATTTAATAATAGATTACGCCACCATTTCATCACTACTACAATTCATTTAACAAGCGACTAAGATAACAATTTGATTTAACTTAGAATTAACAATACAATTCATATCAAACAGTAAACAACAAACTTTTATCAAGTTTTGAATCAAAAAATTTAAATCATACTGATAAACATATTGTTGTTTAAATAAAATAGTTGTAATTTTGCATCCCGCTTATTATAAATATAGGATCACAAAAAGTAGGTATTAACTTAAAAGTTAGGAGTTTACAGTGGACACATTAAGTTACAAAACGGTGATGGCCAATAAGGCAACCGTTACAAAGGAGTGGGTGGTTATTGATGCAACCGACCAAGTACTGGGTAGGCTAGCAAGCCAAGTTGCAAAAATGCTTCGTGGTAAGAATAAACCCTTCTACACTCCACATGCTGATTGCGGCGATAATGTTATCATTATCAATGCCGAGAAAGTTCGTTTAACCGGACAAAAGTTAACTAAGAAAGAGTATGTTCGTCACACAGGTTTTCCTGGAGGACAACGCTTCGCAACCCCAAAAGAGATGCTAAATCGCAAACCAATTTGGGTTATCGAACATGCTGTAAAGGGTATGCTACCAAAAAACAGGTTGGCAAATGCTCTTTTCAGAAATCTTTATGTTTATGCTGGTACTGAGCACCCACACGAGGCTCAAAAACCCAAGCAAATTGATTTAAGTACAATTAAATAGTTAACTCATGCAGGTTTATAACGGATTAGGAAGAAGAAAGTCTGCAGTTGCACGAGTTTACCTAAAAGAAGGTAAAGGCAACATCACCATAAATGGTAAAGACTTACAAGATTACTTTAACTCAGACATTCTGCGCTTCATCGTAAAACAGCCCCTTGCGGTTTTGAACGTAGCAGAAAACTTCGACATCAAGGTTACCCTTGACGGAGGTGGCGAAAAAGGACAAGCCGAAGCTTTACGCCTAGGAATATCCCGCGCTTTAGTTGAGTACAATGCTGAAAACAAACCAGCGCTTAAGGCTCAAGGTTTCATGACTCGCGATCCACGCGAAGTTGAACGTAAGAAACCAGGTAGACCAAAAGCAAGGAAGAGATTCCAGTTCAGCAAACGTTAAGAGAATTATCAAATTTATTAATTATTTGGCAGGCAGTTTAGTAATAAATTGTCCAGACTCCCGAAAGGGACTACTGTGCGATTGCCAATGAAATCTAAACTAAAAGAAAAAAATGTCAAGAACAAATTTTAAAGACCTACTTGATGCAGGTGTACATTTTGGTCACCTAAAACGTAAGTGGAACCCCAAAATGGCTCCATACATCTTTATGGAGAACAATGGTATTCATATCATTGACCTACACAAAACAGTAGTTAAAATTGATGAAGCTGCCGCTGCAGTTAAGCAAATTGCCAAATCAGGACGCAAAATCCTATTTGTTGCCACCAAAAAACAAGCTAAAGAAATTGTAGCTGAACGCGTAAAACAAGTAAACATGCCATATGTTACTGAACGCTGGCCCGGTGGTATGTTAACCAACTTCCCTACTATTCGTAAGGCGGTTAAGAAGATGTCGTCTATCGACAAAATGATGAACGATGGCACATTCGACAACCTATCGAAACGTGAAAAACTTCAAATTTCCCGTCAACGCGCTAAGTTAGAGAAAAACTTAGGTTCTATTGCCGATCTTAACAGACTTCCTGCTGCGCTATTCGTAGTGGACGTTCAAAAAGAGTACATCGCCGTGCACGAAGCTAAAAGATTAAACATCCCGGTATTTGCAATGGTTGATACCTGTTGTGATCCTACTCCAATCGACTTTGTAATACCAGCTAACGACGATGCTTCAAAATCTATCTCTCTTATTGTTGATGTAATGGCAAAAGCAATTGAGGAAGGTCTTGAGGAAAGAAAGGCTGAAAAAGAAAAAGAACCAGCAGTAAAAGACAAAAAAGAGGAATCTACAAAAACCCGTGCTCGTAAAGGCAAAAAAGTTTCTGATACCGAAGAAGCAAAAGGTGAAGACGTAGAGGACAATGCTGCTGATAGCGAAGAAGATGACGAATAGTATTTACTTTTAAAGATTATAGAAATGGCTCAAATAACAGCTGCAGATGTTTCCAAGCTTAGAAAAATGACCGGTGCAGGCATGATGGATTGCAAAAATGCACTAGTTGAAGCCGATGGAAATATCGACAAAGCGATTGAAATAATTCGCGAACGAGGAAAAGCTATTGCAACCAAACGTGCTGGAAGAGAAGCTGGCGAAGGTGCTGGTTTAGCTACAGTTAATGCTGATGCAACCCGCGGTGCAATAGTAGTTCTAAACTGCGAAACCGACTTCGTTGCTAAGAATGCCGATTTCGTTGGTTATACCCAAAAAATCCTAAACCTAGCGCTAGAACAAGCTCCTGCAGACCTTGATGCTCTTAAGGACTTAACTGTTGATGGCCGTAAAGTTTCTGAATTAGTAATTGAATTTTCTGGTGTAACCGGTGAGAAAGTTGAACTATCTTACTACGATCAAATCAATGCTGCTTTCGTTGTTCCTTACATTCACCCAGGAAACAAACTTGCCACATTGGTAGGTTTCAGCAAGGTTATCGATTCTCATGTTGGTAAAGACATTGCAATGCAAATTGCAGCTATGAATCCAGTATCGATCGATAAAGACGATGTTCCTGAAGATGTAAAACAGAAGGAGTTCGAAATTGGTCGTGAGCAAGCTCGTTTAGAAGGTAAACCAGAAAACATGCTTGATAAGATTGCTGAAGGAAAACTTCAGAAATTCTTCAAAGAGAGCACTCTTATGAATCAAGAATTCGTTAAAGATAACAAGATGACTATCCGTCAATACTTACAAGGCATTGACAAGGATTTAAAAGTTGTTGCTTTCAAACGTGTATCGTTAAACGTTTAATACACTCATTCCAATATACATAAAAAAGGCTGTTCTTTTGAACAGCCTTTTTTATGTTATTCTACAGAAATTTATTTCTGTCCATAATAAGCATCTTTTCCGTGTTTTCTGGTAAAATGTTTATTTAACAGATATCTATCCATTTCGGACAATTCTGGATTCAACGATTTGGCAAGAAATGCCATTTCGGCAACATTCTCAAGAACAACCGAATTGTGAACAGCTTCATCAGGAGTTGCACCCCAAGCAAAAGGACCATGAGAGCTAACTAAAACTGCAGGAATATCCTCGTAGTTAACATGCTTAAACGTTTCAACAATCACCGATCCGGTATTCTTCTCATAATCGCTCAACACTTCATTCTCAATCATCCTGCGTGTACAAGGAACCGAACCCCAGAAATAGTCTGCATGGGTTGTGCCCAAGGCTGGAATAGACATTCCAGCCTGAGCCCAAGCGGTAGCCCACTTAGAGTGGGTATGAACAACTCCGCCTATACCTGCAAAATGGTTATATAGTTCAATATGAGTTGGAGCATCCGACGATGGTTTGAGTTTACCCTCTACAACTTGTCCTTCTAAATCGAGCACAACCATATCATCTGGAGTCATTGAGTCATAAGATACACCGCTGGGTTTTATTACAACTAGCCCTTGTTTTCTATCAATTCCGCTCACATTCCCCCAAGTAAAAATCACCAATCCGTATTTTACCAAATCCAGATTTGCATGACAAACTTTGTATTTAAGATCCTCAAGCATATAACTGTATTTTACCAGAAGTAACAATAGAAGGCAACTGTAATTCCTAAGATTATTACAGAATGTATCACATCCCATTTATTCCAACTAGCTCTGGTTTGAGCACGATACTCTTCTGAAGCAGCATAAATTGTATATTCGTTTTGACTAGCTGTTGGAGCCTTAGTAAATCGGCTTACAACAATCATAATTATACCACACAAAACAAATAGTATTTCACCATAGTGAAGCCAATTAATGTTTGCCATGCCATACAAGAATGAATCGGGTGCAAGCGAATCCTTAATAACATCGAGAAATAGCCTAAACATTCCTAAACCAAATCCCACAATAAGCGTCCATAAACCTGCTTTTGCACTCGCTTTCTTCCAAAACACACCAAATATGAAAACAACAGCTATGGCTGGTGCAAGATAACCCTGAACAGACTGTAGATACTGATATAACACATTACCCATACCCTTCATTACCGGAATCCAGAGAATACCGAGGACAACAACTGCAGCAGTTGCAATACGTCCAACTTTTAACAAGTGCTTTTCACTGGCTTCTGGCTTTATCTTCTTATAGAAATCTCCAACAAACAACGCTGCCGACGAATTAAACAGTGATGATAAAGAACTCATTAGTGCCGCCAGCAAACCACAAACTACAACACCTTTAATTCCTATAGGAAGTAATTGTGCCACCAAACTTGAAAATGCCTTATCGGCATCAGGTGCTCCTGTAATGGGATTATTAGGCAACACTAGCAAACCCTTCTGAAAAAGAGCAAAGGCTATCATACCTGGAATCAAGAATAGAAAAACTGGAAGAAGTTTAAAATATCCTGCTAGGATGGTACCTCGACGAGCCTCTTTCTGATTACGTCCCGAAAGTACACGCTGAACAATATACTGGTCGGTACACCAGTACCAAAATCCAATAATCATCGACCCTAAAATCACGCCAGTCCAAGGAAAATCCTTATCAGCAGCCGAACGAATAAGGTGAATATTATCACCACACAACCGTTCAACCTCACTCCAACCTCCAACCTTAACTAATCCAACTACTAAAATCACAATTGAACCAACAAGTAACACTGGAGTTTGAAGAATTGAAGTATACATTATGGCTTTCATTCCACCCAGCACGGTATATATACCAGTGACAAGAACAAGACCTATCGCTCCTACCCAGAAAAAATCGACAGTATGTCCAAAAACCGAAATCTGTTCAATTCCGAAAACAGTTCCAAAAACGACACCACCAGAATAAACAGTAACCGCGACCTTTGTAAGCACATAACTAATCAATGAAATCATCGAAAGAATTGTCCGAGAGCCAGAAGAATATCGGCGCTCAAGAAACTCGGGCATGGTAAACACCTTAATTCTATCATAAAAGGGCACAAAAACCCAGCCTAAAAGGAGAATCATCCACGCTTGCATCTCCCAATGCGCCATTGCCATTCCACTTACAAACCCAGCTCCAGCTAATCCGACTAAGTGCTCGGAGCCTATATTCGACGCAAAAATTGAAGAACCAATGGATAGCCATCCAGCGTCCTTTCCTGCTAAAAAATAGTCATCAGTATTCTTACTTTTTTGGAGTACGACCCATACAACAATTCCCACAAGACATAGGAAAAAGAATACAATAATTATCCAATCTATAGTTGACATTTTGATTTGGTTTTATTGGTTTGAAACATTAGGTTTATTCTTTACTATAGAAATCCTCGAAATACTCTCCAAGGACACAATATTGTTCATAAATCTGACGATACAGTAATACATTTGCGGGATTAGGCTTATACTCATGCTCAAAGCCTCCACCCATATTTAACTGTGCTTCCGAGAAATTCGGATATAATCCGGCAACCACCGATGCAGCCATAGCACTTCCTAACGCACAAGCCTGCTCGCTCCGTGCCACAAGAATTGGCATATTAAGCACATCGGCAACAGTTTGCATTACAAATGAAGATTTCTTTGCAACACCGCCCAATGCAATTACGCCATGAATAGGAATACCCTCGGATACAAACCTATCAACAATAGCCTTTGCGCCAAAAGCAGTCGCTTCCACTAACGATTTAAAAATTCTAGGAGCATCGCTTCCAAGATTTAAACCAGCAATCACCCCCTTTAACTGCTGATTGGCATCTGGAGTACGTCTACCATTCATCCAATCCAAAGCAACAATTGCTGACTCTCCCACTGGAATTTTCTCGGCCTCAACTGATAACTGTGCAATCATTTTATCTGCAACTTCAGCAATCAATGCCTCCCGCTGTGTTTCAGTTAAAAGAGATGTATTTGCAATGATTGATTCAACAGGCCACATCAAGAGCTTTTTAAACCAAGCATAAATATCTCCAAATGCGGATTGTCCTGCTTCAAAGCCGAGCATCTCCGGAACAATAGAACCATCAACCTGTCCACAAATTCCTCGAACCAATGTACCTTCAACTTCATTTTTAGGCGCAATAAGCATATCGCAGGTAGATGTCCCCATCACCTTACTTAAATAGTATGGTTTAATTTGAGCACCAATTGCACCTAAATGTGCATCAAACGATCCCACACCAACAGCAACAGATTCACTCAATCCTAAACGATTAGACCACTCCGAAGATAAATTTCCAGCCTTTACATCGCAGGTGAATGTTTTCTCGAAAAGACGACCACGTAAACCTTTCAACCGAGAATCAAGCTTAACAAGAAATTCCTCCGACGGTAATCCATCAAAATCCTCGTGCCACATGGCTTTATGTCCTGCCGCTGTTCTACTTCGCACAATTGTTGATGCGCTCGTATTTCCAGTTAAAAGAGCAGGAATCCAATCGCAGTGTTCAACCCAAGAGTATGCTGCATTGGCAACCTCATCATCTTCACGTATAATATGCAAAAGTTTAGCCCAGAACCACTCAGAAGAGTAAATACCACCTTCGAACTTGGTATAATCAACGCCTCCCCAGGCCTTTGCCAACTTATTTATTTCCGAAGCTTCGCGAACAGCAGTGTGATCCTTCCAAAGAACAAACATCGCATTGGGATTCTCTGAGAATCCGGGAGTTAAAGCAAGTGGATTTCCATCTTTACCAACAGCAACCGGTGTCGATCCTGTTGTATCAATAGAAATAGCAACAACATTCTTAATCACATTTGGGGAAGACTTAGCGAGCACATCTCTCACTGTAAACTCCAAGCCCTCTACATAATCGAGAGGATGTTGACGAAATCTATTTTTACTTGGATCACAGTATTTTCCAGATTTCCAACGAGGATATTCAAAAACAGATGTAGCAACTTCCTCGCCATTTGCGGCATTAACTAGCAATGCACGTACCGAGTCGGTTCCATAGTCAAGGCCAATAACATATTTATCCATAATCATACAGTTATTGAACATTTACCGCAAACTCTTTCCAAGCAGATAGTAAACTTCGTTCCACCTCAAGGTGTTTTTAAAGTCCTCAATCCGAGTATTATTGTCAATCCTTAAATGCTCAACTCCAGCCATCTCGCAAAAATCCTCAATGCACTCAGCCGTAATTGCTTTACTAAAAGCGGTATGGTGCGCACCTCCCGCCAAAATCCAAGCGGCTGCACCAACCTTCAAATTAGGCTGTGGAATCCATAATGCACGAGCTACTGGTAATTTTGGTAAATCGGCATCAGGAGTTACACAATCAACACTATTAGTGATAATTCTAAACCTATTGCCCATATCTACTAAACTAACACAAACGGCAGACCCTTCAGAAACGTTAAAAACCAACCTAGCAGGATCCTGTTTATTACCGATGCCAAGAGGATGAACCTCTAACTTTGGTTTTTTCTTGGCTATACTAGGGCAAACCTCAAGCATATGTGCCCCCAATATTTTCATACCTTTTGGATCGAGGTGATAGGTATAATCTTCCATAAACGAAGCACCACCATTTAATCCAGTTCCCATTACTTTCAACAAGCGTACCATGGCAGCATGCTTCCAATCGCCTTCGGCACCAAAGCCATAACCATCTTCCATCAATCGTTGAACGGCAAGACCAGGAAGCTGCTCTAAACCATGTAAATCCTCAAATGTTGTGGTAAATGCCTTAAAATTTCCGGCATCAAGAAAGCGACGCATTCCAATTTCGAGTCGAGCCTGATAACGAATATTTTCATAGTACTTGCCGCCAACCCTACAATCATCACTCACCTCATAAGCCTCAAAATACTCGTTAACCTTCTTATCTATTTCGGCATCGGTAACGGCATTAACAACACACACCAAATCACCAATTCCATATCCATTAACCGATAAGCCTAACTGGATATGCGCTTCAACCTTATCTCCTTCTGTTACGGCAACTTCGCGCATATTATCACCAAAACGTGCAACCTTCATTGTTTTCATATCAGCCCAGGCAGCCGCAGCCCGAGTCCATGTACCTATTCTTTCCTGTACATCGCCATCGGCCCAATGCCCAACAACAACCTTACGGTTTATTCTCATCCTAGACATTATAAATCCGTGTTCCCTATCACCATGGGCCGACTGGTTAAGATTCATAAAATCCATATCAATGTCATTCCAAGGAATATCCCTATTATACTGAGTATGCAAATGAAGTAGCGGTTTAGACAATAACTTCAAACCATTAATCCACATCTTTGATGGTGAGAATGTATGACACCAAGTTATTACCCCAATACAATTACAATTGGAACTCGCCTCTACAAAAAGAGATGTAATCTCATCGATTGTTTTTAAAACTGGCTTGTAAACAATTCGAACAGGAATACTCAACGCTTTATCTAAAGCATTGGCAATTTCTTGTGAATCCTTCGCCACTTGGGCCAACGTTTCAGGACCATACAAATGCTGGCTTCCAGTCACAAACCATACCTCATATTTCTTTAAATCAATCATCGCAATTATTTTAATTATTAATAGTAATATATATTATTAAGTGTGATTTTTACACTATTAAATTTTTTGTAAATGTATTAAAAACATTTAATACGAACACAGTCAATTGTAAAATTTATGGAATTAACAAAAAAAGACCTACCATTTAAACATGTTTAACACAGAGAAAACATAAGGAGAAATTAAAAAAAACTTTAACTTAGAATATAGAAAATACACAAGAGAGATAATTAAAAACAATAATAATAAAATGAAGTTGAAACCGAAATAAAAAATTAAAAAACTAGTAACCAAATGTTTAAATAAAAAAAGAAAAACAAGCCAAGTTTAGCATTATTTAAATAAAAAAATTTGCTTTAATAGTAAAAAAATTAAGTGTAAATTGAACATTATTTATTTTTTATTTATATTGCACAGGATTTTTAAGTGTTATGCATACGCTTATTTTAACTTAAAAATCACAATATCAAAACATTATGGCAGACATAATTAAATACTACGAAGAAGGAACAAAAGAATTGATTGCAGCAGATTGCATAATCTTTGGCTTCGATGACAATGAGTTAAAACTGTTAGTCATTAAACGCCCTATAGAACCAGCAATAGGAGAATGCTCTCTTATTGGAAGTTTTATCAAAAAAGATGAAAACTTATCGGATGCAGCGAAAAGGATTCTTTTTGAACTGACAGGACTAACAGATGTATATATGAGCCAACTCTATGCACACGGAGATGTAAACCGAGATCCTGGTGCAAGAGTAATAACTGTATCATACTATGCATTAATAAACATCCAAAATCACGATTCCAAACTTGTTAAGCAATTTGGAGCAAAATGGGTATCAATATCTAAACTTCCACAACTTGTATTCGACCACAACGAAATGGTTGAGATGGCATTAAACAGACTCAGGAAAGATGCCAAATACAAACCAATTGGATTCGAACTACTTCCTCAGAAATTCACACTACCAAAACTACAATCGCTTTACGAAGCAATCTATCAGAAAACAATCGACAAAAGGAATTTCAGAAAAAGCATACTTAAAACTGAGGTACTAGACAAACTTGACGAAAAAGAAAAAGAAAGTTCGAAGAAAGGTGCATTCTATTATAGTTTCAACGAAGAAAATTATAAGAAACTCACCGAAAAAGGTTTCTACTTTAACGTTACTGTTTAACTCATCAAAAAAACTATCATTTACTAAACTTACATGGGAAAAGAGATGAAACTTTTAACACACAGAATATTACTAGCATGCACTATTACAAGCGTAATATGTCTAAATAGTTGTACAAAACACGGAAAAGATTACCCCATTAAACCAGTCCCATTTACCGATGTAAAGGTTAATGATAATTTTTGGGCACCTCGAATCAAAAAGAATCAAGAAATAACCATTCCAATTGCCCTAAAGCAATGTGAGTTAACGGGTCGAATTAAGAACTTCAAGATTGCAGGAAAATTAGAAACAGGATCGTTCTGCTCTATGTACCCATTTGACGATTCAGATATTTATAAAATTATTGAAGGAGCAAGTTACTCGTTACAAACCTACCCAGACAAAAACCTAGAAACGTACATCGACACTCTTGTTCATTACATATCCTTAGCCCAAGAACCCGACGGATACCTGTACACTAACAGAACTATTGATCCAAATAATACACACGAATGGGCCGGAAAAGAGCGCTGGGTAAATGCGCCAAACTTAAGTCATGAACTGTATGACCTTGGACACCTATACGAAGCAGCAGTAGCTCATTACACTGCAACTGGTAAAAGGAATCTATTGGACATTGCGATTAAAAGTGCAAATCTAGTTGATAAAGAATTTGGCCCTGGTAAATTGACCTACTACCCTGGACACCAAGTAATAGAAATGGGCTTAGTAAAATTATATAGAGCAACAAACGACGAGCGATATCTAAATCTAGCTAAGTTTTTTCTTGACACACGTGGTCCGGGTGGAGATGAATATTGCCAAGCACACAAAAAAATATTTGATCAGGATAAAATAGTTGGACATGCAGTTAGGGCAACCTATATGTATTCTGGAATGGCAGATGTAGCTTCGATTCTGAATGACGATGCCTACTCAAAACCCTTATTCAAAATTTGGGATGATCTTCTAACATCAAAATATTACATAACAGGAGGAATTGGTTCAAGCGGCTCGAATGAAGGATTTGGTGATCCATACGATTTGCCAAACATGAGTGCATACTGCGAAACCTGCGCATCAATAGGGCTTGTGTACTGGAACTATCGTATGTTTTTACTTACAGGCGATTCTAAATATTATGATGTACTGGAGCGTACCTTATATAACGCATTGATGTCAGGAGTCTCACTATCAGGCGATCACTTCTTTTATCCAAATGTGCTAGAGTCAAGAGGCCAACACGAACGCAGCGAATGGTTTGGATGCGCCTGCTGCCCAGGTAATATTTGTAGATTTTTACCCTCACTACCAGGTTACATATATGCAATTAAAGATAATCAACTATATGTAAATCTTTTTGTCAATAACTCTGCAAACGTTTCCATAAATGGAACTCCCGTAAAAATTGATCAGATCACAAACTTTCCAGAAGATGGAAAAATCACTATAGAAATTCATCCCGAACAAAGCAAAAAGTTCGAAGTAAAATTACGAGTTCCATCATGGGTAAATGGCGAACCAGTATCTACAGATCTCTATAGTTTCGCTAACAAACAAGAAAATAATATTACTATAGCAATCAACGGAGAAAAACAACCAGTAGAAATAAAAAATGGCTATATCTCAATTGAAAGAACGTGGAATAAAGACGACAAGGTAAGCCTTTTGTTCCCAATGGACATTAAAATAATTAAAGCAAACCCAAAAGTAAAAGCTGATATTGGAAAAATTGCACTTCAAAGAGGTCCGCTTGTATACTGCTTAGAATTGCCCGATAATAGTGGCAACATCCAAAGTTTTGTAATCGACACAAGCAAATCATTTAAAGCAGAGCTTAATAACACATTACTCAATGGAGTCACAACAGTCAAGGGTACTGCGAGTTCATCATTCATGGTAAACAACAAGGTAGTGCTTGGCAATCCGATAGAATTTACAGCAATACCATACTATGCATGGGCTAATAGAGGCGCTGGTGAAATGATAGTATGGATGCCTGTAAACACAGAAAATGCAAGACCAACGCCACCACCAACGATAGCATCAACAAGCAAGGTAACTGCGTCGGAAATGAAAAAATCAATCATCTCAATTAACGATCAGGAATTACCAGAAAACTCGAACGATCGTTCCACTATGCTATACCATTGGTGGCCAAAAAAGGGATCGACAGAATGGATTGAGTACACATTCAAAGAACCAACAACTGTTTCTGAAACATCAGTCTATTGGTTCGACGAAGAACCATGGGGAGATTGCAGAACACCTAAATCGTGGAAGATTCTTTTTAACCAAAATGGAAAATGGATTCCCGTTAAGAATACCGAGAACTACATAGTTGAGAAAGATAAAATCAACACAGTTCACTTTAAACCAGTAAAAACATCGGGATTAAGAATAGAAGTATTACTCAAAGACGACTTCTCTTCTGGGCTATACGAATGGAGTGTTAAGTAATAGACTAATATACTATGAAGAAAAAATATTTATTAATAGCAATGGCAATAATTGTAATGTCCTGCGGAAAAAAAGAGATTAAGCCCGCTATAACTTCGAGCGAATTCGGCACAATGCCAAATGGCCAAAACTCATTAATCTACACATTGGTTAATAAGCATGGATTTAAGGCTAGAATTACCGATTACGGAGCAAAACTTGTGTCATTAGAAGTACCAGATAGAAATGGTAATTTAGCAGATGTAATACTTGGCTATGAAACTCTAGACCAATACATAAAAGGCGATCAATACTTTGGCGCAACTGTAGGCCGTTATGCAAATCGCATTGCAAAAGGCAAATTCAGCCTTGACGGAAAAGAGTACCAACTTGCACTAAACAACGGTGTTAATCATTTGCATGGAGGTCCATTAGGCTACCAAAGCCTTATTTGGAAATCAGAAATCATTGAACAAAACGAATACCCATCACTAAAATTTACACTAAAAAGTCCCGATGGAGATGAAGGATACCCTGGAAATCTGAATATAGAGGTTATATACACATGGGACAATGACAACACCTTACGAATTGACTATACTGCAACAACCGATCAAACAACCATTGTAAACCTAACACATCACTCGTTATTTAATCTAAAAGGTGCGGGCAATGGCAACATACTTGACCACGTACTTACTATTAATGCAAATGCATTTACCCCTGTTGACTCAACTCTGATTCCAACAGGAGAAATTAGACCTGTCGCAGGAACTCCATTGGATTTCACAACTCCTCAAGTAATAGGCGAAAGGATAAACTCTGATTACGAACAAATAGTCAAGGGCAAAGGCTATGATCACAACTGGGTAATTAACAAAGATAAAGAAGGACTACAATTAGCAGCAGAACTTTACGAACCAGTATCTGGAAGAACTATGAAAGTTTTAACGACCGAACCTGGAATCCAATTCTACTCTGGAAACTTTCTAGATGGATCACAAATAGGCAAAGGTAATTTACCCTACAATTTTAGAGAAGGAGTCGCCCTTGAAACACAACACTACCCCGACTCCCCAAATCACCCCGAATTTCCTTCAGTAGTTTTAACGAAAGGAGAAGTTTATAAACAAACTACTGAGTACAAATTCTTCACAAAATAATAAAACAAAAAAAGGCAACGCAATAAACGCCTAAAGAACAACTGTTTAAGTGTAATTTTTACACATAAAAATTCTAACCAAAAACAGAAAGACAAATAATAAAATATTTTTTAAAGTGTGATTTATACATTTTTTCAATCTAAACCAGCAAAATGATTAAAGTCATTTTGAAAAAATCAAAACCTAACTATTATTAAAATGAAAAGCAAACCAAAGAAAAACAGGCAACTAGCAAAATGGGGTACACTATTACTCTGTACAATGCTATTTTTTGTTGCTTTTTCAACAAAAGCACAAACAGTCCCAATCTCGGGAACAGTAACTGATGCTAGTACAGGAATGTCAATTCCTGGGGCTTCGGTCTATGTTAAGGGTACACAAAACGGTACAAGTACTGATATTGACGGAAAGTTCACACTAAACACAACTGCTAACGACAAAATTCTAGTGGTATCGTTTATGGGTTACACCACCAAAGAAGTTGAAATAGTTGGAGCAATCTACAGTATTGAACTTGAACCTGAAACTATGAACCTTGAAGAGGTTGTAGTTACAGCTCTCGGTATTAAAAGAGAAAAGAAAGCTTTAGGATATTCAGTTGGAGAGGTAAATTCAGAATCGATAACTAATTCAAGAGAATCTAATGTTGTATCAGCATTGTCGGGAAAAGTTGCAGGTGTTGTAATAAATACATCCAGTACACAGCCAGGCTCTGCTGCGTCAATAATGATCAGAGGTAATAGTTCAATTAGTTTTAACAGTACTCCTCTAATGGTAATTGATGGAGTTCCTTTTATAAACTCTGACTTTGGTGGTGATGTCTCGTTTGGAGAAACAGGAAATACGGCAGTAGACCTTGATCCATCAAATATTGAATCAATTTCCGTTCTAAAAGGTGCTGCTGCATCAGCATTATATGGATCTATGGCTGGAAATGGCGTTATCATAATTAATACAAAATCAGGAAAATTAAATTCAGCCCCAGAAATAACCTTCTCGCATACATCAAGTTTCGATAAAATTTATGAAATACCTTTGCAAAAGAAATGGTCTCAAGGATCATTCAACTCTGCAACTGGAGTTTACGAATACATGGATGGCGAAACACAGAAAACGTCAGCAAGCTGGGGCCCTCGAATATCAAGTACACCAGGTGCAAAATATTATGACAGATGGAATGTTTTTGAGACAGGATACTCTCAAGAAAACAGTTTAAACGTAAGGGGTGGTACAGAGAAGGCAACATACGCCTTCAACGTAAGTCAACTCCACCAACAAGGGGTTTTAGAACCATTAACTTTTGACAGGTACTCAATTACTACAAACTTCACATATGCAGTAAACGAAAAGTTGACATTAAATGCATCTATGGGTTTTACTAACTCAAGCAACGATAGACTATTCGAGGGGTATTCAAACAGTTCGTTCATGAACACATTGCTATCGTCGCCCAACACATGGAATCCTGACCCACTTTATGACTCTGATGGCGTGTTGAGACTATACAGAGGCGGTGGTAGAAATCCTTACAAATGGGTACTAAAAAACCAAATAAGAGAAATTACACGAAACAGATTTATGCCAACTGTTGGGTTCGAGTATAAAATAATCCCAGGTATGCGATTAACTGCAAAATTGAGCATCGACTCGTACAACAATATCAGAAAAGACAAACAGGCAATGAGCATTTATGACATGTACAACGGAACATACAATGTATACGAAAACACAGCAAACCTATATAATACTGACATCATACTATTTTATGACAAAAAAATAAATGATGCCTTTACAGTAAACATGCTTGCTGGCTATAATCTAAATGCATCAAAAGACAATTTCACTGAAGTTGTAGGAACCGATTTTATTTTGGACAAAGTATACAACACCAACAATTGCCAAACCTTAACACCCAACGAAGGATATTCAAAAGACAGATCAATCTCTGCTTACGGACAAGCAACAGTCTCTTACAAAAATATGTTGTACTATACATTCACAGGACGTAATGACTGGACCTCATCACTTCCAATAAAAAACAACAGTTATTTCTACCCATCTCATAGTCTAGGCTTTGTTTTCTCGGAATTATTAAAAGAAATACAATTCCTAAACTTTGGTAAAGCACGATTATCGTACTCTGTTGTTGGAAATGATATGGCAGCTTACTATTGCAATCCCTCATGGGGAAAGACATGGACAGGATGGAGTAAATTTGCCTTCCCATTCAACGGTGTAAGTGGATACAGCCGCTCAACAACTGCATTGAACCCAGATATTGCAAATGAAAGATATTATGAACTTGAATTTGGTTTAGAGACAAAAATGTTTAATAACAGACTAGGCTTGGAGGTTAGTTTATACAAAAAGCATTCAGACAACCAAATTATGTTCACTCAACTAGCAGAATCGACTGGTTACGATGGACTTTATGACAACGTAGGAAAAATTAAGAATCGTGGTATTGAACTTCTTATTACAGGAACTCCAATAAAAACAAAAGATTTTGAATGGAACGTTGCCATAAATTGGTCCAAAAATGTAAGCGAAGTAGTAAGATTAACTGAAACAGGAGATCCAATACAATACACTGAGGCTTGGGCTGTTGAAGGGAAACCACTTCCAATTTTCTACAATTACGGATTTTTAAGAGATAAAAGTGGAAATATAGTTGTATCTGATGTAGAAGATGCATCTACAGGTTATACTCCTGTTGGGTATCCAATTATTGATTACAATAAGAAAAAAAATCTTGGGAAAGCAGAACCAGACTGGAGCGGGGGAATTCGCAATACATTTACTTACAAAAACATAACTCTTAGTGCATTTATAGATATGCGTTTTGGAGGACACATCTTCAATGGTAGCGAATCGTACCTAAGTTATTACGGAATGAGTAAGTCCGAAGAAAATCGTCCAGATAATAATATTTATACCTTCAAAGGTGTGGCTGGTCACTATGCCGCCGACGGTGTTTCTGCTGAAACAACAGGTAAAAACACAAACACATGTGAATACCAGAAATTATGGCAAAACTATATGGGTAGCACTGTAGAAACATTTATACAGAAAAGTGATTTTGTAAAACTTCGAGAGATTTCTTTGTCATACCAACTTCCACAAAATATCATCAAAAGAATGGGATTTATCAAAGGAATATCACTAAACTTTACTGGAAGAAATCTATGGCGCTGGGTTGACGATGACTTTACTGGAGCTGATCCCGAAGGATCAAACTACGCGTCGAGCAATAATTTTGGAGGATATTCCTTCTACATGTTTCCATCAACAAAGACATACTCATTCGGCTTAACCGCTAAGTTTTAACCACAAAACAACGAATCATGAAAACAAAAATATATCTTGCAATAATCCTAGCCTCTTTATCAATTATGAGTTGCGAAGATTATTTGGACATCAACCAAGACCCCTCGGCCGTAGCAGGAGCTGAAGAACAACTGCCTATGGGAACTCAACTTGCAGGTGTAGAAGCATCATGGGCTCTAATAAACCATGGAGAAATTGTAAAATTCTCTCAATTCTGGACATGTGTTCGCTCATATGATGGTTCCATTTTGAGTGTAGAAAGAGGTATTATTGACCCTAGTGATTTAAATATATACTGGAATCCGTATGTTGGCTCATTACGTGACGCCAAAAACTTATACGACTACGCAAAAGAACAAAATGATGATTGCTATAGGAGTATTGCTGCAATTATCATGGCTCAAAACTGGTCGTATCTAACCGATTGTTTCGATGCAATACCTTGTTCTCAAGCTTTTCAATATCCATTAATTCTTAAACCTACATTCGATTCACAAGAGGATGTCTACAACGTAGTTTTCGGCTTACTTGATGAAGCAATAAATACATTAAGTACCGTAACTAGTAGCACCGTAAAAAATGGCGACTATATTTATAGCGGTGACATTTCGAAATGGTTAAAACTAGCATACTCATTAAGGGCAAGATACAATCTCAGACTTTGGTATAGAACTGGTATTGTAGACGCAGCATCTCAATCGGCAAGCATAATAACCGATATCGACAAGGGCATACTGGCAGAAGACGAAGAAGCCCTATTTTATCACACATCAGGAACAACCTCAATGGGTTTCTGGGCTACAGAACAACAATCAGACTATTCCGGAATGGGCATGGTAGCATCTCCATTTATTATTAACTTAATGAAATCATTCTCAGACCCAAGAATTCCAATCATCTTTACAAAAGATGCATCTGGCGGCTATAGTGGATGGATTCAAGGTCAATCATCAACACCAACAACTTACCCCTCACATATCAGTTCCGATATAATAACAGAAGAATACCCCGAGTCAATAATGACACTTGCCGAAGCACTTTTCATTAAAGCTGAAGCATATGCCCTAAATAGTCAATTCGGGTTAGCAAAATCAACTTTTGACGATGCTGTTAACTACAGTATGAAATCGAAAGGAGTAACAGATGCAGAAATAACCACCTATCTTGCACAATTCCCTACACCAACGTCAGTAGAACAAGCTCAAGAAATGATAATAAACCAAAAATTCATTGCAGCATTAATTACCAATGCAGAGCCTTTGTTCGATTATATTCGTACTGGATATCCTAACTTTGGAGATATTTCGCAGTATATTGACAACCCAGGCAGCACCGTAACTCCTCCTATCCGACTAGATTACCCTCAAATTGAAGAAGACAGAAATCCTGACAATACCCCAAACGCAGATCAAATAGATATTTTTTCGACAAAAGTTTGGTGGGATAATAAATAGTTTCTTCATGAGCGCAGAAAGAACTTGTTTACTCGAATTCCAATAAGAATAGATATAACAAGTTCTTTCTTTTTTTAACAAAAAAGAATCGGCTCTATATTATGAGCATAAATTTTAACGGAATGAAACCTGTTTATCTTCTACTAATTTTATTAACCTTAACTATAACTAACGCCAAAACACAAGTTGTAGTCAACCCTTCATTTGAAAAGAGCGAAAACAATACCCCAGCAGGATGGATATTCGAAACTTGGGATAAAAACACGACCTCGGAATGGGCTCAAACTCCGCACAGCGGAGATAAATCTGTTGCAATAATCTGTGCTAACAAAGGATGGGGTCGCTGGTCTAGTAAAACACCTCTCATTCCATACTCAAATTACAGATTTACAGGATGGCTAAAAACCGAGAACTTAACAGGGAACGGAGCCTTTTTTTCGATAGGCAACATAGAAATTCCCAAAGTAAAAGCATCTTTTGGAACACAGAATTGGGAAAAAGTAGAATTTGAATTCAACACAAAAGGTGATGATTCTGGACTAATCGAATGTATCCTCGATGGAACAGGTAAAGTTTGGTTCGACGATATCAAACTAACATTAATCGACTCAAAGAAATTATCGCCCCAAATTAGCATCGATGTAGAAAAGCAAAATCAGCCTATTTCGGATTATATTTACGGACAATTCATTGAACATTTAGGCAAATGTATATACGGAGGAATATGGGCCGAAATAGTAAATGATAGGAAGTTTTTCTACAAGCCAGGCGAAAAGGAATCGGTATGGGAGATTAATGGAAACACAGACTGTCTAACAATGTCGGAAACTCCCTATGTTGGACAAAATACCCCAGAAGTTAAAACCTCAAAAAATCAATACATCGAACTAATTCAGCAGAATATACCTCTCATAAAGGATATGAACTACACCGGGCAAATTGTTGCCGCTGGAGTATTGAACAAAGGAAAACTGAGCGTCAGCATTGAATGGGGAGATAAAGCAGAGGAACAGCAAACCATAGAAATTGGAAATCTCCAAACCGATTACCAGAAAATACCTCTTCAATTCCAATCAAGAAACACAACCGAACAAGGCATACTTAGAATAAGAATCGAGGGAGATGCAGATGTAAAAATTGGCACAATCTCGTTAATGCCAGCCAACAATATCAATGGGTTTAGAGCCGATGTAATTTCTCTGCTAAAAGAACTCAACTCACCGATTTATCGGTGGCCTGGTGGAAACTTTGTAAGCGGTTACAACTGGAAGGATGGGATTGGAGATATAGACCGACGTCCTCCACGCAAAAATCCTGCATGGAAAGGAATTGAACCTAACGATGTTGGTATCGACGAATTCATGCAATTCTGCCGAATTCTAAATACAGAACCATTTATAGCCGTCAATTCAGGATTAGGCGATGTGTCAATGGCTTCCGAAGAGGTAGAATACTGCAACGGAGCCGTTGGCACAACAATGGGACATTTACGTGCCGATAACGGTAACTCTGAGACATACAACGTGAAGTACTGGTCGGTTGGTAACGAAATGTTTGGCGATTGGCAACTCGGCCACATGCCTATTGAAGAATACGTTAAAAGACACAATGTATTTGCACAAGCCATGAAAACAACTGACTCCTCAATTGTATTAATTGGAGTTGGCAATGCAGGTGAATGGGACGAGGCTATGCTAAAAAACTGTTCCAACAACATGGACTTAATTAGTGAGCACATATATCGACAAGATTGGCATGGCGGTGGACTAATGACACACGTAAAACAACTTGCCGATGATATCCGAGAAATTGGCCAAACACACAGGGAATACCGCAATAGTATAGATGGACTTAAGAACAAAAACATTCGTATTGCAATGGACGAATGGAACTACTGGTATGGCCCACACATTTATGGAGAATTAGGCACTCGCTATTTTTGGCGCGACGGCATGGGTATCGCTGCCGGATTACACGAATTCTTCCGAAATAGCGACATCTACTTTATGGCCAACTATGCACAAACAGTAAATGTTATTGGATGCATAAAAACAACAGGAATTGCATCTGCATTTGAAACCACAGGGTTAGTGCTAAAAATGTACCGTCAGCACTTTGGCAAAGTTCCAGTAGAAATATCAGGATCACCCGAGCCATTAGATGTTGTTGCGGCTTTAACCAATGATGGTAGAAAGATAACCGTTGCCGTCATAAATCCAACAGATAAAAAAACAAAACTCCCTATTAAAATCAACGGAGTAGAACTGGCTCAAACTGCTCAAGAAAACTACATTTACAGTCAGAACGACATGAACTTTAACACCCCCGAAAAACCCGACAATGTTAAAATCTCGACAGAAGTTGTGACAATCAATAAAAATGAACTAACGATCCGACCTAAAAGCGTTAGCATTTTTACAATAAACATTACCAAACTGAAGTAATTTAACAATAAGGTACGTAAAACCTACATAACTTTCACCAATGAAAAACAAACCATTAAACCTAATGTTGGCATTCTGCTTTGCGAGTTCGCTAGGCTTAAATGCACAGCCCGTGAAAACAGCAACGGGTGAACCATTTGATAATTATTTTCTCAAAAAAACGCTGAGAGTTGATTACGAATTGGGGGGAAATGCAAAATCAACATTTGTTTTCTTTAAACAAATGAAAGAAGAGCCCAACTGGGGCGGACCAAACCAGAATTTTATTGATCCATTCGACTATGGTAATTTTCGGTACCGAATTTTCGATGCCGAAACCAACAAGCTAATCTACCTAAAAGGGTTTAGTACGCTATACGAAGAATGGAAGGCTACCGAAGAAGCCAAAAATCTATACCGAACATTCTACCAAGTAGCAACACTTCCATTCCCTAAAAAAAGTATTCGATTCGAAATTGATCAGCGCGATTACGCCACAGGTCGATTTGAAACGATTTTCTCACGACAGATTGATCCCAACGACTACTTCATCCAGAAAGAGGCAATCCAAACCTGCAAAACCACCAAAATATTTGGGAAAGGCGATCCTTCCAAAAGTCTAGATATTGCAGTAATTGCAGAGGGATATACAGCAAAGGATATGAAAAAGTTCGTTCAGGATGCAAAACGAGTACTCGGAAATATTATCGACCACGAACCCTATAAAAAGTACGCTGACAGAATAAATGTTTATGCTATTGAAGCCATATCGCAGCAACAAGGTCCCGATGTTCCTGGCGAACATATATACAACAATACAGCGATTGGCACCAGCTATTACACTTTCAACGTTGACCGATATTTAACAAGTTCTGACTACAAAACTATGTGCGATTATGCTGCGAATGTTCCATACGATCAAATATTCGTGCTTATTAACTCGCCCCGGTATGGTGGTGGTGGATTTTACAACTACTACACAGCATGTACTGCCGACCATAAACTCACCCCAAAAGTTAGCCTACACGAATTTGGCCACGGATTTGGTGGCTTAGCCGATGAATACTACAACTCTGAAGTTGCCACATCGGACTTCTACAATCTTAAAACCGAACCTTGGGAACCAAACATCACAACTAACGTTGAGTTCGACAGCAAATGGGCAGATATGATTAAACCTGAAACTCCAATACCAACACCTAGAACTACAGAGCACGATGGTACAGTAGGAATGTTCGAAGGAGGAGGCTACGTTTCGAAAGGAATATTTAGCCCAGTATCGGATTGCAATATGAAATCGAACAACCCCACTGATTACTGCCCCGTTTGTCAACGCGCAGTTGAAGCACGACTAAAATACTACTTCGATGAAAAAGTAAACCTTCCAGGCACACTCAAAATAACAGCACCACCCCAATCATTAGGGTTCGATCCGTTCTACAAGAAATACCTCGATGCCAAAGGAATTTCAATTATTGGTTCACACAAGGTTCCCGACGAAGCATTCTTCCACGTACGTAGGACAATCCTACAAATGCTATCGAAACGACCCGATGTACTTGCCAAAATGGTAGAGAACAAGGCTCGTATCGGAATTATGGCTCGCTACGAAGGAACTACCGAAATTCCTGAACATCGCGAATTAGCACAAGACACATCAATAAACTGGGATTTAAGAGCCAGAGGATTAGGCGCCGATATAGAGACCCCAATAACAACCTGTGCCGAAGAAAACCTTTTAGGCTACGAACTCGACAAATATCACAATGAGGATATTCTAATCCACGAGTTTGCACATTCAATGCATGGGCTTGCAATTATGTATATTGATACAAGTTTCAACTCAACTCTTCAAAAATACCTAGATATGGCTATGGCCGAGGGAAAATGGTTAAACACCTACGCCGCCACAAACATTTGGGAATATTTTGCCGAAGGGGTTCAGGACTGGTTCAACGTAAATGGCGAAGCCATCCCTGGAAATGGTGTTCATATTTGGGTTAATACACGGAAGGAACTCAAAGAATACGACCCTCGCTTATATGAATTACTAAGCAAATGGTTACCCGACGAGTACGGCGACATAAGCCGTCATGTACATGAGAATTAAAAAAATATCCACCCTATGCTAATCAGAAAAGTAAGAATCCAATTTTCAACACAAAGCAATCATGCTATTTACACTCATCCAAATAAATAAACAGCATAGGGTGGATTTATCATCTACTAAAAAACAACTATAACATAACCAAACACTCATTTCATATGAAAGGTAAAATATTACTTTTAGCAACACTTGCTTTCGCTTTCGTGAATGGCACAAAAGCACAAAAATTCGAGGAACTTGCCCAAACTCCACCAATGGGCTGGAACAGCTGGAATAATTTTGGCTGTAACGTTAGCGAAAAACTAATTAAAGATATGGCCGACGCAATGGTAATCAGCGGAATGAAAGACGCTGGCTACGAATATATAGTTATTGACGATTGCTGGCAAATTGGGCGCGATAGTGCTGGAAATATAATTCCCGATCCAGAAAGATTCCCTTCTGGAATAAAAGCACTTGCCGATTACATCCATGCCCAAGGGCTTAAGTTTGGAGTATACTCCTGCGCAGGGTCGCTGACATGTCAAGGTCGTCCCGGAAGCCGTGGGTATCAATTCCAAGATGCCCGTCAATACGCCCAATGGGATGTTGATTACCTAAAATACGATTGGTGCTCTAACGAAGGACAATGTGCCCAAGCAGCCTACCAAACTATGAGCGATGCGATTAAAGAGTGCGGCAAACCAATGGTATTTAGCATTTGCGAATGGGGCGAAAATAAACCATGGGAATGGGGAAAAGGAATTGGACACCTATGGCGTACAACTCCCGACATTCGAAACATCTATAACGGAGAACTCAACTGGGGTGGATTAGGCATTGTAAATATTATAGACAAACAAGTTGATCTTTGGAAATACGCGGGACCAGGCCATTGGAACGATCCCGACATGCTAGAGGTTGGAAATCCAGGATTAACCTGGGACGAAAATGTTACCCATTTTTCGATGTGGGCAATGCTAGCAGCACCTTTAATGGCTGGTAACGATATACGAAAAATGCCCGAAGACGTAAAGAAAATCCTAACCAACAAGGAAGTTATCGCCATTAACCAAGATAAATTAGGAAACCAAGCATTTAAGTATCTTGATATGGGTGATAGAGAAATTTGGGTGAAGTTTTTAGACAACAATGAAATTGCAATCTGCTTTATGAACCGCGCCGAAACTCCATGGCAGGAGAAATATGATTGGAATAGACTAAACATATACCACGAAGACTACTCCATTCGATTCAAAGAAAAGGAATACAATATCAAAGATCTTTGGAATACAACAAACTGCAAAACAACAAAAACACCAACAGATCTGAACATTCCAAAACATGGAGTATTAATTGTTAGGCTTACCCCAACAAAATAGACCTATTAATTCTTAGATTTGAGAGGAATATTAATGTACATAAACTAAAATCAATGAAAAAAGCATCATTATTATTTTGCTTGGCATTAATTTTAAGTCTTAACGTTTCGGCCCAAAAGGTCTTCACCATTGAAGATTACAATAAGGCCGACTCGTTAACAGCAAAATTCAAGGTGTATAATGCTGTTAATAGCATCAACTGGATTAAGAATAAGCATTTTTTCTGGTACCAAACAGAAACCCGAAAAGGGAAAGAAATTTTTCTGGTAAATGCCGATAAACTTAAGAAAGATCCTGCATTCAATGCCGAAAAACTATGCCTTGAAATCAACAAGGCAATGGGTAAAAACTACAAACCCTTTGCAATACCGTACTCCAAACCCGAAATTTCTGAAGATTTAAATTTATTTCGATTTACAATTGACACAGCAAAATGGGAATGGAATAGGCTAAAGAATGTGCTAAAATACGATGGAAAGGTAGAAAAGTCGGAACCAGAACCTTACTGGAGCGAAACCCTTGATAGTGACAAAGGAGAACCTGTAAAATCGCCCGATGGGAAATACTTGGCTTATACAAAGAACTTCAATCTTTATGTCAAGGAGATTTCTTCGGGCAACGAATCACAGATGAGCTATGACGGGTCAGAAGGCTGCTATTACTCCACGTGGATTCAGTGGTCTCCCGACTCAAAAAAAATCGCCACAAATCGAATTGTACGTAGCACCAAACACTACATATACTTTGTGGAATCGTCTCCAGTTGATCAACTTCAGCCCAAGTTGCATAAGCGCGACTACACAAAACCTGGCGACCAACTACCCGTTGCAAGTCCTTGCCTTTTTAACGTAGAGCAAAAAAAGCAAATACCGGTTGATGCCACGGCCTACCAAAATCAGTACTCGCTCGACGTACCTGCCTGGCGTAACAATAGCCGTGCTTTCACATTTGAGTTCAACCAGCGCGGACATCAACGCTACATGGTAGTTGAAGTTGATGCCGGAACTGGTAAACAAACCATTCTTGTTGATGAAAAATCCGATACATTTTTCGAGTACAGTAGCCCCAATAAGAAAATCCGCTACGACATAAACGACGGTAAAGAGATGATATGGGCTTCGGAACGCGATGGATGGAATCATCTATACCTATTCAACAATAAAGGAGATGTTATTAATCAGATCACAAAAGGAGAATGGGTTGTTCGAGGTGTAGAGTACATTGACGAACAAAAACGCGAAGTTATATTTAAGGCTAGCGGGATGAATAAAGGTGAAGATCCCTACCTAATCCATTACTACACCGTTAATTTTGATGGAAGCGGAATGAAAGAACTTACACCCGAGGAAGCCAACCATACAGCGAGCTTCTCTTCCGATCACAATTACTTCGTCGACAACTTTTCACGCATCGACATGCCCAATTCTGTTGTTCTAAGAAGTAAAGCGGATGGTAAAATCCTGATGGAACTGGAAAAAGTTGATATGGCCGATCTTCAAAAGTTAAACTGGCAAACACCCGAAGTATTTTCGGCAAAGGGTCGCGATGGCACTACCGATATATGGGGAATGATATATCGCCCAACTAACTTCGATCCTCAAAAGCAATACCCTATAATTGAGTACATCTATGCAGGTCCACACGACTCATTTGTTCCCAAAACATTTAGGGCAAATTACTCTTGGTTTTCATCGCTTGCAGAGTTGGGGTTCATTGTAGTACAGATTGATGGTATGGGAACCTCGAACCGATCAAAGGCTTTCCACGATGTTTGCTGGCGCAACCTTAAGGATGCAGGTTTCCCCGATCGTATTCTATGGATGAAAGCCGCTGCTAAAAAGTATCCCTACATGGACATTACACGTGTAGGCATTTTTGGTGGTTCGGCTGGTGGACAAAGTTCAACAGCAGCCCTCCTATACCATCCCGAATTCTATAAAGCAGCCGTATCGTCGTGCGGATGCCACGACAACAGAATGGATAAAATCTGGTGGAACGAGCAATGGATGGGATATCCCATAGGACCATGGTATGCCGAAAACTCGAATGTTGACAATGCTCATCTCCTAAAGGGAAAACTGATGCTTTTGGTTGGAGAAATGGACGACAATGTTGATCCTGCTACAACAATGCAGGTTTGCAATGCTCTTATCAAGGCCAACAAAGAGTTTGAACTTGTAGTACTTCCAGGAATGAATCATACCGGAGGTGGACAATTTGGGGAACGCAAACGTCGCGATTTCTTCATCAGAAACCTACAAAACGCCACAACACCAGACTGGAACAACAACTAAGTAATTCTGAAAAATAACCTGAAGGAACATTCCGTAAGGTTTAACAACATCAGATACGACTACTAACACGCTGCTAGGATTAAGAATTCTAGCAGCGTGTTTCTAAAAACGGTCTAATACATTAATTGGCATAAACCGAAACCAAACCAGCCAATAACCCTAAATAATTGCCTTTATGAAACGCACTCTTAAATACAAAGAAAAGATTATCCTTACAATACTTGGAACATCAGCAATCATATACATTTCAGTTCTTTCGATTATCTACACAAGATTTTCGCACGATGTATATGAGAACGCACTTAAAATTGTTGATGAGACTGCAAGAACAAGCGCCTACGAGGTTACAAGTGAACTACAAACCGACATTGGAATATCCCGTTCGCTTGCCTATAGCCTCCTGAATTATCGCAATGTAGAGGAGACTAAACGCTGGCCTACTTACCATGCAATGCTCACCAATATCATTAAAAACTCGCCAAACTACATAAGCGTTTGGACCAGTTTTGAACTCAACACTTACACCAGTAACTATAAAGCCGAGTATGGCCGAAAACTCCTAGCAACAATTCGATTAAACGGAGAGTTTAAGGAGACCGAAGTTCTAAAGAATATGGATGGCGACATTGTTGGCAGCAGCTACCATAATATTAAACTATCGAAGAAAGAAACAATTGACGAGCCCTACCTATACTCGGTTACGGAGGATGGGCAAAATGAAAAATTGCTAACAAGTATCAGCGTTCCTATTATCGAAAATGGAAAGTTTATAGGATTGTCGGGCGTTGATATAGGACTTGAACGTTACCAGAGCCTTACCGACAAAATTAAACCCTTCGAAGGGAGCTATGCCATACTACTCAGCAACAAAGGGCAAGTTATAACCTATCCAATTAAAGAAAAGGTTAATACTCCTTTTGCTGATGTTGAGCCTGAACTTGTCGAAAAAAATGGAATTCTCGAAAAAATCAGCAGAGGTGATGAATTTAAGGTCATCAAAACCGATAGCAACGGCGATCAATTCTATATGAGTTTTTCATCCATAAATGTTGGGAATACCGAAACCCCATGGTCACTTGTGGTTGTCACTCCAATGAAAGTTATACTTAAAAATTCGAACGCCACACTTAGGCTAATTATAATCATTGGAGTTATTGGGTTAATCCTTTTGGGTGCAGTGATAGTTGGTGTTTCGAATCAAATTATGAAAACCATTAGCCAGGTTATTGAGTTCAGCAAAGCAATTGATGGTGGAAATCTCGGCGTAAGTATCGCCATAAATCGAAATGACGAAATAGGAGAATTGGCCAAAAGCTTAGAGGGCATGAAAAACAGCCTCAACCAAATTGTTCTATCCATAAAAGGAGGAAGTTCTGCTATGCGCGAGGCCACCAACCGAATGAGCCAAAACTCACAGCAACTTGCGCACGATGCAAATAAGCAAGCGGCAAGCATCGAAGAAGCAGCATCGTCGATGGAAGAAATCTCCGCCAACATACAGCAAAACTCACTAAATGCTAAAGAAACAGAAAGAATTGTAGAGCAAGCAGCAAACAGCATCGCCAAGGGAAATGAAGCAACAATATCGTCTATTGAAACAATGAAACAGATTCAGTCGAAAATTCAGATCATAACCGATATTGCCTTTCAAACCAACATTCTTGCTCTTAATGCGGCTGTTGAAGCAGCTCGAGCTGGAGAGCACGGCAGAGGTTTTGCAGTAGTTGCCGCCGAAGTTAGAAAGCTAGCCGAACGCAGCAGAATTGCTGCCGATGAAATAATCAAGGCAACAGAGACTGGAGTTAAAACGGCTATCACGGCTGGTGAAATGCTCAACAACATCATCCCCGAAATTCAAAAAACGGTACAGCTAATTCAGGAAATATCGATGGCATCGCAGGAGCAGGCTAACGGATCGAATCAAATAAGCACGGCCATACAAGAAATCAATCTTATTACGCAAACCAACGCTTCGTCGGCCGAGAATATTGCGAGCAATGCAGATCAATTGGCAGCCCAGGCAAAACAGCTCGAAGAGCTTGTCGATTTTTTCAAGCTAAAAAAAGAGAGCTAAGAGTCAATCTTCATTTCAATCAATAAAGGATGAGGCTATCTAAAAAATGTTTTTTAACGATAGCCTCATCCCATTTTGAGGTACCCTCTCCCCCCAAAAAGATAGATGCATCTTCAAAAAAGATAGATGCATCCTGTTTCGAAGTACCCCCATCCTCAAAATGGATAGATGCATCCTGTTTTGAAGTACCCTCATCCTCAAATTCGATGGATGCATCTTCAAAATTTGAGGATGCATCCTGTTTTGGAGTACCCCCCCCACTTCATTTGAGGATGCATCCTCAAAAACGATAGATGAATCCTATTTTGAAGTAGGGGGGGTACTTCGGAAGTACCCCCTCCCACTTCCGAAGTACCCCCCTCTACGGTTCAAAGTAGATAGCAAAGTATTGTGTTCTCGGGCATTGGAGTAAATTAAAACTAAAGAGGCAGTCCTAAATGTAAGAACTGCCTCTTTTTTACTATCATGGAATATTACCTAAATCCTTTCAACGCTTTTTTTCGTAGCTCATACTTCTGCTCTGGGGTTAAGTCACGAGTTTTGTAAACATCCTTCTCCCACTCTCCATACATTGGGTTCGGAAGGATGATATACCTATTTCCAAACTCATTCTTGTACTGCTCAACCAGAGATGCACCCCAGTCATCGCCACGACTTTCGAAAACCTCAGAAAAGTCATTCAAATTATCGCCAATAAGCATAACAATATCGAACTCCTCGGATACTTTTTCTCTACGAGCCTTTTTGCTGCTTTCCTTTTCCTTCAAAAGAAAAAATTCTGGCTTTGCAAATGCAAATCCAAGCGAGTCCAAATTCTTAATGGTTGCATCCAGCTCATCGGTTTTTCTATTCGAAATATAGAACAATGTAACACCCAACGAATCGCAGTATCGGCTAAAATCGGCTGCACCAGGCAAGCCCTTTGCACGACCAAGGCTACTCCACTCTTTCCAAAAATCGGAACTAAAGTCCTTATTGTCGATTACCTCTTGTGCCTGAAATGGACTATTATCGAGCATGGTTTCATCAATATCAACCACAACTGCCTTAGGTTTTTGAGTTTTTACAGCAGCAAACTGAGCCAATCGCATTTTAGCAATGTTGTAGCCCTGATGGTATAGTGCCTGACTCTCGGGTGAACTCTGGAACCAAATTGTTGCATAAATCAAATGATCTTGATCTACTTCCTTTTTTGCAGTGCTATTGCAACCAGCCAGTATGGTCGATGCAAATACTGCCAATAGAATTAGTTTTTTCATGGTTTTATAATTATAAGTTGATAAAGCAAGGATTGGCAAAGTTAACTTTTTGCATTTATATTCGACCTCATTTTGGGAAATGATACTAACAATCGAACAATTCATAGATTAAACATAAATACATTTAGCAAAACCATAGAACGCATGAAAGCGTATTTAAACAACTATACTATTGACAAAATACAATACTTAGTTAACTTTACTTGAATTTACAGGAGAAAAAGATGCTTTATAGAATCATGCATTTAACAAACCCACACGGCTACAAAGCGATTATTCTCACATTCGCGCTTACACTTCTTTCATCAACGGGGTTCTCGCAAGTAGATTCAACCAAAAAGGAACTAAAATTCGACTTCGGAATTACCCGGGATCGCAATATAAATATCTGGCCAATATTTAAACGAACATCATCAAATATAGAATCCGACAAACAATTATTTTTCCCAATTTACCGAAGCTACGAAAACTTCAAATTAAAGGAGAAGCGAAGCCATTTACTTCCGTTTTACTGGAAGGATAGCAGCAACAGCGTAAAGAATTTCAGAATCATTTCGACATTTTACCCATCGCTTTACCATACGTCAATCAACTATAAGGAAAACACAAAGACCTTTACTCTACTCGAGTTTGCACCTTATGTGAATATTTTGGAGTTTAAGAAATCGCCCGACGGGTTGGTTATGCAAAACAACCTGCTCTTCTTTCTTTGGTATAAAAATAATCAACTAACAAAAAAATCACACCTAGTGGTTTTTCCAGCATACTGGCAATTTGTATCGCCATTACGACAAACACACACTCTATTCCCAATATACTCATACGGGAAATATGCCAAGCTAACCAAAAGTTATCTTGCGGTAACACCGCTATTCTGGAACTTTAATTCACCCAAGCGTAGCAGCAATCTACTTTTTCCGATTTGGTGGAACCGAACTATTTTTACAAGCAGCGACTCCATTCGCAGCAATTTGGTATTTCCGATTTACTACTCGCACTCCAACAAATTCACCAATCACAAAGTTCTCTTCCCCATTGTTTGGAGTATAAATAATTCTAGGTACAAATCGTTAACCATTGCACCAATACTATCGTTCGGACATGGCATAAACACAAACCGAAGCCACCTAATGCTAACTCCACTATACTGGCAATTTATTAAGGAGGAAAGCAAAAGTCGAATTCTATTCCCATTTGTTTGGACATACAGCTGGCACACCCGATTCGATAGCTACAACTCTTTTGTTTTTTTCCCAGTTTACTGGTATAAGAGTGATGATAGGCAAAAGAGCACAACAATATTCCCATTGGTGTGGAGCAGAACCTCTCCCGAATACCATTCATTCACATTTATTCCATTGCTATCCACCGGAAAATCGCCAGACAATACGCTAAGGCATTTAGCCGTTACTCCCATTTTTTGGCATGTTAAATCGGGAAATATCACAACCAACACGCTTCTGCCAATTTGGTTCTACCGAAAAAACATTGATGGGAATAACGTTCGAATAAATAATATACTATTTCCACTTTACTGGGGATGGCAACGAGATTCGTATCAAGGAAATATTCTGTTTCCCATTCTATGGCGATTTAAGAACCCCAACTATCGCTCGTTCAGCATAGCACCGCTTATGTCGTTTGGGAAATCGAGCGATGGGAAAAAATCGTACGCAGCAATCACGCCGTTCTACTGGAGATTTAGAACTGCCGAAGGAAAAGGCCAATTGCTATTCCCGCTATGGTGGGAACGAACCAAAACAACAGAAGGTGATGTACAAAGTTCATCGCAGGTTATTTTCCTTTACTGGAAGTACAAAGACTCTGAAAGAAAGCATCAGGGAGTATTTCCGCTTGTGTGGAAATTCAAGGATCAAAGCAGGAGCTCATTTACTTTCTTCCCATTAGTATCGACAGGCCAACGCGATAACAACGAAAGGAAATACTTGGCAGTATCGCCTATATTTTGGCATTTCAAAAATCAACAAAGAACCTTCAATACGTTATTTCCTCTTTGGTGGAGCAAAAATGACTACTCAAATAAAAACGCCAAACATTTCAAACTATTAATCCCGATTTATTTCTCGCAATGGGATACAATCAGAACACGAAGAGTTGTATTCCCAATAGTGTGGCAGTTCAAAAATCCCCGATATAACTCCTTTACCTTTGTTCCACTATTCTCGCACGGGAGAACACCTGATAAAAGCGTCAATCATTTAGCCATTACGCCGCTATTTTGGCACTTCAAAAATCAATCAGGATCAACCACTACCCTACTACCGCTCTTCTGGAGATCGAAATATGGTGAAGGTGACTTTGCATCGGAGAGAACTATTCTGGCTCCAATATACTTCTACACAAACAATAGCGACAATCAAAACACAATTATCTTTCCTATAATATGGAAATTAGACAACAGAGATTACAGTTCGCTCACAATTGCACCGCTTTTCTCATTTGGACGAAACGATAACCACACCCGAAGCCATTATGTAATTACGCCGCTCTACTATAACATCAAAAAGCCCAATAGCAGTTCCAGAATATTGTTCCCAATTTGGTGGAATATCAGAAAGAGCGGCAACAACTACAGTAACAAGGATGTGCTATTTCCTATATACTGGTCGCTTCAAAATCAACATCGCAGTGCAAAGGTGCTATTCCCAATAGTATGGAATTTCAAGAGTGCAAAATCGAACTCATTTACATTTATACCGTTTTTCTCGAAAGGCAAATCGAAAAACGGATTGAAACATTTAGCCGTAACTCCTTTATTTTGGAGATTTGAAGATGATTTAATGCAGAGAACCATTCTATTTCCGCTATTTACATCATACAACGATAAAAACAGCAATAGTAAATTCGATCTTTTACTCTTCCTTTTCCGAAATAGCAGAATGAATGGCGACACCAGCATAAGTATCGTATGGCCAATTATTGAACGATCGAAAAGTAAGGATTACAAATATTTCAGGTTTGCACCGCTGGTATGGAGCAAGCGAAGCCCATCATTTAGTTACTTTACAATTCAGCCTTTCTTCTATCAAAACAAGAGTAAAGTGCAAACAACAAGCAGAATACTCTGGGAACTCTATGTACATCGGAATACTTATGGCGTAAAGAAAACGAACCAAATTCTCTGGAAATTTCTGGAATGGAACAAATACACCAATGGCGATAAAGAATTTAGAATTCTCCACCTGCTATATGCAAACTCTAAGGTTGATGGAAAAGTTGAAAAAAGCCTATTCCCAATTTACTACCTAACTAAAGATAGCAACGGAAATAAATCGTTGTCGGTAATGCTATACTTCTATAATTCGCTTAAGCGAAAAATTCCCAACACAACAGAATACTACCAGGAAGAACGAATATTCTGGCTAATAAGAATCCGATCGAACTACCGAATTCTCAAAGAAAAAGGAATCGATATAGATTAAATATCTCCGAAATATGCAATCGGTTTGTACCCTCAAAAACGATTGCTAACTTTGCCAGTAAAGAAAATTATTATGGCTGGAATAAATGTTCTTCTCATTGGCTCGGGTGGACGCGAGCATGCAATTAGCTGGAAAATTAACCAAAGCCCATTGCTTGGCAAACTTTTCATTGCACCAGGCAATCCCGGAACTGAAAATATTGGAACAAACGTCCCCATAAATCCACTCGATTTTGAAGCAGTAAAGCAAACAGTACTTAGCAATCATATCGATTTTGTTATTGTTGGCCCGGAAGAACCACTGGTTCGAGGACTCCACGATAGTTTCATTGCCGATTCAAGAGTTTCACACATCCCAGTTATTGGCCCTCAACAAAAAGGTGCCATGCTAGAGGGTAGCAAAGATTTTGCAAAGGCATTCATGCTACGGAATAACATTCCAACCGCAAAATATCAAACATTCACCTCAACAGAGTTTGAGCCAGCAAAAGATTTTCTTAAAACATTACAACCTCCGTACGTACTTAAAGCCGATGGTTTAGCCGCAGGAAAAGGTGTGGTTATTTCCAATTCATTCGAGGAAACCTGCGAAACTCTTGAAGCGTTCTTTGCTGGAAAATTTGGAGATGCAAGTCGCAAGGTTGTTATCGAAGAATTCTTAAAGGGAATTGAACTATCTGTTTTTGTTTTAACCGACGGTAATTCCTACGTTATTCTGCCAGAAGCAAAAGATTACAAACGCATTGGCGTTGGCGATACTGGACTTAACACAGGCGGTATGGGTGCTGTTTCTCCTGTTCCTTTTGCAAACAAGGAGTTTTTACGCAAAGTAGAAGATCGCATTATAAAACCTACTATTGATGGATTCAAAAAAGATGAAATTCCCTACAAAGGATTTATCTTTATTGGATTGATGAATGTTGATGGAGAGCCGTTTGTAATTGAGTACAATGTGCGTATGGGCGATCCCGAAACCGAAGTTGTAATGCCACGCATCGATAGCGATGTACTCGAACTGCTGTATGCTTGCGCAAAGGGAGAACTTGCCAAAACCAGCATCAAAATTAGCGACAAAACGGCCACAACCGTAATAGTTGTTTCGGGTGGATACCCCGAGAATTATGAAAAAGGAAAAACCGTAACAGGAATCACAACCAGCGATAACCCCATAATTTTTCATGCCGGAACAGCAAAGCAAAACGATGTGTTAGTAACTTCGGGTGGACGAGTTTTTGCATGTACAGGACTTGCCAACAACATGAAAGAAGCCCTAGAATACTCATACAGAGGAGCAAACTCAATAAATTTCGAAGGGAAGTATTTTAGGACAGATATCGGAAAAGATTTAGAAAAAATATAAACTGATTTTTCAACCTTAACAGCAAGCAATGCCACTATCATTCTTCCGAAAATCGCAATTAACAACAATTATTACTGTAATATGTGTTTTTGCAGCAATCTGGCTCAAAACATTTATCAACGGGGCAAGTTTCCCGTTCATATTCGACAGTATAAATATGCCATTATACCAACTGGTTGCGAAATTCCTTCCACCAAATCTGTTTTACTCAAAAATTGTTACATTCCTCATAATAATTGCAGTTGCTATATACCTTCTTCAACTCAATAGCCGATTTATTATAATCAAACAAAGAACATATCTTCCTGCCCTTTTCTTCTTTTTGATCTCGTCGGCTCTAGTTCCTGTTCAACGAATAAACCCAGCGGTATTTGCCAGTTTATTCATAACAATTGGACTCGATCATATCTTTTCAATCTACCAAAAACACGATCCACTAGACAATCTGTTCCGAGCAGGAATATCTCTCAGCATTGCTTCGCTATTCTATGCACCCGCTATTACTATTTACTTACTACTACTAATTGGGTTGTTAATTCTTCGAGCATTCGATCTCAGAGAGTGGGTTGTTGCGTTACTTGGGCTTGCTCTTCCTTGGGGATTCCTACTACTCATTCGATTCTGGTTAAATATCGATTTTGAATCGACAATGAACATGGTATCGAACAACCTTATAACAAAAACAGAATCGTCGATTAATGACATTATTCCGATTATTTTCACCGCATTGGTTGGAATCCCAACGCTAGTAGCACTTCTATATGCGATTCCCAATATGGCTAACCAAAAAATCAGCATCCGGAAATATCAAAATCTATTTCTCTGGATGCTTTTAATTAGCCTATTAACATTTGCATTGGTGCCTACCTGCTCGTATGAAATTGCCTATATTTTAGCTATACCTTTAAGCTTCCAACTCAGCAACTATTTCTCCAATGTAAAAGTCAAATTCTGGCCAAAATTGCTGTTTATTCTAGTTTTCGTTGCCGCTATTGTAGTTCAAATCTATCCTTACCTTTAAGCATGTACGCTATAGTTGATATTGAGACATCGGGGGGCAGAGCCCAAACTGACAGAATAACCGAAATCGCAATCTACATTCACGATGGAGAAAGAATTGTGGATGAATTCTCGACATTAATTAACCCCGAAGTATATATTCCGCCATTTATAACACAGCTAACTGGAATTACCAACGAAATGGTGGCAAATGCACCCAAGTTTTACGAGGTAGCAAAACAAATTGTGCTGCTGACCGAAGGGCATTTGTTTGTTGCCCACAATGCACCATTCGACTACAAATTTATTCAAACAGAATTTAAACGTTTAGGGTACGATTACCAACGACAAACACTTTGCACTGTAAGAATGAGCCGAAAAATTATTCCAGGAATGAAATCATATAGCCTTGGGAATTTGTGCGAAAACTTAGGAATTACAATCAACAACCGACACAGAGCAGCAGGCGATGCATATGCCACAACACAGCTACTCGAACTACTATTAGAAAAAACAGAAGGTCAACTTATACAGAAATGACAATGTATCAAAGATCAATCGAATAACTTAATTTCATCAAAAAACGAAACAACTAGACACTAGTTTCTTTATTATTAATTATTTTGCAATTCTTATTATTTTGAACAAAACCGCTCCAAATCAGGTTTGTTTTACTCATATTAATAAACGTGGTAAACTTCAAACCATACACAGGTCCCAAAACAGCAATAGCAGTTACACTACTAACAGCTATTGTATTCACATCATTCTTTGTTTATTTAAACGTAAATCAGAAGCAATTAGCCTATAAAGACTCCAAACTTCTTGCGAAAGAGATCTCAAGAAAAGCAGCAATAGAAACCGAGAAGTATTTTGCATCGGCATTAATGGCTGCAAAATCGATGGAACAAAGTGCTAAGTATGTTAGATCCTTACATGGAAACAGAGAAGATATCAAAAAGATCTTAAGAGAAACGCTACTACAAAACCCAAACTTTCTGGCAACCTGGACACTTTGGGAACCAAATTCATTTGACGAAAAGGATGTTTGGTATAAAAATAAAGGATACAACACTACTGGATCATTAGGCATTGGTTTCTTTAAACAAAACGATAGCATATACACCGAAATAATGACCCCAAAGGATTACCTTGGACTATACTATAAAACATCAAAAGAATCTGGGAAAGAACAGATTACGGAACCATATAACTTTTTCTACAGTGGATACAAACGCCTTTACTATGGAACAACAGTCAGCGTTCCAATTACATCAAACAATAAAGTACTCGGAGTTCTCGGCATTGACTTCGACCTTGATAATCTCCGTGAAAAATTAAATCAAGTTAAACTATACAAAACAGGTTTTCTTTCATTGATTTCAAACAATGGCACCATCGTTACCCACGTTGATTCATCTCTAATTGATAAAAATATCTTTAAGCTAAACATCATTATAGATAGTTCTTGTAGCAAAGCAATTACTAACGGGAAAGAGTCGACACTTGAGGTGATATCTGGATTCACGGGTAAAAAAGTTTTTCGGTTCTTCTATCCTATTCAAATAAGCAGCACGATAAAGCCTTGGAGCATGATGGTTGAAATACCTGTAAAAGAAGCCTCCAAGCGCTCATCTCAATTATCTGATATTGCTATTGGAGTCCTTCTCCTTGGCCTTACTATGCTTACTTTCTTAGCATTCAACATTATTGATCGGAAACGGTACGAGAAGGCAATTCTTGGAGCATTATTGGAAATTGAGCAAAAAGATAAACTAGTTAACGAAAGCGATAGAAACTACAACGAAATATTCAACTCAACCAACGAAGCCATTATTATTCACAACGCTTTTAACTATGAAATAGTTGATGTTAACAACGCCATGCTTCACATGTATGGATTTGATAATAAAAATGAAATTATTAACAAACCCATTTCTAGTTTTTCATCAACAATTTTCAACAATAAAACTACTGAAGCGTTAGAACTAATTGAGGAAGCCGTGAATGGGAAACATCAAATTTTCGAATGGGAAACAAAACGTAAAAATGGGGAAATATTCTGGGCCGAAATATCATTACGAGATTCAATTATTAGCGGCGAAAAGCGTGTTCTTTCAGTAATAAGAGATATCTCCGAAAGAAAAAAACACGAAAAGGAGCTACAAACTAGCAGGCAATTATTCGAAACCCTTGCAAAAATGTCTCCAGTGGGAATATTTAGGACAAAACCCGACGGCTATACAACATATGTCAACCCAAAATGGACAGAGATATCTGGAGTTTCATTTGAAGATGCACAGGGTGACAACTGGATAAAAGCAGTTCATCCAGACGATAGAGAATTAATTCTCAAAAACTGGAAATTAAAAACAGACAACTCGGAAAAATCGATTGCAGAATACCGCTTCTTAAAAGAGAATGGCGATATAGTATGGGTATTGGGCAACGCACTTCCAGAAATTGTTGATGGGGAAATACTAGGCTACATTGGAACAATAACCAATATCACGGAACTAAAAAAGGCACAAGAGGAAATTACTAAAAGCGAAAAAAGATACAGGGAAATGGCAAACTTACTCCCTCAAATTGTATGGGAGACCAACGAAAAAGGAGTAATTACATTCACCAACAACAATGCGCTATCGTACTTAGGATACAAACAAGACGACATTGATCATGGCATAAATATTCTCTCTTTAATTATACCTGAAGATAGAGAAAAAGCAATGGCCAATATCAATAGAATTTTCAATAACGGGAAAAGTAGAGGCGAAGAATATACGGCCCTCAAAAAAGATGGCACAACATATCCCATTCAAGTATTTACAAGTCCTGTCTTTGAAAACAATAAACCCATTGGCATTCGAGGAATCTCTATAGATATTAGCGAAGCAAAGAAAGCCGAGAAAGAACTCAAGGAGAGCGAGGAACGCTACCGGACAATTATTGAAGCATTCCCTGATATTATAATGATATCTGATTTAAACGAGAAGATTATTTTTGCCAATGATGTCTTTGAACAAATTCTAGGAGTAACTCCTGCCGAATATAACAATATCAACTGCAATGTTCGCATAGACCCTATAGATGATCCTGCAGTCAGAAATGAGATTCGTAAACTTTTAGCCGATAGCAAATCAAGATCCAACATTATTGATTTTAGAATTACCGATCACCAAGGAAAAACACATTGGTTCAGCGGGATAATCTCAAAACTAATACTCAACAATCAAATCTTTCTGCAAATCATTGCCAGAGATATTACAGAAAAAAAGAATATTGAGAAAGAACTTGAGATACATCGGAATAATTTAGAATTGCTTGTAAAAGAACGAACCAAAGAGTTAGAAATAGCCCTAAATGACTTAAAGAATGCCCAGAACAAACTTATACAAGCCGAGAAAATGGCATCTTTAGGTGTTTTAGCAGCCGGAATTGCACATGAAATAAATAATCCACTTAACTTTATTCAAGGTGGAATTACCGGGCTTAAATCGTATATCCTTGAAACATTGCCAGAACATATAGAGGAAACAGAACCATTAATTGATGCAGTTCAGGAAGGCATCCGCCGTTCAACCGAAATTGTTCAAAGTTTAAACCGATATAGTAGAAAGGACGATTACCCCCGAACCACTTGTAATTTGCATACAATTATTGACAGTTGCCTAGTAATGGTTCAAAACCAAACCAAAAATAGAATCGACATTGTAAAAGAGTACTATAACGGCGATGCCGTTATCCTTTGCAATGAGGGACAAATCCATCAGGCATTTTTAAATATAATCGTAAATGCGATTCAAGCCATTGAAAACAGCGGAACATTATTAATCAAAACTTCAAAAGGAAACACTAACTTTAAGATTAGCGTTACCGATAATGGATGTGGAATAAGTAAAAAGAATTTAGCCCGAATTACAGATCCATTTTTCACTACCAAAGACCCAGGAAAAGGAACTGGACTTGGATTATCGATAACTTACAATATAATTTTAGAACACAACGGCACCATTGAATTTGAGTCAGAAGTTAAGAAAGGCACCACTGTTAATATTAAACTTCCAATAAACGGTTAGCAATATGAACGAACTTACCACAATTCTTTACGTCGACGACGAACCTTTAAATCTTAAACTCTTCAGCATTAACTTTAGAAAGAGTTTCAATGTATTAACGGCTTTATCTGGCGAGGAAGGCCTTGAGAAACTCAAAGAAAACTCAAAAGTGAAAGTTGTTATTAGCGATATGAGAATGCCTGGAATGAATGGTTTAGAATTTATATCGCAAGCCAAGAATGAACATCCAAATATTGTTTTTTTTATCCTAACAGGCTATGATATCTCCACTGAAATATCTCTTGCACTCAAAGAAAAATTAATCAACCGTTACTTCAGTAAACCATTCAACATCATTGAAATTGAACAATCGATACGAAGTGCATTGAAACTAAATTAACAGAAAGAAACTAACGAGTAAAAGTTTTTAGTTATTCAAATACTTATCGAGTTCCATAAGCATTCTATTAACCTTTATGGGCTTTTCGAGCATTGAGTCAAAACCAGACTCCTTTGCAACAGAGAAATTCTTTTGACTGGGATACGCAGTTTGACCAATAATTGGAATTTGATTATTAAGATCTTTAATCATTTTAGTTGCCTCAAAACCATCCATTTCGGGCATTACCAAATCCATTAAAATCAGATTAATTCCAGAACCATTTTTAACAAAATCCACAGCTTCAACACCATTTCGAGCCCACAGAACATTTGCCTCGGTCTTCTTAAGTGCAGCTTTCAAATACACATAGTTTGCATCAATATCGTCGGCAACAAGAATCGTCTTATTGTTCCATTTAAACGACTCTTTGGATATAAACTGATTATCGGTTTCGAACTTAGAATTGATAGGAATAAAGGGTATCGTAAAATACACACTGGTTCCAGAATTAGGCACACTATTCAGCCAGATTTTTCCACCCAACTTTTCAACAATATGCTTTGAGATAGCCAAACCTAATCCCATTCCGCTATACCGACGCGTATTAGAGTCATCAACCTGTCTGAAAGGATTGAACAACAACGATAGTTTCTCGGGCTCAATACCAATTCCACTATCAACAACATAAAACATCAAGGTTGATTCATCCTTCAAGCTATAGCCGAACTCAATAAAACCATTTTCGGTAAACTTACACGAATTGCTTAAAAGTTGAAATAAAACCTGCTGCACACGAGTTTGATCGCTCAGGATAACTAAATCATCACCATGAATCTCCTTTTTAAGGCTAAGCTTCACATTGGCAGCCTTCTTGTCCTCATCAATTAGCTGAGTATATAAACTCGACATCATTGAGTTAACCGAAAACTCTTTCTTCTTAATTAATAATTGGCCAGTTTCAATCTCAGAAATTTCTATAAGATTCTCAATCAGCCTTAATAAATCATTTGAATTTCTATAGATAATCTCGGATATATTCCGTCGCTCACCATAACTCAAATCATTGTCGGATAACAATGAGGAAAAGCCGATAATTGCATTTAACGGGGTTCGTATTTCGTGCGAAAGATTCGAAAGGAATGCCGACTTTAACCGATCGGATTCCTCTGCCTTCGATTTTGCAAAAAGCAACTCTTTTTCGTACTCCTTACGTTTGGTTATGTTCTCCATTATTGCAACGGCATGCTGCACATGCCCCTCCTGATTTACTATTGGAGTGAACAGCGCGCTAACCCAAAAATGATCACCATCCTTATTGGCTAAATGAACCTCGCCCTGCCATATTTGTCCATGCTTAATACAATCAATTGCCAGAGAAAGATTACTGCTTGAACTATACTCCAAATTAAGATCAAGAATATCACGGCTGTATATTTCATCTATTCCGTAACCAGTAAGACTCGCAAATGAAGGATTGATAAATTCTATTTCAAGATCGGGAGAAAGAATGGCTACGCTAACAGGAGAGTTCTCCAATGCTTTTGACAAAACATCTCGGTACTGCTCTGCCTCCTTTTTCTTAGTAATATCAATCATTACACCACCAATCTTAAGTTGATTATTTACACCTAAGAACTTAAATTTATGAGTAAGAAAATACCGCCAATCGCCCCTAACATCAACAATTTGATTTTCCTCCTCGCTCTCCAAGTAGGATTTTGAGAGTTTTTCTTGGGTTTCTTCGGGCAAAAATGATTTTATACTACCACCACCAGTTATAGTCCCAAGATAAGTATTCTGATATAAGATTTCGTGAGTAATGCCATCTTCAATAAAAACGCCAAGGGGCAAACTATCCATAAAAACTTCGAATCGCTTCTCGGTTTGTTTTAAAGTTTCCTCAACGGCATGCCGTTCCGAGATATCCTTAAAATCCTCGACAATACCAATTAACTGATTATCGGAGTTAAAAAGCGGAGTTGCACCATATACACAGCGAACTTTTTTTCCATCCTTCTTAAAGCGAAATTCATTCGATTCAATTTTATGCTCACCGTTCTTGATTCGTTCTAAAGGACAATTTGCAGTATGGCAGTATATCCCATGAAAAACCGTATAGCATTTTTGCCCTTCAACCTGATCATTGTTTTGACCAGAAATTTTACAGAACGAACTATTAACTGCTACTATATCGAAATTGGTATTGATTATTCGAATTCCATTTGCTGTAGCATTATAGATCTGTTTTATCTCATGATTGCCAAGGTGCTTACCAATTCCATCGCCTTTAAGTTTTTCTATAGTTAAGGATGTTTTAATTCTTTCAGTATAATATTTCCACCAGAATACCATAAGCGAAAAAATTAAAACTATCGCAAAAAACTCTAACAAAACACTTAAAAAGAATATTCTACCAAATACAGACTTAACCGCAGTTATATCCGAAACTAGAAAAAATTTACCAATCGAATAATTCGAGGTTGTTAGTAAATTGGCACATGAATAAACGCTATATGTTATATCCTGATAAGTTATTTCTATTAATTCGGACTCTTGTTTTAACCCTTTAAACAAGGAACTATCACTTAATCCATAATATTTATCATTTCCTAAATCATCCTTCAGCGAGACTAAAAACTTCACATGCCCAACATTCAAATAGTTTTCTAATCTATCAAGTTTATAGGCATATTCAACAACACCGCCACCACTATTTGTCGATGATTTTACCCATAATCCATCGGGCATATTAATTAATGCTGAGAAAGGAACCTTGTTTGAAATATTATCTTTTACAAGATAATAGTCTCCTTGTGGAAAATCAGAATAAATAACGTTACCTGTACTATCGGAATATGAAAGAACATGAATAAAAGAACTTAACGTATTGACTTCTGCATTGTCATCAATAGCAAAGTTCGCCAAAATAGTATTTTCAATATTTTCCTGATAACTCTGTAATTTTGACAATACATTTTCGGAAGATTGTTTATTAATCTGCGCAACTTGTTCGCGGTAAGATAATCGAATAGAAAATAGCACATATACGCATATCGCAATGATAAAAAGTCCTGCTATAAAAAAAGCGAATCCTATTTTCTTATTCTGTAAAGTCACAAAGAAATATATCTATTTAATCAAATTTTAGTGGCTTCAAAAGTAAAAATATTTATCACATAGAAAAAAGATTGGGTATATTTTCCATACCCAATCTATTATTATTCATCAATTTGTTTTACATGCTTATATCTTAACAAGTTTAGCATGAGCCAATCTTCCATTGGCATAAATTATTAGGACAATATAACTACCCTGTGACAACCTTCTTGTAGAAAGTTCAACTTTGTTCACATCGCTGGATTGAAACTCGCATACTACAGAACCCATAATACTTATAATTTGGACTAGTCGTATTGGTTTTAACGATTCTATATAGACATTATCGGTTGCAGGATTTGGATATACCTTAGGAGATTCCGCTACAGACTCTTCAATACTTGTTGATACGAGTTTAACAGATACCGTTTTATCAGCATCTATATCTACAGTCCCATTATAATCATAGAAGCCGTCCTTTTGCACAATGTATGTAAGTCCTTTCGTGTATTTAATGCCGCTAAACACAACATTGCCATCACTATTCGTTGTCAGAGAACCATAATCGCCCAAATCGACACTAGCACCAACAACAGGAGAACCATCACCAATATGCACATTAAATGTTATGGTATATGGAATTCCTGCTAATGTATCCTTAAAATTATAATCTGTGTTATTTATGTTAAAATCAAAATAACCAGTAGAGTTGTATCCTGCCTTCTCAACAACATACCGATAGGAAGCATCGGGAAGAGAAATAATTGCCTGCCCTTCTGCATCAGACAACAACTGTCGGTAAACCAAATCGCCAAATAATATAGAAATTTTTGCATCTTCTAAGGGAATTATATCTGCCCCAGAATTAGTAAACACACCAAAAGAAATATCACCCATTTCAGAATAAAGAGTATCGAGCACAATCGAAATTTGAGATACTTCACCAACATCGAACCACTGTTCCGAGGGCAAATACTTATCTTTTGTTACAACAAACTTTTGAATTCCACATGGGAGATCAATAGTTATCTTGCCATCACTTCCCGTTAATACATTTGAGCCATTAACCTCTACTTTTGCAGATGACAATGGATTTCCGGAAATATCCTGTACTAACACACCTAAAGCATACCAGTTTTTTCTAAGCGTAAAACTAAAACTACCATTATCCCCTACAATGTTAATATCCGACGTTATTGAACTATAATTATCCTTTTCAATAGCCACACTAAATGCTCCTAATTTTGAAGAAATAACAGCAGTTCCTAAATCATTTGTAAAATAGGACACACCATCTACTATTATTTTGGCTTCAGGAATTGGAAGGCTGGTTGCATCATCAAGCACAGTTATAGTTGAACTATAAAGTTTATCCAAAGTAATATTAAGGGTTTGATCACTTCCATTATTGGATTCGGTGCTAGAAATTGGGTTATATCCCAATGCATTAACTACATAACTAAAAACACCAGAAGGAATTTGGAATTCAGCCTTACCATTCTCATCAGAAATTCCAAACAGATTATCTATTTGGATGGTAGCACCACGAACTGGAGATCCATTGCAATTAACAACAACCGTTAAATTATAAAACGAAACGGAACTTACCGTTGAAATTTTAGCCTTCCAGCCCAAACCTGTTGTATTTTGATCAGAATGGAATACAAAGGTTAACTCACCATCTGTACTTGTTGATGTGTATGACGATGGAAGTGTTGTTCCACAGTAGGTTCCAACAAGCGTACTGTTAGTTGTTGGACCATCATATATTTTAAGATAGTCATAACCACACGAAGCGTCTGTTTCGACTTCAAATTGATCAAAAGCAATCTTCAGTTTTGTTTTAGTAATTTTCGGAATGAATGTAAGTGTATAATCTTCATAATCGCCATAGTTACTAATAGCTCCACCTGAATCGTAAAACCATGTAGAGTCAACCACAATGTTGTCTGTAGTCATTAAAACATCTCCAACTGAAGTGGCGGTACTAAAACTCCAAACACCACAATCATCTGTACATGTTCCAAGATAATTTCCAGGAATTACCCGCCAAAAATACTCTTTACCTCTATCCAATCCTATAAAAACAGATGGCTCAACAACTCTAGACAACAAGGCCAAATTTCCTGAATCATAACCAATATAAACATCGTAAAACTGAGCATCGGAAGATGCATCCCACGTCAACTTAGAAGGAAGAACCTCTGTAGCATTATTTGCTGGGTAAGGATTTGTCACACAAACAGGAACCTGCGCTGGCTTTGTACAAGAAATAGTTGCATTCCAACCAGGTTTTGTAACATCACTATCGGAGGTAAACTTAAATGTAAGAGACTTACCCGAAGAATATATATCAGCAGGCAACGAAGAGCCAGTAAAAGGACTTCCTGACATTTGCGCATCACTTGTTGATTCTCCATCGTAAACATAAAGATAATCATAATTAGACTCAACGGAAAATTCATTAAAAGAAACCTTCAACTTACTCAAATCATCAGGAGAAGTTATTGTCGTAACATATGATTCACCATTAGAATAATTGTTATTGTCTCCTCCCGAATCGGTAAATATTGCATAACAAGTAGAAATGGATTGATTTTTCATTTTTATTGTACTATCCGAAACTATATTCAAATTAACATCGGTTCGTACAGAAACATATGAATTAGACGGCGAACTTATTACAACATTAATAGGAATTAATTTATCTTCATAAATATCGGGACTAATGTTTATTCGAAATTTAAGATCATAAGAATCTCCTAGATTGACCACTAAATCATCAAAGGGCTCATAGTTCAGAACAACAATATCTCGCAAGGAGTCAGGAACAGAAATACTTGCCATTAAATCAGAGACAATTGAATTTCCTGTATTGGTTATTGTTATTGCTCCATATAATGACTCTCCTGGATTTGCTTCTTGATTATTATTTCCAATCACTGAATCATCAATAATGAGATCTGTATTAGCATTGATTTGTGGAGCATTAATAATCAGACTTAATATTGATGTCCATTCTCCTTCGTCGCTTCTAAATGTTAATGTAAATTTCTCTTCTGAGTTATCAGGCACATCGGAAGAAATTTTGAATGTAAAAGCATCATTAATTGTTACTATATTGCCTTCAGCTCGGCCTTGGATAGTTCCAATAAAAACAGAATCTCCACTGGTAAGCGTTGCAAAACCATCATGATTAGTCAGTAAGACTCTAGTATTTGAAGATGCAACAGTTCCAACATTCTTAACATTAAGATTTACTGTTACAACTTCGCCAAAATCAATATCCCCATCATCATTTCCTTCCGAATCATTAATCGACGCAGAATTCAATACAATATAGGAACCAGAAGCAACAACTGCTTCAATAGTGTCAATGTATGGGATTGTTTGAGGACGTGTTACCGTTATTACAAGATCACATGGCTCCTGAACTTCTTGAATTGTTATATCTTTTTCTCCTGTTTGATCAAAGTATGAGGTTCCAATTATCTTTGAATCTTTGGTAATAGACACATACGATCTTTCTAGAGCATTCACTTTTAAAGAACTAACACCAACAGGAACCGTGGATTCGTGTGTAACCACATTTGCTGAAGCTGAAGTAAAATAAGGAACCAAAGAAGGGTCTCCAAGAATATTATAGGCCTCCCAATAATAGGTGGGAGTTACATCAGTCGGATAACTTAAACTATTAGCCTCTGTAACAGCAAGATTTCCCGCAAAAACAAGAGCCCCTGCCGTACGATAATCGCCTGCAAAAGAAGCATCATATGCACCAGTTGTACTTTCCTCAAAAGTTGGAACATACCCATTATTGATTCCCGACATAGGAAAAGCACCTACCGCCCAATACATATCCTCCTTCCAGTAACTACTTGGAGATGAGCCAATGTAAGTAACAGCACCTTTATCTTGAGCCCGAAGCCAAGCCTCCCCGATACATTCACTTGTACCAAAATCACCAGACAAACAACAATTTGCAATAGCAACAGGATATTGAGCTTGGTTATTAAATAAGTTTACCATAGTAATTGATAACGCAGGATCAGCCCAAGAAGTCTCACTGCAATGAGCTGTATAATTAATAAGCCCAACAGAGATTTTAGAAGCATCGTAACATCCTGTATACCCTGAACTTTCAATGCTATTATTTGGATCACTACTTACACCAAATTCATTAACTGTACTAAATCCATTTGTAGCATTAAAATAATTTGCAGTACCATACTTTATTGTGGGTTGAGCAATTGCAGGATTGTAAGTGCCATCTGCACCGGCTATCAAAGTTACCTGATTAAGGTACGAAGGATCGGCAAACTCATATTTCTCATAATAAAGTATTTTATTAATAATATTATCTAGTTGAGCTGTGGTTGTTGCCGACAATCGTCCATAATACATTTCAGGAAAAATATCGCCATCAACACTAGCGTAATAAAGATCGGTTTGCTTTCCAGATTGACTACCAACTGCCGATGATGGCACTTGAGCAACATCACCAACAAAAATAAGGAAGGTTGGTGCTGGATCAGTTTCTGTGGCTGCGTTATACTGCCCTTGAATATATGTCTTAATTTGGCTTGTTGATGTACCAATAATATCGGTATAGGCTGTGACAACATTGAAACCTTTTTGAGTTTTCCAAGCAATAAAAGGAGCTAGCGATGACTCAAACATTCTATCGCTAATAATTAGCATCTTAACGGGATACTTCGTTAAATCAGGGTGATCATCATAAACACTTTCTGTAGTATTTAATGTTGAACGATCGATTATATCGAAATAAGGACTGCCAATACTTGATAATTCTTCTACACTTTTAGTTCCACCAGAAATATTAATATCGATATCAATATCGTTATAAACTTTAATGCTCTCCATTGCAGGGTTGTAATCTACAGGAGTTACAACTACCCTGGCAATAGTATACGATCTCATATTTCCTAAAATCTCCAACTTAACTATAGAGTTTTGCAAGTATGATTTCTTCGAGTAAATGTCTTTACTCTTCTGAAAAGGAATACTCGATGAATCCTGATCCTTTCTAACTGATGGCTGAACCGGAATAATTGGAGCATCAATTCCCAAGTCTTTAAACGAATATTCGCTCTGCGAATAACTTCTAACAGTTGCAGTAGCAATAGCCCCATAAGGTAAAAGTATCAACTTTTTATATGCAGGAAGCTGTGGAGTACCAATCTCACCCTCAGAACTACATTTATCAAACAAAAGTTCGGTGTAGGCATCACCTGTTTTAGACTTTTGGCTTTTCCAACTCAATTCGTTTAAACTTATCTTTAGTTCATAATTTTTAGTACTTTTTGAAGTAAACTTTAGAGCATCACATCCTTTTTTACCATTCAAAGGAAGATGACCAACTTGTGCATTAAGCCCAGTATAAATGGCTAAAATGGCAAATAGAACAATAATTTTTTTCATCATAACTTTTAAGAAAATTAATCTTGCAAGATACAAAACCCAACGTTACACAAAGATATTATACGTCGAAAAACGAATAAGTTATACTCATAATTATGAAAGACCACCTAATTTTTAATGAAAAGACTCTTAATATGCAGCATTTTTTGTTATACTCCGTCTTTCATAGTTTAATAGGCTGAATTCGTGCACTAAAGTTCACAAATTATAGGACAATTTAGCTTTGTTTAAGTTTTCGGAATGGAAAATAGATTTAACTTCGACACAATTAAACCAAATGACTACGGAATTATCATAAATATAAAATTCTATAAAATGAGGAAGGCACTACTAACATTTTTGATTCTATTTCCCGCCACAATATGGGCTCAAGAACCCTGGAATTTGGAACAATGCATTCAGTACGCATTACAGAATAACTTACAGATTAAGCAGCAAGAGCTAAATGTAAAGACAGGAAAAAGCAATCTTTTAGCATCAAAACTAGATATTCTTCCAACTTTAAACGCCTCAGCATATCATACATATACTTTTGGAAGAGCAGTCAATGACCAAAATTCAGTTTCTGAAGATATTGCTAATACTTCTTTATCCTTAAATTCATCTTTTAACGTATTCAGCGGTTTGTTAAAATACAACACAATAAGACAAAACGCAGTTGATCTGAAAGCATCAGTAAGTGATGTTGAAAAAGTAAAGAATAATATAGCATTAAATATTTCGTCTGCTTATTTACAAGTCCTATATTCCGAAGAACTTGTAAGTTCTTCGAACCGACAAGTGGAATTAACAAAATTGCAATTAGAAAGAACCAGTGTTTTAGTAAAAGCCGGAAGTTTACCAGAAGGAAATCTTTTAGACATTGAAGCACAGTTGGCTTCCGATGAATTACAACTAGTAAATTCGCAAAATCAATTAGATATAGCATACCTCAATCTAGCCCAAATTCTAGAACTAAAAAATGTTCAAGACTTTAAAATCCAAAAGCCTGTTTTGCCAGAAATGGATGAAACTATAATCACAGAATCAACATCGGATATATTTCAAACAGCAATAGCAACAATGCCTCAGATTACAGGAGCTACTTATCGAACAGAATCTGCCAAACAGGGAATTAAAATAGCAAAAACATACAACTATCCAACGTTAACCATATCGGCAAGTTATAGCACACGTGCTCAAAACTATCTAAAAGATTTTTACTATGATCCAACTCCCTACGATGGCATTGATCAACAAGTGCTTTATAAAGACCCCTCTTATAGCAGCCAATTTAGAGATAAGGCTAGTTTTGGTTTAGGATTCAATCTCTCTGTTCCAATTTTTAATGGTTGGCAAGTTAGAAATAAAATCACCTCAGCAAAAATCAACTTCGACAGAAGCTTGCTCACTCTAGAAACTGAGAAAAACACTCTGCTAAAAGATATTCAACAAGCATACACCGATGCCCTTGCTGCCCAAAAGAAATTTAAAGCATCTAAAAAAAGTGTAATATCTCTCGAGGAAGCATTTCGTTATGCTGAACAGAAATTCAACGTTGGATTGGTAAACTCCTATGATTACACCAATGCAAAAACAAAGTTATCTAAAGCGGAAACAGATCTACTTCAAGCAAAATATGAGCTAATTTTCAAAATAAAGATTCTCGATTTTTACAAAGAAATACCTTTAAAACTTTAGGAATAAATACCACGAATATTAATAGTAATAACTAAATAAACTCAACTCGGATGAAAAAGGGACTATTAAAATATTTAATTGGCGCTGTCATAATACTAATTGTGATTGCAGTTGTAGGGAAAAAGAAAGGTTGGTTTGGCAAACCTCAAACTACATCTGTTTTTGTTGAAAAGCCCGAAAAGAGAACCATTACTGAAGCAATCACTGCTAACGGAAAAATTCAACCCGAAGTTGAAATCAAGATAAGTTCTGAGGTTTCTGGCGAAATTATTGAACTACCCGTAAAAGAAGGTAACTGGGTTGAAAAGGGAACCTTACTGGTTAAAATCAAACCCGATACATACATCTCGCTTAAAGAAAGGGCAATCGCTGCAGTAAACTCTGCAAATGCAAGATTGGCTCAATCCAAAGCACAACTCACGCAAAGCGAACTTGCCTTTAACCGCAACAAGCAACTTTTCGATCAAAAAGCAATTTCGGAATCTGAATTCGAAACAGCTAAAACAAACTACGAAGTTGCACAATCGGAACTTAGCGCTGCGAACTTTAACGTAGAAAGTGCGGTTGCATCGCTTAAAGAAGCTGAAGAAAATCTCCGAAAAACATCGATATACTCGCCCATCTCTGGAACTGTTTCTAAGCTTAATGTGGAATTAGGAGAAAGAGTCCTTGGAACTATCCAAATGACTGGAACTGAAATTATGCGTATTGCCAATTTGAACAGAATGGAAACCCGTGTTAGCGTTAATGAGAACGACATTGTTAAAGTAAAAATTGGCGACACTGCTCTAATCGAGGTTGATGCATATATCGATCGTAAATTCAAGGGTATTGTAACCCAAATTGCGAATACTGCGGATGTATCCGGAACAACAACCGATCAGGTTACAAGTTTCGAGGTTCGTACTTTCATCCTCGAAAACTCCTACAAAGATTTAATCTCGAACAATCTACAAAGCCCATTCCGTCCAGGAATGTCAACAACTGTTGATATTCTCACAGAAACTCGAAAGGATGTTTTGGCAGTTCCTATTCAAGCGGTAACAGTTCGTACCGATTCTTCTAAAAATGCACAAACCGGATTTCAAAAGGATGGAGAAAAGAAAGTTGTACAAGAATCCAAGGTTGCCAAAAGCGAAAAGCCTAAAGAAGTTGTTTTCATAACAAAAGGCGATACCGCTTGTTTAGTAGAAGTTAAGACTGGAATTCAAGATAATCAATTCATCGAAATTAAAGAGGGATTAACTGGAGAGGAAGAAGTTGTATCGGCTCCCTATAGTGCAATCTCGCGAAGTTTAAAAGATAAATCTCTGATTAAGAAGGTCAAAACAAAAGAAGAGCTTTTCAAATCCGAAGGAGTTAAGTAATATTTTAGTATGATTCATATTCTTTGCATCGAAACTGGAACAACAACATGTTCTGTCGCGTTAGGAAACGAAACTGGAGTTATTGGGTATAAGGAAGTCAATGACTCAAAGGCACATGCTTCGCACCTATCTGTGCTTATTGATAACCTAATGACTGAGTTAAATTTTGATATTTCCAAAATTGACGCAGTGGCTATAAGTAAAGGACCTGGATCGTACACAGGATTAAGAATTGGAGTATCACTTGCCAAGGGAATATGCTATTCTCTTGGCAAGCCACTACTCGCTGTTGGCAGCCTCAGCGCAATGGTGCAAGGTATATCTGAGCAAATCTCCAATGATCAAGAAATATCATTATATTGCCCAATGATAGACGCTAGAAGAATGGAAGTTTACGCTGCGTTATTCGACCAGTCTCTAGCACAAATCTCCGAAGTAGAAGCAATAATAGTTGATTCAAACTCATTTTTAGACCAACTCAAGAATAAAAAGATCCTATTCTTTGGAAATGGCGCACCAAAGTGCAAATCAGTTATATCAAACCAAAATGCTATCTTTATCGATAATTTTGAGCCATCGGCACGCTTTATGTTACCGTTGGCCATAAAAGCATATAGAGATGAGATATTTGAGGACATTGCCTACTTTGAACCATTTTATCTTAAAGATTTTGTGGCTATCAAAGCGAAAAACAAAGTTCTTCCCAACCAAGATTAACACTCACTACCCTCGTTTCCTTTTAATTTGTGTTTTTTGCCTTAACACTTATACATCTTTTTCGCAACAAAAAAGATCGTTTACAATTGGCGAAAAGCTCAAGTACAGGATATACTACGGATTTATAAATGGAGGTGAAGCTGTATTGGAAGTACGTAAAGGAATTTACGAAGGAAAAGTAACCAATCACCTATACCTGAATGGCAAAACAGTAGGCATAGCCAATAGTTTATACAATGTCGATGACACGTATGAAAGTTATACCGATACATTAACCGATTGGCCCTACTATTCTATTCGGAATATACACGAAAACAGATACAAGCACTATAGTACTCAAACTTGGGATCACTGGAGCCGCACCGATTCTTCAATAGTGGTAAGTTCTAAAACTGGCAAAATTATCGTTGTGAAAGGTTGTCAAGACATTTTATCATCGTTCTACTACTTACGGCATAAAATACTTAAAAATCCGCCACAGAAAGAACAACTATTCATTGTTGACACCTATTTTACCAATGAGAAATTCCCATTAATGGTTCGCTTTAAGGGATACGAAACAATCAAAACAAAATTTGGAGAAATTCAATGTATGAAATTCATGCCAGTAGTACAAACCGGACGTGTTTTTAAATCGAAGGATGATATGACTATTTGGTTTTCAAATGATGACAACTTTATTCCAATTCGAATTCGATTCGAAATCTTCGTCGGTGCGGTTTACTGCGATCTGATTGATTATTCTGGACTTTGCAATCCATTTAAATCACTAAGAAAAAAAGATTAAAGAAAAAGGATCTCACACCATATGAGATCCTTTTCAGAATATTCCAGACTAACTTACTCTAAAACGATCTTCTTATTTGCAATCTTTCCATCAACCTTAAGCCTCATCAGATAAATACCCTTGGAGCAATTAGTCATATCAATATAATTTATTGCTGATCCATTATAACTATTTGATAAGATATTTCGACCTGTCATATCATACACTTCAACAATCATTGTTTGATAATTTTCAAGTAATTCCAATGTAAACATCCCTTTCGATGGATTAGGATAAACCATCAACTCTCCAACATATTCACTGTTTATACCAGTTGTGCTTGCAGTTATTTTCAGATTGTCTAAATAGCAATTATAACCATATGCCGAAGTAAATTGAAAACCAATTTGAAGATTTTCGTGTTCTAATGCTTCAGAAGGAAGAGTATAGGATTGCAGACTCCAACCTTCAGTTGCATAATAACGCTGAAATGTAGCCCCATTGGTCCAGTTAGAACCATCTGTAGACCATTGAAGAGTCATATAATCTAAAGCATTAGGCCATTGAGCATCTCTATGCCAAGCAAAACTAATATTAACCTGAGATTTTCCAACGGTAGAAAATACGGGACTTGCTAATCTCATAATATTTCCAGCACCACACATGGCAGAATTGAACCTAATCATATGAGATCCCTCATAAGCATTAACACTTGGATACTGGGATGATTGAACCTGTGTTATTGAAGCAGATTCATCCTGGGTCTCACCTTGTGCAACAGATATTACACTCCAGCATGGAGATACTATGGCATTATTAAAACCTTCAGTAATTGGAAGTACTGCGTCTGCACAATTTGTCGAAGCCATTGCACCTGCAGCAGAAGAGTACTCATTAGACGAATTCACGGACCATATTTTATATGAATATGTAGTACCTAGGCTTAAGGCCTCATGATTATAGGATACTTCATTCCCTGAATAAATTACAGTCCCCCCCCCTGGAATTGATGATCCAACGCTATAACTTGTACCTCTTGCAGGAGAACCTATTGCTCCAGAAGTTGAATAAGCAATCAAAACATTATCGTTATTCGCATTTAAAGTCCAAGAAAGATCAATTTGACTTTCAGAAACTCCATTTGCCGTAAAATTAGCAGGGGCATTAATATCTGAAATATATACATCGAATGAGATTGTTGATCCGGCCGAAGTAATATTACTAATATCAAGACCACCAGGCATTCCATCATGTAAGAAACTACTTGGACTCGTTGCGTCGTTTATACTAGTTCTACTTACATCTGAAGAAAAATGAGCAGAGGAAATGTACCCATCTGCCTGAGTTGTTCCACTAGGTCTATAAATGTAAACCTCGTCAAACGCTGTAGAATTATCAAAATCAGCATTACCCTCAAAATCGGTATTGATACGATACACGATCAATCCACTTCCAGGAAGATAATTTTCAAAAGTTCCCTCTTTTTTTCGAAACTCTAACACAAAAAATTCTTTATCAGAATTAGGCGAAACAATTTTATAACAATTATTAGTTGATGATGTTAAGGGATTTAAAGTATAAGTTCCAGAAGTTTTTATCTCAGGAATCTCTGTAATCCATTTAGCATTAGCATACTTCCATTTCATATACGCACCCATATGAGCACGACCAGCTTCCATAATATCCCAAGCACCTACTGGAGTAAAATTATTTTCATTATAGTGATATAGATCTGGAGCTCCTAACGCATGAAACATTTCATGACATAACACATAGGCTTGTACCTGACTCTCTGGTTGAAAAGTATAGTCATAAACTCGTTTCCCATTAATACTAACATTTTTACTATATAAAACCCAACGATGAGCCCAAAGTAAATCAGACCAACCATCAGAATTCCCTTTTATCATAAAACAAACATTGTCAACGTTACCATCACCATCAGCATCAATATCCAGACCGGAATCAACAGGTGAATTTGTGTTAATCCAAGTAACTGCATCGTAAAGTAATTGATGCTCTCGATCTCTTGCCTCCGAATCTCCACTATAACCTATAGGGTTTGTTGTAGCATTATAAGGTCGGAAGTAATTTCTATTGTGAGAATCCTGATATGAAGCATTGGTTGTTGATGGAGAATCACAAGTTGGATAGTGTGTGCTATTTATTGAAAGATTACCGTAAGATACTTCGTTGTAATAAGATTTAAGACTATACGCTGTTGTAGAATTCATAATATTATCGTAACTCTCACGAGTTTTCTGAATCTCAGCATCATCGGCAAACTTAATGTAAATAACAATATTATTTAACGTTCCAGTATGAGGAGCCTTTGCCAATCCAGCACTCTTTTCTGAAGATGGAATATCATAACGTTTTTTTCTAGATTCATAATCCCTTGCTGATATTTTAATCCACTTCTTAATGCCTAATTTTTCCGGGTTTGTTTTACCAACAACAAAAGAAGAAGGTGATATTTTTTCCCCAACTTTTTGCGTTGCATAGTAAAAATATCCATCAGAACCCTGAATAATGGTATATCCATCTTTATCATGAATCCAGTTAAAAAACTCATCGCCGGACACAAAACACTCTATAACCTCACCGCTAGGCTGAGTTATTTTGTAAGGTAAAAACTTAAACGGTGCTGCCTTTATGGAACACAGACTTACAGATAGTAAAAATAAGAGTAAAAATTTTTTCATAAAAATTTAGTTGTTAGTATAATTTATCAATAAAACATTGGTGATTATAATTCTAAAAACGCACAAATGTAGCAAAAACTATTGATGTAAAATTGCTATAAATCAGTGTATTCTTTATTGACTTTTATCATAATCTAAAACTACATGATTTCAAAGGAATTCTTTAAATGTTCTAATTATCTGTACCCTAAATTTTTTGAATTATTGATGATTTACTATTTTTGCAAAAAATTTGTTAATAAATAAATTATGGCAACTACTGCAGATTTTAAGAATGGGCTATGTATTCTATTTAATGGAAAGATATACACTATAGTTCAATTTCAACATGTAAAACCAGGGAAAGGCGGTGCATTTGTTCGCACCAAACTAAAAAGTCTAGAAACAGGAAAAGTTATTGAAAATACTTTCAACGCTGGAGTAAAGGTAGATACAGTAAGGGTAGAACGCAGGCCTTATCAATTCCTATATAAGGACGATCTGGGTTACCATTTTATGCATCAGGAAACATTTGAACAGGTTAGTCTAAATGGTGATTTAATTGAAAATAACGATCTATTAAAGGAAGGTCAATCTGTTGAAATGATGGTTGAATCTGAAAAAGAAGCCATTTTAACCTGTGAACTACTTCCTTTCGTAGAAATGGAGGTTACCTATACCGAACCTGGATTAAAAGGAGACACAGCATCATCTACAGCATTAAAGGCTGCAACTATCGAAACTGGTGCAACCATACAAGTTCCGCTATTCATTAATATTGGCGATAGAATTAAAGTTGATACTAGAACAAGAGAATATTCCGAAAGAGTAAAATAAGCAAGTCTAATGCTTGTGAACTTTTACTTTAATAGTATTGCTTTACCAAATATTTTTAATTAACTTATTCCTTTTTTGGGATAAGTTAATTTTTAAATTGTTAAGGAGATGTCTATAGCCGCTTCGCAAAATCGTCTAAAATTAACAACCTTCAAGTTGAATGCTTTGCTTGGAATGGCTCAGGCTATTAGTGCTGAACTAAAAACCGAAGAAATTTTAGACAGATTTAGGATAATCCTTAACGATGACCTAGGGATTGATAGAATACTACTTTTTAAAAAAGAAGAAAATTCGTGGGAGTTACTTTTAAACAGCAACTGCCCCGAAACTACAGTTAGTCAAATTATCGTCGAACGCGATCTACTTCCATTTCAAGAAATCACCTTTGTTGGAGCCGCGGAAAACCCCGCATTACTGGAACTTGACATCATAATTCCAGTTATTCAAAACAACGTTCCTGTTGGATATGTATTAATTGGCGATACCAACGAATACGAGAAAGGCGTAAGTGCAACAATAAGACATCTAAATTTTGTTCAAACTCTTTCGATAATAATATTTGTGGCTATCGAAAATTTACGCTTATTCCACAAGAGTTTGCGGCAAGAATCGATCCGAAAGGAGTTGGAACTTGCATCAAAGATGCAAAACATGCTCATTCCCTCTCCGGAAAGCATGCCAGTTTTTGAAAATATCAATATTTCATCGTACTACAATCCACACTTTGAAGTTGGTGGTGATTATTATGACGTTATACAATTAAGCGATAAAGAATTTGGTTTTTGCATTGCCGATGTTTCAGGCAAAGGTATTTCGGCAGCCCTGTTAATGTCGAATTTTCAGGCTAACCTAAGAGCTCTTTTCTCCGAAAAAATTCCTTTAACCAGTTTAATTGAAAAACTGAACGAAAGGGTAATGACAAATGCAAAAGGAGAAAAGTTTATTACAATGTTCGTGGGACGATACAATACCGAGACGAAACAATTGGAGTACATAAACGCAGGCCACAATCCTCCCGTTATTTTCAATAAAACCACAAAACAACTATCATTCCTCACAAACGGATGTGTTGGGTTGGGTATGCTGGACGAAATCCCTGTTATGAACTTAGGATCTATCCAAATTAATCAACCAACAAAGCTTATTTGTTACACTGATGGTTTGGTTGAAAGTATGAATAATGACAAAGTGGAATATAATACTAAAATAATTGAAGACTCAATTATCAACAACGACTCTATAGTTCAAGACATCAAAGATATTGCAGAAGCAAGAGGTATTAACGGGAAAAACGATTCGCAAATATTTGATGATATTTCAATTCTGGGATTCGAGTTTCTTTAGACCTCTGTATTTTACATCCATTGCAACAACCAAAGCAATATAGCCCCAAAATATTGCAGCAATTTTGTCCATATCTAGAAAGTTATTCAGCAACCCATGAACAACGTAGGTTATTAAGCCAAGCAAAACGCTTAAGACAATAATACGTCTATCTCTATCCAAGTACAACCGTACCAAAGTAAAGCCTCGGTATAGAACAATAATAAGTATCAAAACATATCCTATGGGTGCAAGTATTCCTGCCTCTGCCAACAAGCCTAAATATTCGCTATGGGCATTTCCTTTTGCGCCAAGATCAGAACTTTCAATCGTCTTTAAATACGATGCTTGAAAAGGCGCATACAAAAACATGTACGTACCTGGCCCCCAACCTAAGAAAGGACGTTCACGAAACATCCTAATTGCCGAAGTCCATCGGTTTAGTCGCTCTACATTCGAATCGTCTGTTTTTACATTGGTTACAGAATTCAAATGTTGCTGCAAATTTCCACTCGAAGTTGACTGATTATAACTTAACCATCGTCCAATCTCTTCCTGGAAAGTAAAAACCAAAAGGACAGCAAGCAAACCTCCAATAATCAAAGTTCTAAATCGAATTCTTAAGTACCAAATAACCCAAACACCTCCTGCAACAAACAAACTTAACCATGCTGCTCTTGAATACGACAAAATAAGAGCAGAAACAAAAAATAGAGATGCAATAAGAAGAAGTAGCCGACTCCACCATCGCTTAGCCAGAAATACAAAACCGATCAAAACTGGAATAACAAGCGCAAGAGCTGCTCCGTAGGACGTATGATCGGTAAAAAAAGGATTGCACGAGCCATGCGCAACATACTTATCGAACAAACCTCTAGCAACCTGTCGATTAAGGCTTATCAAAACAATAACGAACAATCCAGTCAGAAAGAGTCCAATGTATTTTTTAAAGTTTTTTTCAGCCTTAACAAACTGTAAGTATGAAAAATAGAAGAAAACGGCGATAAACCAAAATCTAACTAAGGTATATTTTACAGATACAATAGGCATTTCGCTTGAAACTGTAGCAATAACCAACCAACCAAGATAAAACAGAATAGCCCAAAATATCGGATGGTTAACCAAAGCCTTGTCAAAATAATGATCGTGCAAGGATTTCAAAAGAATTAAAACAAGAAGAGTCACAAGTAGCGGTTCGGTAGGAAACCAAAAATCAAACTCCAGTCCAGGAAAAAATTCACTAAAAGGGACTGAAAGTGGTGCTAATAATACTAACAAAAAGAATGTTTTCTCAGGAGCAAATAAAATCAACAACGAAGCAACTAAGACAAATGGAACTAGATTAAGAACTTGATAATCGCGGCTAATCAAACATGCATTTACAAAAACAAAGAGCAACGACAAACCTAAAGCGAGTAGCTTATAACCACGGCCATTTAATACGTCGCCTATCTTCTTAAACATTTAAAAGTAGTCTATTTTTGGGCAATAAATTGTCGAACGAACTCAACAAAAACAACTGCAAATACGGCAAAAAATAATGACGCCAACGTAGAAACAACAATTACAATTGATCGCTTAGGATACGCCTTTTTATCGGGAGCAACAGCCCTATCGATTACAAACTGTGAAGGAATAGTTTGAGCAGCCTCAACCCGTAACACTTTAAGACTAAGTCTAAGTTCGGTTAGTTGCAAAGCCATATCCTGAATTTCATTTCTATATCGCTCATACATACTCCCATACTGCTGCAACGGCTTTATTTGCTTCTCAAGAATATCTATGGCTCTTTTATCATTAGACAAAAGGGCTTTTGTATAATCCTTATAAAACTGCTCCGACTGCTTTTTTAGATGAACAACTCCATTTTGCATGACCTTAGTTAAAGAATCCTCGGCACACTTCATCTCCTTCAAACCTTCGTCATACTGCTGTTCTAAAGCTACAAGGGCTTTCTTGGCAATTTGCGACTTAGCCGCACGCATCAATGTATCGGAAATATCTACAACCGCATTGGCAATTTTAGCCGCCATTTCTGGTTTTTCATCCATTACCTCAATAATTACACTCTGGTACTGTGTTGGCTTAGTTCTAATATTCTGATCGAACTTTGAGTAAACATCAAACATTGCATGCTTATCAGTTGACTTAATATCCCAATGCTTCATCAAGTTCAACCGCATAATAACAGAGTCCTTTAGAGTACGAGAGGTTAGAATTTGAAGAAATTGCTCGGCTTCCTCAGTTTCTCCAAAAACGGTCAATCCTTCCTGCTTATTCTGAGTAACAAGCTCCTTCGAAGTTTGATTGGCAACTGGTGGATATATAATTGCTGTAGCCTTAAATTTAGGTGTAATCAAAAACGCTGCTATAGTTGATGCAATAATTGCAAAAACGCCAACAGAAATAAGGATTTTTCGGTACGACCATAAAGTTTGAAGAAGCGTGGTTGAGTTCAACTCAAAATTCTTATTCTCGCTTGTCATTATATAAACATATTAATTGAACAAAAACCCTCTCGCATGAGAGGGTTTTACAATAACGTTTTTATTATACTGCTAGTATGATATTGTAACTTTTTTTCCCTTTCTGAATAAGAAGGTACTTTCCATTAATCAAGAATTCTGAAGTTATCAACTCATCAGGATTGCTAATTTTCTCCTTATTAATACTCAAACCACCACCTTGAACCAATCGTCTTAACTCTCCTTTCGATGGAAATACATTAGTAAGTTCTACAGTTAAAGCAGATAAAACCACGCCTGCAGACAGTAAAGCCTTTTCTATTTCAAAGGTTGGTACTCCGTCAAAAACAGAAAGAAAAGTCTCCTCATCTAGTTTTTTTAACGATTCAGTTGTTGCATTTCCAAATAGCATCTCCGATGCTTCAACTGCCGAATTATAATCATCCTCGGAATGAACCATTACAGTTAACTCACGTGCAAGTCTCTTTTGCAACTTTCGCTCATGCGGTGCTTGTTTATGCTCATCAACAAGAGATTCAACTTCGCTTCGAGTAAGTAGCGTAAATATTTTGATATATTTTTCGGCATCTTCGTCCGAGGTATTCAACCAAAACTGGTAGAACTTATAGGGTGATGTTAACTTCTTATCGAGCCAAACATTGCCCTGCTCTGTTTTACCAAACTTGCCTCCATCGGCTTTAGTAATCAAAGGACAGGTAAGCGCATAGGCTTCGCCACCCAACTTACGACGAATAAGTTCGGTTCCTGTTGTAATATTTCCCCACTGATCCGATCCTCCCATCTGAAGTTTACAACCTAAACTCTGGTACAAATGAAGAAAGTCGGTTCCTTGAACAAGTTGATAGGTAAACTCTGTAAAGGACATACCTGCCGAAGAATCGGCACTAATTCTCTTTTTTACAGAATCCTTGCTCATCATATAATTCACAGTAATATGCTTGCCAATATCACGAATAAATGAAAGGAACGAGAACTCTTTCATCCAATCGTAATTGTTCACCATTAATGCAGCATTGGGCTCACTCGACTCAAAATCGAGGAAATGCGAAAGCTGTTTTTTCAAGCAATCCTGATTATGTCGCAAAGTTGATTCATCCAATAAATTTCGTTCCTGCGATTTACCCGACGGATCGCCAATCATACCTGTCGCACCACCAACAAGGACAACTGGCCTATGACCACATCGCTGAAAATGTTTCAGCATCATTACAGAAACCAAGTGACCAATATGAAGCGAATCTGCAGTTGGATCTATTCCCACATAGGCGGTAGTCATTTCCTTTGCCAGTTGTTCCTCTGTGCCTGGCATCATATCGTGGATCATACCACGCCATTTGAGTTCCTCAATAAAATTCATTGCTAAGCAAAAATTATGTAAAACCTAATAAAAATTAAAACCTCAAAGATATACGTTTTCATCCGTATTATATCTTTAAGGTTTATAAAATATTACGTATGCCAATTACTTGTTTGAATCGGTTTTTATCTGATCTTTTATAGAATCTCGTACGGACTCAAAATGTAAATAAGGGAAAACAGCCGGAGCCAATTTCGACAAAGGACTATATACGTACGATTTTTCAACCGATTCGTTTGAGTATAAATTCATTCTAACATTAACCTTCTCAATCAAAACTATTACAATACTTAGAATGAAAGCGTACTTTGCAACGCCAAAAATTAAGCCCGATATTTTGTTAACCACCCCTAACACCGTTAAATCGAACAGTTTTTCGATTAACTTTCCTAAGAAGTGAACGGCAACTACAATAACAGCAAATGTAACCGCAAAGGATATCAATGAAAGATACTCGCTATTGAAATTAAACTTCTCGACCAAGAGAGTTGCTGTAAAATCGGAAAATCGAATTGCACCCCAAATTCCGAGTAATAACGCAGCAAGCGAAAATAACTGGGCAATTAATCCCTTCGAAAAACCTCGCACGGCTCCAAGGGCAAGAATCCCGAGCAGAATAATATCAATAATGTAGAAAGTCACAGCTATACGATTTAGTTAGATTAATTAAACGGCACAACGTCCAACACAATCAAGAATCTTGCCCAAATTTTCGTTACGTAAAAAATAAAATGTATTCTTTCCGTCGCGTTTACACGAAAGGACACCCTTATCCTTCAAAATTCCCAAGTGATGCGATGCTGTTGATTGTTCAATTTTTAATGTCTCATGAATCTCTGTAACAGTAAGTCTTTTACTATCTTCAAGCAAACTAATAATTGCAATTCGCATAGGATGAGCAATAGCTTTAAGCATATTAGCAGCTTGCTCTAGTTGTTCAATCTTCAACTCTTTAATTTGTACCATTATATAACTATTTGTTAATCAGAAAATATTTAATGCATGCAAATATATTAATAATTTATTTTGTTCTAACACATGGCAAATATTTTTTTACTTTGTTGTAAAACAATATCTATTTAATAGTTGTTTATGCTTTCATTAACAAAAAAGTGGTTATTTTGCTAATGAAATAGAAATCTAACTCCTGATGCTCGATACAATCAAAAAACCAATTAACGACCACCTTAAACGCTTTGAACCATACTTCAGAGAACACATGAGCACTCAGGTTTCTCTGCTAAATGTTATTACAAACTACATTTTTCGACGAAAAGGGAAACAACTTCGCCCCATGATAGTTTTCCTAACTGCCGGAGTAAATGGGAAAATAGGTGATGAAACCTATGTTGCTGCGGGTATGATTGAACTCTTACACACAGCAACTCTTATTCACGACGATGTTGTTGACGAAGCCTATGAACGTAGAGGTTTCTTCTCTATAAATGCGTTATGGCGCTCGAAAATAGCGGTACTTGTTGGCGATTATCTCCTTTCCAGAGGGTTGCTTGTTGCTATTGATAACAACCAATTTGAATTGCTAAAAGTAATGAGCAAAGCTGTAAAAGATATGAGCGAAGGAGAACTTTTACAGATTGAACGCTCCAGAAAAATGAATATCGACGAGGCAACCTACTACGAAATAATTCAAAAGAAAACAGCATCGCTAATTGCATCGTGTTGTGCCAATGGAGCAATATCAGCTGGAGCCTCGGAAGAGAATATAACTCGGATGAAGGAGTTTGGTTTAAACCTAGGAATTGCATTTCAAATCCGCGACGATCTTTTCGACTATCAGCCAAGCGGTGTAATTGGCAAACCTACAGGAAATGATATCAAAGAAAAAAAACTTACTCTTCCGCTAATTCATTCGCTATCGGTTGCCAACCCTACTGAAAGTAAGCGAATACTCAGTTTAATCAGAAATAATAGCAAAAAAAGTAGTACAATCGATGAAGTCGTCAACTTTGTTAAACGAAATGGAGGATTGGATTACACCATCCAGCAGATGAATTCGTTCAAAGACAAGTCACTGGATATTCTTAAATTATTTCCCGAGTCGGAATACCGTGATTCTCTGGAGCAATTAGTCAACTTTGTGGTAGAACGAAATAAGTAACATTGAAGTTCTTAATCGACAAAAACATTAGACTTTAACCTCAAAATACACAAAACACAGATTTACTGTTCGTCGATTTATAGAAATTAAACACAAATTACTTTTCTGTGGTATTTTTAAAATACTATTTTTGTTTTTAATGCAAATAGCCACTCAAAGGCTCCATCAACAACTAATTCTTGATATGAAACCATTAAGATTCGTTATTGTTGTCCACCTTCTGCTGATAATTCAACAATTAACGGCCACTCCAATTTTAACAGAACACAATCAATCTAACAAACTTGATTCATTGTGTTATCAGCTGAAATCATATAAGGCAAAAGAAGTTCCCTACCAACTCTTAATCAATATATCTAACGAATACGCCTCTACAAATTCAGATTCGGCATTATATTATAACTACAAAGCCATTGATCAAGCAAAAAATAAGACTGAATTGGCAAATGGGTATAACAAACTTGCAATTCTTTATAAGCAGAATAATACCAACGATAGCGCCTTGGTCTATCTATTTAAAAGCCTCACGCTTTTTAAAGAATTGAATAACATTGAAAAACAGTTCAAAACATTAAATACTATAGGAAATATCTATAAAATTAAAGCTGAATTTTTCAAAAGCATCGATGCCTATGAACAACAGTTACAGATTGCTATCAATACTGATAGCATTGGATGGCAAGCACAGAGCTACGCAAACATAGCAATGGTAAACTACAGCCTTGGGAATTATGAGAAAACAATGAATTTCGATTTACAAGCATTAGCCTTATACGAAGACATCCAAGACACAGCAGGAATATCGAGACTTTACAACAATGTGGGAATCGCTTATTCCGCCAACAACGAATCAGACAAAGCCTTAGAGTATTTTCGCAAAGCCATCTGCATTAATATCAGTAAAAATTACAAAAATGGATTGGTACATAACTATATTAACGTAGCATGTATTTTTGATGACAAAGAGATTCCTGATAGTTCCATCTACTACTATGAGAAAGCCCTTCAAATTTCGAAGGAATTGAATGATAAGATACGAGAAGCCATTTGTTACTACAACATAGGTAGTACCTTCTCTAAAACAAAAAGATACTCGCAATCGAAACAATCGTTCAGTCAGGCCCTTGAACTTTTTAGTAAAGCTGGAGACATTAAAGGAATATCTCTTGTAAACAGAGGTTTGGGTCAAATGTACATGAATATGAAGAAATATCCAGAAGCCATTCAATATGCAGAAAAAAGTTTAGATATAGCCCTCGATATTTCAGCAAAAGATTATCTCATACCCACATATAAAATACTTTCGGATGCCCATAAGGAAATGGGAAATTTCCAAAAAGCTTATTTATACTATACAAATTATAAAGAGGTAAGCGATTCTGTTTTTAATGAGAAGAAAGAAAAAAAGATTCAAGAGTTGGAAAAGAATTATGAAATGCGAATGGTTAACCAACAACTCAGAATAAGTGAACTAGACAATGAGAATAAGGATATCCTAATTAAGAAAAAACAAAGTCAAACCAAGTCTTTACTTGCTATTATAACATTAACACTCACTCTATCAATCATTCTAATTATTGATAACTTCAAAATCCGCTTAAAGAATCGAGTTCTATTCAAAAAAGGGATTGAACTAAACCGATTAGAGTCCATTATGACAATGGAAAACTTATCGAAACTTTATAACGAAGGAAATAAAGAGCCTCAATTGTCCAAGTCTATTCAAGTTATACCAGACCCTGACAGCCCAAAAGAGATCCTCTCAAGCGAAAAAGATCACGAAATTGCCATCAATTTAAAGAAACTCATTCACCAACAAAAGGTTTATCTCGACAGCAATCTCACACTGGAGAAGTTGGCCACGATGCTCGATACAAACAGGACCTACCTGTCACGCTTTATAAACGAGCATTACCAATCGAATTTTACCAATTTCATAAACGATTTCAGAATTAAAGAATCCTGTGAACTGTTATCCCACCCCGAAAATGCCAAATTTAGCATTGAAGGGATAGCCAAAGAAGTTGGATTTAACTCAAAGTCGGCATTCAACAACGCATTTAAACGTTTTACAGGCTTAACCCCATCGTATTACATTGATGCCATTAAAGAACCATCAAGCAATTTGCATCAAACAATGCAAAACTAACTCCTCTGTTGTAAACATCCATTAAGCTAGTTTTTTGGGAACTTAGAAATTTAATGCATATTAAATTCTCTAAGAGCATTCAATTCCCGAGAATTCTTTTCTGTGGGAAAAGAATTCCTTTTTATGTATTTATAAGAAATACCTATCAAAAAAACACAACTTACTGCATATCAGAATATACACAAAAACACCGCGTACTGATTGATAAATCAGTACGTCCCTAAATTAGCAGACAAACTTGCATAAAAACAATAGCAAGAAATTCTTTTACAAATACATAACTCTTCTTTTGGGTTCGATTGATAAATCCGAACAAATTCAAAAAAAATTTTGATCTCATTTGAGTTAGTTTAGCTCAATTAAATTTATCGCTTAAGAGTTAATAGCATTAAGTTCTCAATATTTCCAACAAATAAAAAACAGTTGGAAAATACCCATGCTAAATCGAACAAAAATCATATAAATTAAATCATCTAAACATGAGAAAATTCTTTACGCTTTTAATCTTGTCCTGCCTTCAGGTAGGCTTGGGATACGGCCAAACCGCAACAGCCCCCTCGGGCAGCGGTACCAGTGCCGACCCATACCAGATTGCCTCGTTGGAGAACCTCTACTGGCTTTCCCAAAACAGTAGTTATTGGAGTTCTTCTTATTACTACGAGCAAACGGCTGATATTGACGCCTCCGATACATGGGACTGGAGTAGTGGTTTTTCGCCCATAGGGAACAGTAGCAAAAACTTTAAAGGTTCATATGATGGCAAGGGATACATTATTGATAGTCTATATATTAGCCGTCCTTCCTCTAATTATATTGGATTTTTCGGATACACTAACGGTGCAAAACTTAATAACATTAATATAACAAATGCTAGCATTACAGGATATCAATATACAGGCGGATTGGTAGGACAATGTGTTCAAAGCAATATCTATAAATGTTGCATAAGCGGCAGTATTACAGGAAAATATTACATAATAGGTGGACTAGTAGGAGAAAGTGTTACATTATCTCAAATTTCAAACTGCTATACTAACACTAATGTTACCGGGACTAGTTATGTGGGCAATTTAATTGGAGAAACACAGGGTGGTACAATAACTAATTGTTATTGCACAGGGTCTAACTATGGAACATATCGTACAGGTGGTCTCATTGGAGAAGTTTCATCTGCTACTGTAAAATATTGCTACACAACAGCAATAAAAACAGGAACAAGCACGAACCGTTGTGGGGTAATATTTGGGGAGTTATGGTATGCAACAGCCAAAAACTGTTTTTGGGATGCCGAAACATCAGGTTCTTCAGCGGGTATCGGATACAATGGATATGCAACAGCCACCAATATTACCGGCAAGACTACTGCTGAAATGCAGGATCATAATACCTTTATTGCTGCGGGTTGGGATTTTATGAACGAAACGGCAAATGGCTCAAATAATTATTGGGGAATAAACCAAAACAGGAACAATGGCTACCCATTTTTGCATTTTCAAGGCTATACACACAACCCTCCTCCCGTTATTGATTCTGTTTCAAATGTGAATTTATCAAGTGCTTCTGCCTATTTCAGAATTAATGAATTGGTTACAGATATTGCTCATTATGGGGTCTGCTGGAATACTAGCGGCTCGCCAAAACTGACTGATAATTATACTGATGAAGGAATATCCAGCACTACAGGCAGCTACACATCACAAATAACCAGCCTCGATACCAATAAAATCTACTACATAAGGGCATACACTATAAATGCCAATGATACTGCATATAGTAAAACCATTAGTTTTGAATCGGCATACATGCCCGAAATTACCACGATGGCTGTAAACAACATTACCGATTCAACAGCTACAGGAAATTTAACCTTTACTCGACTGGGTATTCCTAACCCCACCGCATACGGGGTATGCTGGAACACCAGCGGCTCGCCAACGTTAAGCGACAGCTACAGCAACGGGGGAAACGTTAGCAGTGCAGGAACCCACTCGGTTCCTATAACGGGGCTAACATACAATACCACTTACTACGTACAGGCCTTCGCCGTTAATGAGGTGGATACCGTGTTTGGTGTCGAAACCAGTTTCACTGCCCTGAACGCAGGATTTACAGCATCCATAGAAAATATTGCCTTTGGTGATACTATGGTCGGAATCTCCAAACAGCAGATATTTTATATTAAAAACACTGGGTATACCGTGTTAAATATAAACTCCATTGACTTGCCTGATGCTCAATTTACCATTGCCCCAACCTCGGCAAACATTACCATAGGCGACAGCACTGCATTTACCATCACATTCACCCCTAACACTTCAGGATTACTTGGTGGAAACGTTATATTTAACAGCAATGCAGGGAAAGATACTATTGAGGTAAGCGCTACCAGTTACTACCAAAGGGCTTCCAGTGCCGGAAGCGCCATGGATTTAGATGGTAGTAATAATTATATAAATTGTGGAAACAATATTGACCTAGCCAACAAATCATTTTCTATTGATTTTTGGTTCAAAAGGGGAAGCATAAATACCAATGATTATATTATTGGGCTTGGAGATAATTATGCTACCGATATGGCTATCCATATTGGTTTTAGGAATACAAACTATTTTACTTTCGCCTTTTATAATGATGATATCAATACAGATAACACATATACCGATTTAAACTGGCACCATTGGGCTGTTACTTATGATGCCTCTACCAATTTAAAAAGGATTTACTGCGATGGCATTATAGCTGGGTCTGGTACTATAAACAATGACTTTTTAAATACCGAAAGTGACGACTTCTGGATTGGCAGGGGGTATGATGGTAATTATGCCGATGGCCAAATAGACGAAGTGCGCGTTTGGGACAAGAGCTTGACCCAGGACGAAATCCGTGCACAGTACGGTCCCCTTGAAGGGAACGAGGAGGGTCTGTTAGCATACTGGCGTTTCGATGAAGGGGTTAGCGGAAATTACATTTACGATGTAACTGGAAATGGGAATACTGGGATATTGAGCAACTCTCCCACATGGATCAGCACCTCAACGGCTCCCATTGCACAGCCTGCATATACTTTCAACCCAAGCAATCTAAATCTAGGTATGGTTGCCCTAAACGACAGTATCTGCGATACGGTAAGCATACGCAACACTGGCGGTGGCATACTTCATATCACCTCAGTAAATAGCGACAATAGCGTATTTTCAGGCGTTACCACCAGTGCCAATATATTTAGCGGCGACAGCGCAAAGTTTACCGTGCAGTTTCTGCCTAAAGCAAAAAAAACAGAGACGGGCAATCTCACCTACAATGGGAATGTTTCAGGAACACTACCCATTACGGGCGAAGGTTTTAAACAAGTTGCATGCACAATATCGTCTGTCACCGGATTGACCGATACCAGCGCTACCATTAACTGGGACATTACCAGCATAGGCGATACCGCAGCTACAGCACATGGTATTTGCTGGGGTACCGACACGCTCCCTACATTAGCCAATAGTTTTACCGACGAGGGCTATACAAATACCGAGAGTGATTACAGCACAACTATTACTGACTTGGTAGCGAACACCTTTTACTACGTAAGACCCTACTCTACCAGCAGCAACGGGTTTACAAGCTATGGCACAACATTCTCCTTTACAAGTGGGTCGCTAGCTACCATCAGCGCAATATCATCAAATAACGTAACCGACTCATCGGCAATCATTACAGTCAATATTTCAAGTTTAGGTATCCCAGATTCAACCATATATGGGATATGCTGGAATACTACCAGTACTCCAACCTTGAACGATAGTGTAATTTACGCTGAAAACAAAGCAAAGGCAACAGGATCTTACAGCATTGCCATGACCAAGTTGAGCAAGGATACAACCTATTACGTGCGTGCATTTACATCAAAAGATTTTGGCATCAGCTATAGCGACGAGTTTTCCTTTATTGCCAACAATGCAATATTCAGTACATCAGTCGATACAGTAAGGACAACAACCAGCATATATACAGCTGGAACCAATTCCTTTTATATAGCCAACACGGGCAAAGGAAGTTTGTTTATCAACTCCGCAATTGCGGGCGACTCAAAATTCACGGTAAGTCCACAGAACACCACCATCGCATCAGGCGACAGCTCGATGTTCGTAGTTTCGTACTACACCGCTTCGTTTGGCAACGATACAACAACAATCATATTTACCAGCAACAGTGGCTCCGATACCCTAGCAGTTATTGGAACCGGGACTTACCAAAAAAGTTCGAATGCAGAAAACGCCATCGACCTTGACGGTAGTAATGATTACATCAATTGTAGTTCAAGTTTTGATTTTGCAAAAAAATCATTCTCATTCGATTTTTGGGCAAAAAGAGGCAGTAGTGGAACTGATGACTATGTTATTGCATATGGTACAGGAAGTTCACATAAAGGTTTGCAAATTGGATTTAGAAGTAACAATGTATTCACTTTCTCTTTTTGGAACGATGATCATAACACAACAAATACTTATACCGATAATAAATGGCACCATTGGGCATGTACCTATGATGCATCAACAAATAATCTTAGGATATATTGTGATGGAATTAACAAAGTAAACACCACCACTTCGGATGATTTTAATTATTCGGGAACAAATCCATTAACCATAGGTTCTTCAACTTTTCAAACTGGGAAACAATTTGATGGTCAAATTGATGAAGTAAGGGTGTGGAACAAAGTCCTAACCCAGAACGAAATTCGTTCGCATTATGGTTCTTTAAATGGAAACGAAGAAGGCCTGATTGCCTACTGGCGAATGGACGAAGGAAACGATAATTATATCTTCGACCTTACAGGAAATGGGCATACTGGTACCTTAATGAATTCGCCAACCTGGGTAATACCATCTACAGCACCTGTTGCTGAACCTGTTTTCACAGCCGAACCTGACACTGCAATGTTTGGAGCAGTTGCATTAAACAGCACCAAACAAATCGACATGAAGGTTAAAAACGCCGGAGGCGGAATCCTACACATTGACAATGTTTTCTCTGATTCAACCTGTTTTAGCGTGGATGCCACATCAGCAAATATCTTCAGCGGCAATTCGGCAACCTTTGTGACAACATACACCCCCACAATTGTAGCCAATCAATCAAACCATTACGTATTCGAGAACAACATGGACAACGATACAATCGTAGCAATTGCTAATGGGTATGCATCCTCAGCAATAACTACAGTTGCTGTAATTGATACTTCCAAAACAACAGCCCGCATTAGCGTGAATATCGACAGCATCGGTTCGCCCAATAGCGGATATGGCCTATGCTGGAATACTACCGGAACACCAACAATTGCCGACAGCTATGCCGATTACGGTGCCCCTATCGCTAAGGGACTTGATACACTTATCATTTCAAGCCTTGCTCCTACTACTCAATACTACGTAAGAGCATATATTACAAACGGCAGCGCAACCAGCTACGGAGGTGAACTCACGCTTTACACCTATGGTAGCCCAACGGTAAACACACTGAATATTACAAATACTACAGACTCTTCTGCCAATTGTAATCTGAAAATAGTTAACTTGGGAAATCCTCAACTTACCAGCTATGGCGCATGTTGGAATACAACTGGAATGCCAACCGTTGCTGATAATCTCACTTCAGAAAGCACTGCTGTTGATACTGGCTATTATGCCACCACACTGAAAAGTCTAACAGCTGGGGTAACCTACTACGTAAGGGCATACGCTATGAGCGTAAGAGATACAGCTTACGGTACAGAGGTTTCTTTCATGGCAACCAATGCAGTATTTAATCCATCGACAGATACCATAAAACTAAGCGCACCGATAACAGCTGCCAGTTATGATACCCTTACTTTAAGGAATACAGGCTCTTCCATATTGAACATCACCTCGGTGCTGTCAAATAATAATCAGTTCTCGATATTTCCAACAACGGCCAATGTTGAAACTGGTGATTCTGTAAAATTCGTCGTATCTTATACAGCGAACTCTTCATCAGTTAATACAACCAATTTGATTTTCACCAGTAACGCTGGTATTGATACCGTAGTGGCAATAGGTTCTCTATCATACCAAATTGCTTCAGACGCAAGTAATGCTATAAATTTCGATGGAACAAACGATTACATCGATTTAGGGAATAAAACAACATTTAATAAACTGGCAAATGGAAATTTTACCATTGAGATGTGGATTAACTCTACTGATAATAGTACCCGTAGTATTTTAATAGGGAATTATTACGATGGTAGTCCGTCTTACAACATTGAATTAACAAGTTCAGGATACTTACGAACATTCATAAATGGATCAAGTTATTATGGGACTAAAAATGTAGCCGATGGGAAATGGCACCATATTGCTTCTGTAGTCGATTTCGACAACGATTATGTAAAAATATATATCGATGGTGTTGAAAACTATTCAGGTTCAAATACTCTTTCAACTTATACCGTCGCCAGAAATTTAATGATAGGTAGGGATCCTCGAAGTTCCACCTTCTATTACAAAGGACAAATAGATGAAGTCCGTATCTGGAGCAAAGCACTTACGAAAGACGAAATCCGTTCACAATATGGTTCGCTTAAGGGGAATGAAAATGGCCTTGTTGCCTATTACCGCTTCGATGAAACCAACGGAAATTACGCATATGATGCCACCGGAAATGGTCTCAGCGGAACACTAAAAAACTCGCCAAGCCGAGTAATGCCATCCACAGCTCCAATCGCTCAACCGATATTCACTGCAAATCCGACAACTCTGGTTTACGGCAATACGGCCATTAACGACAGCAGTCAGTTAGTACTAACGGTATCCAATTCAGGAGGAGGGATTCTACACCTCGATAATGTCGCCTTCGATTCGCTCTACTACAGCATCACCCCCACCTCGACCAACATCTTTAGCGGCGAAAGTGCTGAATTTACAGCCAAATTTAAACCCTCCAAATTGGGAGAGATGAATGCCAAATTGGCTTTTGTGAATAACGTGGATAACGACACCTTATTAGCCAATGGCTACGGCTTTGCCAATTCCTTTATCTCTACACTAGCCATCCTTGACACCACCACTAACAGCATGAGGGTCATCGTTAGCGTGGACAGCGTGGGATACCCAATACCCACAGCTTACGGGGTTTGCTACAGCACCAGCAGCACGCCAACCATCGCCAATAGCATAGTCGATAGAGGGGCAGTCAACGTTTCGTTGAAGGATACCATTACGGTAAGCGGGTTATCCCCATTCACACAGTACTACGTACGAGCCTTCATCACAGCCAACAACATGACCAACTATGGCGATATACTGGGCATAACAACCTACAGTGCCCCTGAAATTACCACCATCAACCCGAGTAGCATCAAGGATACATCGGCTACAGGGGTGGTCAAGGTTAACAATCTGGGAAACCCAGCATTAACGCAATACGGCGTATGTTGGAACACCACCGGGATGCCCGATCTAACTGACAGCCACACCACCTGTGGAACTTTAAATACCACTGGGCGATACGGAACCCCAATGAACGGATTGTCATTAGTTACTACTTACTTCGTAAGAGCCTACGCCATCAATAAAATTGATACGGTTTATGGGGCACAAAAGACATTTACTACTGATAAGGGTACCCCGGAAGTAGAATGGAACAATCCTGCCGACATTACTTACGGCACTATATTAAGCAACATCCAACTAAATGCTAAGGCTTACTACAACGGCACAATCGTTGACGGCACCTACATTTATTCTCCTGATATAGACAGTCTACTTAATGCTGGAAATAACACTCTATCGGTAGCATTCACCCCTACCGATGCCTCCAATTACAATACAGTAAACAAAACAGTCTCCCTCACTGTGAGCAAGACTATGCTAACTGTTTCGGCCAACGATACCAGCAGGGTTTACGGCAACAGCGACCCAGTATTCAGGCTGAACTACACTGGTTTCGTCAACGGTGAGAATACTTCTGTTATCGATATGCTGCCAATCGGCTCAACGAAAACCTCAGCAACCACCGACGTGGGTAGCTACAACATAGCTGTATCGGGTGGTAACGATAACAACTACGACTTCACCTACGTTGGCGCCTCCATGAAGATAACCACACGTACCCTTACACTAAGTGGTTTAATAGCAGACCATAAAATTTACGATGCTACCACAGCGGCTACCATTTCCGGAGGCACACTGGAAGGGACCATTTCCGGTGATGACGTGAGCGCAACCATGCCCAACAGCGGTACATTCGCCAAGGCTTCGGTGGGTTCCGATATTCCCGTCTCGGTTGCCGAAATAGTACTAAATGGTTCAGATGCCGGAAACTACGCCATAACCCTACCCTCGGATTTAACTGCCGACATCACCGCCAAGGGATTGACCGTAAGCGGACTTGTGGCCAGCGACAAAACCTACGATGCTACCACAACTGCTACCATTTCCGGGGGCACACTGGAAGGGACTATTTCCAGTGATGACGTGAGCGCAACCATGCCAACAAGCGGCACATTCGCCCAAACATCGATTGGTTACAATATTGCCGTCTCGGTTGCCGAGATAGTATTAAATGGTATCGATGCAGAAAACTACACGTTAACCCAACCTTCAGGCTTAACCGCCGACATCTCGGCCAAGAAATTGACCGTAAGCGGACTTGCGGCCAGTAATAAAACCTACGATGCTACCACAGCTGCTACCATTTCCGGTGGCACACTGGAAGGGACTATTTCCAGTGATGACGTGAGCGCAACCATGCCCAACAGCGGTACATTCGCCAAGGCTTCGGTGGGTTCCGATATTCCCGTCTCGGTTGCCGAGATAGTATTAAATGGTATCGATGCAGAAAACTACACGCTCACACAGCCATTGCTTAGCGCTGACATTTCCGCCCGAGACCTGACAATTACCGCGAACAACTTCAATAAAACCCAAGGAGTAGATTATACCTTCGCCAATACAGAGTTCACAACTTCTGGACTAGTCAGTGGAGAATCAATAGCCTCTGCTACAATAACCAGCGACGGAGCCACCAGTTCTGCAAAAGTTGGCGAATATGAAATACTCATTAGCAATGCTATTGCCACATCGGGTACAGACCTTGGCAACTACACCATAACCTACGAAAAGGGAACTCTTTCTGTAGTCGACCGGACAGAGTTGGCTCTCACAGGACTCTCCGCCAATAACAAAATCTACGATGGAACCACCAATGCAACAATAAGCAATTGGGGAACTCTCAGTGGAGTGGTCTCCGGTGAAAACGTGACACTTGATTACAGCAATGCTCAGATTTCCTTTGAAAACAAGAGGATCGGGGAAGAAAAGAAAGTAACCGTAACTGGACTCGTCCTCTCAGGAACGAATGCAGAGAAGTACTTCATCAACAGCCAGACGACCACCGCCAATATCACCACCAGAACGATCAACCTGAGTGGCTTCACCGCCGACGACAAAGTTTACGACGGAACTACCAGCGTAACTGGGACTGGCTTTAGCGATGACAGAATAGCAAATGATGATATTACCATTTCATACAAAGCTGCTTTTGAGAATAAAACCGTTGGAAATGCTAAAACAGTTAATTATACAGATATAACTATTAACGGGACAGATGCTTACAATTACAATTTAGACAATACAGGAGGGACTGCATCTGCAACGATTTTAGCGAAAACGCTCAACGTGGAAGGTTCTTTCAGCGTATATGATAAAGAATACGACGCGACAACAACGGCCATTATCAACAGCAACAAACTAGCGCTTTCTGGAGCAATTCCGGGAGACATTGTGGAACTTTTCCCTGTAGCAGAGTTTGCGACTGCAACAATTGGCCAGAACATTACGGTGTCGCTTACCAACTCTTCCACGCTCATCGGCGATGATGCAGAAAACTATACACTATCGCTAAACGGAACCCCAACGGCTACCGCTAGTATCACCGAAGCAGTAACTTATTACACTCTTAATCTAACTGCTAACCCAAAAAATGCTGGTACTGTAACAGGAGCAGGAAATTACTTATCTGGAGCAGAAATAACTCTCACTGCCACAGCCAACGAGGGATTCGCCTTTAAAAACTGGACAAATGGAGAAAACGTGGTTAACCAAACAGAAAACTTCACCTATACAATGCCTGCAACTAACACAAATCTATCGGCCAACTTTGAGCCAATTACATTCACACTCTCCTACTCTGCTGGCGAACATGGGAGTATCTCTGGAATAACCCCACAGACCGTAAATTACGGCACAGACGGAACCTCTATTGAGGCAATTCCTGACCAAGGGTATCGTTTTGTAAATTGGAGCGACAGTAGTACTGACAACCCTAGAACAGATAAAAATGTAACAAATAATATTAGCGTTACAGCCAACTTTGAGGCAATTATCTTCACACTCTCCTACTCTGCTGGCGAACATGGAAGTATCTCTGGAATCACCCCACAGACTGTAAATTATGGCACAGACGGAACCTCTATTGAGGCAATTCCTGACCAAGGGTATCGTTTTGTGAATTGGAACGACGGTAGTACTGACAACCCTAGAACAGATAAAAATGTAACGGATAATATTAGCGTTACGGCCAACTTTGAGGCAATTACCGTCACACTCTCCTACTCTGCTGGCGAACATGGAAGTATCTCTGGAATCACCCCACAGACCGTAAATTATGGCACAGACGGAACCTCAGTTGAAGCAATTCCAGACCAAGGGTATCGTTTTGTGAATTGGAGCGACGGTAATACCGACAATCCCAGAACAGACAAAAATGTAACGAATAATATTAGCGTTACAGCCAACTTCGAGGTGATTACTTATTCCATTACTTTTACTGTAACAGGAAATGGTAGTTCTATTGCAGGAGCCAGCATAACAATAAGCAATAAAACATTAACTACAGATAACAATGGAACTGTATTAGTAGAATTACCAAACGGCACTTACGATTACTCGGTATCGGCAGATAACTACCAATCGGTTTCTGAATCTGTAACTGTAAATGGCGCCGACACCAATATTCCTGTAACTCTTACTCCAACAGGAATTAACAACAACTCTATCGGTAAAATTTCGGTCTACCCCAACCCATTCACAAGCAACCTTACTATTGAAATAGAAAATGGAAAGGTTGAATACTACACCCTAATTAATGCAACAGGGAAAACTGTAAAATCGGGAATATTAAAAGGGACAAAAAACGAACTGAATTTATTGCACTTAAATAATGGCATTTACCTACTTCAGATTTACAGAAAAAATGGAAATAAAACCATTAGATTAATTAAAAACTAAACTCACGAATCCGTCCATGAACCTATTGATTCATGGACGGATTTTTAATTATTTAATACCTGAAAATAATGGAAACAATAAGGAATAAAGAAAAAAACTACAACAATCTATACTTAACTAAAATTGACACCGTGGTCATTCTCTTAATTATTTTAGCATTAGCAACATTAACAATACTTTCAGTATACAACTTTTTCAATATATTTTAGATCGAGTTTTCTATTGTTTCGATAACCTTTTCCCTATTTAGAATGTAGAGACCGAGTCGATCGTTAGTTACGCCATTCTTTAAAGTATAAGTATACGATGGAATCCCATCTCCAACAATAATTTCGAAGTATTTAAAATCGATACAACTATGTTTATCTAATGTATCTGCAACCTCAATTATATGGGTTGATATTGCAAAAATACTCTTTCGAACCTTAGCAAAAGCAGAAATAACAGCCAAAGAGGCTTCGTAAGCATCCTTAACATTTGTTCCTCTAAATAACTCATCAAAGATTACCACAACGTTTTTCCGCACATATATCTTCTCAGCAATATACTTGACCCTCAACACCTCACCGTAATAATGACTGTAGCCTTTATTAATATTATCGGCCAAGTTAATGCTCGAAAATAGTCCACGAAACACAGATGTTTCCATACTTTTAGCAGGAACAGGAAATCCAATGTGTGCCAAATAAATAGAATCACCAAAAGATTTAAGATAAGTTGATTTCCCTGCCATATTAGGGCCAGTAAGAAAGCAAATATTCTTCCTATAGTCAATTCTCAAATCGTTTGGAACGCAATTCTCAACAAAGGGATGAAATAACCCTACGATATTAACGCTCTCTTCTGAATCCTTAAATTTCGGATAAGAAAAGCCATACTGGCTAATAGTTGTAGACACAGACTGAAGCATATCAATCTCATAAACAACATCCAAAATGGTTCGAACCTTATCGAACTCTGAATAGCGGAAGAAATAATCGTACTTACCAACCCAAATCGAATTTAATCGTTTCTTTCCTTTATGATTAAGACAATTCTTCAGGTTGGTATTCTCAACAATATCTATAACCCTTTTCTTATAATCGACAACCTGTAATGCCACATCGTTATCATCAATACTAATTACAAAATCATAAAGATCATTGACAACTTTGATAAAATAAAGTATTCCTCGCTTAATAAGATAAGTTTTGTTCGATGGTCTTAATTTATGATCGATAGATTTTCTTATTATATTGAATAACGATAACCTTGTTGGCTTTTTATCCTGGATTAAGTAAAACTCAATAAAGTCCAAAACCACTTTATCGACATTGAAACAACAAACGGTTTTCTCGAAATACTTAATGGCTTCTACTCTATTTTCTAATAACTTACTATCTGCTATAGGAGATGAGAAAGTTCTCCGAAGCATTTCATATCCACCAATCGACTGCGTATGGTTGAAAAGCGAAAGGATAGACTTTGCGCCCTTTTCCCTTTCCAACAAATCCAAATCGCTTAATGTTTGTTTATCAGTATCAAACGTCATAAAAAACAATAATTTATTACAAACCTATAGCAATGGTAAATTAATGCCTTTTATTAGGCGATATATTTCAAGAGCATACACATCGGTCATTCCTGAAACAAAATCGAGTACCGATAAGATTTTCTCATAGTTAGTTCCAACAACCTGAAACTGATCGGGGATTAGCTGCAAAACCTTTTTGGAATATCCAGACTCAGGATTAAGCGATGCTTGACAAAAGATATCGAGCAACGATCCTATAATCTGAAAGCCTGCAATTTCAATTTCCACAACCTTACGATGATTATATACCCTTTTTACAGATAGATTCCTTATTGTTTCCATTGCCAACTTAGGCGCACCTGTTAAGCCATCTATCAACGGTTTTATTGGTTCTCCGTTCATAATTCTCGCATAATTCGAGGAAAAATTGCAAGAACAGCTATCTACTAATTTACTAATGACAATCGCTCTCAAGTAGGCAACCTGCTCGTTAGGATCGGTAACGTCTGCCAATGTTTTATCAATACTATCTTTTTTAGCTTGAGAATCATCATTAAAAAAAGCCCTGTAAAGATCGAAGGTTTGGGCTGTGGAAAGGATTCCTAACTTATGAGCATCCTCGATATCCATAACCTGATAGCAAATATCATCGGCAGCCTCAACCAGATAAACCAATGGATGCCGGCAATACTCGCCATCAGCATTTTTAACCAAACCCGTAGCCTCTACAATGCTATCAAAAACTCCAGTCTCAGCCTTAAAATAGCCAAACTTTTTCTTGCCCGATAAGGATTGATAAGGATACTTTAGAATAGATGCAAGAACCGCATAACTCAAACGATAACCGCCAAATCTCCGCCCCTTAAACTGATGGGTAAGCAACCGCAAAGCATTGGCATTACCCTCGAAGCGAACCAAATCGTTCCATTCCCAGGCATCAACTAAATGCTTATATCTGCTTTCGTTATCAATAAAGTATTTACGAATAGCCTCCTCGCCGCTATGCCCAAACGGAGGATTTCCCATATCGTGCGCCAAGCAGGCTGCCGAAACAACAGTTGGCAACTGGTTTATAACGAACTTTTCCTCACCTATAAGTTGATCATCGATAAGTGATAAAACATTATTTCCTAACGAACGACCAACACTTGACACCTCAAGGCTATGCGTTAAACGATTATGCACGAAAATACCTCCAGGAAGAGGAAAAACTTGGGTTTTATTCTGCAACCTCCGAAATGGTGATGAGAAAATAATTCTATCGTAATCGCGCTGAAAATCGGTTCGCGTTTGATCCAATGACTGTTGAGCAGTTGTCTCTGCTCCAAATCTATTCGAATTAAGAAGTTGTATCCAGTTCATAGTTTCCCTAAAAAATATAGGCTCAGTTTTATCACCTGAGCCTAATGTTTATTTGAATGTTATAAATTAATCCGTCAGTAAATGGCTCACATTAACAGCAATTTTAAGAATCTTATAAACCGTTCCCGACTCATCCTTTAACGGTGAATATGTTTCATAAAATAAATATGTTTTATCATTTACACTAAACTTATGCGTCTCTTTTTTAACCACTCCATTAATTAAATCCTCCCAGAAAAGCTTATAGTTCTTTCGCTGCTCCTCAGTAAACTCCATTTGATATGAATGATGCTTGCCCACCATATCCTCACCACTAACACCAAAAAGATCCAAATATGCTTGATTAATGCTAGTTATATATCCTTCAGGATTATATTCAATAACAAAACTAGAGTTCTTGATCGCCTCATAAAGACTTTCCATCTCAACAACTTTCTTGTTAAGATCTTTCTGAAGACCTACAGTATCGTTGGATTGTTTATTAATCTCCTCCTCCATTAACTTGGAGCGAGTAATATCTCTCGTAATACCGAAAGTTCCTATAGTTTCTCCAGATGAATTCTTTAGTGGCATTTTAGAGGTCTCAGCCCAAGTGTAAGAACCATCGGACATTATCTCTTTCTCAACGAGCCCAATTTCAGGGGTATTGGTTCGTATGATTTTTTGTTCATCTTCATAAGCTGGACGAGCATGCTCCTCTCCAAAGAAATCAAAATCAGACTTTCCTTCCACCTCATCCGGCATCTCAAGACCAAAGAATTCTAATGTCGATTTACTTACCTTAATAAAACGACTCTTCAAATCCTTGAAGTAAATTCTATCAGGGAGATAATTCATTAAAGCATCAAGTAGAGTTTTCTCCCATTCCAAATTCTTTTGATTCTCGAAAAATTCCTCATTACGTTTTTCGAGTTCCTCCTTAATGGTTTCTAATTCTTCTAAATTCTGACGTACTTCTTCCTCCTGAGATTTCATTTCCTCGGCTTGCTGCTGAGTCCTTTCAAGCAAATCGGCTGTTCGAATATTGGTACGAACCGATATTAATGTTTGAGCGATGCTTTGAGCAACCTTCTCAACAAAATCGATATGGTAATCCTCAAACTGATTAAACGATGCCAACTCTACAACACCAAGAACATTTTCCTCAATTTTCAGAGGAACAATAAGCAACGTCCGAGGTTTAGACTCACCCAAACCAGATGATATCGAAATATAATTCTCAGGTATATTGGTTAAATGTATGGTCTGCTTCTCAAGCGCACAAGTACCAATCAAGCCTTCTCCTAATGCAATATTCTTTGTGATAAACTTTTGGCGATTATATGCATATGCAGCAAGAAGATCAAAATACGGGCTACTCGAATCGTCATCATTATAAATGAATAGTCCTCCTTGATTAGCATTAAGATAATTTATCAGATTTCTAATGATATTTGCAGACAACACTTCAATTTTGTTGTTATCCTGACGAAGAATATTTCCAAATGTAGCCAGCCCTTCATTAACCCACTGGCGCTTGTTATCCTCAATTTTCCGTTTTTGCTCCTCATCCTGAGCCGTTCTTAGGTTTTGTCCCATCTCTATCAACGACCGACCCAGAATATCTTCACTACTCAACAAATCTAAGGAAGCATTATAATTTCCTTGACCAATTTCCTCTGCAAATTTTGTTTTTTTAGATAACCCCTCAACTGTTTTATTGAGATGATTTACAATTGTTCCTATTTCATCGCTATCGTTATTAACCAAAAGCATATCATCACTAACATGCCCACCCGAAAGTCTTTCGAGTATTAAAATTATAGTATGTACGGGCTTAATAATATACTTATTAGATGCATAATAAATAAACAAGGACAACAATGCTATTCCTAAAAGGCCAATAAGAATTGCACGCCAAAACACTCCTATCGACTCATGAATAACTACATCCTTTGGCACAACAATTACCATGGTCCAATGCTGCTTGCAGTTACCCACCAAAATAGGTCGTACAGTAAAGTAAGAATTTATTCCATTAATATCGGTATCCTCAAAAAACAAAGGATTACCATTGTTAATCTTATCAATCGCGCCATTCCGAAGAAATACCCCCTCATAATCATCCAAAGCATTTTCTCCTATTAAATCCTTATCTGGAGAAGCAACGTATTTCAATGTATTTGAAAGTAAAAAGGCATAACTATCTTCATATGGCCGAATCTGCTTAAATACTTCGTAGTAATGCGTCAAAGGGATATCAACACCAACAAAACCAGCGAACTTATCATTAATAATATTCGGTACAACAATGCTCGTCATAAGAATTTCTTTGCCGGAACTACCTTCGTAAGTACCAAAATATGGTTCCTCCAAACTTTCAATCTTATCATTTTTGATCCGAGCATAATTTTCTGAATCGCCATTTGTACTAGCCAATTCAGTCTTACTTTTTATAGTACCGTCTTCCCTCCAAACTGTGGTTTTATATCTACCGTAGTCTTTTTGATAGGTCGAATCCAAATATTTCAACTCCCAACTATCCCAAACGGCAATGATATCGGGATTATTACTTAATACATTTTTATAGAAACCCGTAAAAATCTCAAACTGGTTCTCCTTAGAAAATTGTTTATGATTTTGAACTGTATTACATAGTGTTCGAGAAATACACAGTTCTTTTTCTAGAAGATTTTGAATATACTCAGCATGTTTATCGGCTGTAATTCCTATTTGCTTATGAGCATTCGCAATAGAATGTTTTTTTGCACTAAGGCCAATATAAAGAACCGCAAAAAATAAAACCAGAATTGTTGCTCCAACAAAAAGAATTAATATTTTATGTTGAAGTGACAACCTACCAATTATTCGATTTCGAATATGCTGAAACTTCAAAGATATATTCATAATGAATGGAATAAGGGTTAATTAAAGCTTTGATACTTTTTCACCCTTGGGTTAACACACATTACAGGAATTTCAAGAGACTTTTCACGCTTTGCGTCAACAAAGTAGTCGTATTTATCTGTCATTATAAGAATTAGATCGGCTTCAATAATTTGACCAAATTTAAACACTTCATTATCGAAAGTACCCTTTTTCTTCGCAGTTTTTATACCATATACAATTCCTACTCCATCAAGCATCTTCTTGGTAAAATAGATATTATTGGCCATTTGTTTTTTCTGGCCATCATCCGTTAAGAAAGGCTTTATCAGGTTAATATTGCATTTATAGTATTTTGCCAAGTATATAATCCAGTGAACAGCCTCTTTAAACTTTCTATCATAATCAACAGGAATAACAATCTCTATATAATGAGAATGCTTTGGAGGTTTGTTAATTACAATAAAAGGAAGGGTTATATCTTTAAAAATTAAATCTTTTAAGAATCCAGATGCACGATGAATTTTTCCTTGAAACAGGTATGTGTGATAAGCAACGATAAGATTGACATTAGCAGTAGTAATCAACTCTCTAAAAAGTCTCTTAGGATGTCCTTCTAGTACCAATGTTTGAGGTCGAATTCCATATTTCTGAAAGGTTGCATCAGCAACTTCGTCAAATTTTTTGTTAATTGACTCTATTACCTTAATGTTGACTTTGCGAACAAAAAAATCATAAATAGCCGAACGTGGAATTATATGCAATAGCATAATCTCATTGTCGCCAGCTTCTGCCAATTGAATTGCATGCTGTAACGCATTTTCAGAACCTTCCGTAAAGTCCCAAGGAACAAGAACAACCTTTTTAATACTTTCCATACTAGGAAAATTAGTTATTTATCAACAGTAAATCCAACCAATAAACACTTCTAAAACAATTATATTTAATGGTTTACCATCTTTTCAGTAAAATCATCAAAAAAATTCGCACAAAAAACCTGATAAATATAGTAAAATTAAAAATAATCTCAACACAAAGCTAATTAAAACTCATTTTTCTCCAACTCATCCATCCATTTTCTAATATTGGCAAGCTGATTATTCTTATTAACGTTTCTTAATCGCCTTGCAGTATTAGTAAAGTACTGATGTTTTTCAATAAATTTAATCTGCATCAGGTTCCAATCATGTAAAGTTCCTATTTTCCCATGCTCATGCAATTCTTTGTAAAGCATATTTGAAACAGGAATAAAATCGGTTCGCCCTAAATAGTCCAAATCTGCATCACATATTATTTCTTCAAGCAAACTATTCGGATTTGGAGGGAGCTTGGTAGACATTATCACTTTTGCAATAGCCGCCATTTGTTCTTGTGAGTAACCATATTCTGGCAAAATCTCGTAGGCAAGTTTAACGCTCATCTCCTCATGCGTACTATAATCTATTAAATGCCCAGAATCGTGAAGCAGTGCCGCAGTTCTAAGAATAAGTAGTTCCTCCTTTGTAACACCCTCCGATCTACCAATAAGTTCTACTTCGGTGTAAACATCTACAGTATGTTTTAGGTTATGGTAGTATAGATTTTTGGGTAAACCAGCCTCTAACTTTTCAAGAACAAACTCTTCAAGATCGCCCAACCTTATAAGTTGTAACTCAGCTCTAAAATCATTATTTGGCTCCACGCCACTAAGATTAACGGAAAGATTTGGAACAATACCCTCAACAAAATACATTTTGATATCGCCTTTGTTTTTTACAGGCATTTTACCTCGATATGTACACTTAAAAAAATCTTTAACTAAAATATATGTATTTTCGGATATATTGATTTTTCCAGGCTCTCCAGCCGATTCCATTCTACTTGCAGTATTAACAGTACTTCCCCAAATGTCATACGAAAGTTTATTACGTCCAACAACCCCAGCAATAACGGGCCCTGTATCGATTCCAATTCTCAACTCCCATATATCCTCCTTCTGCTTATGCTCACTATTGATATCCTTCATATGATTCATCATTTCTATCGCAGCAGCAACAACCTCAATTGGATTTGTCCGATTCTTTTTAGGAATTCCTCCAGCGCACATGTATGCATCTCCAATTGTTTTTATCTTTTCAATGTGGTATTTATCAACAACGGTATCGAACCTATAGAAAAATTTATCGAGTTGATCGATCAATTCTTCAGCATTAATTTCATCGGTTATCTTTGTAAAACCCTGAATATCGGAAAAAAGAACTGTAACCATTTTAAACTTTTGCGCATTTACCCGGCCATATGCTTTCAGTTCATCGGCGGTATTTCTAGGCAGAACTCTAGTTAAAAGATTTTCGGCCTTTGCTTTTTCTTTAAGTAACTCCTCTGTCCGTAAACAAATTAAGTTCTCTAACTTATTAATAATTCTAGTATATGAAAAAGTAAGGAGACTATAAAAAAGCACAAACGAAACAACCGCAAAAAAAACAGATATCCACAAAGGAAGACTAGGAGGAAAAAAGATTAAGTTCACCACTATCATTGCTATTTTGTCAAAAGACTTATGTTATTTTGCTAGTAAAACAGTACAATACAATAGTAATTTACATACTTAGTATTAAAAAAAGTAAGTTTCTTTTAATGATAAAAGTAATAAAATTCATACATTAGTCCAATTTTATTAGCGATTGTTGATCCTTATAATTTACAACTAAAGATCATTTTGAATCGCTTAATTTATGGTAAAATTTGTCAAATTTCAACATATATGAAGGGAGCAAAAAAAACAATTCTGGTTCCAACCGATTTTTCTAAAGTTGCAGAATACGCCCTACAACATGCCGTTAGGGTTTCGAATGTTGTTAAGGAACCTATATCAATTTTGCATATTGTTCAAAAAGAGAGCGAAGTTGAAGTTGCCAATAAAAAACTAAATGAAACAATAGCAACGGTTAAGGAGAAATACAACGTTGAAATTAATCCTATTGTGCGGGTTGGAAGCATTTTTACAGACATTGCCAATGTTGCCAATGAAATAAACGCGAGCATTGTAATTATGGGATCTTCAACTATTCGGGAAATGGACGATAGCCGAGTTTCTTGGACATTGAAAGTAATAACCAGTTGCAAAGTGCCATTTGTGACAATCCAAGAGCCACCTGTAAATAAACGTTACGACGATGTGGTTTTCCCAATTGACTTTACTTCAGAAAACAGGGAGAAGCACGAATGGATATCTTACTTCTGCGATTACTACCTTTCGCGATTCCATTTAATCAAGCCAAGTACTTGTGATCCAGAACAACTGGCAAAAATTGATATCAATATGGCCTCGGCTCGTAAATTTCTCGATCAGAAAGGAGCGAAATACATAGAGTACAATGCTTCGGGTGCAAAATCATACGATCAGGAAATCCTTGAGATGGCTGTTAATATTAGAGCTGATTTGATTGTTTTAATGACAACTCCTCTAGATAAGAAAGGGGAATTCATCGTCGAGCCACTAGAGCAACACATTCTAGCCAATGCCCGACATATTCCTGTTATGAGCGTAAATCCTCGTTAACGTTAACATGCAGAACAGTACTATTGAGTTGGTGTTTGCAACAAACAATCAACACAAATTAAAGGAGGTACAAGCACTTCTTGGGAATCGCTTTAAGTTGCTTTCCTTGGCAAGCATCAACTTTAATGACGAAATTCCAGAAGATCACGACACGCTTGAAGACAATGCTCGCCAAAAGGCCTGGCATATTCATAAGTTTTCTGGACTTAATTGTTTTGCTGATGACACAGGACTTGAGGTAGAGGCACTAAACGGTGCTCCTGGTGTGTATAGCGCTCGTTACGCTGGAGAATCAAAAAATCCCAAGGATAATATCAAGAAACTTCTCAGCAATCTTTCGGGGATCGAAAACAGAAATGCCCAATTCAGAACTGTAGTCGCTCTTATAATTGATGGAAAAGAATTTTTATTCGAAGGTATTGTAAATGGAACAATTATCGATGACGAAAGAGGAACTGATGGTTTTGGCTACGACCCAATATTTATACCGAATGGCTACTCTCAAACCTTTGCACAAATGCCTCTAGATTTGAAAAACAGCATCAGTCACAGGGGATTGGCCGTAAACAAACTTGTCGATTTTCTAAAGAACTTATAAAAAACGCACGGTATAAAATAATTCTGAGTTTTATGAGTTTATCCCTAAAACAAAACAATATGTTTAGGCTTGCTCTATTAATTGCACTACTTAATATTGCATTATCTGTAAAGGCTCAAATCCCGCTGGGAAAATGGCGCGAACATTTTTCCTTCAGTCAAGGAAAGTTTATTAGTGCTGGTAACAATAAAGTTTTTTGCGGAACAACTAATGGTATATTTATTTACAACCTAAACAGTTCAGAGGTTGATAAACTCACAAAAGTTAATGGACTTTCAGAGGTTGGCATAACTGCTATGGTTTATTTCAGTTCCAACAACTTACTGGCGATTGGTTATGAAAGTGGAAATATCGACTTAGTTTACTCCAACGAGGTTGTAAATATTCCAGACATAAAGGAAAAATCACTTTCGGGCAGTAAGGTGATAAATAATTTTTTGTTGTATCAGAACAAACTTTATACATCAACAGATTTTGGAATAGTTGTAATAGATCCTTCGAAAAAGGAGGTAAAAGACACCTATTTCATAGGTGAAAATGGAACAAACCTAAAAGTGAACAACCTAGTTGTATTCAACAACCTATTTTGGGCTGCAACAGAAAAAGGATTACTAAATGCTTCGGTAACCGAACCTCTCTTAGTTAGTTCTGAGCGTTGGAATCGAGTAGCAAGTTTTGCCGATCCAAATAATGAGTGTATAGATATAACAGCTACAGACAATGTTATTTTTGCATTGGAAAAGCAAGAATCGTCGAACGATATTTTATGGCTATACAATGGCTCCAATTGGAGCGAAATAGATAGACCTTTCGACAATGCTCTATCAGTAAAAATGAATAGTAACAAAGTATTAGTGACATCTAATACCGGCATTATTAGTTATAACACATCGGGAACTAAAGGAATAACCACCACAACCTATACCTGTTCGGAATCATTTAAACCAAACATTGCTGTTCCAGTTGATGCAGACCAATTTGCAATTGCCGATGGTGATATTGGCTTAGTTGTTGGAACAACCGCCAACCAAAATGCAATAAAACCAGCAGGTCCATTTAACAACAATGCTTTTTCAATAGGTGTAAGTAGCGACAGGGTGATTGTCACAAATGGGGGCTACGATGCATCGTTCGGAAATCTTTGGAATAACTTTATCATCCACAAGTTTATTGATGAACAATGGAGCTACTACATAGGTTGGGGAGACCATGATGCTACTGTAGTTGAATTTAATCCAAGCAATCCATCATCGTACTTTGTTGGGAGTTGGGGTCACGGAATTTATCAATTCAAGGATGACGAAATGGTTGCGCACTACACTCCAGACAATAGTTCACTACAAACAATTCTTCCAAACTCTCCATTCTGCCGAATTAGCGGTTTAGCATTCGATGGAAAAGGAAATCTTTGGGCTTCAAATCCAATGGTACCAAATCCTATATCGGTTCTTAAAACAGATGGAACTTGGGTATCATTTCCTTATTTAACTGCAATTGGAGAAGAAAGAGTTTCAACACTACACTACTCCGAATATGGCTCATTATGGTTAATACTACCTTTCGGCAAAGGGCTTTTTGTATTAAACCCAGGAAGTAGTATTGATAGCAAAGATGATGACCTATACCGGAAATTTGTTCCCTACGACAAGGATGGAAACACCATTAGTGCCTCCATTAATGCCCTTGCTTTTGACAAAGACAACTACCTATGGTTGGGCACGTCTGCTGGAGTTTTGCTAAGCTATAATCCCGACAAGGTTTTTGACGGAGGATTCTACATGCAAAAAATAAAAATCCCCGATGTAGTTGATGGCTTAGCAGTATACTTACTAGAAACAGAAACAGTTACTAGTGTCACAGTTGATGGAGGAAATCGGAAATGGTTTGGCACTGCTAAATCGGGACTTTACCTCTTTAGCTCTGATGGAACTAAAGAACAACTGCACTTTACTGAAGCAAACAGTCCGCTTCCTTCAAACAACATTCTCGATGTTAAAATTCACCCTGTAAGTGGCGAAGTATTTATAGCAACAGACAAGGGAATGGTATCTTATAGAGGCGATGCAAACGAAGCCTCTGATAAATTTGGAAAGGTTTACTCCTACCCCAATCCAGTTCCTCCAGGATATAGCGGAAAAATTACCATAACCGGATTGGTTGAAAAAACCATTGTAAAAATCACCGATATAAATGGAAATCTCATCTATGAAACGATGTCGGAAGGGGGGATGGCGACATGGGATGGCAAAAGCTTAAGAGGAAATAAAGTCGCAACTGGCGTATATCTTGTTTTCTGTTCCGATAGCAAGGGAAAAGAAACTGCTGTTACTAAAATACTGTTCATAAAGTAGGTTAATGCTTCAGAAATCAAAAGCAATTGTTCTTCACACTATTAAGTATAAGGATAATAGTCTAATTGCATATTGCTACTCCGAAGAATTTGGACGCATCTCATTCATTGTAAACAATGCATCGGGCAAAGGAAAAACACCCGGCAATGCAGTATATTTCCAACCTTTTTCGATAGTTGATATTGTTTTTTACAAAAAGGAAGGAACCGATCTATGTCGATTAAAGGAAATATCTATATCGATAACCCTAAACACAATACCTTTTGATCCTGTAAAACGTAGCATTGCACTTTTTCTCTGCGAGGTTGTGTACCGAACGGTCAAGGAAGAGGAGCCAAATCCGTCGTTCTATAACTTTTTAGAAAACGCTATTCATCTGCTTGACATAATGCAAACAGGGGTAGCAAATTTTCATTTAATTTTTTTGCTTCAACACTCGCGCCATCTTGGTTTTTATCCATCCAACCTATGGTCGGAATCGACCAAGTACTTCGACTATAAAAATGGTTCATTTGTTAACCAGCCACCACAACACAACTTTTATCTCGATCCCGAACCCAGCGAGTTAATTAGCAGCACGATAAAAACTCCATTTTATATGGCCGAAAACCTCACCCTTAGCCATAATCAACGCTTACAAATAATTAATGGCATTTTACGTTACTATAGATTTCATCTAGGAAGTTCTCTCGAATTTAACTCCTTAGCCGTTTTAACTCAACTTTTTGAGTAGATATTGATGATTCATCCCACTTTTTTGGAACTATATCAAAATAAAACTTTGAGAAATTCTGTATTTTCTTATCTTTACATTAAGTAAATAAAAAGTATGACCAAGCAGACAAATATAGATGTTGATTTTTCGTTCGAAGGTAACTTGTCTAAGTTGGCCGAAGATTACAATGCAATTGATCTTTCGGGAAACTACACATCGTTTCCGGTCCCTGAAATTATAGAAGAAAAAGTATTTGCCTATTTAAAAACAACTACAGGAAACGCGCCAACAGAAGGTACGTTCCAGTTAAGAAATGCCTTAAGTGAATATATCAGCAAAAAATACTTTAAAAGTTACTGTCCTGTTAACGAAATTACAATTACAGCAGGAGCAACGCAGGCAATTTTCACTGCAATAGCCTCCACAGTAAAAGAAGGCGATGAAGCTATAATCTTTGAACCCTCATACGAAAGTCTATCAACAGCAATAGAAATAAGTGGAGCACGTCCAATTTTTATCAAAATAAAAGACGGGGAAAATCCCATTGACTGGAGCGAAGTGCAAAAAGCAATAACAACCCGAACAAAACTTATTATTATCTGTACTCCTCATAATATTCTAGGACGAGTTCTGTCGTCGGATGACATGGAAAACCTACAAAAGTTGATTAACGGAACTAAAATCAGGGTAATAAGCGATGAATCGTTAGCTGAGATTGTTTATTCTGACTCGGCATCGTCAAGTGCTACATTTTACCCAAAACTCACCGATAACTGCTTCGTTGTAGGATCGTTAAGCCTATCAGTTGGCGTACCTGGATGGAAGATTGGATACTGCCTAGCCCCAAAAGCACTTATGGATAAATTTAGAAAGGTGCAACGTGCAGTCATAAACTCTGTAAACAATCCATTTCAACTTGCATTAGCCGATTATATTGCAAGGTACAATAATCTATTTCCAAACATTGAATTACTCGAAAGAAATAGAAATACTTTCCGGGATATACTAAAAGACTCCAAATTCAAGATATTACCTAATGCTGGAGGGTCTTTTCAAATATTGAACTACTCCGCTATATCAACTGTAAAAGATACTGAGTTTGTTGAAATGCTTATAAAAGAGCACGGGGTTGCAGCAACACCACTTTCCACATTCTATCATGACAAAACCTGTAAACAACAAATCCGAATTAATTTAGCGGCACATTTAGACAAATTAGTCGAAGCGGCTAATCGCCTAAAAAAAATATAATTTCATCATAATATACTGATATAAAGGCAGCCTAAAGAGTTGCCTTTATTATTTTACAAAGAGACTTCGAAACGGAAGAAATTTTCAGTAGATTTGGAATGATTTGAATAATAGTAAAAATATGCCATTTATCAATTCAATTCTAGGATGGTTAAACACCAAACGATTATATCAGATTGACCTTTTTCGGAACTATCCAGCAGAGGTTCAGTTCGAAACTCTAACAAATCTACTTAACAAAGCAAAGGACACTGAATATGGAAGAAAATATGGATTTGAGTCAATCAAATCCATCGACGATTTTCAGAAAAGAATTCCTATTCTAGATTATGAAGGAATAAAGCCTTACATTGATAGACTCAGACAGGGAGAACAACATCTACTTTGGCCTACAGAAACTAAGTGGTTTGCAAAATCGTCGGGAACAACACAAAACAAAAGCAAGTTTATCCCAGTTAGCTTCGATGCTTTAGAGGAATGCCACTTTAGAGGAGGGCGCGATATCATTGCGATCTACACCCAACTACATCCCGAAAACGATCTTCTATCGGGCAAAGGATTTACCTTGGGAGGTAGCCATCAAATTGATAACTTCTCGATGAACTCATACTATGGAGATTTATCGGCTATCCTAATAGAAAATCAGCCGTGGTGGGCCGATTTTATAAGAACTCCCAGTCAAAAAGTCGCACTAATTCCTGACTGGGAAGAAAAACTCGACATGATTACTCATGAAACACTAAAGGAGAATGTAACCAGCATAGCAGGTGTTCCTTCGTGGAACCTTGTCATGATAAAACATATTCTAAATTATACAGGAAAATCAAATCTCCTTGAGATTTGGCCAAACCTAGAGTTATTCATGCACGGCGGAGTAAGTTTTGTTCCATACCGCGAGCAATTTAAACAAGTAATTCCATCGCCAAGCATGAACTACATGGAAGCATACAATGCCAGCGAAGGATTCTTTGCAATTCAGGACGATCCACACTCAGATGACATGCTTCTGATGCTCGACTATGGAATATTCTATGAATTCATCCCCACTGAAGACATTGCTCTAGAAAATCCTAGAGTACTCACTATTGGTGATGTAGAAACTGGGAAAAATTACGCCATGGTTATCAGCACCAATTCTGGATTATGGCGATACCTAATTGGCGATACAATCACATTTACATCAAGAAAACCCCACAAAATAAAGATTACAGGACGTACCCGTCATTTTATAAATGTTTTTGGCGAAGAGGTTATTGTCGATAATGCAGAAAAGGCACTGAAGATTGCCTGTGAAAAAACAGGAGCGCAAATTCAAGAATATACTGCTGCTCCAATCTATATGGATCGAAATAAAACTGGGGCACATGAATGGATAATTGAATTTGATGTTGAGCCAAACAACCTATCAATATTCACACAAGAGCTCGATGCTGCACTATGCTCAATCAACTCGGACTACGAAGCAAAACGATACAAAGGCGTAACTCTTACCATGCCTATAGTACGAAGCGTTTCCAAACAAACATACTTTGAATGGATGCGTCAACGGGGTAAACTTGGAGGACAAAACAAAGTTCCACGATTATCGAATTCGCGTGAGTATGTAGAACAACTTATCGAAATTAGTGAACAATTAAAAACTCAAGAGTCCGAAATTTAAAGAGAATCACAAAGACGTTTTAAATTAAAGCACTAATTGTTAATAAAATCTACAATTTGCTTCAAAGTAGATTTAAAAACTATTACTATTTTTAAAAAGTTACACTAAAAGTCTTAAATCTGTTTAATTCTAAACACGTAGAATATGCACATTGCAGTTGCCGGGAATATTGGTTCGGGAAAAACAACGCTTACTCGTTTACTCGCTAAATACTACAAGTGGAAACCTCAATACGAGGATGTTGACGACAATCCATACCTAAACGATTTTTATGAGGACATGCAGCGCTGGAGTTTTAACTTACAGATATACTTCCTCAACAGTCGTTTTAGCCAAATTGTAGACATACACCGAAAAGGTGAAGATGTTATTCAGGATAGAACAATTTACGAGGATGCCAATATTTTTGCACCAAACCTACACCAGATGGGGTTGATGTCGACCAGAGATTTTGATAACTACCTAAAACTGTTCGAACTGATGACCTCGCTCATAAATCCACCCGATCTGCTAATTTATTTACGGGCAACGGTTCCAACGTTGGTGAGGCAAATTCAAAAACGTGGCCGCGATTACGAAAAAAATATCCGACTCGACTATTTACAACGCCTCAACGAACGTTACGAAGCCTGGATTGAAAGTTACAAAACTGGAAAGCTTCTAATTATAGATGTGGACAATCTCGATTTCTCGGAAAAACCAGAGGATTTACGACAAATCATCAATAAAATTGATGCTCAAATACACGGATTATTTTAAAGCAAAGGCCACAAAAGTGGCCTTTACTTATTAACAATTACAACCACTTAGTTTCGTACCATTAACTGTAATACTGTATATTCCAGCTCCTGCCTTTTTAAATGAATTTAATTCAGACTCACTCAAAAAATTAAGCATTATTTCATCAGGAATTGTAATTTGCTTCTCTTTCTGAATTTTCACATCAACAAAACCACTACGTTCAATAATTCGCAGATATTCGTCTTTGTCAATGGCTCCTGCAACACATCCCGCATACATTTCTGCCACTTGTTTAATTTTTATAGGTAATTCCCCTTTTATAACAACATCAGAAATTGAGAAACGTCCACCATTCTTCAAAATTCGATAAATTTCCGTAAAGGCTCTTTGTTTATTTGGAACTAGATTTAGTACACAATTACTAATAACCACATCGGCAACCTTTACACTAATAGGCATATCTTCAATATCGCCCAACAAAAACTCCACATTGCTATAATTTAACTTTCGAGCATTCTCTCTAGCCTTTGCAATCATCGCTTCGGTCATATCAATCCCTATAACCTTACCATATTCACCCACAATTGCTCTAGCAACAAAACAGTCATTTCCAGCACCAGAACCAAGATCTACGACAGTGTCACCTTCTTTAATGCTTACATATGCTGTAGGAATTCCACATCCTAGACCCAAATCAGCATCGGCATTATAGCCGTTAACCTGTGTGTAATTCTCACTAAAAATCGAATAATCAACATCAGAACAACATCCTGTTGATCCACAACACGATGACTGATTCTCTTGTTTTGATTGCATTGCAATTTGACTATACTTTTCTTTTACAGTTTGTTTAATATCCTTCTCATCCATAATAACTCATTTTATTTTAGAGTGATCAAATAATTATTAGCAGCAATTACATCCAGCTGTATCTAGCATATCTAGGTAGGATTGAATTGCTTTTTTAAGTTCCTCAACCCTCTTAGGATTAAGGCAGTAATTCGTTTTTACTCCCTCAGTTATTCCAACTATTAAGCCAGCATCCTTCAATTCTTTAAGATGCTGATTTACGGTAGTTCTACTAAGAGGTAACTCATCGGTGATATCACCAGTAATACACACCTTGGTGTCAGATAAAAACTTTAATATCGCCAATCGAGCAGGATGCGATAGCGCCTTACAAAGTTCTGCGCAGCTTTGCAACTCACTATCGAACAGATCTGTTTTAGCTAAAACCATTTGTAAGATATTTAGAACCTTGACCCAAGCCGTAATATGAATAACTTTGGTCAAAGTTAATTATGACGCAAATATACGTCATAAAATATTATGACGCAAGAATACGTCAAATATTATTAAAAGATGATAAAAAAGCGCCAATCTTTCGACTGGCGCTTTACTTATCTTATAACCGCTAGGGTTTTACATCAAAAGTATACTAGATTACACCTAGTTTCTTTCCAACCTTAGTAAATTTCTCAATGGCAAAAAGAATATTCTCTTTGCTGTGAGCAGCACTAATTTGAACGCGAATACGAGCTTTACCTTTAGGAACAACAGGATAGTAAAAACCAGTTACGTAAATTCCTTCTTCCAATAACTCTGCTGCAAAATCCTGCGATAACTTAGCATCGTTTGGCAAATGACCAAACAGAACAGGAGTAATTGGGTGAACGCCCTCTACAATTCTAAATCCAGCGTCTTTCATTCCTTTACGGAACAACTCTGTATTTGCCCACAGTTTATCACGAAGTTCTGTTGTTTCCGATAGCATATTTAGCACAGCTAAGGTAGCTCCAGTAATAGAAGGCATTAACGAATTAGAGAACAAATAAGGACGAGAACGCTGACGTAACATCTCTACAATCTCTTTACGACCAGATATACATCCACCCGAAGCTCCACCTAATGCTTTACCAAATGTAGTTGAAATAATATCTACACGACCCATTGCATTACAATACTCGTGAGTTCCACGACCTGTTTTACCAACAAAGCCAGTAGCATGCGAATCGTCAACCATAACCATAGCATCGTACTTATCGGCCAAGTCACAAACCTTGTCAACCTGAGCAATAATGCCATCCATTGAGAATACTCCGTCAGTAACGATCATCTTATAGCGGCACTTTGAAGCCTCCTGAAGAACGCGCTCCAAATCGGCCATATCGTTATTTTTGTAACGGAAACGTTTTGCCTTGCAAAGTCTAACACCATCAATGATCGAAGCATGGTTTAACTCATCAGAAATAATTGCATCTTCTTCACCAAGAATAGGCTCAAAAATACCACCATTAGCATCGAAAGCCGATGAGTAAAGAATTGTATCCTCGGTTCCAAGGAATTCGCTGATTTTATTCTCAAGTTCCTTGTGTAAACTTTGCGTTCCGCAAATAAAACGAACCGATGACATACCAAAACCCCACTGGTCAAGAGCCTTCATACCAGCCTCCATTACCTTGGGATGCGATGAAAGACCAAGATAGTTATTAGCACAGAAGTTGAGAACCTTTTTGCCATTGGCCATAATCTCAACACCCTGAGGTGTACTGATAATGCGTTCGGACTTATAAAGACCCTCGCTTTTTATTGATTCGATTTGCTTTTGCAAATCCTCTTTTATTTTACCGTACATGATATTGAATTTTTTGTCAGATGCACACAAAGGTAAAAGAAATATATGACCGCTGGTACTTTTTTTTTGTATTCTACAACATCATATAATGCAATAAAAATGAGGTGATTAAAAAAAACACTGGGTAACTATTTAAAAATCAACAAGCAAATTTTACAAGTTATTTGCGAATAGACTTGTTTTTGAAATTATATTACTTATATTCGCAAATTGTAAGCCTTTAGAAAACAGGTTATAACCTAAAAAAAGCATACCATGCCCTACCGTCGCTTGCCAAACACCGATAGTGCTAGAATAAGAGCTCTTAAAGTTGCTTACGAAAAGGGAAAATCTATTCCGCCCTTTCAGTTAGCTTACTCGCAAAGCACATTTGCCAAAGTTGAACTATTTATCAACACTTTCGAGAAGGCAATGGCACACTACAAGGTTGCGTACAATCATCAGGTTGAAAGAGGTAAAGACTACCTCCAACTTATGAAAAAAGCGAAACTTTATCTTTCGCATTTCATTCAAGTGCTAAATATGTCCATAAGTAGAGGTGAACTACAGGCCTCGATTAGGGAGATTTATGGAATGGATTTAGATGAGAACAGAATTCCATCGCTAAATACCGAGAAAGATTTAATTGAATGGGGTAAAAAGATTATTGATGGAGAAATGGCCCGCATGCGTAAAAACCAAGCACCAATCACCAACCCTACCATTGCCGTCGTAAGAGTTCGCTACGAACAATTTATAGAGGCATACAATCATCAAAAAATACTTCAGCAAAATACTCAGCGTACACTAAAAGAGCTAAACACACTTCGTACAAAAGCAGACGAAATAATTTTAAGTATCTGGAACGAAGTAGAGGCTTGCTACTCAGAACTATCCGACGACGAACGCCGCGAGAAAGCCATGGAATACGGGCTAAATTACGTTTACCGCAAAAATGAGATCAAAGGGTTAAAATTGTTGGATAGGTCTTTGCCAAACCTTTTTAGTTGATTAATGAGATAGAGAATCAGCAACCATCTAAAAAGCATAGCAAAAAACTATATATCACCGCTCAATTCGTTAATTTCAACTTCTGAGTTCAACTCCTTCAATTTCATTAGTAAAATTGAAACAGCAACAATGCTAATAATCCCCAGTGGCCATAGATAGGTCAATCCACCAACATCCTCAACTTTTGAATCAACAGCACCCGATCCCATCAAAGTAAAACCAATAGTAGCAATTGCATTATTGGTAAAATGGGCAACCATTGGTAACCAAATGCTACCGCTCCATGCATACATAAATCCAAACATTACGCCTAAAGCAAAACGAGGTATAAATCCTTTAAACTGAAAATGGAAAAGACTAAAAAGAAAAGCCGCAATCAATATACCCCACACCTTACTTTTTGTAATAGCCGAGAAATGCTTCTGAATTAATCCTCGAAAAATCAACTCTTCTCCCAACGCCGGAAGTACCGCAATCATGAATAAGTTCAAAAAGAACACCAAAAAACTATCGGTGGTAAGAAATGCTTTGGTAAGTTTCTCGGCATTGGCCTCCATAACCTCCATCCAATTAGCCAATGGAATTAACTCGTTTAAGGACGAAAGCAAATTAATCCCAGGTAAGCAAACTAACATTGTAAAAATCACCAGTAAATAATTTTTAAAACTTTTGGCTTTGAAACCCAAGTAACGCTTAGGTTCCGATGAATACAAATAAGCCAGCAAAAATGCAGGAGCCACAAACATTCCAACCGATTGCACAATCTGAACTATTTTAAGAGCACCTATGGAATCGGGATTGATATCTATTGAGGATATCCAGTTTAATGCTCCAACACCATAAATCATAACAACTAAAAAATATCCAACAGAAGAAAATATTATCCCGCTAAACAAAACAAGAATGATAAGAAAGAAGAACTTCTTCCCATCGGTAAGAGATGCAAGATTTGCCTTATTCATATTTCCTGATTTTAAAACACAAACCTAGTTTTTTATTTCCTGAGAACAAAATGGACAAAATAGAGTTGTGGAGTAATGGAGTATTGAATTTAAGTTTTACGGCTTTCCAATAATCCATTACTCCAATACTCCAACAAATTAGTATTTTTGCATCGAAATATAAAGAGTATGAAGATAGGTTCGGTTGATTTGGGAGAAAGGCCTTTACTTTTGGCACCTATGGAGGATGTTACAGATCCTTCGTTCCGCTATATGTGCAAGCATTTTGGGACTGATATGATGTATACCGAATTTATTAATGCCGATGGATTAATTCGCGATGCAGGTAGCAGCGTTGCAAAACTCAACATTTACGATTACGAGCGACCTATAGGAATTCAACTTTATGGTCATATTATTGAAAGTATGGTTGAGGCAGCCAGAGTTGCCACCGCTGCAAACCCCGATATTATTGATATCAACTTTGGTTGTCCGGTAAAAAAAATTGCCAATCGAGGTGCAGGTTCCGGGATGATGCGCGATGTGCCCAAAATGGTTGAGATGACCAAGCAGATTGTCAATGCCACGCATTTGCCTGTTACCGTAAAAACCCGACTTGGCTGGGACGAAGACTCAAAAAATATAGTTGATATTGCCGAACGGCTGCAGGATGTCGGCATAAAAGCATTAACCATCCACGGCAGAACCAGAGCGCAGCTCTACACCGGCAAAGCCGACTGGACCTTGATAGGCGAGGTGAAGAACAACCCCCGAATGAATATCCCAATTATAGGCAATGGAGATATTGACAGCCCCGAGGTGGCAAAAGAGAACTTCGAAAAGTATGGAGTCGATGCAATAATGATTGGTCGTGCAACCTACGGCAGACCTTGGATTTTTAAGGAGATAAAAGATTACCTGAGAACTGGCGAAAAAATGGTTCCGTTAACCACCCTACAAAAGGTTGATATTGCAAAACAACACTTTGGCAAATCGATGGAGATAAAGGGTGCTAAAACTGGAATTTTAGAAATGCGTAGGCATTTCTCGTGCTACTTTAAAGGACTTCCCCACTTCAAAGAAATCCGGCTTAAGTTGGTCACCTCAAACGATCCCGATGAAATTCTCGGATTATTGAACGAAGTTGCCATCCGTTATGGTGACTTTACCGTGGACGAAACCATAAATCCATCGCCGTGGAGTAAATAAAAAGCCCTCTGTAAGTCTTTTCGGTTATTTCATCATCTCGTCTCGTTTTATCCTATAGGGAATCCCTTGATGCCAGTTTGGGAATTTATCAGTTGTACTTAGGTTATACCCAAGCTCAAAGTAAACTTTTAAATCTTCAATCATTCCGTCGAACTTCCATTTTTCGGGCTCATAATTATCGGATGGCTTGTGGTAATTCTCCATAATCCATTTCATCATATTTTCTTGCGACCACTCCTTGCCATGCTCTATATTATCGTCGCCAAAGGAAATGTTTATCGATGGAACACCAACCTTAGCAAAGCTAAAATGATCGGAGCGGTAATAGCCACCTTGTTCTGGATTGGAATCGCCAATCACATATCGACCTTTGTTTTTAAGGATTTCAATGGCGTAATTGTCCAGTTCGGAGTAGCCCAAACCTGCAATAGCCATATCCTTGGTTCGTCCAAATATGTTTAGGGCATCCATATTAATCACCGCTACCGTTTTATTGAGCGGATAAATTGGATTATCACAGTAATACTCACTTCCAAGTAAACCCTGCTCCTCGCAGGTTACAGCCATAAAAAGAATTGATCTATCCTGAACTTCTTTTAACGATTTAAAGGCTGCAGCTATTTCAAGTAAAGCTGCAGTTCCAGTTGCATTATCTAGCGCTCCATTTAGAATTGAATCGCCCTTGAATTCTGGGTTAATTCCAAAGTGATCCCAATGTGCAGCGTAAATTATGTATTCATCCTTACGGTCAGATCCAAGCAATAGTGCCACAACATTATTCGATTTCACATACTCAACCGTATTCTTAAAGTTGATTGATGCCTTTTGTTTTAAATCGATAGGTTTAAAACCTTTGTTGGCAGCAGAACGGATGGTAGAATCGAAATTATAACCAGCCTGAGCAAATAACTTACGAGCATTCTCGTTCGAAATCCAACTTTGGAACTTTAGGCTGGAACTTGTTATTGGATTGTTCGCGAGAAAAAACCGTGAACCCGTCCAACTATTCTGAACCACACCCCAAGGGTACGATGCCGCTGCGGTTTCGTGAATTATTATGGCACCTGTTGCTCCTTGACGAGCGGCCTCTTCGTATTTATAAACCCAACGACCGTAATATGTCATAGCGTTACCCATAAACAAAGCGGTATCCTTTGTCACATATCCCGGATCGTTCACAAGCACCAAAACTGTTTTGCCTTTTACATCTATGCCCTCGTAATCGTTCCAACCGTATTCTGGAGCATTAATACCATAACCAATAAAAACAATATCGGAATTTTCGATATTGATATTTTCTTGAGGTAACGGGGTTCCACCAATGAAATCAGAACCATTACTTAAATTTAATGTTTGATTGCCTCCAGTAATTTTTAGCGAAAACTCTTTCTCCGGGGTGATTTTGATTAAAGGTACCTCCTGAAAATAGCGATTACCATTTCCAGGCAAAGCGCCAATTTGCTTAAACTGATCGGCTAAATAATTGATTGTTTTTTCCTCTCCAGTTGTTCCTGGAAATCGACCCTGAAGGTCGTCGGATGCAAGAACTGATATATAATTCTTCATATCCTCAATCTTAATGCACTCTTCGGCATAAGAAAAATCTCGTTGCGAATTACACGAAACAAGAAATAGAATTGCTGCAGCCCAAATTACATTATGATAACTTTTCATCTACATAAATTTTATAGAGTTAAACATCAACACATTACTACTTTTACTACAGTAATTGACAATTCTTTACAATTTAAGATATTCAATATGATTACTTAGAATCAAGTTATTGATATTAGTTTAATACAAAAAATCGATCTGGCGAATCGGACCGTTAATCAATAATTTACAGCCATTTATAAAAACAAAAAAACTACAATGACATCGTTTTATATATTGCAAAAAAATAAAGAGTAAAAACCAAAAATATACCTATGAAAAAATTTATTATTCTACTATCAATTGCAACAGTAGGCATACTATCGTTCACAAGTTGCGACAATCTGTTTGGTGACGATGATGAAAAAGACTCATTGTACGTAAAATTTGAAAATGACCCATCATCGAGCTATACCATTACCAACATTCAAATAAGAAGCAGAGGCAAGGTAGACGCTGAAAACAAAGAAGTCGGAACATGGAGCAATAATTTGCTTGGAACAGGTGAGTCTCTATCACCCGGAGAATTTACATTCTTCACACTAGACATTCCTTCTGGCGAATGGGACGAATACCGATTAGGAGTAGATAATGGAAATGGAACTGAAGTTATGCTCTACGACCAGACAAACTACGATGGAATGACCGATTTACCAATAACACATTGGGGCGGCGATGATAGAACTGTTTCGGTATTAGTGACCTTTGATGATGACTCACAAACCATCACTGTTAATGGATGGTCAGACTGGGTTGGAATTGATGAATAAGCAATATCATAATTAAGAAAAAGCACCTAGTAAATTTAGGTGCTTTTTCTATGCATCTTAATAGTAAACATAACTTCTTTCAGCAAAAATCATAGGTTTTCCTTCTTTATAGCAAACTATGGTTTCCCAGTTACCTTTACCTTCATAGCTATAAGTGTAACTCCACTTTCCGTTACTATTTCCTCGCACAAATATTTCCTGAGAATCAACCAAATCCTTATCGTTATAGGTAAGCATTTCAACAACTGTAACTGAATCATTTTTATTATAGTATTCTCTTTTAAGCACACGCCCATTTTCACTTCGCAAAAGAACATTTTTACCGCGTAAATCATTTTTGTAGTTATAGAATTCAATTTTATCGTACAAATGATCCTTGTTATTAAAAAAGGCCCACCGATTATATAATGTATCGGTTATAGGATTAAAAACTGAAGCCTCAACTAAATCGCCATTCTCATCGTACTTGTAAGTAAAGTTTAAAGTATTGGAGTCTTTTGAAAAAGCACTCGCCTTAATGATTTTCCCATTCTCCAATTGACTATTCCAATAATCAACAACTTTTCCATTTTCATCAAAAGACTCACATTTGAAGATCTGTCCATTTTCGTCGAAGTATGCAGTAAAACTATGCGAAAAGACAAGACTGTCTAAATCTTTCCACGATATAGGTTCTCCCTTTTGAATTTGCCCATTTTCATCTTTGGCCCAGTATAAGGTTTCTTTAACCTCTTTAACCTTCCCTTTCATGAATTCATTCACATAAATGTAGGGAGTACCCAAACTCAGAATAGTTGTTTGGGGTTGTTCTTTTTGCTGCTGGCATCCTAAGGTAATTGCCATTAGAAATAGAATCGCACTAATCTTTCTCATAGCGTTTAATTTTTAAGTTATTAACTCTAAATCAATTTCGAAATAAGAATTCCTAAAATCCAGTAGAAAACTAAAAACAGAAAAGCGCTAAGAAAAACTAAGAATAGAAATGATATACAAACCACAAATCAGTAAAAGAGATAAAAGAACGAAATCAGCTTAATAAATATATTGTCTGGCAAAGATCAACGCAAAAGCATAAATTTCTACAGAATGTAGATTACAACTCGATACTAACAACATAAACAGCATTAATTAGATATGCCTTGTCATAAAGTATCTATCGTAATTCTCAGTGGCATTACCAAACTTTTCGATTTTTTGCCCTGATATCTTGTAAGTGCAGAATTCCCCTTCGATTCTAGAAAAGTAAACATCGTGTTTCTCGAAATTCTCGTCAACCATTACAAGATGTACAATATTTTCATGAATATCCATAGCGGTTAGACTCGCTCTGCAAATTGGGCAATAGAAATCTACTTTACTTCCATCGGTTATGGTAAAGGATGGATGTAATATTTTCGAATAATCCCCAAGAAGAGGACTCAAAAGAACGATTCCGGATTCCCCCCGGTTATTGATTGCGGATAATATTACAGATCCTCCAACCGATAAGTGTCCTCCACATTTCGGGCAAATAAAATCTGTTTTCATGACCTTTACTTGTTGGTTATTTTGTAAGTTACAAAATTTTAAAAGAATAGTAAAGAATATAACCCACTAATTTATAGTTACCTCAAAATTGCACTCAACATCTCTCATCCTAAAAGCAGCAAAAAATAATCATCATTATCTATCTTTGTTACAAAATTTTAAAGAATAGAGTTATCTTAAATTTTATTTAAACTGTAACAAATCGAATAAAGCTACATCTAAGATTCTAGAAACTACTTAACACATAACCATGAGAAATAAATTTATTCTACCATTTGTATTTGGGTTAATTATAGCCAACATTACATACGCCCAGATAATTCCAGAGAAAGGGTTGAACCAAATCACCTCCGATTATTTAAAAACACAGATCGACTACTTAGCATCCGATTCACTAAAAGGAAGAAATACTCCTAGCCCGGAACTTGATATTGCCGCAAACTACATTGCAAATGAATTGTCAAAATTTGGAGTAAAAAAAGTTAACGGTTCATACTTTCAAACAATTCCACTATGTACCAAAGATTTAAATATTGATGGATGTAATTTCAGCATAAGTAAGAACAACAACAGTCTAAATTTCACACTGAAAAAAGACTATACGCCATTCGAAGTCACCTCCAATGGGAATGTAAATGCTGCTATTGTTTTTGCAGGTTACGGCATTACAGCACCCGAATACAATTACGATGATTATCAGAATATTGACGTCCTGGGAAAGATTGTTTTGGTAATGAAACATGAACCCCGCGAAATGGACTCATGCGATGTTTTTGAGGGAAAAGCAGACTCAAAACACGCTAGCATCTCCTCAAAATTAAAAAATGCCATGGATCACGGAGCTTCAGCAATCATGATTGTTACTGATCCATTAAACCATCTCTCCATTACACCACAGGGATATTCATGGGCAAGTCTATCAAGGTTTAAACCGAGAGGAGGACTTCCTATTGAGATTAATAAACAGGAAGAATCTATTCCTTGCATTCAAGTTGGCGAGAATGTAATTACCACTCTATTTGGCAGCGTTGACTCTTTGAAAAACATTCAGAAGCAAATAGATTTCACTCTAACTCCTAATTCTTTTGCATTTCAGAATACATCCGGGAATGTTAAAACAGAACTTAATATAACCCAGTATGCAGCCAAAAATGTTGTGGGAATAATTAAAGGAACCGACACAAAGTTAAAGGATGAAATTATTGTTATTGGCGCACATTACGATCATGTTGGATATAAAGAATATCATAAACCTAACGAAGATTATATTTTTAACGGAGCCGATGACAATGCCTCGGGAACTGCAGGTGTAATGAACCTAGCAAAAGCATTTTCGAAGATAAAAAAGTCTAAAAGAAGTATCCTGTTCATTCTATTTGCCGGCGAAGAAAAAGGGCTTTATGGCTCGTACTACTACACCGAGCATCCGCTTTTACCACTTAACAATACAGTGGCAATGCTTAACATGGATATGATTAGTAGAAATGGAGACTCACTACAAATTCCTGGAAATAAATTCAACCCAGAGTTAACCACAATTATTAAGGAAGAAAACGAACACATTGGTCTAAACATTACAGAGGCTGGCAACGAATACTTTGGTGCCAGCGATCATATAAACTTTTTCAAAAACGACATCTCCTCTGTATTCTTTTTTTCTGGCACACATAAGGATTATCACACTGTTAGGGACAATCCAGATACCGTTGATTTCATAAAAGCAGAGAAGGTTGCAAAACTTGTTTTCAGAACGGCATGGCGTATTGCCAACGAAAATAAACACTACAGCATAAATAAGAATTAATCAATTCACATAGACCCTAAAACAAATAACATGAAAAGAAACATTTTAAAATCAGCATTACTGATAGCATTTACCGCATTATGCGGATTATCATTCTCGCAGGAAGTAAATTTATCGTACAATCTGCAAAAAGGAAAAACATTTGTACAAAACACAAAACTTTCGAATACCATTATTCAATCGATGGGCGGCAACGATATTAAGAATTTCATGGAGATGAATCTTAACGCAGAGATCCTTATCGAAGATATCGCTCAGAATGGAGACATTACAGTTATCGAAACACTTAAAGACTTATCGATGCATAGCCTAGTGATGAAGGTAGATACAATCATAAAGTTCGAAAACATAAACGAGCGTAGCCGTGTTATTTACTCAAAAGCAGGAAAACTTATCTCAAGATCAATACTAGACAGCGCATCAGTTCCAGGCTTATCGGAAACATCAAGACAGAACTGGATGTACATATTGCTTCCTGGGAAAATGACCAAAGTTGGAGAGCAATGGAATAATACAGCCTCCGAAACAATTGCTAAATCGAGCACCAATCCATTCGAGACAACTACAAATTCAGAGTTTAAATACACATTTGCTGGGAAAGAATCTAAGGATGGCAAAGAATTCCAGAAAATAGAATTTGAGGCAAACCTTGCAGTAGAAGGTAAAGGCGAACAAATGGGTATGGAAATGTTTATTGAAGGAACTGGGAAAAATAAAGGATTTGGCTATTTTGATCCGAATGGCTCAGTTGTTTCTTACATAGAGTTTGAAACTGGATTAGATATGTCCATTACTGTTTCTGGTCAGCAAAACATGTCGATACCAATGTCACAAAACATGAAAACGGTCATAACACTCGAAGAGAAAAAATAGTTTGGGTTGTAAGCAGAAAGCCCGGATTAAATGTTTAATCCGGGCTTTCTTTTGTAAACAGAAATAACTATCAATTTAACAATTACATCGATCGAAGCAATTTAATTTCCTCGGGCCATTTGCCCTCATCCGGAGTTTCAAGTATTAGCGGAATACCATCAAAACGGGAATCTTTCATGATAAAGCGAAAAGCATCTATTCCCAGAATTCCATCGCCAAGGCTTTCGTGACGGTCAACGCGACTCCCTAGTCCTTTCTTTGTATCGTTCAAATGCATTCCCTTTAGATACTTAAATCCCACAATTCTATCAAACTCACTAAATGTGTCCAGGAAACTCGACTCACTTTGAAAATCGTATCCAGCAGTATAGGCATGGCAGGTATCTATACAAACTCCAACACGAGACTTATCTTCCACCAAATCGATAATATACTTTAGATGTTCAAACTTAAATCCGAGATTACTTCCCTGCCCCGATGTATTCTCAATTACAGCAATAACGCCAGAGGTTTCCTGCAATGCAATATTAACCGATTCGGCAATCAACATTAAACTCTCCTCTTCAGAAATTTTATTCAAATGACTTCCGGGATGAAAATTCAGCCTATCCAATCCCAACTGCTCGCAACGCTTCATTTCATCAACAAATGCATCTCGCGACTTTTGAAGTGCTACACTATCGGGATTTCCAAGATTGATTAAGTAACTATCGTGCGGAAGAATCATGTCGGGCTTGTAGCCAAACTCCGCGCATCGCGATTTAAATAGGTTTATACTTTTAGTTGATAATGGCGGTGCAACCCACTGACGCTGGTTCTTGGTAAACAATGCAAAAGCATTTGCCCCAATGGCATGCGCATTAACAGGAGCGTTCTCCACTCCTCCCGATGCACTAACGTGTGCTCCAATATATTTCATCTGGCTAAAAATATATAATTGTCATCTGTTTTCCGATAGGTAAAACTATAAAAACGCCAGATTGTTTTCAAACAATCACAGATAATACAATTATTGCCCAAACACCACAAAATTCACTATTTTAAGATTTCGCACAATATGAAAAAAAACAAAAGTGGGGTGCATGGCCGAAGATATAACTACTGTTATATAATACCCGCAGCAAAATAATTCAAAGGCTGGACAATTCGCATTAATTGTCCAGCCTTTTATTTTAATAACGACAAAACAATTCAAATCTTGCACAAAAAAGTATCAAGCGCAGCACCTATTATCTATAGTTACAACAACTAACTACAGCAATAAGGTTCAGCAATCTACATACTTTCTACACCAACATCTACTGTTTGATGACTAGTTAAATTTAACTCGCGGGTCGAAATTTCGCGCATTTCAACTTTACGCACCTTTCCGGTAACTGTAGATGGAAATTCATCTACATATTTCCAGTACTTTGGAATTTTGTAGGTTGCAATCTGACCCTTGCAGTAGGCTTTAAGCTCCTCGTCGGTGGCTGTTACACCATCTCTTAAAATAACCCAGGCCATAACCTCTTCGCCATACTTAAAGTCGGGAACCCCAATAACCTGCACGCCTTTTATTTTGGGATGCTTCTGTAGATACTCCTCAACCTCGAACGGCGATATATTCTCACCGCCACGGATAATCATATCCTTAATTCTACCAACAATTTTTACGTAGCCATCCTCGTCCATTTCGGCCATATCGCCAGTATGCATCCATCGTCCCTCATCAATTACCGATGCAGTTGCCTCCGGATTGTTCCAGTACTTTAGCATAACGGAGTAACCGCGGGTACAAAATTCGCCAGGAACACCACGTGGCACAATCATTCCCGTTGCAGGATCGATAACCTTAATTTCGAGATGAGGGTGAACCTTACCCACCGTTGCACAGCGACGATACTCATTATCGTCGGCAAAGGTCTGGGTGCTAACAGGCGATGTTTCTGTCATGCCGTAGCAGATGCTCACCTCCTTCATGTTCATCTTTTCGCGCACCTCGTGCATAACCGATTCCGGACAAGATGATCCCGCCATAATACCCTTACGCAACGATGAGAAATCATACTTATCGAAATCAGGATGATTTAGCTCAGCAATAAACATCAACGGAACTCCATAGAGTGAAGTACACCTCTCATCCTGCACAATCTGCATTACAGTAGCCGGATCGAAAGCCTCCCCGGTTAAAACCATACACGAGCCGTGTGTAATACAGGCCATGTTGGCTAAAACCATCCCAAAGCAGTGGTACAGGGGAACAGGAATAGCCACTTTATCCCTATGGGTATACTCAAGCCGCTCGCCAATAAAAAAGCCATTGTTCAATATGTTATGGTGCGATAGCGTTGCACCCTTGGGAAACCCAGTTGTTCCCGATGTATACTGAATATTGATAGGATCGTCGAACTGCAACGAGTTCTCAACTTTCGATAGCTCTTTATCGGTTATAATCTCTCCGGCAAAAAGCATATTATCCCAGTCATTCTCAATCACAACGGTTTTACGGAGATGAGGGCACTCCGATTTTACATTATTCAGAATTTCGGTATAGTTAGTAGCACGAAACCCCTTCGACATAATTAAGATGCTCACCTCCGATTGGTTAAGCGCATATTTTAGCTCCGAGGCACGGTATGCAGGATTAATATTTACCAGAATAACGCCAATCCTTGCTGCGGCAAATTGCACCAAAACCCATTCGTACCTATTGGGCGACCAAATACCCACACGATCACCCTTCTTAGCACCCAACGCCATAATCCCTTTAGCAACCTGACCTAATTGCTCCCAGAATTCCCCATAGCTAGCTCGATAATTTTGGTGAGGCACAACCAATGCTTCGCTGTTGGGAAACCTCTCCACAATTTTCTTTAAACGTTGCGAAACAGTTTCGCCAATGAGTGGAATATCACATATTCCGTGTTGATAAGACAGATTTGTCATTTTTCGGTAATTTTTAAAAACATGCCAAATAGCATCTTATCTGTTGCGTGAGCAAAACAATATTTTAAGCATACTCCAGTGTGTAAAAAGCAAGAATCAACATCAAGCAAATGAAATTCAGCCCACTAAACACATCACAAATACGATGGCAAAGCATACTTATTCAACAGTAAACAAACATGCATCAACGATTAATACCTAAGATTTCGTCAATTCACTATCTTTGTAAAAAAGAATAATATGCCAAGCGATATCTCTGGAAAATGGACCTTTAACGAGGAGTTTGAATGCGGAACCGATAAAGGTTTTGCCGTTTTAATCCAAAAGGGAACTCAAATCTCCGGGTATCTGGAATACGAAGAATCAATTGAAGACGAACAACCTTTCATGGTAAAGCAAGAAGTTGTTGGTACCTTCAAAAGGAAAAAGCTGAAGCTAGAGGGTAAAAAAGCAACGGCTCCAAACGGAGACGAATTGGCTGGCTACAACCTCGATATACTGGAAGGAACATACACTCACGAGGGAAAAATAGTTGGGCACAGCTTCGATTGCGAAGATATTTGCGGAGTTTTTGTAATGAGTCGATGATAGAAATCGAACCTAGAAAACTCTTTTAACTTTTAACGATTCACATTTAACGTCTCACGAAATGTCACAAATACGATTAACCAAGGAATTCCGTTTCGAAATGGCCCATGTACTTGAAGGTTACGACGGACTTTGCAGCAACATGCACGGGCATTCCTACATACTCTCGGTTACGGTAATAGGTAAGCCTATTCAACAATCGGGAAATCCAAAACTTGGGATGGTTATGGATTTCGGCGATTTAAAGAAAATTGTAAATCCACTAATCATTAACCGATTCGACCATGCCGTTTCGGTTATGGCAAATACCGAAATGCATAATCGACTCATCGAAGCAAAGTTTGCCCGAATCGAAGCATTACCATTTCAACCCACCTGCGAAAACATGCTGGAGTATTTTGCCGATGTAATTATGGCTCAACTCCCCGAGGGAGTAAAACTTCATCACCTAAAAATGCACGAAACTGCCACATCGTATGCCGAATGGTACGCATCCGATAACTCATAAAACAGAACTATGAACAATCGCCTTCTACTGCTCGACGCATACGCGCTCATATACAGAGCGTACTATGCCTTTATAAATCGACCCATGAAGAATAGCAAGGGACTAAACACCTCGGCTATTTATGGTTTTACACGTGCCACACTCGATGCAATTAAAAAGTTCAACCCAACGCATGTTGCAGTAGGATTCGATTTATCGGGACCAACATTTCGCTCCGAAATTTATCCCGATTATAAGGCGAACAGGGAGGCGACGCCCGAGGACATCCGTGCAGCAGTTCCAATAATCAAGGATATTCTCCGAGCCCTGCAAATTCCAATTGTTGAACTTAAGGGATACGAGGCCGACGATGTAATTGGAACTTTGGCGGCAAATGCCAATCCCGAAGAATTTGAGGTTTACATGATGACCCCCGATAAGGATTACAGTCAACTCCTCACAAAAAACATTAAGATTGCAAAGCCTGGACGTGGCGGTAACGAAATGGAAATTGTAACCGACGACGACTTATGTAAAAACTACGATATTCAATCGCCAAAACAATTTATCGACATTTTGGCGCTTTGGGGCGACACGGCCGATAACATTAAAGGAGTAAATAAGATTGGAGAAAAAACAGCCGCAAAGTTGATATCGGAATACGGCAGTATCGATAATATTCTCCACAACACGAGTAAACTAAGCCCAGCAATGCGGCAAAACCTCGACTCTTCGCACGATTTACTCGCCCTAAACCGAACTCTGGTAACAATAAAAACAGACCTTGAACTAGGTGTTACCTACGATGAGTTAATTGTGAAGGAGCCAAATTTAAAAGAACTACTCCCTTTGCTTGAGGAAATGGAGTTCCGATCCTTAGTTCGTGAATTCAAGCCACAGGAAACAACTCCACCAAAACAGGAGTATGTTCAAGGCTCACTTTTCGGCGATATGCCTGCTGTAAATACTCAGCCCCAATCAAATCTTTTAACCTTTAAAGATTTTGAGATTGACTACAAAGTTGCTGCAACAGCCGAAGAACGAAAAGCCCTTATCGATTTACTTAAACAGTGTAGTGAGTTTGCGTTCGATACAGAAACCACGGGGCTCGATCCAATTCAATCTACGCTTGTGGGCATTTCAATTGCCATAAACCCAAAACAAGCTTGGTGGATTCCAATTCCAGCAAACAAAGACGAGGCTCAGTCGGTAGTGAATGAATTTAAGGAAGTTTTCGAGAACCCAGAAATAGGAAAGATTGGCCAAAACATCAAATTCGACTTACAGATGTTGCTTAACTACGACATCAACCTAAAGGGAAAACTTTACGACACAATGCTGGCTCATTATCTACTCGAACCAGATTCTCGCCACAACCTCGATTTATTGGCCGAAAACCTACTTGGGTATAAAACAATTTCGATAGAAGAACTAATTGGCAAGAAAGGAGCAAATCAAATAAATATGCGAGCAGTTCCTTTGGATAAAATAAAGGATTACGCTTGCGAGGATGCAGATATTGCCCTACGATTAAAGTTAATTCTATTCCCTCGCTTGGAAGAGCAAGGCTTAACGGAACTTTACTTTAAGCTGGAAGAACCGCTAATTGAAGTCTTAGCGCACATGGAGCGCAATGGGGTAAAACTCGATTCGGAAAGCTTACAAGAGTACGGAAAGGTTCTCAATGTCGATTTAATAAAGTTAAACGACGAGATAAAAACGCTGGCAGGAGTTCCCGATTTAAACGTATCGTCACCGAAACAACTGGGCGAAGTGCTATTCGAGAAACTAAAAATATCGCCCGACGCAAAGTTGACAAAAACAAAACAGTACTCTACCAGCGAGGAAGAGCTAACAAAATACATCCACGAACATCCAATAGTTGGAAAAATACTAGAGTTTCGATCGCTCAAGAAACTTCTATCAACATACATTGAAACGCTACCAACTTTGGTTAACACAAAAAGTGGAAAAATTCATACATCGTTTAACCAGGCAGTTGCCTCAACTGGCCGATTAAGTTCCAATAATCCGAACCTGCAAAACATTCCTATTCGCGATGAGAACGGACGCGAAATTCGCAAGGCATTCATTCCGTCGCAGGGTGATTTTGTAATTCTATCGGCCGACTACTCTCAGATAGAATTAAGGTTGATGGCTCATGTCAGCGGCGACGAGCACATGCTATCAGCATTTCAGCAAGGCGAAGACATACACGCAGCAACTGCGGCAAAAATATTTAAGGTTTCACTATCCGAAGTTACCCGAGAGCAACGCAGTAGAGCAAAAACTGCAAACTTTGGAATGATATACGGGATTTCAGCATTCGGATTATCGCAGAGGTTAGGCATATCAAGAACCGAAGCAAAAGATTTAATTGATGGATACTTTGCCTCGTACACTGGTGTAAAAAATTATATGGATAGCTGCGTTGCCGATGCAAGAGAAAAAGGCTGGGTTACCACAATTTTTAACCGTAAACGCTACTTACCCGACATAAACTCAAACAACGGGACAATCCGAGGAATATCCGAGCGAAATGCCATTAATGCACCAATCCAGGGATCGGCTGCCGACATTATAAAACTAGCGATGATTAATATACACCGTGAACTTGAAAGTCATAACTTACAATCGAAAATGATAATCCAAGTGCATGACGAGTTGGTGTTTGATGTTTACAAACCTGAATTAGAAAAAGTAAAAGAAATTGTAAAAGAGTGTATGGAAGGTGCAATTAAATTGCAAGTTCCGCTTGAAGTAGAAATGGGTATAGGAAATAACTGGTTGGAAGCACACTAAACACCTGTGGCCATAAAACTACCTTAATTAAAAATACTTTAGATATAGAATACCATTACAATATTATAAACTCTTTAACATGGTTTTCTTTTACTATTTATTAAACAAGATCGATTATATTTTATATTTAAAATAACAATTATATATTTGAAACCCAAAAACTACAATTGTTTCAATAAATTATAAATTAAACATGAAATATCTCAAATTATTTTTAATTGTTTTTTTAATTCCTACTGGAGTTATTGGACAAAAAGGTTATATAGTAACCGATAGCAGTGCTATTTTTGGTTTAAAAATACAAAATGCTCCAGACAGAGAATATTCAAAAATATGTCATGTAATTCGAACAAACGACACGCTCACATTTACTCCATCTGATATCAAGGAGTTTAGTACTGGCAATAGAATATTTGAATCCAAAACCATATCCGATAATGATGGAAATACAAAAAAGGTTTTTCTTGAACGCCTTGCAAAAGGTGATATTACATTATTTTATTATAGGAGTATTGATAATAAATATTTCCTCATAAGCAAGGATAGTTCTGAACTTATAAAAATTCCAAAATATGATAAAGGAAATAAAAAGAATTACAAATCTATACTAAAAGAATTTACAAACAATTGCGAACGTACTAATGATAATTTAAGATTAGTTCATTACACCAAACAATCAATGAAAGAATTGATTGAAAAACATAATATATGTGATGACAAGCCGTTTCGATTCACAAGATTTGGTTTAGTATTTGGATTGAGTGTCAGTAAATTAAACCCTGCATTTTCTAAGTCATTTGATTATGCTGGAAACTTTTCATATAACTATAAAGAATTATTTTCGATTGGAATGTTTATTGACAAGCCAATCTATTCAACAAACCTATCTTATTATTTATCAATTTACTACAACAAGATCTCGGATTCTTATAGCAAAGTCCTAGATGACTCCAAACTAGATTTTGAGTATAAATCACAATCCTTACACATGCCAATAATGCTTAGGTATTCCCTACCCAAAAAAATTAGTCCATTTTTTAATGGAGGAGCAATCATTAGGTATGACTTTAAAAATGACGGAAATATATTTTTCTCAGATGGAATTCAAAAAGTTGAAGTAGCGAGTGCACCGAGTAAAAGTGTTGGTGTTGGATTCATTGCGGGTGCCGGTCTCGAAATAAAATTTACAAATAAAAATTCAATAAATTTCGAATTCAGGTATGAAAACCAACGAGTCATAGGTAAGAAAGTTGAGGAAACAATGTTGTTTAACCGAACTGGATTCCAACTTTTGACAGGAATAAATTTTTAGCAACAAAATCTCTTAAAAAAGTAAAGCCGCAAATCATTAAAGATTAGCGGCTTTACTTTTTTAATACTTAAAACATTTACACCGTCAATATTTCCTTTTCTTTCTTCTCTAACTGCTCATCAACCTTTTTATTATAAGAATCAGTGATCTTCTGCACCTTAGTTTCGGAGTCTTTTGCGGCATCCTCGGCCAATCCATTCTTCTGCATCTTTTTGATTTCCTCAATGGCATCGCGACGTGCATTCCTAATGCTAACACGCGCATTTTCGCCAACCTGCTTAACCTGCTTAACCAAGTCTTTTCGTCGATCCTCGGTTAACGGTGGAACCATTATACGTACAGATTCTCCATTATTCTGAGGATTAAATCCCAGATTTGCGGCCATAATTGCACGTTCAATTGGATCAATCATCTTTTTTTCCCAAGGTTGAATCACGATGGTTCTAGCATCGGGACTGCCAACTGTGGCAACTTGAGCCAATGGAGTCATAGTTCCATAGTAGTCAACCATAACACCAGAAAGCATCGAAGGATTTGCTCTACCAGCACGAATCACCCTCAACTCGTTTTCAAGGTGATCTATTGCTTTTAGCATAAACTCTTCGGCCATGCTAATAACTATTTTTGCATCATCAGGACTCATACTCTTACAATTTAGAATTCAGAAATAAAAATATCTAATTTTTAACTAATGTACCAATTTTTTCTCCCAAAACCACTTTTTTCAAATTTCCAACCGTATTCATGTCGAATACAAAAATCGGAAGGTTGTTCTCGCTACACATAGTAAATGCTGTTAAATCCATTACCTTCAACTTTTTCTCGTATGCTTCGGTAAAAGTAATCTCATCAAATTTGGTTGCCGTTTTATCTTTTTCAGGATCGGCAGTATAAACACCATCGACACGGGTTCCTTTCAATAAAATTTCGGATTCAATCTCAACGCCACGCAATGCAGAAGCTGTATCGGTAGTAAAGAATGGATTACCTGTTCCACCTGCAATAATACAAACAAAGCCTTGCTTAAATGCATCCAGCACTTTTGCCTTTGAGTAAAGTTCGCCAACAGGCTCCATCTTAGTTGCAGTAAAAACTTTTGCTTTTCCACCTGCACCCTCAATGGCCGATTGAATTGCTAAACTATTTATTACCGTGGCAAGCATTCCCATTTGATCGCCTTTAACCCTATCGAATCCTTTAGAAACACCACTCAACCCACGAAAAATATTACCACCACCAATAACAATTCCAATTTCAACACCCATTTCGGCAGCCTCTTTAATTTGCTCCCCGTAGGAATTCAGAATAGAGGTGTTAATACCGTATTTATCGTCGCCCATTAGCGCTTCACCACTAAGTTTAAGCAGTATTCTTTTATATTTTAGCATTGTATATGTTTTAGATTGACGAAACAAAGATATTAAAAATGATCTTTATACCGCATACAACAAAACCATATAAAAAGAGGCAAACCCAAAGGAATGCCTCTCTCCAATAAATTTAGTTGAACTAGAATGCAACGGTAACGCCAATATTTAATCCTAATCCTCCAACATTATAAACAGCCTTGCTGTCTTTCGAATTTTTTAACTTTGCATAATTGTAAGCCAAGCCTGCCTCAATAGCAATCGACTCATTTACAAAATAAGCACCACCAAGTTCAAACCCAAGAGCTAAACCTCCAAATTTATACTCATCATCGTTAGATGAGGCAGACGATAAATACCCAACCATTGCCCCTCCATAAGGTTTAAACTTACTTTCTCCAATATAATATTTTCCAAAAGCAGCAATTCCTAAACTAGTAGATGGATCTGACCAATCCTCATCTCCAAATTTCGATTTTGCTCTTTCATATGAGAGACTAACCCCAACGGCCAAACCATCCATTACAAAGTAGCCAAACTCAGGTGCAATTTTAAATGAAGAAGTTTTTATTTCATATTCATCAATGGTTTCTCCATCATATTTTGGTGTTGAGGTTGAAGATGAAAGAGAAAATTCTGAAGAACCAGATAATAAAAACTTTCCTTTTTCTACCTGTGCATTAACAATAAAAACTGCAAAACAAAAAAACACAAACAATGTAACTTTCCTAATCATAATTTTAAATTTTAAGGTTTATAAATTAAAAAACAAATCTCTGTGTCGACAAACTATCATAAGATGTTAAATAACTCTATATAAAAAAGCCGCCCATTTAAGGCGGCTAGAATTATTGCAGAATCTATTTTAATTACCCAATGTAAAAACAACACCTACATTTATACCAAAAGCGGTTGTTGCATTATCTTCTGTCATAATATAGTTATACTTTGCATTAACATCAAGCGCCAATTTATCGCTAAAACTATATTCAAAGCCAAGGGTTGGAGCAAAGCCCAACTTAGTTTCACCATCCAAACCAGCGTCATCTGTAACATCTTCTCCATCAATCTCAAGTTTCACGTTAGCAGTATAGATACCCAAATCTAACCCAGCATAAGGTTTGAATCCATCAGTTTTAAAAAAATAAGAGAAAGATCCTACAACTGGAATAATAGTATATTTCATATCTACATCGTCTGTTCCTGCAAGAAATTTAAAAGCATCAACAATATCATCAGATGCGGCCAAACTATTATACCCCACAGCAAATCCAACTGCCATTTTTTCATTTAACATATATTTTCCACCAATATTAACTCCAAATCCTGTTTTAGCAACATCTCCAAAATCGCCAGTAGGAAAAAGGAGGCCTGCCCCAGCATTTACCTTAATTTGAGCATTAGCAGCAATAGCAAATAAAACAACTGCTGCAACAAGGGTAATTTTCTTAATCATAATTTTTAATTTTTAGGGTTAATAAAATCAATAATAAAATTAATAACAGTTTTGAAATTTACAAATTCAATGCCATTAAATATACATTAAGAAAAACTCATATTATTCGACAACCTCCATCCTTAAAATTAATGCGGCTAGTTTTAATTGCCCAGTTAGATTCCCTGGCAGCAAAAGATGATGATTTCCAAATGGTTTATTCATAAAATACTTGTTTGCGGAATCAGAAATAGCCATTTCTAACTGCGTTCTACAAGCAGTTTTTCCTTTAGGTCGAGAAATCACCTTTGCAGTTGTTACAAATATTTTACTTAAGGTATTGTCGAGTCGGAAAATGGTAACCTCATCAGCCTTCACCTCACCGGCAATGGCCTGTCCCTTATTAGTTTCGTAATGAGTATCAATCTTAAAACTGCTTAATAAGTTCACAGGCACTGTACAATGGGCAAAAAGAGCTTTATTTCCCTCCACTTGAATTGTATTTGCCATCCAAGGAATTACACCACACACCTCGTTTGCAAGCATAATACCTGCTGCACTACAATTATCGGCCTCGCATGCCGAAGGTATATTATCGAAATTCAACTTGGCAAGAGCCAAACATGCCGTATGCCCAGTTTGATTAACCAGTGGGAAACATTCCACTGAAAGTGCATTTAGCTTATAGAACGGTATTAACGACGCCAAACCTTCATAAATTTTTCCACTCTCTACCAGTTCACTCTTATTCTCGGCGCAACTAAACAGCGATGTAAAATCGGGTGCAATTTGCTTTACCTCCTCAAACACAATATCGGACCAGGCAATATCGACCTGCTCTATTCCCATTCGGCTTTGCAATAAAAATGGGCTAACAGTTGAGGAAACCAACCAGTCGGACGGTTTTCCAACAACACCCAAACGTTGACCATGTAAACGACGTACCCCATTTAAAACATGGTAGAAATTCTCCACAATAGCAGCAGAATCTGAACTATCGGCATTGATCAATACTGATGATATGTTGTGTTGATTCATCCAAGCCTTAACCTCGGTAGCTGCAGCCCACGAATTTCCCTCCTTGGATGCAATCATTAAATAGAATCGGTACTCCTGAACAGACTCAATGGCTATTCTCTCTGAACCTCCTGTTAAAAACATCAAAACATCGGGTTTTTCGTTTGCGAATTCAACCTGATCGGGATTAAACAATCCCATGTACTTCTTCTTTGCCTTATCAAAAACAGACATCTCGGCAGCAGGAAATGCAAGAAGTTTAATTCTTAATCGTTCTAAGTTTAAAAGTAAATTGTCGCTCATTACTCTGATTTTATTGTGCTGTTAATAATATCAATTCCATACTTTAAGTACATATGAACATCCTCGGGATGTCCATCAATTTTGTTACTATTCCGAACATGTCCCAACCGAACAATTACCGCATTCAAATCGGGAATGGCAAAGATATACTGTCCAAGCAAACCTCTAGCATAAACTACATTATGACCTTCAAAATTAATCATCCACCATTGGTAACCATAGAAATTACAAGGCTTTCCGGTTTCTGCATCAATTAAATAATTTACTGGAGTAAATGATTCTTTCAAATACTCTGCTGGAACAATTTGAACTCCATTCCACTGACCATTATTGAGCAATAGTTGACCAAATCTAGCAAAGTCGCGGGCATTAGAGTTAAAACAACAGAATGCTTTCTCAACTCCATTCTCTTTATCCAAACACCAAAGGGCATCGTGCTCGGCACCAATTTTCGTCCAAATTCGTTCCGAAGCATAATCGGAAAGCGACTTTCCTGTTGCTTTTTCCACAATAAGCGACAATAATTGGGTATCGCCACTTCGATACTCAAAAAGTTTTCCGGGTTCTTTAACTAAAGACTGATTAAGCACTAATTTAGGCAAATCGTTCCCATAGTACCCTTTTGTGGTTAAAGAGAAAAGCGTACTATACGATTCATCCCAGCTTAAACCAGAGCTCATCGTTAGCAAATGCTTTATGGTAACCTTAGCTTTATCGCCATCCTTAAACTCGGGCAAATAATTTCCAATTGGTTCGTCAACGCTCTTAATGAAACCATCCTGAATTGCACAACCAACCAGCAAACTAACAATACTCTTGGCCATTGAAAAAGAGTTCGAAATAGACTCGTTACCATAACCATCCCAATACGACTCGAAAAGCAACGAGGTATCCTTTACCACCAAATATACAACGGTTCTAAAATTTTTGAAATAGTCCAACTGTTCCTTATTCAATGAGTAACTATTATAATCTTTCGAGACCTTCCAGGGTTCACCAATGCCTTTCTTAACAGTTCTATTCGAAAAAATTTTATAATCATCAATATTAACCTGCTGGAAAATTAATGCCCTAACAATAAAATGATTCTGAGGCAATGCAAGGTATATTACCAAAACGGTCAGGAGCAGGAATCCTGCTATTTTAATTCGTCGTTTCCAAGTCATAATAGTTGTTTTGAGAGGTTTATACTTATATTTGGTGCAATTTAGTTGATTAAATTTAAATTTATCAACTTGATATTTAAAATTATAAATACCTAACGCATGAATACATGAAGATAAATGAGAATTTCTTATTGTAAATTCAACTTTTTAAACACCAATAATACTCACCGTTGCTCTAAACATAGTAACTTTAATAAAATTTTAATGATGAGTTCACTTCGCAAATCACTATTTATTGCTTGTTTTCTCTTTAGTCTTAACGGTTTATTTGCAAATACCGACAGCACTAAAATCAGTGTTAATCTTTATACATCTGCATTTTTCGACAACAAAGAATTTACCGGCGATATAAAGAAAGGATACACAATTCCTGGCTTTTTCATTCAACCAACATTAGGTATCGAATCTGATAATTTTAAGGTAGATGCTGGTTTTCATATTATATACGCAGCGGGAACTGATAGTTTAGAAAAGTTTGTACCTATCGTAAAACTAACCTACCTTGTTTCTCCCACATTTAAAATGATAGTGGGAAATATCGACTCAAAAGACAACCATCAACTTCCAGAACCACTATTTAAAACAGAACGATTTTACCTAAACCAACCCGAATTGGGAGTACAATTCAAAATGGATAAATCTAGATTCAAAGGCGATTTGTGGGTTAACTGGGAAAAGTACATCAAAAATGGAAGCCCTTTTCAGGAGCAATTTACTGTTGGATTTGTATCAAAATATAAGCCTGCTTCATTTGAACAGAAAAACGGCATTTATGCGTCGGCTATTGCATTGGCAACCCATCAGGGTGGACAAATTGATAGCACCGGTTTACCTGTTACAACATTAATAAACCTAGGGGGAGAAATTGGCCACCATTTTAAACTTCCTTTTGGAAACGCCGATGCAGAAGTAAAGATTGCAGGCTATTTGTCTTCGGATAAATCGCCATCGCCACACACAAAGTACAAGAATGGTACCGCCATTCATCCTAAAATTGCCATGATTTGGCCAAACCTTCAACTTGAGGCTGGATACTGGTATGCAACAACTTTCGTAAACCCTAGAGGCGAAGAACTTTACGGATCTACATCAACAATTAATGAATTGTTCGACGAAAAAAAACGGGAACTAATCACCATGCAACTTTACCTTAATAAAATGCTGAACAAACAGTTCAACATTTGCACTGGGTTTAATGCTTATATCGATATTAAAAATGGAATAACCGAATACTCATACGTGTTCCGGTTAACTTTCGATGGCCGAGTTTATGAAAAACCGTAGATGAACAATGTTGCACATAAAAAAATTGTCTTAATAATAGTTCTCGGACTATTATCTTACGTTTTGTGCCATGCAAGCCCGCAAGAAGATAGTTTAGAGAATCTTCTTCAAAAAAAGTTAACACCCGAACAGCGACTCGACGTTCTAATAAAAATTAGCGAGTTGAAGACAAAAAAAGGAGATCATCGTAGTTTAAATTACACCGAAGAAGCCATTAAACTAGCAGACTCGCTTGATATTGATGAAAGAATCGCCGAATCGAACTACATAAGCGGCTTAGCATGGAAATTATGTGGCGATAATTCAACGGCAATACTAAAGTTATACACTGCTGCAAAAACATACAGCGAAATTAAACAAACCAATAAATACGCCGAAACATTAAGAGAAATTGGAGAAACATACAGAGCAAACGGAAACCACGCCATCTCTTTGGACTATCTAAAAAAAGCACTTAAAATACAGCAAGAACAATTGGACTCGCAGGAGATGGCAAAAACATACAACAGAATTGCAGCCACTAACTACGAGGTTATTTTCTACAAAGATACCTACTTAAAAATTACAACATCGAACAACCCTTCGGTTGAAGCAATGAAAAACCTTCTGCAGTCCGACAAAGATCTAAAAAAGAAAATTGATAGCACATTCTTATTTTTAGATATCTCCGATGAGTTTGCTCGCAAATACAATCAAACAGAAACCATTGTTTCCAACAAAATAATCAGAGGTGCCTTATACTCTGCAATTTTCGATTTCGAGCAAGCAGATTCTACATTAAATATTGCCATGCAATTGGTAGAACAAGAAAATCAATTCAAAGAAAAACCGTTGGTCTACTACAACCTAGCCCGACTAAGAATGTATCAAAAAAGATACACCGAAGCGATTGATTTCTCGGTTAGGGCATTCAATCAAGCAAAGGATGACGAAACAAGAATTTACAAACTAATAAACGCAAACCTACTAGGAGATTTGTATCAGAAAGTAAGCAAGCCTTCGGAAGCAATAAAATACATGAATATTGCCCAAAATGAAGTTTCGTTCTTTTACAAGAACGACCTTGGTGTCAGAATAAATGCATTGCAATACCAAAGCGAATTAGACAAGAAAAAAGCTGAAATTCTACTTCAATCAACTAAAACAAAATACCTAACAATATTCTTTATCTACATTGTTTCAATATTTATACTATTTGCCCTAATCATTTATCTGAAAAACAAGAAACTCCGGAAACTGAATAGACAATTAGAGAACAAAAGCCGTATAATTGCAGAACAAAACGCAGAACTAATTGCTCACAACACCGAAAGAGATAAATTCTACTCAATAATCGCGCACGATCTAAGAGGGCCTGCTGGCACCTTCGTAAGCGTTACTGACATAATGGTTCATGAACTTCGAAAGAAAAAAATAGATAAAGCATTACTGCTTTCGGATAATTTGCAGATTGTGGCACATCATCTTTATAGTTTACTGGAGAATTTACTGGATTGGTCTAAAATCCAACGAGGTGCAATAATATATAGTCCTATCACGATTAAACTAAAAAGAATTATAGAAGACACATCGCTAGCAATTATTGATAGCGCAAAAAATAAAGGCGTAACAATTAATTTTGACATTTCTGATGATTTAGAAATAATAACCGATGCGCATATGCTTCAAACAATCATCAGGAACATTTTATCGAACGCCATAAAATTCACACTCAAGGGTGGTAGCGTTAAAATATTAGCAAAGGAAAAAACTGAAATAATCGAAATTAAGATTGCAGATACCGGCATTGGAATGGATCAGGAGATTATTGACAATCTTTTCTTAGCCAATAACTCAAGCAATAGGCTAGGAACCGATTATGAACCAAGTTCAGGATTAGGACTGGTTCTTTGCAAAGACTTTGTCGATAAGATGGGAGGAATTATTAGCGTAAAATCGGAAGTCTCGGTAGGCAGCGAATTCATTATTAAACTCCCAAAACAAAAAAGCGATGCACTATAAATGCACCGCTTCGAATTATTATACTATCTATTTATTACTCTTTGGACAATATATGTTAACCATTTGCTGAGCTGGTTGATAGCCAAGTTCCAATGATTTATGGAAGTCCTCGCAAGCACCCTTTGTATCCTGAATATTCATTCTAGAAATTCCACGGTTGTAGTATGCTTCAGGATTTTTAGAATCTGCCTTTATCGCCATATCATAATCGGGCAAGGCATCCTTATGATTTCCAAGAATTGCTGTAGAGACAGCCCTGTTATAGTAGGCTTGAGAGAAATCCTTATCGATTGCGATTACCTTGGAGAAATCCGCAATTGAGCCTTTATAATCCTTCAAAAAAGCCTTTGCAATTCCTCGTCCATATATCGCCTTAAGATAATCGGCTTTAATTGCAATGGCCTTGTCGAATGTAGAAATGGCCGATTTAAAATCGCCCTTACGAAGTAGCACACCGCCTTTTACACCATAGGCCACATCGTATTTTGGATCGATAGACAATGCTTTATCCAAAAACTTTATCGCCTTATCAAACTCCTTTAGGTTTGAATATGCATCACCGAGATTGTAAAGAATTACCTTATCCTTTGTATCCTTCTCGGTTGCCACAAGAAGATCTTCCACAGCCCCGCTGTAGTCCTGAATCTTCAACTTAAATATTCCTCGTTTCTTGTATGCATCGGCAGTTGCATTCGAGCCTTCAATCATTTTATCATAATCAGCAATGGCTCCTTTAAAATCGGATATATTTGCCAATGACTCACCTCGGCTGTAAAATGCTTCCAAATTAGTACCATCCAATTGAATACTGCGATTATAATCATTAATTGCAGCATCGAAATCCATCATTGCGGCATTAAGTAATCCCCGTTCAAAGTAAGCCTTAGAGCAGGAATCGTTCATAGCAATCGACTTATTTAGATCAGCCAAGGCTGCATCAAAATGAGTTCTTTTTCTCGAAGAGATTCCCCGATAAAGGTAATAATCGAAACGAACCGAATCGATACTAATCGCCATAGTATAATCGACTATAGCTAGAGAATCCTTGCTCAATCCGGAAAGAGCAACTCCTCTTTTGTAGTAATAATCGGCAACTTTAGAGTTCAGACTAATCGCCTTATTAAATTTCTCATAAGCATCCTGATACTTTGCTGAATCGAGAAGTGTTAACCCCTGAGTATAATTCTTCTGTGCCAATTTTGGCTTCATAATAAAGTATCCTGCAACCAAAATAACCAATACCGCAACAACGGCGTAAATAATTTTTTTCGACTTCATCTACATAAATATTTAGAGGTTCAAATATATTCTATAAAAGAATTAAATATACGACAAAACTAAATTTCTTAATCATTTCGTCTAATTATCTTGAATTAGCAAAACACAATTGACCTTGGCGACCTCTCTGCAAAATTTAAAATTACACGCAGTTGTCAAATCATTAATTGTATGATAATTTTTATCATCAGCATTCGAAATAAAAAATATAGCCTTGTAATTATACGCCGAAAATGGATAACTATCACTATACTTCTGATAAGTATTATCATTTACAGTTTTCAATGTTGTATACAAAGCACAAGCATGTGCAGCGCTTAATCGCAATGAAGTTGAATTCTGATAGTCGATAATGTTAACACACCAATTGGAAGTATCGGGATTAGACCAATAAGCCACCATATCATCGTTAAGCATCATTTTAATTTTTTCACCCTGATTGAAAGCCTTACACGCATAATCCCAACTTCCATATAACCCAAGTTCTTCTGCTGCAAAAGTCATAAACTTTATGGTTGATTTAGGAACAAAATTCACCAACTTTATCACTCTTGCAACTTCAAGCGTTGTTGCCACACCACTTGCATTATCGTTTGCTCCTGGGGCAAACAATAAAGGATTTCCGCTATCAGAGCGAACAATACAATCGTGATGACCACCAATTATGCAAATACTATCGGGATAAGAGCTTCCCTCCAGCGTTGCAATTACATTGTACTGCCACGTATAGTAAACCTGTCCGTCATAGGATTGATTAAGTTGAAAAGAATCCAGCACAATATTGTCCAAACCAAAACTCTTAAACTTATTGAGTATATTCAATGCGACTTCTTTTCGGTTAGGTGCAAGGGCAAACCTTGTTTCTAGGCTCTCAAGCGATTGAACATACTTTTCAATACTATCGGCACTAACGTTTTTAATTATTTCTACAATTGCTGAATCTACAGTTATATCATCGGAATAATCAGAATTCGAAGATCCCTCATCTTTTGAACATGAAGTGAAAAATATAACCAAAACTCCAAGTAAAAACAATGATAGTTTTTTAACCATATGGCGATAAGATTATCGATTTTAAATATTCAAATAAACTATTTTGACATGTAAATATAGGCAAACAGAACAATTTGAATATTGAACTTCAAAAAAATTATACCTTTGGGGGTGAATCAACACGGGACACTATGACGATTTTTAATTTTAATTCCTTTCGGAAATATAACAATATTGCGGGTTGGATTATTTTTGCCATATCTGCATTTGTATATCTCTCGACCATTGAACCCACAGCCAGCTTTTGGGACTGTGGAGAATTCATTTCAAGCGGCTTTAAATTAGAGGTAGGGCACCCTCCCGGAGCACCTTTTTTTATGTTACTGGTAAGATTGTTTACCATGTTTGCCCCAAACAATGAACTTGTTCCAATTTTTGCCAATTCGCTTTCGGCTTTGGCAAGTGCATTCACAATACTTTTCCTTTTCTGGAGCATAACCCACCTTGCCAGAAAATTTGTTATTGGCGAAGACAAAGAATTCAATCTCACCCAAGTTATCCTGATAATTTCTGCAGGAATCGTTGGTGCTTTAGCCTACACATTCTCCGACACATTTTGGTTCTCGGCTGTTGAGGGCGAAGTTTACGCAACATCATCGTTGTTTACGGCTTTAGTATTTTGGGCAATACTTAAATGGGAAGACTCGGCCGATGAAGCCTACTCAAACCGATGGCTCATTCTTATTGCATTTCTAATGGGTATGTCAATTGGAGTCCACCTATTAAACCTATTGGCAATACCTGCAATTGTTTTAGTGTATTACTTCAAGAAATACACTTACTCATTTTGGGGTGTAGTTAAGGCATTAGCCCTATCTGCAATACTTCTACTTGCTATAATGTATGGAGTAATTCATGGTGTAATTATTCTAGCTTCAAAATTCGAACTAGTTTTTGTTAATGGATTTGGATTGCCTTATATGTCGGGGGTACTATTTTACGCTGCACTAATCTTCGTTTTGTTAATATACGGATTACGCTACACATACCGAAGGGGAAAGGTTATTCTGAACACCATTATACTTGGGTTTGCCGTTATTTTAATTGGATACAGCTCCTATGCAGCAATTGTAATTAGATCCTCGGCGAATCCACCAATGGATCAGAATAGTCCCGATAATATGTTCTCGCTACTGTATTACCTCAACCGCGAGCAATATGGAGATAGACCCTTACTTTACGGACAAAGTTTTAGCGCTCAACCAGTCGACAAAAAAGATGGGACTCCTAACTATGCTCCTAAAAATGGAAAATACGAGGTAATCAGAAAAAGCGGTTCATATGTTTACGATTCTCAATTCGAAATGATTTTCCCTCGCATGTTCAGCGGCGAACCTCAACACGTAGAAAATTACAAACGCTGGACTAATTTTAAAGGAAAACCCATAACAGTTTATGACCAAGAACGGAAAGCAAAAACTATATATACTCCAACTTTCGGAGAAAATTTAAAATTCTTCTTTAGGTATCAAGTTGGATACATGTACCTCCGTTACTTCATGTGGAATTTTGCCGGACGTCAAAACGATATTCAAGGGCATGGCGATGCCCTTAAAGGAAACTGGATTTGCGGTATTCCATTTATTGATGATGCCCGGCTTGGGCCACAGGATAAACTCCCCAGCTTGTTCAAAAACAACAAGGCTAATAACAAATATTACCTACTACCATTACTACTTGGTTTGGCTGGTGCTCTTATTCACTACTATCGACGCAAGCATGATTTTTGGGTAGTTACAGCACTGTTTGTTCTAACAGGAATTGCCATTGTTGTTTACCTTAACCAAACACCGGAGCAGCCACGAGAGAGAGATTATGCCTATGCTGGCAGTTTCTATGCTTTCAGCATATGGATTGGATTAGGAGTTTTATCCGTTTACGAGTTGGTGCGCAAATTAAAAGATCATCCGTCAACAGCCATTGCCACCGCTGCGCTATGCACATTGTTAGTTCCTGCGGTTATGGCATCGGAAAACTGGGACGATCATGACCGATCCAACAGTTATATTCCAGTCGACTTTGGGTACAATATGCTTATAGGTTGTGAACCCAATGCTGTACTTTTCACCTACGGCGATAACGACACCTTCCCTCTTTGGTATAATCAGGAAGTTGAAGATGTGCGAACCGATGTTCGAGTTGCAAACCTAAGTTACTTAAGAGGTGATTGGTACATTGAGCAAATGCTACACAAGGCATACAAGAGCGAACCACTTCCTCTTCGCATGACTCACGACCAGTATTACTCTGGGAAACGAGATGTTGTTCTGGTTTACGATCGCATTAAAGAACCTATAAATGCTAGTCAGGCTGTAAACTTTATGCTTAGCGATGAACCCGGAGCAGAACTTCAATCACCATTCGAACAAAATGCAAGAATAAACTATATTCCTTCATCCAAATTATTTCTTCCAATAGACAAGGAACAGGTGATAAAAACACAAACAGTTAGTCCCGATAAATACAATACCATTGTCGACACGATGACTTGGTCGCTGAATAAGCGAATGATTATGAAGGATGGACAAGTTCTTCTCGATCTAATCTCTACGAACAACTGGATTAGACCAGTCTATTACGGAACAACAGTAAGCAGTGAAACATACCATGGACTCGAAGGTTATTTCCAACTCGAAGGGCTAATGTTCAGAATTGCACCGGTTAAAGGAAGTCGTCAATGGGGAATTGGCAATGTAAACACATCGGCCACATATAAAAACCTAATGGAGAAATATCGTTTCCGCAGCATAAACGATCCTAAGGTTTACATTGACGAAAACAAGTCGCGCATAATATCAAACTACAGAAATCTGTTTGCTCGTTTAGCCAATGCATTGGTCGATGAGGGCAAAAAAGATTCTGCATTAACTGTTCTGAATAGATGTATGGAATTAATACCAGTAAAAACTGTTCCGTTAAACTACTTTGCAGTAATGATTATTGAAGGATACTATCGTGCCGGCGACACCGCCAAAGCCGTTGATTACTCTACAATACTCATGAATCAATGTACAGAGCAATTAAACTACATTCTAATACAAGCCGACAAAGAGGATCAGCAGTGGCTCTATAACGAGCTGCAACTAAACATGGCAATTCTACAGGAACTTTACAAAATGGCTGACAAATACGAAAAGGGTAATTACCTAAAAACAATTAATTCGGAGTTTGAAAGGTATATATCGATGTTACAATAAATATTTAGCATGATAAACCTTAGCCCTCCTCGTTTTTTTCAAAGGTTTTTCCCAAATATAATATGGAATATCCCCAACGACACCGATGGGGTATTCCTTACATTCGACGATGGCCCCACACGCGAAGTTACACCGTGGGTTCTTGAGCAACTCAAAAAATACAATGCCAAAGCAACTTTTTTTTGCCTAGCAAAAAATGTTGAGATGAACCCAGATATTTATCGTCAGATTTTAGCAGATGGGCATTCTGTTGGAAATCATTCGTACAGCCACATAAAGGGATGGAGCACTGATACCTCACAGTATATCCAGGATATTATTTACGCAAACTCATTTATCAAAAGTAATCTATTTCGTCCGCCATACGGACGAATTAAGCCGCGTCAACTATTTTTACTAAGATACCGTTATAGAATAATTCTCTGGGATGTGCTTAGCATGGATTATAGTAAGCGCGTTTCTCCAAGAAAAGTGGTAAATTACGTTTTAAATAATGTTCATCCAGGAGCGATAGTTGTATTTCACGACTCAATAAAGGCTCAGCGAAACTTAAAATACGCCTTGCCAAGAGTACTGGAAGGAATAACTGCAAAAGGATTAACACTCAAACCAATTGTGCTTGAGGATAAAAAATAATAAATTGGAAACCAAGCGGGTTTTATATCTAGTTCAATTTCCACCGCCAATACATGGTGTTAGTGCTCTCAATAAAATAGTTTGGGAAGATTCTGCCATAAATCAAAGTATCGAAAAAAGAGTACTCCCTATTCGTTTTGCAAAACAGTTAAACGAACTAAGAACCTTCCGGCTAAAAAAAATTGGTATTGCAGCAATTCTTTACTTCAGAATCATTTATCAACTTATTGTATTCAGACCGCATGCCGTTTATTTTTCGTTTATGCCGATTGGCATAGCCTTTTGGCGAGATTTGCTTTACCTTCTTACAATTAAATTTTTCCGGGTTAAACCTATTTTGCACTTAGATAATCAAGGCATTGCTCACAAGAGCAAAAACAAAATCTACAAAAAGATATATCAATTTGCATTTAATGGGTGCTACATTATTCACGTTAATGAATATCTACTGAATAAAGAACTAGCAGAACTCTCATTAAAAAATGCAAAACTCTGCTTTGTGCATAACACTATCGAACCTCTCGACAATATTTCTGTAGACAATACAAACAAATCGCACCAGATACTCTTTTTGTCGCATCTATTCCCCGAGAAAGGAGTAGATGTTTTAATTGACTCTTTTAAACTTCTCCACAAAAATGACTCTTCCTTAAAACTAGTTATTGCTGGAGATTCTCCATCGAGCCATATAATAAAAGGACTTAAGCAAAAAGTTGAAAAACTAAACTTAAGCGATTCTATCAGATTTACTGGTGGTGTATGGAATCGTGAAAAATGTGAACTAATAGCCAATTCCAGCGTTTTTGTTCTTCCTTCGTTTAACGATTGTTTTCCGCTTGTAATCCTTGAAGCGCTACATTTCGGAGTTCCTGTAATCACGACAAATTCAGGAGGTTTGAAAACAATTTTTGAAGATGGTAAAGAGATTATTTTTATTGACTCGCCAGAACAAAAAATTCTCAAGGAAAAACTTGAACTGCTATTGTATAACGATGACCTTCGAACTCGAATTGGAAATTATGGAAGACAAAAGGCAAATCTTATTATAGCAGAGTTTCCTAAATCGATGCGCAAGATTTTCGAGGAAGTGCTATGGCCTTAAGTCATTTTCTCGTTTACAAACGCCAAAAACCGGTCAACAACATCATCAATATTGTTATTTTCAACAGCAAATTTACGGGCTGAATCGCCTAATCGATTTCTCAAATCAATATCATTAAGCATTCTCCTAAATTTTTCTATAAACTCAGATTCACTCTCGAAAAACGACCCATTCACATCCTCCTCAACATAATCATCTGATCCAACAATTTTACGAATAAGCAATGCTAATCCAGCAGCCATAGACTCATTCACTGAATTGGAGGGAAATCCCTCGTAGTAGGACGATAGAATAAAAATATCCGAAGCAAGGTAATAGAACTCCGGAGTTGAACATTCTCCTACAAATAACACTCTATCGGCCAAAAGGCTCTCCCCTTCTATCCTGATTTTATTCATCTCAGCATTCTTAACCGATACGGCATCCCAAACTGGAGCATTACTTCGTCCAAGATGAACTAACAAAAAATCATCATTAATTTTAGATAACCATTCGAATAACTCAGGAAATCCCTTTCGATTAATTAAATGACCAACAATTAAAACAATTATTTTACTTTCAGGCAGATCTAACCTCTTTCTTAAATCAGACTTATTATACCCAATAGAACTATATTTTATCAGGTTAACTCCTTGCGGCGAAACAAATATTGGAGTTGAATACATAGACATCCACTCTTTCTCGAATGCACTATTTAAAGCATAGTATGCAGAAACCTTGCGGTACACATTACGATTAAAAACTTGACTCAACCAAAATCCAGATAAAACACACGAGTTAACATTATCGAACCCATAAAGTGTCGAGCGAAAAACAACTTTAACTCCCCGTAACCATCCAAAAATGATTATCAACTTATGAGTTGGCATCGATCCATAAATCAACCAATACGAGTTTCTATACTTTTTATTAAGCAAAGTAAAAACCATTCTTAACCTCAATAAAAATCGACCTGCTTTAGTTTTATACCTATAAGAAATTCGATTGACCACAACGCCATCAAATTCTTCTTTATTGGATAACAATCCATCTGGATTAAGACAAACAATGTCTGCGGCGTGTCCTTTCTTCACAAGTGTTTTTGCGAATAGAAGAGCATTAAGCCCATCGCCAGCGAACGATGGAGCGGTTTCGGCTGTGAATAATATGAACGATAATTGTTTATCCATGGCAATGCCTAAATTAACCATTTTATTTCGACACCGAAAACAATTAATCAATACAAATAACAATAAAACTGGTAAGATCATAAGATCGAGATAACAATTATTTATATTTGTTGAATTGGCAATAGAAATGCATAATATTAAAAACTAGAACTTTAATTTATGATTCACATAGCAACAGTTCATTGGGAAACAGACAAGTGGATAGACGTTCAGCTAGAATATCTAAATAAGAATATTAAACAACCGTTTCGAGTATATGCATTTCTAAGTGGAACAGCAACAAAGCATACGTCTAAGTTTTTTTATACATGCATAGAGCCAATAAAGGAACACGCTATTAAACTAAATCTACTTGCTAAAAGCATAGAATTGATGGCAGAATCGGAAAATGATCCAATAATATTTGTTGATGGTGATGCATTCCCTATAAATGAAATGGATGACTTTATTCGAAAAACTCTCGATCAATATCCCATAACCGCAATACAACGAACCGAGAATGTTGGCGACATACAACCGCACCCATCATTCTGCCTGACAACGGTTGGTTTCTGGAAAAAAATTCAAGGCGATTGGAAAGAAGGATATGAATGGATTACCCATCAAGGGACTCCTCGCACAGACGTTGGTGGAAATCTGCTTAAAATCCTCATCGACAAAAAGGTACCTTGGAAACCGTTACTACGCACAAACCAACTAACCCAACATCCTGTGATGTTTGGAATATATGAAGATTTAATTTATCATCATGGGGCAGGATTCCGCACGCCAATGTCTAGGTACGACAGGTTAAAACCATTAGAGAAAACCGTTAACAATAAATTTCTCGGAAAATTACTCGACGTCATCTTAATGCACTTATCGCTAAAAAATCGATTCCGAGCACACAGAATACTTGGAATTAACAAGCAACTCGAAAGACAAAACCAAGAATTAAGCGATGCCGTATTCAACCAAATACTTTTGAAAACAATATCCTTTTAAAATAAACCGCAAATAAATTGATTATATTCTATAACATGCATAAATTGGCAATCATAATTCATTAAACAATATTACCAAAATGTCAAAAGGTTTATTAGAAATAGTTTTGATAATGCTAATAGCAATACCTGTCGGTATTATTACTATACGTTACTATTTTAAAGGCTCCATCCTGTATTACATGGGCTCCTTAATGTTGCTTTCTTGGGTTGTTATCGACGCAACCGTTAACCTTAAATATCTTTACCCCGATACAATAAAATCATATATTACTACTCCGGCAATTATTATTATGGGCATTTTCATAATTAGAGCAATAACCAAAAAAATAAGGAAACCGTTAGAAGAATCTATCGCTTCGGTACAAAAAATTAGTGAAGGAGACTTATCTATTGAGGTAAATAAAAAGTACACCTATAGGAATGATGAATTAGGAAGATTAACTGTTGCCATTGAAGCTTTAACAAAAAGACTCAACATGGTTATTGCAGAAATATCCAAATCAGCAAAAGAGTTAGAATCGTCAGGTGATCAGTTAAGTTCTAGTGCAACTAATCTGTCTGAGGTAACATCAGAACAAGCATCGTCTTTAGAAGAAATATCTTCCTCAATGGAAGAAATACTTTCTAGTATTCAGCAAAACGCTGATAATGCTATTCAAACAGAGAAAATAGCAGTTACAACTACCAGAAATTTGGAAGAAGGAGTTGTTTCAACTAACATTGCTCTTGATGCAATGAATGAAATTGCTCAAAAAATAAACATAATAAATGATATTGCCTTTCAAACTAACCTATTAGCCTTAAATGCTGCTGTTGAAGCGGCCAGGGCGGGTGAACATGGACGAGGCTTTGCGGTTGTTGCAGCAGAAGTCCGTCGATTGGCAGAACGAAGCCGAGATGCTGCAAACGAAATTATTTCCGTCTCTACTAGTGGGGCACAAATTTCGGGGAAAGCAAAAGACCTGATGAACCAAAATCTAGGAGGAATAGTTAAAACAACGGACCTGATTCGAGAAATATCTGCGTCGTCATACGAGCAACGCTCGGGTACAGAACAAATAAACACAGCGGTTCAGCAACTTAATAGCATGACTCAGCAAAATGCCTCATTATCCGAAGAAGTTGCAGCCAACTCTGAGGAGTTAAATGCTAGAGCAAAAGCGCTATCAGATCTGGTATCGTTTTTCAAGACAAAGCTTTAAATTTTTCAACATTGAACTAAATCAACATTAAGCAATTCTATCGTAAAAAGAAAAATCTTATATTTGATGTAATAAGTTTTTTAGCCATGGAAGCAAATAAGAAAGTTTTATACGTAGACGATGAACGAATTAATCTTGAGTTATTTAAGATTAATTTTCGTAATGACTTTGAAATTTTTGTTGCCGATTCGGCACTACAAGGACTAAATATTATTGAGGAGCAAAACATTAACGTGATCATCTCGGATCTTAAGATGCCACAAATGAATGGCCTAGAATTTATTGAAAAAATAAAAGCCGAAACTCCTAAAAAAATATGTATCCTACTTACGGCTTTCATGGAGTCTGATGTTATGCTTAAAGCCATAAATAACGAACTAGTTTTTCGCTACATAATGAAACCTTGGCGAAAAAATGAACTTATCGATATAATAGGATTGGCATTTAAAAAGCACGAAGAACTTAACCGTTAACTATTGTTTACCTTACTCTTTCGAGGAATTGTAACCGTAAATGAAGTTCCCATCCCAACTGTAGAGTTAACATCAATTGTACCATGATGTGCCTTAATCATGTTATAAGAGATATATAAGCCCAAGCCTGTTCCTTTTCCAACCTCTTTTGTTGTAAAGAATGGATCAAAGATTTTATCAATAATTTCAGCGGGAATTCCATCACCAGAATCGTGAACACTAATCATTACCTCATCATCCAAACTCTTATACTTAGCTGCAATTCTTATTTCACCTTGATTCGGGATGGCATCAATTGCATTGGAAATAAGGTTCATTAGAACCTGACCAATACCATTAGAATTACACATAATCAGAGGCAAATTGGAATCGTATTCTTCAGTGATTGCTATTCGATCTGAGTATTTCGATTTTAAAATAATCAAAACATCGCGAATTCCTTTCTTTAAATCAAACTCGCACAACTCGTGACTTTCGTTTCTTGTAAAAGCCATCAAACTCCGAATTATTTCAGTAGTTCTATTTATGCCCGTCTCAATGTTAGAAAGAAGCATTGTCATTGAACCATAAAGTTCTTCAGTGTTTATCCTATGCTTTGCTTCTATCTCGGCCAAGCCATCCTTAAGTCCTTTCGATGCAAGGCTTCCTCTATAATCTTTCAGCAAATCCCAAAACTCATCGAGTTGAGTTTGCAAAGCCTGATAACTACCACTAATATAGTTAACTGGATTATTAATCTCGTGAGCAATGCCAGCGGTTAGCATTCCAATAGAAGCCATTTTCTCTGATTGGATTAACTGATCCTGCGTATCGTTTAGCATCTGAATTATTTGGGATAATTCTTCCGTCTTTTTCTGAAGTTCGGCATTAGCAATCGTTAAATCCTGGTTTAACTTAATTATCTCATTTGTCCGTTCTAATACAATTTCCTCCAAATGATCCTTGTGTCTATTAAGTTCCTTTTGATAACTCTTAAGTGCTGTAATATCAGAGGTAGAAAGGAGTATTTTTTCATAGTTATCCTCATAACCAGGTAAAACCATCCACTTATTTTGCACGTAAAGCAATGTTCCATCTAATGTTTGACGTATTGCTTCGTACGAACATGAGGATTTACGATCTACCATTGCATAAAACACTGTTTTAAAACTATCGAACGATAGATCATTGTATGTATTACTATACTTCAACTGAGCATCATCCTTACTCTTAAACCCGAATAACTCAATGCCAGCCTGATTCGTATTAATGACTTTTATAAGCTTAATCCCCTCTGATATTTCCTTTATAAATTCTAAATCATTTACCGCATCATCTCTGTTTAACAACTTAACATTGTCAACAAAAATCTTTAAGGCAGAATAATCGAGTTCAAACATTGCCATTGGAGAATTTTCAAAAAGACTTACAAAATACTCTCTACTAATTTCTAGCTCAAAGGTTCGTTCTTCGACAAGTCGCTCAAGCTTAACATTCAAATTACGTTTCATCCGATAGGCAAAAAATGCAAAGAACAAACTCAGGGTTAAGCCTAAAGAGATAAGCATAACTATCAAAAACCGTTTTTGCTGCCGAAGAATAATTAAATCCTGCTGACTAATCTCCTCATTCTGCTTGTCAATTTGTATTTGCTTTGTACGGAGTTCCTCCTGCTTCCAGTTAATTTCTACATCTAAAGAGTCTAACTTACCTGTTGCATTTTTTATAGAGCTAAGCTGAGATCGAATCAATCCCTGCAATGATCGGCTTTCATCAATTTTACGCTGTAATTCAACGGTTCTAGACAATAGCAAACTATCCCGCGTCTTAAGTTTATTATTAAGAGAAAGATATTCCTCCTCAGATTGTTTTATACTTAAGGAAAGATCACTTATTCTATCATTTAACTGATTAACTTCGGACTGATACTCTTCTTTCTCTTTGCTAATTCTTTCAAGTTCCTCCTTGTATTGAATAATTCTTTGAGTTTCTCTACGAAGCTGTTCGGATGTTTGCAGATAAAGTTCTTTTATATCAACATAACTTCCACCTAAAAGCAAAATTTTAGAGTTAACAACAAAACCATTTGTATTAAGATTCTCCCTGTTAATCTCGAACGAAAAAGTCTTCTTATCCTGATTATATATAATATTAATCATAGTCAGAACTCGATCTGCACTCCTATCTGTAATTATCAAAACATCCTTGTGATTTATGTCTCTATATACATTCGAAAGTGTTTTTCCTGCATCCTCTCCAAAATAAAGAATATTATATTTTGATAAATCCTCATCCTGATTTGCAAGATATACATAGAATGGTTTTCCTTTAATTTTCTGATTATTCTGAACTAAATTTAATTCTTTAAAAACGCTCGAATCTTTATCAATTATTCCTATTTTAAAAGTTGAGATCTTTGCTTCATTTGGCCACTGAACATTCTGGGCAAAATTCACAATTAATGCAGCTTTAACTTTTGCCTCAGAAACCTGTTTGTTTAAATAAGAATCAATAGAAATGGCTTGTATTCCAGAAAATAGAATTACTAAAATTGATAAAACAGCCGATCTAAATTGCATATTGTCGTTTTTCTTCTATAGTGCAAGATACAAAAGAATATTTCAAAATCAAGACGATAAACTTTGAGATTTATGTGTTCCCTTTTGTGAGGTTAATTATTTGAGTTATTTTTGCTAACTCGAAAAATTTGAAACTTTTAGCAAGTAAAGATATGACACAGGAGGAATTATTTAAGAAGTTGATTGCTCATTGCAAAGAGTACGGTTTCGTATTTCAATCAAGTGAAATATACGATGGTCTTAGCGCCGTTTACGATTATGGGCAAAATGGAGTTGAGTTAAAAAACAACATACGTCGCTACTGGTGGGAGGCAATGACTCGTCTAAACGAAAACATTGTTGGTATTGACGCTGCAATATTTATGCATCCTCAAACTTGGGTTGCATCCGGTCACGTTGGGGCTTTCAACGATCCACTAATCGACAACAAGGATAGCAAAAAGCGTTACCGTGCCGACGTTCTTATCGAAGATTGGATTGCAAAAATTGAAGATAAAATCAACAAAGAAGTTGAAAAGGCCAAGAAACGTTTTGGGGATACTTTCGATGAGAAAATGTTCCGCCAAACTAATCCTCGTATTTTGGAAAATCAATCCAAAATTGATGAGGTAAACAAACGAATGGTTACTGCGCTTGAGGCTAACGATCTGGCTGAGGTAAAAAAGATTATAGAGGATTGTGAAATTGTTTGCCCAATTTCAGGATCACGCAACTGGACCGATGTTCGACAATTCAACCTCATGTTCGACACTAAGTTGGGTTCTGTTACCGACGAAGCCAACACAATTTACCTACGTCCAGAAACTGCACAGGGTATATTCGTGAACTACCTAAATGTGCAAAAAACTGGACGTATGAAGATTCCTTTTGGGATTGCACAAGTAGGTAAGGCATTCCGTAACGAGATTGTTGCTCGTCAGTTTATTTTCCGTATGCGCGAGTTTGAGCAAATGGAGATGCAGTTCTTTGTTCGTCCTGGCGAGGAGATGAAGTGGTACGAGTTCTGGAAAGAAACCCGCATGCGTTGGCATAAATCTATGGGACTTGGCGACGATAAATATCGTTTCCACAAACACGAAAAGTTAGCGCACTATGCAAATGCCGCATCGGATATTGAGTTCCAATTTCCATTCGGATTTAAGGAAGTTGAGGGTATTCACTCAAGAACCGATTTCGATTTAAGTAGTCACCAAAAACACTCAGGAAAGAAGCTTCAATATTTCGATCCGGAAACCAATGAGAGTTATGTTCCTTACGTTATTGAAACCTCAATTGGTCTAGACAGAACATTCTTACTGGTTTTATCATCTGCATATACCGAGGAGAAACTTACCAAGGAGGATGGAACTGTAGACGAAAGGGTTGTTCTAAAAATTCCAGCAGCATTGGCTCCCGTAAAATTGGCAATCTTCCCTCTTGTTAAAAAAGATGGACTTCCAGAAATGGCTCGCAAAATCATGGATGATCTCAAGTTTGATTTCGCATGTCAATACGAGGAGAAGGATACTATTGGCAAGCGTTACCGCCGTCACGATGCAATTGGAACACCTTTCTGTATAACTATCGACCATCAAACATTGGAAGATGAAACCGTTACCATTCGCTACCGCGATACAATGGAGCAAGAGAGAGTCCCAGCAGCAAAACTCCGCGAGATTATGGCTGAGAAAGTGTCAATTTCCACTTTATTAAAGAACATCTAGCAATATTCTTAAATAGTTTAAAAAGCAAGGAGATAATAATGCCTTGCTTTTTTTATTGAATCTCCTATCTTCTTTTTTAATATATTTGAAGTTTGATTTTTAGTCAGTTTACCACAAAACATAATCCTATGAACAAGGAAAAACTTCTTAAAATTCTCCCACATATAGTTGCTATTGTACTTTTTATGGCTATCTCTTTAGCATTCTTCTCCCCTCTGTTAGAAGGAAAAAGACTCGCCCAACACGATATTGCGATGTGGAAAGGTGGTGCTAAGGAAGTTTTAGACTATAAGGAAAAAACAGGCGAGGTTAGTCTCTGGACCAACAGCATGTTTGGTGGAATGCCTGCTTATCTTATCTCCGTAACATATGATAATAATCTACTTCGCTACGTTGACAAAGCGTTGAACTGCATAACAGTGCCTGCAAGTTTTCTTTTTATAGCAATGCTTGGTTTCTATATTTTACTGCTCGTTATGGGAGTTGATCCATGGCTCAGTATTGTCGGATCAATTGCTTATGGGCTTTCCACATACTTTATAATTGTTATTGGGGCTGGCCATAACGCTAAAATAAGAGCAATGGGCTACGTTGCCCCAATGATTGCCGGAATGTTACTGACTTTCCGTGGAAAATTTCTGAGTGGACTAGCGTTATTTTCATTATTTCTGGGTCTTAACCTTTACAATGGACATCCTCAAATTACATACTATGCAGCATTTATTATGGCCGCACTATTCATTGTTTATTTGATTGATAGCATTAAGGCAAACAACTTAGGCAATATTGGAAAAACAATTGGAGTTCTGGCTGTTGCCGGAACCTTGGCTATTGGAGCAAACTTTAGCAACCTATGGTTTACTTACGATTACGGGAAAGATTCGATAAGAGGAAAATCTGAGTTAACCGATGATCAACATAATAAAACTTCTGGTTTAGATAAAAACTATGCCACCCAGTGGAGTTATGGGCCTGCAGAAACGTTCAACTTGCTTATTCCAAATCTGATGGGAGGTGCAAGCGCAATGAATTTAGGTAACAAATCTGAGACCTATAAGTTTCTTCGCCAAAATGGCGTTCCAATGAATCAAACTCAGTCAATTGTAAGCCAACTACCAACCTACTGGGGTCCACAACCATCAACATCGGGACCGGTTTACATCGGTGCAATTGTTGTGTTCCTTTTTGTTTTGGGACTATTTTTGATCAAAACACCGTTGAAGTGGGCCATTTTAGCCGTTACTTTTTTAGCGTTCCTTTTATCTTGGGGAGATCACTTTAATTCATTAACCAATCTATTCCTGAACTATTTCCCTGCTTATAATAAATTCCGCACTGTTTCGATGATTTTGGTAATTGCTGAGTTTACAATGCCATTCTTAGGATTCCTTGCATTAAAAGAAATTTACGATGGCAAAGTAAACAATACGGATTTTATGAAATCGTTTAAATGGTCGGTTGGAATTACGGGCGGTTTATGTGTATTGTTTTTGCTTCTCGGCAAAGGAATGTTCAACTTCACAGGAAGCATCGACGATCAACTAATTTCATCGGGATGGCCTCAGGAAATTATCAATGCGATCAAACAGGATAGAGCAAACTTGCTTTGGAACGACTCTCTTCGTTCACTCATATTTGTATTGATTGGTGCAGGATTAGTTTTTGCCTTTTTCAAGAAGAAACTTAAACCAGCACATTTTATTATAGCACTAGGCTTATTTATCACTGTTGATTTATGGGTTGTAAACAAACGCTATATGGATAACAAAAACTTTGTTACTCCACAAATGGCAGAAGCCCCTTTCAATGCATCAGAGGCAGACAAAATGATTCTTGCCGACAAATCACTTGATTTTAGAGTTTTCAACCTTACAGTTAGCCCATTTAACGATGCCTCAACGTCGTACTTTCACAAATCGCTCGGTGGTTACCATGGCGCAAAAATGCGCCGTTATCAGGATTTGATCGAGAAGCATTTATCGACAGGAAACATGGCTGTGATGAATATGCTCAACACCAAGTACCTTATTCAATCGTCCAAGAATGGTCCTATTGCCATGGAAAATCCTGGAGCATTAGGAAATGTTTGGTTTGTAGACAGTCTTAAAATTGTCAACAATGCCGATGAAGAAATCGCAGCTTTAAACCATTTTAATCCTAAGAAAACGGCTATTGTTGATAAACGCTTCGAGTCGATGCTTAAAGGATTCACTCCTACAACCGATTCTACTGGATTTATAAAACTCGAAGAATACAAACCTAACAAACTAATCTATAGCAGTTCGTGTAACGAGAATAGAATTGCAGTTTTCTCGGAGATATACTACGCCAAAGGATGGAAAGTAACTATCGATGGAACTCCTGCCGAACATTTCAGGGCAAACTACGTGCTTCGTTCAATGGTTATTCCTAAAGGCAATCACAAGATTGAGTTTGTTTTTGACCCAAAAATGTGGTACGTTGGACGTAATATCGATTTAGCATCATCGCTTTTAATCCTACTTATATTTGCAGGATGGATTGGCAAGAGTTTGTTAAAGAAGAACGAATAGCATTATGAAAAACCAAGAATCGAAAGTAAGCCGTCAACGACTTCGTAGTTCCTACTTATCTTCAATAATAAGCATTTCGTTGGTGCTATTTATGCTTGGAATGCTTGGTATTTTGGTCGTAAGCGCAAAGAAACTATCCGATTACGTTAAGGAAAATATTGGATTTTCGATTTATCTCAACGACGGAATTAGCGATGCCGAAGCAAACTATCTCCGAAAAGTTCTTGATGCATCAAACTATGTTAAATACACCGAGTACATTAGCAAAGACAATGCTGCAAAATTGATGGAGCAAGAACTTGGTGACGATTTTATCGATTACATTGGCTACAACCCATTATCGGCATATATCGATGTAAGGCTAAAGGCTCAATATGCAAATACCGATAGCATTGCAAAAATCGAGAACTGGATGAAACAGTTCAATCAAATTAAAGAAGTTGACTACCAAAAACCATTGGTAAATCTAGTGAATGAGAATGTCAGCCGAATGAGTTTAGTGATTGTTATATTTAGTGCTCTTTTACTATTTGTTGCCCTCGTCCTAATCAACAACACTATACGTTTGTCGGTTTACTCCAAGCGGTTTATTATTAACACCATGAAACTAGTTGGAGCCACATGGGGATTCATCCGTAAGCCATTCCTTCTAAAAAGCATTCTTCATGGGATGTACGCTTCAATTCTAGCAATTATCCTACTTACTGCAACGATATATGGCATAAAAAAAGAGATTGCCGATATACTTCTTATTGTCGACCCAATTTACATTGTTGCTATTTTTGCAGCAATTACAATTATTGGAATATTTATAAATTTACTTGCAACATTCTTTGCTGTAAATAAATTTCTTCGTCTATCAAACGACGATCTTTACTATTAATAACAAGAAAATCTGATATAATCATGTCGAAACAAGTAAACAAAACAACGGCTACACCGCAGAACGAGGGAAGATTTGCCTTAGGAAAAGAGAATTACAAACTTCTTTTAATTGGATTTGGAATTATTATCCTAGGTTTTATTCTTATGGCAGGTGGCGGATCAAAGGATCCCAATGTATTCAATTATGATATCTTCAGTTTCCGCAGAATAACATTGGCACCAGTAGTTGTACTATTTGGATTTGCCTTTGAAATTTATGCGATAATGAAGAAACCAAAAAAGTAGATTAACTAATTTCGTATGACAATAATTGAAGCAATTATCCTTGGATTAATTCAAGGATTAACAGAGTTTTTACCAGTAAGCAGCAGCGGACACATTGAACTTGGCAAGGCAATTCTCGGTGTTAATGTTCAGGAAAGTTTAGAATTTACCATTGCTGTTCATGCCGCCACAGTGCTAAGTACTTTAGTTGTTTTCCGTAAAGATATCATCAATCTTTTTGCTGGATTCTTTAAGTTTAAAATGAACGACGAAACCAAGTTTGTTCTAAAAATACTTCTATCTACTATTCCTGTTTTATTTGTAGGTTTCTTCCTGAAAGATGAAGTAGAAAAATTATTCGAAGGAAATCTGCTCATAGTAGGCATAATGCTTCTTGTTACGGCATTATTACTAACTCTCAGCAAGTATCTACAAAGCGTAAACACCAAACCAATAGGTTCCCGCGATTCATTTATAATTGGTATTGCACAAGCAATTGCTGTACTTCCAGGACTTAGCCGATCTGGTTCAACAATATCAACTGGTTTAATTCTAGGAAATCACCGCGATGAAATTGCAAAGTTTTCCTTTTTAATGGTAATTATCCCTATTCTTGGAGCTGCAGTTCTAGATGTTGCTAAAGGTGATTTTGGAGCAATTAGTTTACAACCGGTTCTGGCAGGTTTCGTTGCAGCATTTGTCTCGGGGTATCTTGCATGTAACTGGATGGTAAAACTTGTCCGCAAAGGAAACTTAATTTGGTTTGCCGTTTACTGTGCAATTGTTGGGCTAACTGCAATCATATTTAGCCTATAATGGAGATTAACAACATCAATACTCTTAAGGAGGGAAGCGTTTTCTTGGTTGATAAACCCTACACATGGACATCGTTTAATGTGGTAGGCAAGTTAAAAGTTTTAATTCGTAGGGCAACTGGCGATAAAAGCATTAAAGTTGGACATGCAGGAACGTTGGATCCTCTAGCAACGGGACTTTTAGTAGTTTGCACGGGTAAGGCAACAAAGCAGGTGAACGAGTTAATGGCTCAACAAAAGGAATACATTGCAACCATTAAGCTTGGAGAAACAACACCCTCCTTCGACTTGGAAACAAAACCCGACAATTATTATCCTACAGAACATATCAGCAGAGAGTTAATAGATTCAACAGTTCAAAATTTCATAGGGCCACAGGATCAGATTCCACCTTTATTCTCGGCAAAGTTTATTGACGGAAAACGCGCCTATAATTTTGCGCGAAAAGGTATCGACATGGAACTAAAACCAGTTCCTATCGAAATATACAGCATGGAAGTGTTAAACTTCGAAATGCCATATTTAGAACTAAATATAAGATGTAGCAAAGGAACTTATATTAGATCTATAGCACGCGATATTGGCAAAGCGTTAAATTCAGGTGCACACCTTACACAACTTAGAAGAACTGCCAGTGGCGATTTTAATATAGCTGATGCTCTGACAATTGAAGATATTGAAAAAAAATTTCAACAACTTTGTAACCAACCCTAAAATTGTACGTATAAGATGGGCAGTCTTTAAAATTATACGCTAAATTTGCAACCTCTTAATTTTATTATTGTTAAGCAATGCTTCAGAAATGGAGTTTATTGCTTATTATGGCTTTTAGAAGAATACTTAATACTTAAAATAAAATGAAACTATCGCAGTACAAGTACAATCTGCCACAAGAACTTATAGCCAAGTTCCCTGTCGATAACCGTGATGAATCAAGATTAATGGTAATCAACAGAAAAACCAAGCAGATTGAGCACCGTGTTTTCAAGGATATTATCGAATACTTTAATGAAGATGATGTTTTGGTATTCAACAACACCAAGGTTTTTCCTGCTCGTTTATATGGTAACAAGGAAAAGACTGGCGCTGAAATAGAAGTTTTTTTACTCCGAGAACTAAACCGAGAACAACGTTTATGGGATGTTCTTGTTGATCCTGCCCGAAAAATCAGAATTGGCAACAAACTTTATTTCGGAGAAGATGATGTACTTGTTGCTGAGGTTATCGACAATACAACCAGCAGAGGAAGAACCCTTCGCTTCTTATTCGATGGTTCATACGATGAGTTTAAGGATACATTATACCGACTAGGTGAAACACCTCTTCCTAAGTTTATCCGCCGAGAGGTTGTTGAAGAAGATCGTGAACGCTATCAGACAGTATATGCTAAGCACGAAGGTGCTGTAGCCGCTCCAACTGCTGGGCTTCACTTTAGCAAGCAACTGCTAAAACGTCTAGAAATAAAAGGATTAAACTTTGCTGAAATCACGTTACACGTGGGCTTAGGCAATTTCCGCACTGTTGATGTTGAAGACTTAACAAAGCATAAAATGGACTCGGAACAAATTGATATTCCGTTGGATGCTGTTGACATTGTAAATTCCGCCAAACAAAACAAGAAAAACATCTGTGCTGTAGGAACAACAGTATTACGCACACTTGAAAGTTCTGTAACTACTGATGGTTACTTAAAACCATATAGTGGATGGACAAATAAATTCATATTTCCTCCATACGATTTTGCAGTTCCAAACATGCTTATCACAAATTTTCACCTGCCCCTATCAACCCTACTTATGATGGTTTCGGCATTTGCTGGATACGATTTACTATTCGAAGCCTATAAGGTTGCCATCAAGGAAAAATATCGATTTGGAACTTATGGTGATGCCATGTTGATCATTTAAAACCGCTCTTTATTAGCCAAAAGTCCAGTTATCACTGGACTTTTTTTATTGACATCTGTCAAAATAACTATTTAAAAATATTTTAACACATACGAGCATCAAAACTCAACAATCAATCTATGTTACAAAACGCTATTCGAAAAAATAAAATATTAGTTACGAAAAACTGGTTATTAATTTTTTTTGATAATTTCACAGTCGATTTGCGAGTTCAATTATAGTAAATCGCTCATGTTCTAGCAATTAAAGCACCAAACAGTTATTTGTTTGACTTTAAAACAACTATTTTTCACTATTAAAATTATTTTGAATATGAAAAAAACTCTACAACTATCAATCCTTTTAGGAGTTTTTCTAATACCCTTCGGTGCGAACGCACAAATGGACAACTTAGCAAATATGAGTGCTAAGTGGATTCGTGCAAATGCACGCAATGCAGCACTTGATGGTGCCGATATTGTAAACTACAATCCTGCTGGTATTGTAAAATTGGACAATGGATTCCATATCAGTTTGAACAATCAAAGCCTTTTCCGCAAACCTCAACACTCTTTTAACCTTGGCACTGGGGAACAAACCTGCAAGCAGGATGGTGCAGATCCCTTTTTACCTGCATTATATGCTGCATTTAAAAAAGATAATTGGGCTATTTCCAGTGGTATTTATGTAACAGGAAGCGGTGCCTCTGCTGATTTTCCAGATGGTTCCGTAAACACAACGCTTATGGGTGTATCTCAGTTTACAACACCTGGCTATAACAGTTTAAAAGATCAATCAATCAAAGCATCATCATACTACCTAGCAATTCCAATTAATTTTTCCTATGCAATAAATGACAAAATTTCTCTATCATTAGGAGGAAGATACATTATTGCAAATAATCACACAAAGGCAGGATTAACATTGGTTGATAACTTTTATGGATTACAAGACTACCCAATTTCTGTAGACTATAAAAAGAATGCAAAAGGTTTCGGAGGAATTATAGGTTTAAACTTAGCTCCTAACGATAAATTAAACATTGCCATTCATTACGAAACTAAAGTAAAACTTGAATTTGAGGCAGATGACAACAAAGGAACTATGGCTTTAGAAACTGATGGAACAAAATCGAACAGAGATTTACCTGCAGTTCTATACACAGGTGCTTCATACAAATTTACAGACAAATTCACAGCAGCAGTTGATTTTAACTATTATTTCCAAAAAGGAGCAGATTGGGGTAAGTTCGCCAATGATAAAGAAATTTCCGATGCAGCAGGCAACTGTTACCATGTTGCATTGGGGGTGTACTACCAACTTCTCCCAAAACTTCAACTTAGCGCAGGCTGCAAATATCTTCACTTCGACTATTCCGACCAGGAATTGTATTACACTCAAATGGGAGCGTACGAAGCGGTTAAATATGATAACCTGAATCTAGGTATTGGTGCTGGATATAATGTAACCGATAATATTCAAGTTGATCTCGGTATTGGTAGAACAATCTGGAAAGATAAGACTATTAACTATGGTTCATCGGCTGGTTTACCTGTAGATATATCAAACAAAGCCTACGTCCTCGCTCTCGGATTAGACATTAAATTCTAAGTACAGATACTAAAAGCCTCCATTTCTGGAGGCTTTTCTTCTTAAATGGGATAATTATACTCTTTAAGGTTTCTTTCATCAACATACTCCCTAAGCATTCTATTCTTATCGCGATAATAGTCTTCAATCCATGCATGAATATCATCGCTAAATCTGAAAGGCTTCTTTTGTACAATTTTCAATCTATCCAACCTGTTGCTAAATGATATTAAATAGGGATACAAGAATGAACATTTTATAATGTAATTCTTAAACGGAGTGTTCCGCTGAGTAAAATGATTCAAAAAACGCAACATATTAATAGAAGTATTTGTCAAACAAACATTTTCCTTGATTTTAAAATCAACAGTTTCTGGAATTTTTAAACTTAACTCACTACAGTAATTTGACATAAACAATTCGGGAAAAGATTTAAAATCTTCATATAGGAATACATGCACACTATTTCGCCCAAATAAATCAGAATACAAATTAATAACATCAATATAGTTAAACAACGCAGGATTGAATAAATGGTGGTTCTGAAATTTTAACTTTAAACGGTCATCTAAGCCCAGATATTTTTTTACAGAATATGTACCCCCTGATTTAATGTAGTGACTATAGGCAGATTCCAGAATTGTGTGTTGATTTCGAATAAAAATAACAATTTCGGCATCATGAAAAGTATTTTTAAGCCGATTAGCCATTTGTGAGATAAACTCGCCCGATCCATAACCAATATCCAACCCACCAAGCAATAGTTCTTCGCAAATCACCAATCGTTTATTATCGGAGCGATTATTTAGCAATTTAGAGGTTTCAGCAGAATTGTAGGAGAAAACATCGGGAAAGATTAATTGATCAGAGATAAAATCACGCATAACATAAAAGACATCTTTTAACGAGAAATAGAATACCTTTTGAAACCAAGTCGTGGCTGTTTTAGGATAGCCGATATGTAGAATTGGTTTTTCCATATCAATCTAAATAATACCCATGTTTTTTTATTGCATCAAAACCCAATCTATTGGCCAAATTAGCATTTGATTTTGAATAAAATTTCCTGATATAATCAATATCATTAACCGAAAGCATATTTTTCTCTGATAAAAATCCTCCGAAAATAGAGCATCTATTTATTCTTTTCATCACCTGTCGGGCAACAGAAGTCATTCCAGGAACATGCACAATAAAATGTTTACGTCCAATTGGCTTTCGGTAAAACAAATTTAAAAAGCGTTGAATAGGAATGACACCTTTTCGTAGACCCTTATTTATTGGCTTTAAGGAGATACTGCTCATATCAACAATAAACCCTAAATTGGCATTAAAGGTCTCAAGAAAATGCTCTGAATTTTCCCGAAAATCTTCATATAGATAAATCTTTACGTTCTCTTCCCCAAACAAAGAATCGTATAAAGCAATTAATTTATCGAAAAGAAGATGCTCGAACGAAAAAACCTCGCCCGAGTAAAGCCACTTCTTAAAACTAAATGTACCACCATTCTTAATATATTGCTGATATGCGGAGCAAATGAGGGATTGCTGCCTTCGCAAAAAAATCACAATTACGGCTTGAGGATATGTCTCTTTCAACTTTTGAGCAGATGCAATTGAATAATTTCCGCCATGCCAACCAAAATTAATTGCGGTTGTAAGAAATTCAGAACTGAAAAGCAGGTTGGTATATTTATTTTTGGGATTTAACTCAATTCTTGTTTTTTCCGCCTCGAAAAGGAATGAATCGGAGAGTAAAAAATAACGATTAACCACCTTCCACGATTCAAAATGAAAGTTTTCCACTTTAGGAAAGTACTCATCCTGAAACCATGTAGTAGCAGTTTTTGGATAGCCAATATGAATAACTTCAGCCATATTTTTGATTAAAAGCAGATTATTGAATGTAAAAATACCAATTATATATTATCTTTAATTACAGAATTACGTATCAGCATAATACGAATGTACGAAAATGGTCGTATTTTTGGGTTAAATCTAATTATTGAATTTTTTACAATTTTCAGAATCATCCCATTAGGGTAAATGGCTCAAAATTTGTACTATAAGAAAAAAAATGTCATGAAAAAATTATTAATAGTTGTTCTTACGGTAATGTCGCAATTTACCTTTGGACAAAATTGGCAATGGGCAAAACAATTTTCCCAGTCACCCAATCCTAATATAGAATCATCAGCAACCTCGGAACTGGATATTTATGATGTTAAAATTGCCTCGTCAGGAAATGTCTATGTTGCTGGCACATATATTTCGAATTTCATACTGAATGGTGTTACATATAATGGATACCCAAGTTCAGCATCAACTAAACCAGATATCTTTTTGGCTAAATTCAACTCATCGGGAGATGTTCAATGGGTTAAAACCATTGGAAGTAGTGAAGGGGATTTACCCGAGGCTATAGTTATAGATGAAAGCGAAAATATTTATCTGGCTGGTAGATTTAAATCGACCTGCGATTTTGGAGATGGTTATTCTTTAACAGCAACAACATCTACATTTTTTGATGGATTCATCCTTAAGTACAACTCATCAGGAACTGTTCAATGGGTTAAAAACATTGCCTATGGCACAGATAACGAAAGAGTCACCGGTATTACACTAGGTACCGATGGTAATTTATACATTGCAGGTTTTGCAAAAAGTAGTTCTTTTACAGTTGGCGATGGAACAACCGGCGACACATACACCAATGCAGATGCTAACGCGGATTTATTTTTAGCAAGCTACACTTCTTCAGGTAGTAAGATTTGGTCGAAACAAATAGCAACAAACAATAACAGCAATATACTTAGGGCAATAGCCTGCAATGGTGATAACGACCTATATGTAGGAGGCGCTCTGTTTGGAACTGTAACTATTGATGGAATAAACTATACATCATCAGGAAGTGGAGATATTATATATTTCAAGGCAAGTTCATTAGATGGTTCCTCTGAATGGGTTAGAAAAGGGGGAAGCACATTAGATGATCAGTTGAATAGCATTGCAATTTATGAAGACTATTCATACCTAATTGGATATATACAAGGCACAGGAACTATAGACAGTACGAGCACTTTGCAGTCTAGCAGTTTTACAACAGCTGGATCGAATGATATTTTCTTGGCCAAATATAACCTTGAAGGACGCTTGTTATGGAAAAAAACCATTGGCAGCACAGGAACAGATGTTGGCTATGGTTTAAATATTTTAAACAATGTGCTAGTGGCAACAGGCTACTTTGCGAATACCTTGAATTTTAATTTGAGTACAATTACCTCTGGCGGGAATACCGATGCAGCCTTTTTTGTATTTGATGTGGAATCTAACGCTGTTCTAGCTAAAAGTGCTTCAGGAGCAGGTGAAGATAGAGGACAAGGTGTCGCCCTTGACGAAGATTACAATGTTTACATGGGTGGATTCTTTAAATCTGCTTCGCTAACTGTTGGAACAAACACTTTTACCAACTCCAGTTCTCCATCTACAACATATAAAGATCTTTTCTTCGCTAAGTATCAAAATGAATACACTGCTACTTTTACACACAAAAAAAATGTTACTTGCAACGGAGGTAATGATGGAGAGTTAACCGTAACTCCATACTTTGGAACCCCTCCATATACTTATGCTTGGGAGAAAGACGATGTAACAATTGCTCCCACGGATTCTGCAATAACAAATCTTGATGCAGGAAAATATGACGTCACTGTTACAGATGGTAATTCAAATACTGTAACACTTACGTATACGGTAACGCAAGCAACAGCTTTATCCATTGGAAATACATTAACCAATGTATCATGCTATGGTTTAATGGATGGAGCCATTAATATCACCACAAGTGGAGGGACTAATCCCTATACTTATTTTTGGACTACCACCGATGGTTGTGGTCAAGATATTGATGCGGAAGACCAAAGTGGTCTTGCCAAAGGAACGTACACCGTAGAAGTATCAGATAAGAACGGTTGCACAGCAACTAAAGACATTACAATAACAGAGCCTACACAAATTAGCATTACAGGAACAGTAACCAATATTTCTGGCACAGGAAGCAATGGTGCCGTCGATGCAACAGTATCAGGTGGCTCCGGAACATACTCTAACTATTCATGGAAATTAAATAACGTTGAAGTAGAAACCACTGAAGATATCACCGGATTAAATACAGGAGGCGACTATACACTAGTTGTTACCGATAACACTTCGTGTGTTGACTCTAGCACATTTACTGTTCTTGATGAGAGAGTATTCCATGCATGGATTTCCGCAAAAACAAACATTAACTGTAAAGGCGATGCGACCGGATCAGCAACGGTTTCTTACGCCGAAAACACAGGATCTGTCACAATCCTTTGGAACACGTCAGAAGTAGATTTTACAATTAGCGGAAAAATTGCCGCTACATATAGTGCAGATTTAACAGACGATATGGGAACGCCACTGGATGCTGGAGACGATGAGGTTATTCATATTTCAGTTACGCTAACAGAACCTTCAGCAATTTTAGATGGAAGCATTACAGGCACACCAACAACTTGCTATGGGGGAACCAATGGAACCCTAGATTTAACACCATCTGGGGGAACTCATCCATATACATATTCCTGGGATACATCACCAGTTAAAACCACACAAGATGTCAATAACCTAACTGCAGGAACCTACCATGTTACAATAACAGATTCAAAAGGTTGTTCAACAGTTATACCTGGAACCGTTTCTCAGCCAGACGATATTACGTTTGGGTTTAGTGCTACAGAGCCTACATGTTACGGCAGTTCTAATGGTTCTCTTTCTGTATCGAGTCTTACAGGAGGGACTCCAAGTTATTCGTACTTATGGTCAAACACACTTACCTCCACAACAATCAGCAACATTAAAGCTGGTAACTACTGGTTAAAAGTAACCGATAGCAAAGGTTGTTACAAAACACAAACAACAACATTAACACAACCGACACAAATCACAATTAGTCATTTAGTGAATAACCCTACATGTCCTGAATCAACAGATGGAAGTATCGGTTTAACAGTTACTGGAGGAACAGGAACTAAAACTTACTTCTGGACTGGACCTGATATCGTTAATGCTACAAATAAAGATCAGACAGGCCTTGGGGTTGGCACTTATAATGTTTTGGTTACAGATGATAATAGCTGCACGAAATCGTACCAAGTAATTTTAACTAACGAAAACCCATCACCAACACCAGGAATATCTAGTTCTGAAATAGACAATGCTATTTGCATTGGAGATAATATCATATTTACTGCAACAGGCGGTAACACTTACGAGTTTTTCCTTAATGGAGGATTAATTCAAGGCTCATCAACTGATGCTACTTACAATACTACCTCTTTAAGTAATGGGGATGAAGTTTATGCAATTGTTACCTCATCCTATGGATGTTCAGCAATAACTTCAACAATCACAACCACCGTTAATACATTACCCGTCGTAACACTAGCAAATCAAGCATCAGTTTGTGAAGGTTCTGCTGCTATTGCATTAACGGGCGGATCGCCTGCTTTAGGAACTTATTCTGGAACTGGCGTTTCTGGAGGTGATTTCGATCCTGTTGTTGCTGGAGTTGGAACTCATAGCATCACATACACCTATACCGATGGCAATGGATGTACAAACTCTGCCTCGAAAGATAAAATAGTAAATGCGCTTCCTACTGTATCTCTTGCTGACCAAGCATCAGTTTGTGAGGGTTCTGCTGCAGTTGCATTATCAGGGGGGTTGCCTGCTTTAGGAACATATTCGGGAACTGGCGTTTCTGGAGGAAATTTCGACCCTGTTATTGCTGGAGTTGGAACTCATAGCATCACATACTCTTACACCGACGGAAACGGATGTACAAACTCTGCCTCGAAAGATAAGGTAGTGAATTCGCTTCCGGTTGTAACTCTCGCCGATCTAGCATCAGTTTGTGAGGGTTCTGCTGCGGTCACACTAACTGGAGGATCGCCTGCTCTAGGAACTTTCTCGGGAACTGGTGTGTCGGGTAATACATTTGATCCAACAATTGCAGGAGTAGGAACACACAGCATTACATACTCTTACACCGACGGAAACGGATGTACAAATTCTGCATCAAAAGATAAAGTGGTTAATGCCTTGCCTACAGTTGTGGCTAATGCAACACAAACCGTATTATGCGAAGGCGATCCTTTAACATTGACAGGTGGCGGAGCAACTTCTTACATCTGGGATCAAGGCGTTGATGATGGTGTAGAGTTTTATCCATCAACGACACAAACATACACTGTAATTGGAACTGATTCCAATGGTTGCAGTAATTCTGATCAAATAGAAATTACTGTTAATCCTGTTCCTGTTGCCTTGGTTAGTACTACAGATCCTGTAGCATACTGCCAAGGTGATGCCGTTAGCACCCTATTTGAGGCAAGTCCTTCAGATGCTTCATCCTATCAATGGATTCGAAATGGTTTGAATATTTCAGGTGCATTATTAAATTCGTACACAGCAACACAACCTGGACTTTACTCGGTATTTGTAATTAAAGATGGATGTTGGGCCATAAGTGATGATATAGAAATTATCGAAAATCCTCTTCCAACGGTTTCTTTATCCGATTTATCTCCTATTTGCGTTGATGCTTCGCCAATAACCCTTGATGGAGGTCTACCTAGTGGCGGTACTTATTCTGGAAAAGGAGTAACAGGAACAACCTTTGACCCTACGGCCGCTGGCGTTGGTATACAAGCCATCACATACACCTACACCGACGGAAACACCTGCACCAACTCTGCATCTAAGGATATAGTGGTAAACGCATTACCGGATGTTACCCTAGCAGATCTAGCACCTATATGCGTTGATGCTTCGCCAATAACCCTTGACGGAGGGCTACCTGCTGGAGGAACATACTCAGGAACAGGAGTGACTGGAACAACTTTCGATCCAACTACCGCTGGCACAGGTACACAAACCATCACCTACACCTACACCGATGGAAATTCATGTACAAACTACGCATCGAAAGATATCGTGGTAAATGCACTGCCCGATGTTACCCTTGCAGATTTTGCACCTGTTTGCGTTAACTCATCGCCAGTTACCCTCACTGGAGGTCTTCCTGACGGAGGAACATACTCCCTAAACGGGGTTGATATCACCGAATTTGATCCTGTTTCTGCAGGAGTAGGCACTCACACTATCACGTACACGTACACCGATGGGAATTCATGCGTCAACTCTGCCTCGAAAGATATAGTGGTGAATGCGCTGCCAGATGTTACCATTGCCGACTTCGCACCGATTTGCGTAAATGGTTCACCAGTTACACTTACTGGTGGATTACCTGAGGGTGGTACATACTCATTAAACGGCACGGACATCACAGAGTTCGACCCTACAACCGATGGCACAGGAACACACACCATCACGTACACGTACACCGATGGAAACTCTTGCTCAAACTCTGCGGACAAGGATATTGTCGTAAATGCATTACCAGAGGTTACGCTTGTCGACTTTGCAGCGGTTTGCGTAAATGGCTCACCAGTTACACTTGCAGGTGGATTACCTGAGGGTGGCACATACTCATTAAACGGCACGGATATCACAGAGTTCGACCCAGCAACCGCTGGCGCGGGAACACACACTATCACATACACGTACACCGATGGAAACTCATGTTCAAACTACGCATCGAAAGATATCGTGGTAAATGCACTGCCAGATGTTACCCTTGCAGATTTTGCACCTGTTTGCGTTAACTCATCGCCAGTTACCCTCACTGGAGGTCTTCCTGACGGAGGAACATACTCCCTAAACGGGGTTGATATCACCGAATTTGATCCTGTTTCTGCAGGAGTAGGCACTCACACTATCACGTACACGTACACCGATGGGAATTCTTGCTCAAACTCTGCGAACAAGGATATCGTGGTGAGTGCTCTGCCAGATGTTACCATTGCCAACTTCGCACCGATTTGCGTAAATGGCTCACCAGTTACACTTACAGGTGGATTACCTGAGGGTGGTACATACTCATTAAACGGCACGGACATCACAGAGTTCGACCCAACAACCGCTGGCACGGGAACACACACCATCACGTACACGTACACCGATGGAAACTCTTGCTCAAACTCTGCGGACAAGGATATTGTCGTAAATGCATTACCAGGGGTTACGCTTGCCGACTTCTCACCGGTTTGCGTAAATGGCTCACCAGTTACACTTACAGGTGGATTACCTGAAGGTGGTACATACTCATTGAACGGCACAGATATCACAGAGTTCGACCCAGCAACCGCTGGTGCGGGAATACACACCATCACATACACGTACACAGATGGAAACTCATGCTCAAACTCCGCAGACAAGGATATTGTCGTAAATAATTTACCGACGCCGACTGTAACTACAACAGATCCAACGGTATGGTGTGAAGGAACTTCTATTTCAATCAATTTATCAACAGAAACCGCCGAGAATTATCAATGGATTCATAATGGAGTTGATATATCTGGAGAAAATTTGCAAACATATACAGCAACTTCGACAGGAAATTACAGTGTAAGAGTAACAAATAGTGGCTGTACAGCAATAAGTACAGAAATCAATATAACTTCAATATCCCCATCTGTTTCTATTGAAACAAAAGATCCTCTAACATGGTGTTCGAATGAAGAGGTTAACATCGTTCTACAAGCAAATCCTCAAGGAGCACAAACTTATCAATGGAATAAGGATGGAACCGATATTGACGGTGCTACATTATTTGAATACACCACCAATGAGGCTGGAGTTTACCTTGTAAAAGCAACATTTGGTGGTGGATGTAGCGCAACGTCAGACAACATAACCTTAACTGAAAATGCTGCTCCGGAAATAAATCTTTCTAGTGATACTATCAGAATTGACACACAATCCTCGGTAACCCTTAATGCCGGAGAAGGTTTTACTACTTATCTATGGAACGACAATTCAACACAGCAAACACTTGTTGTTGATGGAGCAGTAACCGGTGTAGGAATCTTCTCATACTGGGTTACCGTAACAAATGACAACTCATGTTCGGCAACTGATACTGCTGTTGTAAAGGTTAAACTTTGGGATGATATTTCGACAAATTATGGATGGATTACTAATCTCTATCCAAACCCAACAACAGGAGAGTTTAAATTACACATAACAGGGCTTAAAGATGGCGATTATCAACTTTCAATTTATAACTCAACAGGAAAATTAGTTCTAATGCGAAATGATAAAGTATCGAGCAATGAACTAATAGATCCTATTAATCTTGATAAAATGCCAAAAGGAATTTATTTCATACGTTTTGGTAAAGAAGAGAAATGGATAACAAGGAAGATTGTTTTAGAGTGATAATCTAAGAAGCATGAAAAAAGAGCGTTTAGATGTCTAAACGCTCTTTTTTACAACAAGATTTAATCTTTCAAATAATTCCAAGTATTTTTCCGAAACAGATATCCAATCATGTTCATCAATGATTCTCTGATAATTTTTTTGTTTTACTTGTAATACTTCTGCAAGTTCCATTTTTTCATATTTCTCCAAATAAATCTTTAAATCATTGGAATTATTGAAATACATGCCTTCATTATTAAGAACCGTTCTGTTGAAAACATTATCATGGGCAATCACAAAACATTTACAGGCCATGGCCTCAACTAACGATGGGTTTGTTCCTCCAACACTATGCCCATGAATATATGCTTTGGCATAATATCTTAAAGTATCTAATTTGTTCTGATCATAGATCTTCCCTAAAAAAATAATATTCGAGTACAACCGATATCTATTGAAACAAAGTTGCCCGTAACGGCTCGTGAAATCGCCTACCACAACCAAAGAAAATCCATTTTTGCTAAAAGACTCTAGAATCGGCTCAATATTATTCTCAGGCGTTAAGCGCGAAATCATTAAATAATAATCATCTGGAACCGTAAATTGTTTCAAAATTGATTTGTCCGGAACTGACCTAACGGGGAATGCTCCATATGGAATAACTTTGGGATTTATAGAGTATTTAGACCGATAATAATCAACAAGAGCGGGACTATCGCAAACAATGGATACAGAATATTTAATAGCCAATTTTTCGCAAATTCTCAGAAATGTCTTTGCAAAGAGATTCCACTTTTTACGCGAAAACTCAAGTCCATCGGGATTAGTTACTATTTTGCTCCAAAATATTTTCCTAAAAAATATTAGCCAAATTGAATGGGAATAGCCACATTCAAGAACTACATCTATATTATTCTTCGATGCCCAAATAAGCGATTTTAAATCATAATAAAGCGTTTGAACATTACTGGAAATCCAACTTGGAATATAAACCCGAACTAAATTAACATGATTAGGTAAGTCAAATACCCCAGAAATATCTATGCTTGGAGATGAAACATATACTGTATGGCCTAATTCTGCAAAATGAGCCGAAATTACTTCGGCAAATCGTTCGAAACCACCATATTGATTTGGAATACCTCTAGTTCCAAGTATGGCTATGCGCATTATTCTTTCCCTTCGAGTTTTGGTACAGTAAAGTAGAATGTTGAACCTTTACCAATTTCGCTCTCAACATCAATTTTTCCTCCATTTTTCTCAACAAACTCCTTACAGAGTATTAGGCCTAACCCAGTTCCCCGTTCCTGAGATGTTCCAATTGTAGACGGGTTCGTATCAATTCTGAAAAGTTTAACAATATCTTCAGCAGAAACTCCAACACCATTATCGCACACCGATATTCTATAAAAATTATTTACATCAGAAACCTCGACGAGAATGCTGCCATTTTCTGGCGTAAACTTTATGGCATTAGTTATTAGGTTTCGAATTACAGTTGTTATCATGTTGTAATCGAAAAAGGCAAAACAATCAACTGGATTAACCCACTTAAGTTCAATTTTCTTCTGAACAGCATTTCCCCGCAAGAGTTCTATATTTTCGTTGATTAGGTCTGCTATATTTCCATTTTTAGCCTTGAGAACAGTTCTTCCGGTTTGAAGCAATGACCATTGTAAAAGGTTTTCAAGAAGATTAAAGGTATTGTTCGAATACTTATAAATTTGCTCTATGAACAATTGCATTTTATCGGGCTCGAAACTATCAAACTCTCGAGCAAGCAACTCGGAAAGATTCAGAACTGTACTAAACGGATTACGAAGATCGTGAGCAATTATTGCAAAAAATTTATCTTTAGTTTGGTTTAGCGACTCCAATTCATTCTGCTGAATTTCGAGTTCCTCTTTTTGCTTTTGAATCTCAATATTTTGTTCAGTGAGCGTTGCCTCTAAAATATTGTAATCGCGCAAACGCCAAACTAAGCCTCGAAGCATTGCTCGAGATAGCGTTGGAATAGTATCGAGAAATTTAAAAAAGGCGCTTTGATCTAAACGTAAAAGTTGAGTATCTTCTATAGCTGTAACGGTAGTAGAACGAGCAGAGGAATCAAGTAAGGAATATTCCCCGAAATACTGTGATGAAGAAAAGTTCGCATATATATGGTCTCCCACATGGGCTTTTACCATTCCGCTAACTACAATATAAAGAGCATAATCGTGATCTCCATTATTAAAAAGAACCTCTTCTTTGTTGAGTTTTCTGACCGAAAGTTCTTTGGCCATTTTTACTAAGACAGTCCGCTCGACCTCCCTGAAAAGTATAATAGACTTTAAAATCTCGACCCGCTGGTCAATCTCATCACTATTTCTACCTAGCATAATAAAGGCTTTATTCAATTTGCTCAAATATACAATGTTATAAATCAACTAAAGACTAGCGATCAATCTTTTTTTGTGCATTTTTTTACAAAGTTGATATTTAGATACTTTTATTTCTTGTTTTTTCTTAAGTTTATGACTTGAATAATCCACCAAATTAGACCCTCGGTTATGAAGATTAAACTGAATATTCAACAAAAAATATTGGTGTACATTCTTGGTGTAGCCATTGTACTCTTTGCAATAATATTCTTTTTTATCAGTTCCTCGGCACGACAAATTGCCTATAATCAATCCATAAAACTAACGGATAGCTATGCAAAACAATATGCTCTAAATATTGAAGGATGGATTAATCAAGATTTTGCGGTTACACGTACTCTTTCAAATGCATTCTTGGAGTATCACCAACTACCATTTAATCAATGGCAAGAGTTAATTTATCCCATGTACAACAGGGTGATGCAAACTACACCCCACATTGATGCATATTGGGATAGTTGGGAATTGAGCAATCTGGATCCAAAATGGGATAAGCCCTATGGACGCTATTTCTACATAGTTTATAAGCGAAATGGAGTAATATCTACCAAAAAAGAAACCCGAAGTTTAAACGGCGACCCTCCAACATATGGACATATGAAAAGTGTTGCCAAGGAAATTATTGCAGAACCATACATTTCTGAACTACAGGGTGGCCAAATGATGACAACTCTCTCTTCTCCTTTTGTTGAAAATGGCAAATTTATTGGTCTCTTGGGAGCCGATCTTATTCTAACTAGATTCCAGCAATTAGTGGCAGAAATAAAGCCGTATCCAAATAGTTACGCTTTTTTAATGTCGTACGAAGGAACATTTATTGCACACCCCGATACGGCTGTATTCAAACGCAAAATCACCGACAAATATCCCGATTTAGTTAAGAATTTTGACGTTTTAAACAAGGTACAGAAAGGAAAAACATTCAATTTTATAAGCTATAACCAAAAGGGAGAAAAGGTATACTATTCATTTGCTCCAATCAATATTGGATATACGCAAACTCCGTGGAGTATTGGAATAGTTGTTCCGATTAACGATATCATGGCTGAAGCCAATCGAAACTATAATATCGGAATTATAATTGCTTTAATTGGATTAGTAGTTCTAATTGCAATAACCTCCTATGTAACCCGGTCGATTACAAATCCGGTTAAAAAGATCACCCTTCTATTACAAGAGGTGGCCAAAGGGAAAATCGACAAATCGATGAGCATTAAGTTAAATACTAATGATGAAATTGCAATTATGGCCGATGCTCTTACTGATTCAATCAAAGGCATCAATGCAAAAACTGAATTTGCCCGCGAAATTGGTTCTGGAAACCTAGATGCTCGGGTTGAATTGTTAAGCCATGATGATCTTTTAGGAAAATCGCTTATTGAAATGCGCGATAACCTAAAGCATGCAAGAAAAGAAGAGGAAGAGCGCAAGTTAGAGGAGGAAACGAAAAAATGGGTTAACGAAGGTCTTGCCAAGTTTGGTGATATTCTTCGTCAAAATAATGATAACCTAAGTCTGTTATGCGATGAAATCATAAAAAATCTAGTATGGTATCTCAACGCATCGCTTGGCGGAATTTTCATACTAAACGATAATAAAGAAACCAACGATAAATCGTTCGATATGATTTCGGCATTTGCCTATGACAGAAAACGCTTTTTGAATAAATCATATCATTACTCTGAAGGTTTAATTGGAGCTTGTGCTTCGGAACGAGATGTTATTATGCTCTCTGAGGTTCCCCAACAGTACATCGAGATCACCTCGGGTCTTGGCGAAACAAATCCCAACTTCCTTTTCCTTGTACCGCTTATTACAGAGGATCAGGTTATGGGAGTTATTGAAATTGCATCTTTAAGCAAGTTCAAGGATCACCAAGTTGGCTTTATTAAGGAACTAGCCAAAAGCATTGCAACAACTCTACATTCGGTAAAAGTAAACGCACTTACCTCAGAACTTTTCATGAAATCTAGAGAACAAGCCGAAATGATGGCTGCCCAGGAAGAAGAAATGAGGCAAAACATGGAAGAACTTCAGGCAACACAGGAGGAAGCTGCTAGAAAAACATTTGAATTAGAAGGATTAGTAAACGCCCTGAATGCTTCCTCGTACGTTATGGAGTACGACATAAATGGCTTTGTTACTAACCTAAATGACGGTTATATCAAACTATTGGGAATTAAACGCGAAGAAATAATTGGTATGCACCACACTGATGGAATAATTATAAGCGATCACGATAAGGATGACTACAATAAATTCTGGGGTGAATTACTTAAAGGTTTCATTAAGAAAAGAAAAACAATACTTCAGGCACGAAACGAAAACTTCACGCTGCTTGAAACCTATACTCCAATTTTAGACCAACACGGCGAGGTATACAAGATTCTAAAAATAGCAACAGACATTACAAATATTTAAATAGCAAAGCGCTCTAAAGAGCGCTTCTTTGTTATACAAAAAAACTCAGAACAAAAGGTTAACCCTATAACCCGAATGATTTCGAACATTGAAAACTTTATTTGAATCGAAAATAAGATATTGCCCTTTTATTCCTGCCAACACGGCTTCAACAACAGGCTCCTTATCCAAATTAACAGAACTCACCTTTAATGGATAAGTTTCAACAGGAAACGAAATCCGATACAAGTTATCTTCTTCGAGCATATAGGAAAGCCCTTTCCCATTAATAAATTCCAATGCTTTGCTTTTCTCATTAAGTAGATTGATACTGTCATCATTGAAACCCTTAAGCATTGCCTGCCATGGAGTTTTATCTCCAAATATCTTTTTGAGTTCAACCTCAACTATTCCAGCCTCATAACGATTGCTCGTGCGGCAAACCTTTATGGCATAGGTTGCACCTTGATCTATCCATCGGGTTGGAATTTGATGATTACGAGTAACGCCAACCTTAAGTCCACCCGACCATGCTAAGTAAACAAAATGATCAATCAGGCAATTCTCTTTTGCAAAATTCAAGTCACGAGCAACACCCTCGTGAGCCCGACACAATTCCGGTCGTAACACACATTCTTCGGCCTCAGGAGCACTGATAAAGCAAGGATAACAAAATCCTTGTCCAAAAGACTTCTTGGTCTTTCGTCCGCATTTTATACAATAAATTTCATTATCAAACTCAACCTTTATTTTTTTTCCAATGAGATTATTCATCGAAACAATCTCATCATCAAGTATCAATGTATATTCTGGGGCAACATTAAACTCGCTGCCAACATTGAATGTAGACATTTTCGCTAAAACACCTTTTGCCATTTTATCAATATTTAAACATAAATATAAGGTAAACTATCGAAAAGTATCAATAATTGGATTTTTTATTGCAGCCATCATTCCACAACTAAATGTGTAGCACCATACATCTAACATACTTTAATATATTAATTTGATTTTTTTAGTAGTTTGCATTGCATAGTAGTTATATAAAAAATATATTTGCATTACACAATTACTTGTCTAAGCATAGTATAAAATATTCTAAAATGAAAAAGACAATCTCAGTCAATTTAAATGGAAGCATATTTGTCCTTGACGAAGATGCGTATCAAGTTCTAGACAATTACTTAAAGCAACTTAATCGACACTTTGCAAACGAAGAAGGCAAGCAAGAGATAATTGCTGATATTGAAGCTAGAATTGCAGAGCACCTAAAATCTGGCATAAAAATCGAAAACCAGATCATTAATTTGGAAGAGATTAATCGAATTATCGAAATCATGGGAAAGCCCGGAGATCTCGGTGATGAGAAGCCTCAGTCTGAATCAAGCAGGACTTACCATAACTATAAAAAAATGTATCGCGATATAGACGACAAAATGCTCGGAGGAGTTTGCTCTGGCATGGGACATTACTGGAAAGTAGAACCAGCGTTGTTCCGCATTATCTTTTTACTATCGATATTTTTCTTTGTAGGAACAAGTATTCTAGTATACATTATACTCTGGATAGTTATACCGCCAGCACTAACAACTGCTCAAAAATTAGAGATGAGAGGAGAACCTGTTACCGCTGAAAATATTGGAAAATCATTCGACAATAAGAAAAACTAAAAACATAAAAAATGGAAATAGAAAACGCAAAAGCACAAATGCGAAAGGGAGTTTTGGAGTTGTGCATTTTATCGGTTCTATCGCGTGGCGACGCATATGCGAATGATCTGATAAATAAACTAAAAGAGGCAAAAATGATTATAGTTGAAGGAACTCTATATCCTTTACTAACGCGACAAAAAAATGCAGGATTGCTAAGTTATCGATGGGAAGAATCACCACAGGGTCCTCCAAGAAAATATTACTCATTAACCGATCAGGGAAAAGCCTATCTCGAAGAACTGCTAAGTGGCTGGGATGAACTGGTAAAAACAGTTGAAACTATTCAAAATAACTCTTAACCAATATAATATTACCAAAATGAAAAAAACAATTAAAGTTAATATTGGTGGATTTTCATACAACCTAGACGAAGACGCATACAATGCGCTAAACAACTACCTCGATGAACTAAAAACTAGACTGGGCAATGGAACCGAAGCCCGTGAAACACTAAGTGATATTGAGGAACGGATTTCTGAACTTTTTGCTTCAAAACTAGAAAAACAAGAAGTAGTAACCCTTGCAATGGTTGAAGAGGTGATTAACCAATTAGGGAAACCCGAAGAAATTGGAGAAAACACTGAGTATAATCAAAAGCCTAGTAGTAATAAAATACAGAAACGATTGTACAGAAGTCCAGAAGACTCAATTATTGCCGGTGTTTGTTCTGGATTAGCAGAATACTTTGCAATAGATCCCATTGTAATAAGGCTGCTTTTCGTTCTTATATTCTTCCTTAAAGGGTTTGGATTACTACTCTATTTAATACTTTGGATTGCGACCCCAAAAGCAATTTCGCCAAAGCAAAAACTAGAGATGAAAGGCGAACCTGTAACACTCTCCAATATAGAGAAGAACCTAAAGGAAGAGATAGACATGGTAACTAAAAATATAAAGAAAGCGGAGCCTAAAAACTTCTTCGAGAAATTCATGAACTTTCTTGGACAAATCGCCTATTGGTGCCTAAAAGCATTGCTTATAGTTTTTAAAGTTATTGCAATAATTATAGGCATAATAATTATCACCTCAATGCTTTTCACCTTTATTGTCCTAATTGGAACTCTATTTTTTGGTGGATATGTACTTAGTTGGATAGCTCCTGAGGTTGGCGGTTTTTCAATAAACGAGTTCATAACCTCAATGTTCGATATTAGCAGCAGCATATGGGTAACAATTCCAATATTCCTAATACTAGCAATACCTGTAGTAGCACTAATATACGCTGGATTTAGGATAATATTCCGCTTTAAAGCCCGCGATGGTATAATTGGAGTGGTTGCTGCTGTTGTTTGGGTTGCTGCTGTTGTAACGCTAGCATTAACAGTTTTCTTTCAAGCACGCAGTTTAACAATTCGCGAGAGCGTTGTAAATACAATTAGCCTAGATGCATCAGCAAATAGTAACCAAAACAAGATCATCTTAAAATCCATCAAATATAACAACGATTTCCAGTACGACGAATCAAATATACATTACAACTTTTTCGACTTAACATTGACTACTCAAAATGGCAAAAAAACTATTTCAGGAAAGCCAAATCTAATTATAGAAAAATCGGATGAGCAATGCCCAAACATTACCTTGATAAAAAAAGCTAGAGGTGGTAATAAAACACTAGCCAAACAAAATGCATCTGAAATTATATACAATTACACTATCCAAGATTCAACCATTACAATCGATCCAACTTATACTCTACCAAATAACATCAAGTGGAAAAACCAAGACATCACGCTTATTCTTAACCTGCCACTAGGAAGTAGTGTTTACTTAGATTCAACTGTTCTAGATCTTTTAGATTACAATCAACCCTACTGCAACTATTGGCCCGATGAAATGATTGGTAAAACCTGGACAATGACAAAAAACGGATTGAGAGAAAAACGACAGTAATTAAAAAATCAAAAAGTTTGAATAAAAATTTGGATAAAGAAAATTTAGTGTTACTTTTGCCGTGCTTTTCCAAAAGCGCATAGGATTGACCTATGGTGTAATGGTAGCACAGCAGATTTTGGTTCTGTTAGTCTAGGTTCGAATCCTGGTAGGTCAACAGAGAACGCCTTGTACATGCAAGGCGTTTTTCTTTTATCTACACAAAAACAAAGGCTGCATAACGCAGCCTCTATACAATTTATAAACTTTAAGGAATCGATCTACTTAGCAATTGGAACATTTCTAAATCTAAGTGTACCCATCAACGAGTTGGTTGAATCAAACACACTAATTTCTATAACTGCCATAGTTTGCGACTTATCAATATTATCACCATCAAAAGTAATAGTTCCTTTAATTGCCACTTTCTCAATAAGTTCTCGATGACGGAAAGTGTTGCTAACATAACTACTCTTAAACTCATTACCCTGATCATCTATAAAACGACTCTCAATATAATTAATTTTATCATCAGATTGATTATTTACAATCCTTAAGCCAACTTCAACTCTATCGCCTTTAAACGTAATATCGGTCATTTCAAATTCTAAGTTCCCAATTTTCTGAGCATACTCAGTTTTTGCTTCAACAACAGGCTTACTCTCTTCTTTTTCTACATAAACCGGTTTTTCAATATAAACGGGCTTTTCAACAACTACCTGTTTTTCGACAATAACTTGTTTCTCTACTACTACCGGTTTTTCAACAACCACAACTTTAGGCTCCTCTATTTTAGGCTGACGCACTGGTTTACCCAAAAGTTTATCGGTTACTGCACTCGAATTAAATATTTGCGTTGATGAAATATTAGTGCTTTTAAGACCATTTGGAACTACATAACCTGTAAGAGTAATAGTTTCATCATTATCATTGATCTGTCCATAAATGAAAGCACTAGGCACCATGCCTATTTTACGGAAGATAATCTCACTCAGTTCGGAATACACTTTAAAATTCGTACACTTAGAAAGATCCCAACCATACTCATCAACTATTTTATTTATTTCGTTCTGATCAATAACCTCGAATCGTGTATTCTGAAAATTCATTAGTAATTGATCCTGAACATAGGAACTAAAAGGCGTTACTTTATTTTGATTTGTTCGAAATTGCAGAATTGCAACTTTAGCCCTTGAACTGCCAGGATGTTTTACCACCAACTCCTTTGCAATAGTAGCAATACTCTGTTTTAATGCATCCTCGTCGCCTGCAAACGAAACAAACGAAATGGTAAGGACGCAGAGTAAAATGGAAATTATACGTTTCATATGATATTAAATTAGTATGTTAAACTCGTAACGCACATAAAATTATTAAAAATACTTAAAATAAAGAAATTAATACATTTTTCGACAGAAGCATTATCAAATACTATGCCTAATATTTAGACAATTCGCGAACCATATCGAGCAATAAAATTGAATACAGTGAGTTTTCCAAAACAGAAGAAGTAGCCAAATATCAAAAACAAAAAAGCCGAGAATCGATAATTCTCGGCCTGGACTAAATATTTAAAATATTACTTCACCACTTTATCTCCATCGTATGCCCATTTCACATAAGCAGATCCCCATGTAAAGCCAGCACCAAAAGTTGCAATAATAATATTGTCACCTTTTTTCAAACGCGACTCCCACTCCCAAAGACACAATGGAATTGTAGCACTGGTAGTGTTACCGTAACGCTGAATATTAATCATAACCTGCTCCTTACTAATTTCCATTCGATGAGCAGTTGCCTCAATTATTCGCATGTTAGCCTGATGAGGCACAAGCCAAGCTAAAGTTTCTGGGGTTATATTATTGCGCTGCATCATCTCAACTGATACATCAGCCATGTTGGATACCGCTGCTTTAAAAACAGGCTGTCCCTCTTGGTAGATGTAATGCTGACGTTTTGTAACAGTTTCGATAGAAGATGGGTAGCAAGAACCACCTGCAACCTGATGTAAATGTTTACGTCCAGAACCATCAACATGTAAAATGGAATCCATTACTCCATAACCATCCTGAGTTGGTTCTAAAAGCACAGCACCTGCACCATCTCCAAAAATAGGACAAGTAGCACGATCGGTATAATCAGTAATTGATGACATTTTATCGGCACCAACTACTACAACTTTCTTGCGATTACCGGTTTCTACAAATTTTGAAGCTGTAACCAAAGCATAAAGAAAACTAGAGCAACCCGCATTCATATCAAAGCCAAATGCATTCTTTATACCACATTTATCGCTAATAATATTTGCTGTTGCAGGAAACTGCATATCTGGAGTAACTACACCACAAATCAACATATCCACTTCTTCGGGCTTGGTGTTGGTCTTACGGAGCAAATCGTTTACAGCATGAACAGCCATATCCGAAGTACCTAACCCCTCTCCCTTAAGAATTCGACGTTCTTTAATACCAATACGAGTCATAATCCACTCATCGGTGGTATCAACCATACGGCTGAGTTCTTCATTGGTAAGAATATAGTCGGGTACATATCCCCCAACACCTGTGATTGCGGCAGTAATTTTTCCCATTAGCTGAATGCTTGTTTAATTTTCTCGCAAATTTCGGATGAAATAACCTCACGAGTTTGAATAATCATGTTCATTATTGCTTTGGGGCTCGATGCTCCATGAGCGATTATTACAGGCTTATTAATTCCAAGAACAGGAGTACCACCGTAATTCTCGGAGTTAAAACGCTCTATAAAATTATTTTCAGGTGTAAATTTCTTTAGCAAATGATAAAATGCTTCGGCTTCTTTTAGTACGATATTTCCGACAAATCCATCGCAGATAACAACATCGGTAATTTTATCATGAAATAGATGATGTCCTTCAACATTACCAACAAAGTTAAAGTCGGAGGAATCCTTCATCAACTCAAAAGCACTTTTCGAAACCAAATTCCCTTTTTCTTCCTCTTCGCCAATATTTAACAAGGCAATTCTAGGATTTTCGATACCTAAAACACGCTTTGCGTAAATTGAGCCAAGAATTCCGTATTGGTACAATACATCAGGACGGCAATCGGGATTCAAGCCAACATCGAGCAAAAGATTAACCTTATTGTCCGATACTGGAATAAATCCTGCAATTGCAGGGCGAATTATACCAGGAACTTGCTTAATAACCATCATTGCACCAACCATCATTGCACCGGTACTACCAGCACTGGCAAAACCATCGATTTTACCAGATACAAGAGCCATAAAACCTTTTACAATGCTTGAGTCGGTTTTTTTTGCAAAAGACTTGGATGGGTTATCGCCCATCTCAATTACCTCGGAGGTATGGATGATATCAAATTTATCAGGACTAACATTCTCCTTCTTAAGGAGATCAACAATAACATCCTGATTGCCAAAGAGAACTATTCTCTCATCGGCATTAAGATGTTGAAGGGCTAAAACTGCACCCGACACAACAGCATCGGGTGCAAAATCTCCTCCCATAACATCAACACCAATCCTCATCACTAATTGTGCTAGTTAATGGTTGATATTATTAGGCATTAACTGCCTTTTCAATAGCTTGTTTTCCACGGTAAAAACCACACTCTGGGCATACCCTGTGATACTCAACAGCAGTGCCACAGTTTGAGCAGGTTGATAAAGTAGGAGTACTAGCTTTGTAGTGAGTTCTACGTTTATTTCTTCTCTGCTTAGAAATCTTTGATTTTGGATGTGCCATTTTTCAACTTATTAATTAGTAAAACTTAGTTTTTCTTCAATTTCTTTAAAGCATCCCAGCGGGGATCAATATCATCGTCTGTGCTTTCGCTTTCGTTGGTTACGTTCATCTTTGCCAACATCTCCTTATCACAATCACTGGCCTTTGTACCATTTAATCCGTGATATCGCTGTAACGGCAAACTTAAACAAACACTTTCGTAGAGATACTGAGCAAGGTTAACTTCATAATCGTCCTCCGAAAGAAATATAATCTCATCATCAGTTTCCTCCTCTGCAACAGATCCAACTTTAGCAAATAAATCTCCACTAAAGGTTGTTGGTAAATCAAACACCTCCAAGCATCTATCGCAAACAACCTGCACAGTTCCTTTTATTTTGATTTTAAACTCAAGTAAAAGGTTCTGCCTGTTTAATTCCACAATGGCTTTTAATTGCCCTTTGCTAATCTCACCTTCCTCAAACTCACGAAAAAAATCATCGTTTAGATCAAATTCGAACGAATGCTTTCCAAGTTTAAGTCCCTTGAAATTAATTGAATATGTGCTTAATATAGTTCCCACTACTCTTCAAAAACAACGTGCAAAGTTATAAAAAATACAAACAATCAAAAAAATGAGCCTAAAATATATATGCTATACGCTAAAAGTTAAGGTTTAATCGACAAAATAGCCGAATTTCTTAACTATTTTTTGATCGACGCTTACGTTCATTCTCATCGAGATAAATTTTACGTAAACGCATTGCTTTAGGAGTAATTTCAACATACTCATCTTCCTGAATATACTCCAATGCTTCCTCTAGACTAAATCTACGAGGTGGTGCAAGGAATGCCTTTTCATCTGAACCCGATGCACGCATATTAGTTAATTTCTTGGACTTTGTGACATTTACTACAATATCACCAGCGCGGCTATTTTCGCCAATAACCTGTCCAGCATACACCTCTTCATGTTCATCGACAAAGAAACATCCACGATCCTGCAATTTATTCAGAGCACAAGCATAGGATGTCCCACTCTCCATTGCAATTAGCGAACCGTTAACTCGGGTTTCAATTTCGCCTCGATAAGGTTCAAAGTCCTTAAAACGATGTGCAATAACTGCCTCTCCAGCAGTGGCGGTTAGCAATATATTTCTCAAACCAATAATACCTCTTGAGGGGATCTCAAACTCCAAGTGAATTCTATCGCCACGACGCTCCATGGTCAACAACGTTCCTTTACGACGGGTAACCTGCTCTATAGCCTTTCCCGAAACATCTTCTGGCAAGTCAACAGTCAAAAATTCGATTGGCTCGCACCTTTCGCCACCAATCATTTTAATAATAACCTTTGGCTGTCCAACCTGTAACTCGTATCCCTCACGGCGCATTGTCTCAATAAGAACAGATAAATGAAGTACACCTCGACCATAAACCATAAACGAATCGGCAGAATCAGTACTATCCACTCGCAATGCAAGATTTTTCTCAAGTTCCTTATCAAGTCTATCCTTAATATGTCGAGAAGTAACAAACTTACCATCCTTACCAAAGAAAGGAGAATCGTTAATGGTGAAAAGCATGCTCATTGTAGGCTCATCAACAGCAATGGTTGGAAGTGGTTCTGGATTTTCGAGATCGGCAACAGTATCACCAATTTCAAAATTATCAATACCAACCAATGCACAAATATCACCCGAAACAACTGTTTCAACCTTACGTTTTTCCAGACCTTCGAAAACAAGAAGTTCCTTCACCTTTGTTCTAATAACCTGTCCATTATGCTTTGCCAATGAAACTGACTGGCCCGCAGTTAGAGTACCCCTATGCAAACGGCCAATAGCAATTCGGCCAACATAACTAGAATAATCCAGTGATGTTATAAGCAATTGAGGCGTTCCCTTTAGCTGTTTTGGAGCTGGAACATACTCAATAATTTTATCGAGAAGAGGTGTGATATCACTTGATGGTGTACGCCAATCATCCGACATCCAGTTTTGCTTGGCACTACCATAAATTGTAGGAAAATTTAACTGCTCCTCTGTTGCATCAAGATTAAACATAAGATCGAAAACCTGCTCTTGAACCTCCTCGGGTCGGCAGTTTGGCTTATCAACCTTATTAATCACAACAATAGGTTTTAATCCTAATGCAAGTGCTTTTTGAAGCACAAAGCGAGTTTGAGGCATTGTTCCTTCAAAAGCATCAACAAGAAGCAACACTCCATCGGCCATGTTAAGCACGCGCTCAACCTCTCCACCAAAATCGGAGTGACCTGGAGTATCAATAATGTTAATCTTGTATCCCTTGTAGTTTACAGAAACGTTTTTGGCAAGAATTGTAATTCCGCGCTCGCGTTCCAAATCGTTACTATCGAGAATTAATTCTCCAGGCTTTTCATGATCCTTGAAAAGTTTTCCCTGAATAATCATCTTGTCAACCAAGGTGGTCTTCCCATGATCCACGTGCGCAATAATCGCAATATTTCTTATCCCCTGCATGTAGGTAATTTTTTTTGAGGGCGCAAAGGTACAGCTAAATATTCACTTTTTAATTATGACTAACGTAAAAAATTATAATTAGGAATCAATGAGTTACTAACTCCAATTTCTTCCGGTTTTATATCAAATTTAGCCATTTGTTTTTGAATTCTTTTAGCCAATCCCATCTTTCTTTTT
>JBFXDX010000005.1:0-235875 GCA_050180705.1 Bacteroidales bacterium | reverse complement strand
TTCAGCCCTTCAACCTCTTCGGAACGTCACTAATCCTTCATCATATTTCTTTCACCCCATCCCTTCGGATCGGGAGCGCAAAGGTAGTAACTTTTTCTTTCCCTCCAACTCTTTTGCCAAAAAAAAATTTTCTTTTTTCTCAGCCCCATCAGCACTTCCAGAACGTCGCTACTCCTTCAAAGCGGGTGCAAATATAGAACGCTTTTTTTTACCTCGCAAGAGGTAGGATGATAAAAAAATGTTAAAATGTGTTTCGTAAATCATAGGTTTCTGATTCACAGAAAAATCAACTTTGAAAATAAATTAAAAAAGTTTAAAAAAGTCGCGAGATGCTCAAAATAGGCAGAAAAGCCTTATCTTCGCATACCTTATTATATATGACAATTCATTAATTCTTTTTTATTAAAATGGCCGTTAAAGAGAAACTGGTAATTATTCCTACTTACAACGAGAAGGAAAATATTGAGAAAATGATTAACAAGGTTATGTCTATCCCTGGTGATTTTAACCTATTAATCGTTGACGATGGATCGCCCGATGGAACTGCTCAAATAGTGAAGGGTCTTCAAGTACAATACCCCGAAAGAATACATATAGTTGAGCGTGCAGGAAAACAAGGGTTAGGGACAGCCTATATTGCAGGGTTCAAGTGGGCATTAGAAAATGGATATGAATATGTTTTTGAAATGGATGCTGATTTCTCCCATAATCCTGATGATTTAATTCAACTATTTGAAGCCTGTGCTAATGGTGCCGATTTAGCGATTGGCTCAAGGTATATAAAGGGTGTAAACGTAGTGAACTGGCCTATTGGTAGGGTGTTGATGTCATACTTCGCTTCTAAATATGTTAGAATTGTAACAGGAATGAGGATAATGGACACAACTGCTGGATTCAAATGTTACAAGGCTAATACTCTTAGATCAATAAACTTCAACAATATTCGACTAATTGGATACGGTTTTCAAATAGAAATGAAGTTTACAGTATGGAAACTTGGATTTAATATTGTTGAAGTGCCTATAATATTTACCGACAGAAAACTCGGTGCATCGAAAATGAGCGGAGGAATATTTAATGAGGCTCTTTGGGGTGTGGCCAAGATGAAACTGAAGAGTTGGTTCGTATCCTATAAAAAATTGCATAAACAAAATTAATCTTTGAGGGTTTATCAATAAACATCAAACTATATGGGAAGAATAGCTATAACCAATGCCCTTATTATTAATGAAGGCAAACAGCAAAGAGGCAGCCTTATAATTAATAATGGTACAATTGAGCATATTGCTTATGGTGATTCTCCTTCCATTTCAAGTTTTAATCCTGAAAAAGTTATAAATGCAGAAGGGTTATTGTTACTTCCTGGTGTTATTGACGATCAGGTTCATTTTAGAGAACCAGGACTAACCCATAAAGGAGACATTTATACTGAATCCAAAGCAGGAATTGCTGGTGGGGTTACTTCGTTTATGGAAATGCCCAATACCAATCCGCAAACAACCACTGTTGAACTTCTTGATGAAAAATTCAATATAGCATCAGGAAAATCGTTGGCTAACTACTCCTTCTATCTAGGGGCAACCAACGACAACATAGAGGAGATTGTAAAATTAAACCCCAAGAAAGTCTGCGGAATAAAGATATTTATGGGATCATCCACTGGCAATATGTTGGTGGATAGGAGGGAATCGCTGGATAAAATATTCAAACTATCGCCAACCCTAATTGCGACCCACTGTGAGGATGAAACCACCATTCGAAATAACATTGAATTATACAAGCAGAAATACGGGGAAAATGTCGACTTTAAATACCACGCTGAGATACGAAGCGAGGAGGCTTGCTATCTTTCATCTAGTTTAGCCGTTGAATTTGCAAAAAAACACGGCTCGCGTTTACATATCTTACATTTATCAACGGCTAAGGAACTATCACTCCTTGATGATAAAACGCCATTATCCGATAAAAGGATAACTGGAGAGGTTTGTGTTCATCACCTTTGGTTCAACAATTCAGATTACGACAAATTTGGATGGCGAATTAAATGGAACCCCAGCGTGAAAACCGAAACCGACAGACTTGCTCTAATCAATGGATTAAAAAATAACCTACTCGATGTAGTGGCAACTGATCACGCACCACACCTGATCAATGAAAAAGATAATTCTTACTTTAAATCGGCATCGGGAGGGCCAATGGTTCAGCATTCGCTATTAGCAATGCTTGAACTTTCCAGAAAAGGTTATTTTACAATTGAAACAATTGTAGATAAAATGTGCCACGCCCCTGCCACCCTTTACAGAATTGAAAAGAGAGGTTTTATTCGTGAGGGATATTATGCCGATTTAGTTTTAGTTAACCCAAATTTAAAACAAATCGTCACAAAAGATTCCTTACTTTACAAGTGCGAATGGTCCCCATTAGAAAATGAAACCCTAAGTTCAAAAGTTATAATGACTTTTATAAATGGTAGGCTAGTATACAATAATGGTGTATTCGACGAATCGGGGAAAGGAATGGCATTAACATTTAATGCGTAAATTGCTCGTTTTCACATCAATTTAACAAATAATAAAAGAGTGTTCGAAACAATTTGCTGTCTATATCGTTTTCATATGATAGCAAACTGTTCGAATGGTAAATATTCCTTTCAATAAATCAACAGCAATTCTCTCAACTAAAAAAAATAAGGGTTTGAGATTTTTAGTTCTCATTACACTTTCTCTATTCTCAACTCTTTTGGCCTGTAACTCAGCTAAAGAAGAACAAAAACACATTTGGATTGATTTTAATGATACTATTACTCTGAATAAAAAAGTTCAAACTGATTCTGTGCCTGTAATAAGAGTTGCGATTGCATCGATAATATCGCCTCAGGAAACATTTATTCAGTATAACAACATACTGAATTACATTGAAAAAAAACTAAACAGAAAGATTATCCTTGTTCAAAAGAAAACATACCTAGAGGTTAATAATCTTCTTAAAAAAAATGAAATAGACCTTGCCTTTATATGTTCTGGAGCCTATGTAATTGGCACGGCCGATTCTGCATTCAATCTGTTGGTCATTCCTGAGATAAAGGGGAAGCATTACTATCGAGCATATCTTATTGTGCACAAAGGCTCGAAGATCAAAACCTTCAATGGATTAAGAAATAAGAAATTTGTTTTCTCCGATTCACTATCAAATACTGGAATGTTTTACCCTTTAAAAAGGCTGAACGATCTAAATTCATCCAAGGATAACTTTTTCTCAGCAACATACATTTCCAACGCACACGATTATTCCATAGAATTAGTTAGCCGAAGAATTGTTGATGGGGCATCGGTGAATGGTCTTATATATGATTATCAGGCAATTTTTACTCCTGAAAAAATAAAGGACACAAAGGTTATTGAAGAATCGGACTGGTTTGGAATGCCTCCGGTTGTTGTTTCGAAAGGTATTGATAGCTTACTAAAAAACGATCTCGAAACTTTACTCATCAATATGCATAATGATGATGAAGGAAAAGAAATTCTGAAAAGTTTACTTATAGATAGGTATGTTTTAGAATCAGATACTATTTACAATGGTATAAGGAAGATGTGTTACTATATTTCCTCAAGCCGATGAATGAACCCACAGTAAAAATACCAAGCAAAACGCACATTCCTCTTTTCTGGAAATTTGCCATAGCAGTATCTTCAATGGTAATACTTTTTGGAACATTGAATCTTCTTTTTATTCGTTATCAGGTTTACCTTACTTTTGAAGCCCAGATTGAAAAACAAGGGATAAGTATAGCCAAGAGTGTTGCAGAACAAGTGACCGATCCAATACTATTCAATGAACTTGCAAAGGTTAATCAAATCCTAGTTAGAACTAAATCAACCTATTCCGACATTGAATACTTAATGATACTAGCACATAACAACAACGTTTTAGCGCATACCCTCCCAGAGAATCCATCGTATGGTTTAATTAATGCCAATAGTTTAAGTGAAACAGACTCCATCAGTATAAAGATAATTCATAGTAAAACCAACAGGGAAACCGTAATTCGAGACTTTGCAACTCCAATAATGGGTGGTCGACTTGGTGTTGTACGAGTAGGAATGAACGAAGAAATCATTAACAAACAACTTTCGCAAGCAACACGCCTTTTCATCCTCTTAGTCTTTCTACTGCTTTTAATGGGAGTTTTTGCAGCATTTATCCTATCGTACATTATTACAAATCCCGTAAAGAGTATCAGCAAGCAGGCATCGTTGGTAAACCTAAAGTCTTTGGAATCGAAAGATAACAGCATAAATATTGAGTACAACAACACCTTACTGAGATTGAAAAATCTTTTCAACCTTTCCGATGAGATTGATGTTTTGGGATACACATTTAGAGATATGATCTCACGGTTAAACTCGGCATATATTGAAATTGAAAAAACACGTGAGTCGCTAACCCAAACGGAGAAAATGGCATCGGTTGGAACATTGGCCGCAGGGCTTGCCCACGAAATTAATAATCCCTTGGCCGGAATGAAAAGTTGCCTACGTAGAATATCCGAAAAGCCCGATAACATTAAGCAAAATCAGGAATACATCGAAATGATGACCGAAGCGGTGGAGCGCATTAGTAAGGTTGTTGAGGATTTGCTTAACTTTTCAAGAAAACACGAGCTGAACTATAGTCGAATAGATATTATTAAAAGTCTTGATAACTCTACAGCGCTAATTGGTTTTCAATTATCGCAATCAAGAATAAAATTAATCAAGAAATATGAGTCATCCACGTTACAAATCAACGGAAGTTCGAACCATTTGGAGCAGGTTTTTGTTAATGCTTTACTGAACTGTATCGATGCCATAAACGAACGTAAAATGATGGATGATAAAATTGAGGGACAGATAATTATTAACGCAAGGAGGGGAAATGATTACATTAACATTGATTTTATTGATAATGGCATTGGTATGCCCGAAGAGAAGATTGGCCAAATGTTCGATCCTTTCTTCACCCTTAAAAAAGTCAAGCAGGGAACAGGCCTTGGATTAGCCGTTTGCCAAAACATTATTCAAAGCCACTACGGGCAAATATCTGGTTCAAATACCATTGAAGGAGGATTTAAACTCTCAATTGTTCTACCTATTAAACTTGATATGTAAATTGTATATCTATGCTTAAGATTCTAGTTGTAGACGACGAAAGGATTGTAAGAGTAACTATTTCTGACGATTTAAGAGATGCAGGTTACTCCGTAAGAGAATTTTCGTCTGCATTAGCAGCATATCAATACTTAAAAGAAACCGATTCCAACGTCGATATTATTATTACCGATCTTAAAATGCCCGAAATGGACGGGCTGGAGTTTCTTACTAAGGTAAAACAACTTAACCCTGAAATTTGCGTATTGCTTATGACCGCTCACGCATCAATTCAAACAGCGGTTGAAGCTATGAAACTAGGTGCTTTCGATTATATCTCGAAACCATTCAATATTGACGAATTGCTTTTAAATATTGAAAGAATCAAGGAATTAAGAGAAATGCGAGCCGAGAATAAACAATTACGCATTCAGGTTCGCAAGCAATTCGATTTATCTACATTTGTTGGCAATAGTGAAGCCACCCAAAAAGTATTCGACCTTGTTCATATTGTTGCCGATAAAGACACCAATGTTCTTATAGTTGGTGAAACTGGAACCGGAAAGGAACTTCTCACGAACATTATTCACTTTAATAGTAACAGAAAACGTGCTCCATTTATTAAGGTAAGCTGTGCAATTTTATCGAGAGAAATATTTGAGAGCGAACTATTTGGACACGAAAAAGGAGCATTTACCGGAGCCGAAAAACAAAAGATTGGTCGTTTTGAGATGGCCAATTCAGGCACAATTTACCTAGACGATATTGACGATATTCCTTACGATTTGCAAGTTAAACTCCTAAGAGCCTTAGAGGAAGGCGAGATAGAGCGTGTGGGTGGTTCCGAAACCATCAAAATTGATGTAAGAGTTATTGCATCAACAAAAAAGAACCTAAAGGACTTAGTTGCCGAGGGCAAGTTTAGGGAAGATCTTTACTACCGACTAAACGTATTTCCTATACATTTACCCCCATTGCGCGAGCGCAAAAACGATATCGAACTTCTGGCAAAACATTTCGTTCAAGAATTCTCTGGTGGAGCCAAAATAAATTTAGATCAAGAAGTCCTTGAAATATTAAAGCAATATCCCTTTAATGGGAATGTACGTGAAATTAAAAATCTGATGGAACGCTTAGTTCTACTTTCTAAGAATGGTATTATTGATAAAACGGTTATTCCAGTTGATATTAGATTTCCCGGCAAACCTCACACGTGCTTTTACTTTGAGAACAAATCCCTTGACGATATCCTTATTGAAGTTGAAACCAATGCTATTCGCGACGCACTTATTAGAACTGGAGGAAATAAGGCAAAAGCCGCACAAATACTACAGATTCCAGCATCAACACTTAAATCCAAGATAGAAAAATACGGAATCGACACTCTCTAACTTCGACGAATTTTCGACGAAACCGACGAAATCTCGTCGGTTTTTTTTTGCCCAAATGCAAGGAATTGCAAAATAAAAAACAAACAATTAATTAACTATCAAACAATTACATCTCAGTAAAAAGCATTTAAAATATTCGTGGCTTACTAGTTGACTCTCTTCAAAAACAAAATTGATAAAACGACTGTTTTATTCACGAGAAGTTCAAAAAAGTTTCAACACAAATAAAAATTAATTGCCATGAAACAACAAATAAAATCGATTCTGATCATTGTCTTTCTTTTCGTATTATCAGAAAGACTAATCGCACAAACAGCCTATGAGATTAAATCTTATAGCATTGTTATATCTGGTACGTCAAATCTGCACGACTGGACCGCAGATGTAGAAAAGGTATCTGGATCCTTAAAACTTAAAATTGAAAATGGGAAAATTTCAGACATTCAAAATGTGGAAATAGTAGTTGATGCTGCATCTTTAAAAGGCTCCAAGGGTAGCATCATGAATTCTAAAATAAATGATGCTCTGAAGTCGGAAAAATATCCCAAAATAAATTTTAAGTCTACTCAATTAGGCTCAATAACTGAAAATGCAGGAGTAAATCATATTAACTCAACAGGAATCCTAACCATCGCAGGTGTCTCAAAAAGTATAAATATTGATTCTTCAGGAAAACTGCTCCCAAATGGTGATATCGAACTCTCTGGAATTAAGAAAATCAAAATGACAGAATACAAGGTTAAGCCGCCAACCGCAATGTTTGGAGCATTAACCACCGGAGATGAAATCACCATAGCATTCAAAGTTGTAATAAAATCAGTTCAATAAATCACTTAAAATCAATCACCATGAAAACAAGAAAATTTTTCAGTGTAGCGTTGTTATCGCTCTTTAGTTTAACAACAATGGCTCAAGAAACTAAAATTGCGTTTTCTAAGCCAAACGATCAAAATGCGATAAACAAATTTGAAACGTCCAAAGGAGACACCAGTAAATTTAATGGACTTAAGGTTAAAATCGGAGGAAATTTCACTCAGCAGTTCCAAATGTTGGATCATAGTAACACTGCCGATCCAAATAATGTTACCATTGGAACTACAACTTATGATGTAAACAAGTTATATCCATTGGCTAATGGTTTTAACCTTGCAACAGCAAACCTTCGTTTCGACATTCAACTTGAAGATGGTATCAGGGTTGCGCTGGAAAACTATATGTCATCCCGACACCACCAAGAATTCTGGGTAAAAGGCGGTTATATACAAATAGATAAACTTCCGATGTTTAATAACCCTGAATGGTACACAAAGTATGTAACTGTGAAAATTGGGCACTTTGCAATTAATTATGGCGATCAACAATTTCGAAGAAGCGATAATGGAAATACAATGATCAATGCTTTTGTTGGTAACTATATTTTAGATGCATTTACAACCGAAATTGGTGGCGAGGTTTATATTTATCCAACTAGTAACGTGTTTTTAATGGGTGGAATAACTGGCGGTATTATAAATGGTGATATTAAAGAGGCTTACACTTACGATGGAAAAGTACAAAAGAAAAATCCATCTTTCCTAGCAAAAGCAGGTTACGATTCACAAATCTCGGACGATTTACGTGCAAGATTATCTGCCAGTATATACATAAACTCTGGAACTACTAAAAACTCCTTGTACGCAGGCGATCGTACTGGATCTCGCTATTATATGGTGGCAGAACCAGAACGAACCGTATCTGGTGGTGCATTTGTACTTACCGCAACATCAACCAATTTTACATCGGGACAAATTAATCCAGGCTTTACCAATAAGGTAACTGCCTTTTCATTGAATCCCTTTATCAAATATAAGGGGCTTGAACTTTTTGGAACCTACGAAATTGCACATGGAGCGGAGTTGGCTACTGCATCCAACCCAAATCCTAAAAGCCGAGAATTCACACAAATCGCAGGAGAACTAATTTATCGTTTTTTAAAAAGAGAACAACTATTTGTTGGGGCACGTTACAATACAGTAAAAGGAAGACTAATTGGTTATGCTGATGATATTTCAATTAACCGCCTACAACTTTCAGCAGGATGGTACACAACCAAAAATATGCTTGTAAAAGTTGAATATGTAACACAAAAGTATAACGATTTTCTGGCAACCGATTACCGAAATGGTGCTGAATTTAGTGGCATAATGTTCGAAGCAGCAGTTGGTTTCTAATGTTCTAATAATTAGGGTATCCTAAAACAAGGATACCCTTTATTTTAATACAAATGATTCATACATTAATTTCTATATTACTATTAAATATTCTCGCTCCTAATCCTAGCGGGTTAATATCATATACCATAAATTCAAATAGCATATTAACGCTGACAGGATCTAGTAATATAAATAAGTTCGAATGCACCACTAATACAATAATTACCAATGGTAATATATTACTAGAACAAGATAATGCAGAGCAGTCTATTCTTTTTTCGAATGCGAAACTAAAACTCGAAATAAAAACATTCGATTGCAAAAACCCCTTACTTAATAAGGATTTTTACAGTACCTTAAATGCAGAAAAGAGTCCTTACATTGAAATTGAACTGCTAAATGCGACTCCAATAAAAAACAATAAAACAATAAATACTATTGAGGGAAACTTTAAGGCTAAAGTGGCAATAACTCTCAATGGAAAGTGTCAATACGACGAAATTATTGTTTCGTGGCAAAAAATTGAGAATAACACATTCCGCTTTTTAGGAACAAAACAACTACTTATGTCTGACTTCGGAATTAACGCACCTGTAATGGCTCTTGGTCTTATTCGTGTTAACAAAGAAATACTAATTCACTTTGACCTTTATATCCAGACAAATTATAAAACAACCGAACAAGCCTCTAGTAACAACTAATTGTAACTTGCGAAGCAAATAAATCTTTACTAACTTGGTCTGTAATTAAATTCATTGGCCATGAGTAGGTTTTACACAATTATATCTCTGATTATTGCCACATTAGCATTTGGATGCTCAACTCCTAGCAAAAAAGAAGTTGCACCAGAAACTTACAGAAACTCGCTTAATGCTAAAATTATTGCCGATACAATTGTTTACGATGTAATACTCAGAAATATTGACACTTCGGATGTTTGGCAAGCCGAGTGCTTACAGCGCCTCAATCAAAATGCTTTTATCGAATATCTTTTTGACGGAATTTATTCCGATCGATTTATCGCCACAGAGTTTATGAGCGATAAAGTTCTAAGCATTAAGGACGTTAAGGATATTGAAAAAAGTGAAGGTTTTTCAAGAGCAAAAGTATCCAAGGTTCAATTCCGAGAACGATGGTATATCGATTCTCTGGGTGTTTTTCAGAAAGAAGTACTCAGTTACACTCTAGGTTTAGAAACCTATAGCAAACAAAATTCATTTTTGGGACACAAGGCGCTATTTGTGGTTAAACCAAAGTTCTAGCATCCATTATAAAGCGCGCGTTGCTCCGGGTTCTTTGTTGCAAATAAACCACTTTACCTCCAACCTGCTCTTCTATTGATTGCTTGGTATAATGCCTTATTGTTAAGAGTTCTAAATTACTATTGTAACGAACCGAAAAATCACTTTTAAGTTCCTCCATTGCATTGGGTAAGCGGTACTTCTCATCATCGACACATATGGAAAAACTAATCGCAGAATTCTGAACAAGATTCACCTTTACTCTATGCTTATAAAGAATTGCAAATATCTTGCTCAGGCTATCCTCAATAACAAACGAAAAATCGTGAGGGGTTAATGATATCAATACTTGATTCTGCTTTAGCACAAGCACTGGAGGCAACTCTAACTGCGAGCTGGAGTGTGCAATCTGAGTACCAGCTGCATCTGGATTAAGAAAGGATTTAACCAAAAGCGGAATTTTCTTATTCTGAATTGGCTTAATGGTCTTGGGATGAATAATTTGCGCACCACAGTAAGCCAACTCAATGGCCTCTTGATACGAAACAAAATCGAGTTTACAGGTATTATGAAATATTTTGGGATCAGCATTTAAAACTCCTGCAACATCCTTCCAGATTGTTACATCCTGTGCATCAAGCAAATTTGCAAGAATTGCCGCAGTATAGTCAGAGCCCTCGCGACCTAACGTTGTGGTTGTCCCCGATGGAGTTCCTGCAATAAAACCCTGAGTAACGTATAGCTTCTCTCCTTCAAAATTAAAAGCCTTCTGGCAAAGAAACTTTGAAGTTGTAAAATCAACAACACCTTCGCGGTATGAATTATCGGATTGAAGACAACTCCGAGCATCAATCCATCTATTTGTACTTCCTATTTCATTAAGGTATATACTTACAATCTTTGTAGAAATGAGTTCGCCAAAAGAAACAATTTGATCATAGCAATAATCATAACCCTCTGTAATCTTATTTTTTAGTCTAGCTTGAAGTTCTGAGAATAGCCTATCTAACTCCACAAATATAAAGTTTGAACGATCCTCTCCCACCAGTTCTTCTGCAATAGCATAGTGATATGACCTCAAACTTTCAAGTTCGGCATTAATTGAGGCATCAGGGTTTAGGTATGCAGAAAGAATTCGCTCCAAAGCATTTGTGGTTTTCCCCATCGCTGAAACCACCACAACAACCCGTTCAGCGGAGAACTTATTTACTATCGAAGCAAGATTCTTAATTCCTTCGGCCGACTTAACAGATGCTCCTCCAAACTTAAAAATATGAATACCAGATTTAACCATATTAACTTAAAATTTACGTCAAACTTACAGCATAGTTTTGGACTCAACAAGAACTATCAATAATCTTTTTTGAGGTTCTATGGTTCAAGCAGAAAAAATAAATTTATTATACAAAACTGATCCTTGTTTTTTCTTAGGCAGATTTCTCAGTAACACAAGCGCAAACGTTTTAAATTTAGAATATTTGACAACTTTATTTTCTGAATTTAGACAAAAAGACTACCTTTAACGACCTAAATAAAGCCAGAAAATTGATCGTTTATGCAAGGATATAATGTAAAAACACTTACACAGTTCCTAATAGAACGGCAAGCAGATATTCCTTATGCAACAGGAGAGTTCACTCGATTGCTATATCATGTAGGTGTTGCAGCTAAATTAGTCAACAAAAAAGTCAATAAAGCGGGGCTCGTTGATATACTTGGAGAAGCTGGTAATGTTAACGTCCAGGGTGAAGAGCAAAAAAAACTCGATTTGCTTGCTAACTGGCAACTCATACAGGCGTTAAGGAATAGCCGCGAATGTTGTGGTGTGGCTTCGGAGGAAGATCAAGAGATTATAACTTGGGATGATGAACTGACACGCGATGGAAACTATATTTTCTGCATGGATCCTCTCGATGGCTCCTCAAATATAGATGTAAATGTGTCGATTGGAACTATATTCAGTGTTTACAAAAGAATTAGTCCTCGAGGAGAAAAGGCAACCATGGAAGATTTTCTTCAACCCGGAAACAAACAGGTTGCAGCCGGGTATATTATCTACGGATCGTCAACAATGTTGGTTTATACCACTGGGCGCGGAGTTTACGGCTTTACCCTCGATCCTTCCATTGGTGAATTTTGCCTATCTAACTATAGCATAAATACCCCCGATGACGGTAAAATATACTCTATAAACGAAGGAAACTACAGGCACTTTCCTCAAGGCGTTAAAGACTATATAGATTACTGCAAAGATGAGGATAAAGCAACACACAGACCTTACTCGGCAAGGTATATAGGTTCATTGGTATCTGACTTCCACCGGAATCTTTTAAAAGGTGGAATTTTTCTTTACCCACCAACATCTTCGGCTCCAAAAGGGAAACTACGCTTGATATACGAATGTAATCCTATTGCTTTTTTAGCGGAGCAAGCCGGCGGTAAAGCGTTTGATGGAAAACAACGAATTTTGGATATTAAGCCAAATTCACTACACCAGCGCGTTCCGTTCTACGTTGGATCCAAAAATATGGTAGATAAACTTGCAGAATGCCTAAACAATCATAAAAACGACATCTAGGTCAAAAATTGCAAAAATAGATCACAGAAACCCCGGCTAATTGTCGGGGTATTTTTTTAAACAAACAGCATAATTTGATTAATTTTGCAACTCACCGAAGAAATTAGTAAAGCATTGAAAGATCTCAAGGAACTATACCAAGATTTCAGGAAAAGTTCAAAAGTTGAAGAGTTTTGCTCATTACTACAAAATGCACCAAGCAATATATACCTAAAAGGACTATCGGGCTCAGCTTTATCGTTTGTCACGGCCAGTATTGCGGAAAACTCAAACAAACCCAATGTAGTAGTAGTAAACGATAAGGAAGAAGCGGCATACCTTTATAATGACTTAATTGGGTTACTCCAGGAGAATGCCATCTACTTTTTTCCATCCTCATATAAACGATCGGTTCAGTACGATCAAACGCTCCCCGAAGCTATAATTCAGCGTACCGATGTGCTAAATCTTCTTCCATCACTAAGTGGAAATCTTAGCAAACCCGTAGTAATCGTTACATATCCCGATGCGATTTTCGAAAAAATAGTATCAATCGATCAACTAAAGCAGAATAGCCTTTTTGTAAGAAAAGGAGAAAAGATTTCGCCAGAGTTCATTAACGATGTTTTAAGCGAATATGGCTTTGAGCGTGTTGATTTTGTGTATGAACCGGGCCAGTACTCTATTCGTGGAAGCATTGTCGACATCTTCTCATTCTCCTCGGCAAACCCTTATCGCTTAGATTTTTTCGGTGATGAAGTTGAAACAATTCGTACTTTTGATGTAGAAGATCAACTTTCAAAAGAACTACTCGATTCAATATCCATTATTCCCAACTTACAGCAATCAACCGAAAACATAGAGAGCAAAACCCTAATAACTGGTATACTTCCCGAACACACTAACGTTTGGCTTAAAAATCCAGAGGTTATAATAGGTCGACTAAACGAACTATTCACCTTGCTAGCGCCAGATTCCAGCGACACCACGCAGGATATTGCCAAGTTCTACACAACTGGTAAGGAATTTTTTGATAGTCTGAAAGAAAAAATTACTATTGAATTCGGAGTAAAACCACTACTCAGGTCTGCTCAAACCATAGAGTTTAACACCTCTCCGCAGCCAGCATTCAATAAAAATTTTGAAATTCTTGCAGAAAATATTAACGATTTCACGTTAAAAGGATACACAACATTCATTCTTGCCGATAATCCAGCCCAGTTGGAGCGTTTGGAAAATATTCTCCATACAATCAATAAAGATCTAGGCTACTCTTCCGTTTCAGGAACAATTCACGAGGGGTTTGTCGACCACAATCTGAGAATCTGTTTCTACACCGATCATCAAATTTTCGATCGCTACCATAAATATAAACTAAAACACGAGTTTAGCCGCCGCGATGCAATTACAATGCAGGAGTTAATTAATCTCCAACCTGGAGATTATGTAGTACACATCGATCACGGAATTGGTGTTTTCGGAGGATTGGTTTCAACGGAGGTAAACGGTAAAAAACAGGAGTCTATTCGACTAACCTATCAGGACAACGATACTCTGCTTGTTAATATTCACAATCTTCATAAAATATCAAAATATAGAGGCAAGGATGCCGAATCCCCGAAAATATATAAGTTGGGATCTGGTGCTTGGCAAAAACTTAAGCAGAATACCAAGCGAAAAATTAAGGATATAGCAAAGGATCTTATTGCACTATACGCTAAACGAAAAACACAAGTGGGCTTTGCATTTTCGCCCGATAGTTACTTACAACAAGAACTCGAAGCATCATTTATTTACGAGGATACTCCAGATCAAACCAAGGCAACAACTGCCGTTAAGGAAGATATGGAGCAAGATAGACCAATGGACAGGCTTGTTTGTGGCGATGTGGGTTTTGGAAAAACCGAGGTGGCCGTCAGGGCGGCATTTAAAGCAGTAACCGATAGTAAGCAGGTTGCAGTACTTGTTCCCACAACAATCTTAGCATTACAGCACTACAGAACTTTTAGCAGTCGACTAAAAGCGTTTCCTTGCAATATCGAATTTGTAAGCAGAATGAAAACTGCCGCTCAACAACGCGAAATTCAGAAACAACTTTCGGAAGGTAAAATTGATATTCTAATTGGCACACATTCAATACTTAAACAATCCTTAAACTTTAAGGATTTGGGGCTACTTGTCGTTGACGAAGAGCAAAAGTTTGGCGTTGCTGCAAAGGAAAAATTAAAACAGATAAAGTTGAATGTTGACACTCTCACTCTATCGGCAACACCAATTCCTCGAACATTGCAATTTTCGTTAATGGGAGCCCGCGACCTTTCAATTATCAACACTCCACCACCCAATCGTCATCCTATACTAACCGAACTTCATACATTTAATACCGACATCATTAAGGAAGCGATTGAATACGAAATTACACGTGGCGGTCAGGTTTTCTTTGTACACAACAGAGTTCAAAATATTGCCGAAGTTCAAATTATGATACATAAGATTTGTCCTAAGGTAAAAACCGCTGTTGCACACGGGCAAATGGAACCAGCAAAACTCGAAAGAATTATGCTGGACTTCATTAATGGCGATTACGATGTGCTTATATCTACAACAATTATAGAATCGGGACTCGATATATCCAACGCAAATACCATAATAATAAACAATGCTCAGATGTTCGGACTAAGCGATCTACATCAACTTCGTGGAAGAGTAGGACGATCGAACAAAAAAGCATTCTGCTATTTGCTCGCACCTCCATTAGAAACCCTAACTAACGAAGCAAGGCGAAGGCTGAAAGCAATTGAGGAATTCTCCGAATTAGGAAGTGGATTCAGTATTGCTATGCAAGATCTGGATATACGTGGTGCAGGTAATTTGCTGGGTGGCGAACAAAGCGGATTTATTGCCGACATCGGATTTGAAACATACCATAAAATACTCGATGAAGCTCTGGAAGAACTTCGTGAAACAGAGTTTAAAGATCTCTATAAATCTGATTCTGGCAAAGAACAGCCCAAAGAATGGCAACCTGGAACAACAGATTGTCATATAGAAACAGACATGGAAATACTACTTCCCGACTCCTTCGTTTCAAGCACCGCCGAACGTATCAAGCTATACCGCGAACTGGATAGTATAAACAAACCAGAAGATTTGGACCAGTTTAAATCGGAACTCCGCGATAGATTTGGAGCATTGCCTCCACAAGTGGAAGACCTACTAAACATTGTTCAATTACGCTGGCTCGCAGTATCGCTAGGATTTGAAAAGGTAATTCTCAAGAATGGGATGCTATTTGGATACTTTATTACTAATCAACTTTCCTCTTTTTATCGATCGAACACGTTCTTACAAATCATTCAATATATCCAAAGAAATCCTAATAAATTCAAAATAAAAGAAGGGAAAGAAAAATTATCGTTAACCGTTGTCGAAATAAAAAATATTGACGAAGCAATTCGGCAATTGCAACAAATAAACAACTCCATACGTTTAACCGCATAGTTGACTAAGATTTTTCATATCAACCTGTATACTAGAAATATAAAGTGAATTTAATACTTGACATAGGCAACACTCGCGCGAAACTCGCGCTAATCGAAAACGAAACAATTGTACTTTCACAAAGTTATCAAGATTTAACTTTAGCAGAGATTGAAATAATTGTATCAACCTATTCGCCTCAAAAGGCTATTGTTTGTATTGTAGGAAAAGTAAACAATGCCATATTGGATTACATTCAAAACAATCTAAAAACAATTACACTCGATCACAACACTCCTTTACCAATACAAAATAACTACACAACGCCCAACACACTTGGATACGATAGAATTGCAGTTGCCGTTGGAGCAAACTATTTATATCCAAATAAAGACATACTAATTATCGATGCTGGAACTGCAATTACATATGAATTGGTCACTTCAAATGGAATTTATCAAGGCGGTGCAATCTCTCCGGGAATTCAACTGCGCTTTAAATCTTTAAATAATCATACTGCACACCTTCCATACCTCGAAAAAGTTGAAAATTTTCGACTAATAGGAAAAACAACTAACGAATGTATTTACTCTGGCGTACTAAATGGAACTCTCTGTGAAATTGACGGATATATTGATGAGGTAAGAAACGATTTTCCGAAAATTTGCGTTATATTAACAGGAGGCGATTCAAATTTCTTTGCTAATAAGTTAAAAAATAGCATCTTTGTAAACCAAGATTTAATGGTTATAGGTTTAAATAGAATACTTGAATTAAATGCACTTGAAAAAATTTAAACTGTATCGTTTTGAGTCATGATAGTTAAGGGTTCTGTTAGTTAAAGCAATAGTTAATGGCATAACTTTTGGGTATTCTTTAAAACACTAAAGTGTTAACAAGAAATTTGAGAAAATAATTAATAACAATTTATACTGAAATACTTAAAAACCAAAGGCAATGAAAACAATTAGTAAGAAAGGATTTTTGGCTACATTACTAGCACTTGTTAGCATTAGTGTTATGGGTCAACCGCAACTTGAAGATCCAAAATACGGTGCAGATGCGGAGGCTAGAAAAGAATGCTTAACGCAATCATCTATGTACCAAGAATACTACAAACAAAATAATTTTAAGGATGCCTACAAACCTTGGCAAAAAGTTTTAAATATCTGTCCAAAATCATCACAGAATATTTACATTCGAGGGGTAAGGATACTAAAAGCAAAAATTGAGGAGATAGCTGACCCAAGCAGAAAAGCAGCCCTCGTCGATTCATTAATGTTTTTGTACGATAAAAGAATCGAGAATTTTAATAAAAAGGGTGTTAACTTAGGATCGAAAGCACAAGATTTGTATACTTTAGCACCAGAAAGATACGAGGAGGCTTATAAAATTGCAGAAGAAGCCGTTGGAATTACTCTTAGTAATTCGGAACCATCGGTGCTTTTCACATACATGACTTTAATTCGTGTAATGTACGAGAATAAAAAAATTGAAGCCGATAAAGTTATCGAACTCTACTCTTTGATTAGCGACTATGCAGAAGCTCAGATCAGCAAAAATCCTAACGATGATAAAGCAAAACAAGCTAAGGATGGTATTGATGCAGTATTTGCTCAATTAGGAGTTGCTGATTGCAATAGCATTGTTTCAATTTTTACTCCAAAATACGAAGCAACACCAACCGATATTGCTCTTTGTAAGAAAATTAAAGCATTAATGCTATCGGCAAAAGAATGTGTAAAGCAAGATTTATACTTAAAGGTTAATATAAGCATATATCAAGCAGAACCTAGTGCAGACTTAGCAATTGAAATTGCACATCTTAATATTGAGAATAAGCAACCTAAAGAGGCAGAGAAATATTATAACGAGGCTATTAACTTAGAATCAGACGCATCAAAACGTGCAAACTACTTCTACGAGTTAGCATCTGTAACTTTCTTTGAACTAAAGAACTCTTCACAAGCTAAAGCTCTTGCCAATAAGGCATTAGAGGAAAATCCTAATTTAGGAAAAGCCTACAAACTTCTTGGTGATATGTATGCCAGCGAAAGAAATTGTGGAAACGATGACTTTGAGAAGAAAACCGTTTATTGGGCTGCTGTAGACAAATATGCTAAAGCAAAACAAGTTGATCCAGACCTTGAAGAATCTATGAATTCAATGATTAGCACATACAGCCAATACTTTCCATCAAAAGAAGATATCTTCTTCCACGATTTAAAAGTTGGCGATTCATTCAATGTTGGTTGCTGGATTAATGAACGTACAACCATTAGAGAACGTAAATAATTTACCTGTGAAATTATTTAGATCAATACCCAATCGAATAAAAATAGTAGTCTCTGCTTTTGCAGGGGCTACTCTGCTTTATGCTTGCAATCCCGATACGGAAGCTATTCAATACTTTTCCGACAAAAAGAGTATTCCTGGAATTACCGCCTATAATTCTGAGGTATTATACACCGAGGACGGGAAAGCAAAAATTAAGGTATTTGCACCAGTCACAATTCACTACCAATTTTCTGAAGAGCCTTATACCGATTTTCCCGAAGGAATTACCGTGTATACTTACGATGATACACTTGGCGTAGAATCAACCTTAACGGCCAAACAAGCAGTCTTTTTTGATAAGAAAAACCTTTGGCAAGCAAAAAATAATGTGGTTGCCAAAAACCGTAAAGGCGAAGTACTAAACACCGAAGAACTATTTTGGGATCAGAAAAAAAAGATAATCTACTCTAATGTAAATGTAAAAATCAACAGTGTGAACGGTGTTATGTTTGGCCGAGGTTTAACTTCGGACGAAACATTTGATCATTGGGAGATAAAACAACCTTATGATGGTGAATTTACCGTCAATTAAAATATTCAAGGTGCGAGTAAATCTCCACCTTTTTTATTTAAGTCTTTTCTGTGAAAAAGTAACAATCAAATTACAATCGCTATATCATAAACCATTTTTTATACCTTTACACATATTTTAAACTAAACTCTAACTCAATGGAAAAACTTGCATATTTTCTTGAATTAATATGGCTAGGCTTGGCTATATTTTGCTTGTCAGTAGGCATTTATGCTACAATCAAATCGGGCTTTTCGGTTAGTTATATGTTTTTCATTCTTAGTGTCCTTGCTGTTGCTATGTATTACATGCGACGGAGACGACGCTTAAATACTGATAAATAACAAACATCCTATGGAGGCTAGCCTAACTATAATCCTTATATCCTTACTGTTTTCAGCGTTTTTCTCAGGAATGGAAATCGCATTTGTTTCCGCAAATAGACTTAGACTCGAATTAGATCGGAAACAAGGACATATATCTTCAGGACTAGTCTCAATTTTTACTGGCAATCCGAATCAGTACATAGCAACAATGCTTGTTGGAAACAATATCGCACTTGTTGTTTACGGTATTGAAATGGCAAAATTGCTAACCCCGCTATTTGCTGGTTATATATCATCGTCTTCTACAATTCTGCTGCTGCAAACGCTTTTAAGTACTACTATAATTCTTATCACAGCCGAGTTTCTACCAAAGTCGATATTTAGGCTTCATTCCAATACGCTGCTTAACTTTTTTGCATTTCCGGTTTTTGTCTTCTACTTAATATTTTATCCAATCAGTAAATTTTCAACAGGGCTATCCTACGGCATAATAAAAGTATTGCTCAGAATCAAGATTAAGAAAGACAAGACAAAACCCATATTTGGGAAAATAGATCTGGATCATCTTGTAGGGCAATCAACAGCAACCATCGATGAAGATGGGAAACATGAACAAGAACTTAAAATATTTCAAAACGCACTTGACTTTTCGGAGGTTCGCATAAGGGATTGTATGATTCCACGAACAGATATTGAAGCAATAGAAATTGATGCAAGTATACCCGAACTCAAGCAGCGATTTATAGAAACAAAGTATTCGAGAATTCCTATATACAAAGATAGCATTGACAACATTGTTGGCTACATAAACTCCAAGGAGCTGTTTAAAAACCCACAAAGCATAAAATCGAAACTCATCAATATTGATTTTATCCCAGAAACCATGCGAGCCAATAAAGTCTTGGCCATGTTTATAAAAGAACATAAAAGCATTGCGATTGTGGTTGACGAATTTGGAGGTACCGCAGGTTTGGTAACCATCGAAGATATTATTGAAGAAATTATTGGAGAGATTGACGATGAGCACGACAAAAATGAATTCGTTGAAAAAAAGATAAATGAGAATGAGTATATTCTATCGGGTCGTCTCGAAATCAAGCATCTAAACGAAACTTATGAACTAAACTTACCAGAATCAGACGAGTACGAGACTATTGCTGGATTCATTCTATACCAATATCAAAATATTCCAAAACCTAACGAGGTTATTATACTTAGCAATTTTACAGTGAAAATAATAAGAATGAATGAAACCAGAATCGATCTTATTCAACTAACCAAGCAATAAAAGCTATCAAAAACAGTAACCAGAATAATTAATTGGAAGATTGCATAGTGTATAAGTTAAAATAAATTAAAAAAATAAGTGTCACAATAAATGCGACAAAATTGAAAATTACTATATTCGTAGCTCGAAAAAAATTGAAAACTAAGATAAATAAATATTCATTTAAATGGCAACACTAGAGAGAATCAGAAACCGAGCAGGTGTACTTGTTGCGGTGGTAATTGGATTAGCGCTTTTTGCGTTTATACTCGGAGACTTTATTAACTCCGGAGGATCTTTGTTTAACAGAGCACAAATGGAAGTTGCAGAAATAGCTGGGACATCTATATCCTATGAGGTTTACCAAGCTAAAGTTGATGAGAGTGAAAATCTCCAGAAACTTTTCTCGCAGCAGACTGCTCTTGACGAAAAAAGCCAAATTCAAATTCGCGAAAGAGTATGGCAAGACTTGCTCAGAACCAACATAATGCAGCCAGAATACGATAAGTTAGGTCTAGAGATCAACGATAATGAATTATTAGATATGGTTCAAGGAAAGAACATTCACCCAATAATTCAACAACAATTCAGTGATCCTCAAACTGGTCAACTAAATAGAGAGTACATTAGCGCACTTCTAAAGAATTTAGATAACGATCCCCGTGCAAGAACATACTGGATGTATATCGAGCAAGAGGTTATCAAGGATCGTTTATTTACAAAATATCTAAACCTTATTAGAAAGGGGCTTTACACTACTTCGTTGCAGGCTAAGAGAGCGCTAGAAGATAAAACTGCCAAGGTTGATTTCGATTATACTGTAGCCAGATACAATACCATTCCCGATTCAACTATTCAAATCACCAACAGTGATTTAAAAGATTATTACAACGCACACAATAACGACTACAAACAACAAGCATCTCGCGATGTTGAGTATGTGATATTCCCCATTAAAGCATCCGACGAGGATGTTAAAACTGCAGAGGAATGGATTAACAAAGCAAAAGTAGAATTTGCAGCATCAACAGAACCAAAACAATTTGTTAGTTTAAAATCTGACTCTCCTTTCGATTCTAAATACTATAAGGAAAGTGAACTTCCAGCAGAATTTGGCACTTGGGCTTTCAGTGCTAACAAAGGTGATGTACAAGGCCCTGCTTACGATGGTAATTCATACAAAATTGCACGTTTAATGGATATTAAAATGTTACCAGACTCAGTAAAAGCACGTCACATTTTAGTAAGTCCAAAAGGTCAATCGCAGGAAGATTATACAAACGCAAAGAAGGAAGCAGATAGTTTACTGTCTGTGTTGAAAAAAGGTGGTAACTGGAATGACATTGCTAGTCGTTTCTCGAACGATCCAGGATCGAAAGATAAAGGTGGTGATTTAGGTTGGTTCCCTAATGGTGTTATGGAGCAAAACTTTGATGAGGCTTGCTTTAACAATAAAAAAGGTGAAATCAATGTTGTTGAAACTCGCTATGGATTCCATGTATTAGAGGTAACTGAAAGAGGTAAGGAAAACAAGAAAGCACAATTAGCAATTGTTGAACGTAAAGTTGTTCCAAGTTCACATACAACACAGTTGGTGTATAGTAAAGCTGCTGAGTTTGCTGGTGTAAACAAAACCTATGATGAATTCAACGCTGCTGCTAACAATCAAAAAATTACCAAGCGCGTTGCAAATAACCTTCTACAAAACGACAGAAATATTGCAGGACTAGAGTCTCCAAGAGAACTAATCCGTTGGGCTTTCAAAAACAAAAAAGGATCTATTTCCACTGTTTTTGAACTTGGAGAAATGTACGTAGTTGCTGTTATTACAGCAGTACATGAAGAGGGAATTGCTCCGCTAAAACAAGTTGCTGATGATGTTAGAGTAAAGGTTATTCGTGAAAAGAAAGCTGAATTACTTGCTCAAAAGGCTAAAGATGCCATGAAGTCTAGTAACATTGCTGATATTGCAAAAACATTAAACTCAACTGTAGAGCATGCCGACAAGGTTTCGTTCAGTTCTTACACTCTTCCTTCGGCAGGTATAGAGCCTAGCGTAATTGGAACCGCAACCATAAGTGCAGAAGGAAAAGTTGTTGGCCCAGTTAAAGGAAATAGCGGAATTTATGTTTTAGCTGTTACTGCAACAACTAAAGATGACGGTGATGCCAACTCCGAAAAGATGAGACTAAGCAACATGTATCAGTCACGTGCTTACTACGAGGCTTACGAAGCACTTAAAACCAGCGCAAACATAACCGACAAACGATACAATTTTTATTAATAGATACTAGAGTTTAAGAGTAAAGGGGAATGAATTTCGTTCCCCTTTATTTTTGAATATCTAACCATTGACCTTTTTGAAATAATTGTTTATCTTTCACATTTATGATTCTAAATAAAGCTTATTTTCATTGTAATAAGTTGATAATTTAAATTTTTGTACGGATGAAACAAATCTACTTAAAATGGAGTGCTTTAGCAGCAATGCTTATTGCAGGGTTGGAAGGATGTTACGATTTCAAAGACAAATTTGATAATATTTCGATTGATCCAATCTCACCCAAACTGGTAGCCCCTGTCCTAAATTCATCCATTTCGTTTAAAGAATTGGCTGAACGTGACGATGCAAATACCGTAGTAGTACAAAAGCCTGGTGATACAAAATTTTACTTGGCATTCCGCGATACAATAGAAGTAGGATCTGCTGCTGCACAGTTTACAATACCATCGATAGCCTTCGATAATAGTTATCAATTAGACGCAGGACAGTTGCCACCTGTGGCTGTTCCTGCTGGAGAAACCTACGGCCCAATTTCAAAAGATTTTACAAATACCTACGAGCCTGTAGCAGGTAGTGAACTTAAAAGCATTACACTAACACAAGGTACACTCAACTGTCAAATCACTAATAACTTTCAGAATATAATTAGTGGAACCATAACTCTAACATCGCTTTTAAATCCACAAGGAAATTCAGTCGTGATTGTAATTCCTAACATCAATCCAGGAAACTCATCAAATCTTTCCTCTATTGATTTAACCGATCATATCATTTCCCTTTACAACAGCGACCTTAATGCTTATAATACCTTTTCGTACTCTGCATCAGTCTCTATATACTCATTAGGAAATCCAATTTCTTCAAGCGATAATGTAAACATTCAACTATCCCTAGATAATCTAGATTTTTCATATATAGTTGGAAAAATCAATCAGAATATAGCCATAAACGATTACGACTATAAAGTAGACATATTCCGTTCGACATATATTGCCGATCAACATTTTGAAGAGGCCAAACTTAAGTTAAAGTTTATCAATGAATACGGTATCCCCTTTGCATTTAATGTAACCAACTTTGAGGTAACCAATACAACATCTGACGAGATTGTTTACCTTGCCAACGAAGGCATACCTTCCGATAGCACACTGCTTATATCAGCACCAAATAACATTAACTACGTTGAAAACATTGGCGATAATGCTGCTCTTGATTCTCTTGTACTTTACAAAGACAATTCTAACATTGAGGATGTTCTGGACATTGCCCCAAACCAATTTAAACTTCGTTCCAGCGTAACACTCGGAGACAACACCGATAACCACGACTACTTTATCAGCAAGGATGCTAACCTCTCCATCCTCTCCGAGATTGAGTTACCACTGGTAGGCTGGGTGGAAACAAACCAAATAAACGATACAATTGTAGATATTGAGTTGCCCGACCTTGAGGATAAGCTTAACTTGAAAGATAATGACTCCCTAAAAATCACTGTTAAGTTCAAATTTAACAACGACATTCCACTCGATACATACTTCCAAGCGTACTTCCTCAACGATATGGATCAGGAACTAACCAAGCTACTCGACGATGAACTTTGGTTAATTAAAAGTGCAGAAGTAAGCCCATCTACGGGTAAGGCGATTGCCCCAACATTAAATTATGCCGAAATAACGGTTAATCGAAGTAAATACTCATTAATGAAAGATGCCACGAAGATAGTCCTACAAGTAAGATTTAAAACAGGAGGAGATACACATCAAACAGTGGTTATAGAGAATACCAACTCAATAGATATTCAAATGAGTATAATTGCAGAGGGAACATATAACTTCGATTTATAGCCATTAACACTTAGTGAATCTATTTTTTGATATTGAAAAACATTAAGCGGATGAAACGATTAACCTACATAATAATTTTTCTGGCAATTGGGTACGGTGCCAAAGCTCAATCGGAACTTACGTTGCCATTCATGAACGATATTTTTCAATCTTCATATAGTAATCCCACAGTTTTACCAGAGCATACACTCAGCATAGGCCTCCCTGTTAACATTTATGGTCAGGTAATTACAAATGGATTTATTCCCGAGAATTTCATGAAGTTTCGTTCAGATAAGATGCGTATTAGTCCAGATGATTTACTGGCTGACCTTAAGGACAAGAATATGCTTTATTTTGGAGAAAACGCCGAATTTTTCCATTTGCGAACAAAAATATTAAACGGCTATTATTGGTTTGCAATTCGCCAAAACCTAGATGCAACGTTTTACTATCCAAAAGACATGATGGGATTGATTATTCTAGGAAATGGAGCATATGTTGGTAATTCTTTAGATTTTTCGGATACAAAGATGGATGTAACTCTATATAATGAGTACACCTTTGGAATGATGAAAGAATATCCTCGTTGGGCATTTGGCGGACGAATAAGTCTTTTACAGGGATTAAGCAACATTCATTTCGACCCCAAAAAACTAACGGCACAGATTGATGATGACATGTATGCGCACATTGGGCAAGCCGATGCAAAACTATACACCGCAGGTATCCCTAAAAATAGCGATGGGGATCCAAGTTTCGATCATGTTGACAATTCAACTTGGCTATCCGACTACTTAACTAACTTTAAAAATAAAGGAGTTGCCCTTAGTGGAGGTGTTACCTATAAGTACGATGATAACACAAAACTATCGTTCTCATTTTACGATTTAGGTTTTATTACCTGGAAAGATAGCGTACAAACATACACACTAAAAGGTGTAACCGAATTTAACGGTTTCGATGCTATGTCGGAATGGCTATATGGTGGCGATGTCGATGCTGACTCATTATTGCAAAGTATGGAAGATGATTTTACACGTGATACAATATACTCTTCTTACCGTACATGGTTACATCCAAAGTTTAATTTAACTGCCAGCTACAACATTGCACGAAGAACTACTGTTGGAATTTCGTTCTATGGCGTTTACAACAAACAATTCTATCCTGCATTAACACTTGGGCTTCAGCAAGGAATTGGACGTTTTTTCAGTATAATTGGAACTGCTTCTATAAACCAACGCTCATTCAAAAACCTAGGGTTAGGCATTATGATTAAACCTGGACCTTTGCAAATTTTTGCTATCGCAGATAATGCTTATCCACTAATAAATCCATTATCGGCGACAAATGCTAACGTAAGGTTTGGTATAAACCTAGTATTCGGCAGGGTAAAACAACCCGAAGGAATGCCATTCAAGTAGTTGTTAAAATCATTGAATTAAAATATTTCACTGATGAAAAAGAAAGTATTATCGATAGCACTCTCGCTTACAATAGGAATAATAAGTTACACGTCGATTGCACAAACATCGTTTACTCCGGTCAATCTTGGGCCTACGGTAAACTCCGAATATCCCGAGATAAATCCAATAATGCATCCTAATGGTAAGATCTTATACTTCTCGAGAGCAAACCACCCAGAAAATACCTATGGTGGCGTAAACTCCCAGGATATCTGGTTCAGCACCCTTAACGATGACGGTACATGGACCGAGGCACAACGCCTACCCCGTTCTGTTAATATTGGAAGGTACAATGCTATTTTTGGAATATTCGATGACGGAAACTCATTTCTTATAAATGGTCATTACTCTCCTAATGGTAAGTTTTGGATTGATAGAGGCCTTTCCATTTTAGAGCGCACCGACAATGACAACTGGGGAAAACCTTCGTTACTGAATGTGAGAGCATATAGCAGAATGAATAAGGGTAAAACCACCACAGCCTATATGACTCCCGATAAAAACTACTTACTGCTATCGTTCGGCAAACGCAGCAGCAGTAAGAATAATAGCATTTACCTATCGGTAAAAAAAGGTTCGAATAGATATAGTAAACCTAAGAAAGTAAGATTCGCAGGAAGTTCCTTGGGTAGAAGTTACGAAGCTCCATTTCTATCTTCCGATGGCAAAGCGCTTTACTTCAGCTGTAAGGTTGATGGAAATTATACCTTATACGTAAGTAACCGAACCGATGACTCTTACTTTAAATGGGCGGTACCAATCCCTTTAAACGATACAATTAATTCTACTGGTTGGGAAAACTACTGGAGACTTAACTCGAAAGAAAACTGGGCTTATTACTGTTCAAACACAAATTCTATTGGGAAATCGGATATCTATCGCGTAAAAATATTTGAAGATAATCCAAACGTTAAGTTAAGCGGATTAATACTCAACAAGATTGATGAAAAACTTATGCTTGCCGACACCAACTATCGAATCACATTTAACGGCACAGAAGTTCCAAACTTAAAGATCGATAAAGCATCAGCATCATACGAGGTATTGCTACCATTTGGGCAGAACTATACGATTAAACCTGAAATGCAGAATTGGGTTGGCGTAACTGATACTCTAAAGGCAGAAAGCATTAAAGAGTATACAGAAATGAACCTCAACCTATATTTCGACGCAATTCCATACGTTAAAGTATTCGGAAAAATTATTAATTCTCGGAATAATCTACCTATATCAATAGAAAATAATCCAAAAGTACTTGTAAACAACCTTCAAAGCGATTCGGTTAAATACGGCACACAAGTAGCCGAATATAGCGCAATACTGCCTCTTGGTGCAAAGTACATATTCAACGCAAGCGTACCTAACTTCATTGGCAAACCCGATACTATTGATGTTACCTCTGTAGTATCGTACACCGAAAAAGAGATAGACCTATACATCGCCTCCGTTCCTTGGATCGAGGTAAAGGGAACCGCTCTTGACAACAATACATTTACACCGATAATTGGAGCATCGAACCCCAAACTAATGATAAATGGAAATATTGCTGATAGTATTGCAATTGATCCCGTTAACGGAAGTTTCACGGTTAGATTGCCTTATGGCTTAAAATATAAAACGGCCATATCATCGAAAGATTATATTACACTCGACAATGAGTTAGACTTAACAAATTATGTTGAATACGCTAAACTTCCTCATAATGTATTTGCCGAACGCAAAGATGTCAACATGGCTATCCTAAGCGGTAATATCATCAATATTAAAACTGAAAAACCAGTAACATCTGATGTTCCTGTAAAACTGAAGGTTAATGGAGTTGAAACTATGGGCTTTAAGTACGACTCTGTCAATGCGTCGTATACTTTAAAACTCCCTGTTGGCGTATCGTACGACATACTTCCTTCAGTTAAAAATTTCTACAATAAGTACGAGCAGGTTGATTTAACCAAGGTAAAAAAAGGAACAAAGATTCCAAAGAACTTCTATGTTACACCTATCGAGGTTGGACAAACTGTTAATATAGATTTTATTTACTTCGAAACAGGCAAATCGAAACTCAAACCAGTTTCATTTAGATCGCTAAACTCATTGGTCGAATTCTTAAACGAATATCCAAATGTTATGGTCGAAATTGGAGGACATACTGATAATGTTGGATCGGTAACCGTTAACCAAAGAATCTCGGAACAACGTGCAAAATCTGTAGCAGAATACGTAATATCGATGGGTGTTCCGGCCAACAGAATTACCTCGAAAGGATACAGTTCTAAGAAACCAAAGGTTTCGAATGCAACAGCCAAAGGTAGAGCACAAAATCGTAGAGTAGAGTTTACCATTATCGGAATTTAAAAATCCATAAAAGCAGGAAGGGACGTCGATACTGACGTCCCTTCTTTGTGAAAGAAATATTCTTAAAATCGGATACCGGCACTAAATCCAGGGTACATTTTTACGTTTGTTTTATCATTGTATGTCTTATTGAATACATGCCAAGGAGCATAGTCTGATTTTATAATATTGCCATTATCATCGGTAATATCTGATACTAAAACATTCCACGATGGACCTCCAAACACAGTTAAATTATTGGTTAGCCTTATAGATACTAAAGCATTGATCCTGTTATGAAGATTTAACTGGTCGGAATCCCACTCATCCTCATTAATATGAAAGCAAATGGCCTCGAAGTTCAGGTCAACCCGACCTTTAACTGGAACAATAGTTCCAACACCGTAACCAAATCCCCAATAAATTTTCTCATTCCGAACCGAGGCTCCAACTGCAAGAATATTATAGAAACTTCGTGTGCCAGTTCTATAACTCAACACTCCATACATCGATTCATTGCCACTAATTTCGAATGTGTGATAACCATTTCGAACAAAACTTAAAAGACCAACAGCTACACCTTTTTCTAGAGAATCAACATAATTGAAGGCTCCCAGTTGCAATCCTTTTAGCACTTTCGTATAATTAAAAAAGCCTGAAATTTGTGCTCCCTTTAACGATTTGGTATTAACATTTGCAAATCCCGAAATTTGTGCACCATTTAAATCGCCAGTATTTATATTGCTGAATCCACAGATTTGAGGTCCTTTTGTATCACTAAAATTAAAATTGGCAAAACCGCTCAACTGCCCACGGGTATTACTCTTTGAATAATTAGCAAAACCCGATCCCTGAAATCCATCAATAGAATCGGTAACCACATTGGTAAAGCCAGCCAGCTGAACACCCTTAAAATTACCCTTCACCACATTCACAAAACCAGTACCCTGAAAGCCCCGGCTATTTGCAAGCACAATATTGCTACAACCCGAAAGTTGAGTTCCACTAAATTCCGTTTGGTTATAGTTTAAAAAACCTGATCCCTGAAATCCCGTTCCTGTCTTAAGGTTGACATTGGCATACCCAGCAAGCTGAGCACCACGCATATCGCCTTTTAAAATGTTAGCAAAAACACCAAACTCAGCACCGTTCAATCCGCCGTTATAGCCTGCAAGAATATTAATTGAAAGTTTATTTACTATGTTTCCCGACTCAACGCCATTCGTTCCTATTGGAGTTATAAATGTAAGTTGAAATTTTCTTTCTGTAGAATCAACCTTCTGCTGTGCCCACAAGTAATTTGTTGCTAAAATCATTAATACTGCACCCAATAATTTTACAGTTGTTTTCATAACTTTATTTGTTTTTAAAATTCTTTTTCTTTAGATGAATCTCTCACCTTTGGTACTATGACAACTGTTTTTACATCCACCCCTAGTCAATTTGTAAAAAAATATTTTTTTATTTTTAGTGATCTTATCAACACTAATAAACTATCAGAAAATGCTAGCATTCAAGGTTAAACTCCTGCTAAGTTGCTTTGTAGCAATAGTTGCACTGGTAAATCCAATACAAAAGGTGTTTGTAATAACAAGCCTGCAAAATCAATTCGATGAAGTTAGTACACGAATAATTGCCATTAAAGCCACGGTAACCGCATTTATAATACTAATATTCTTCCTCCTTCTTGGCCAAATTGTATTCAGCTATGCTTTCCACATAGAACTTTACGCTTTTCAAATAACCTGTGGAATTGTACTTTTCTACAATGGTATTAGTGGCTTACAGAAAGGGATGTTTATTAACGTCGATAAAAATATCACCATTAAGGATATTACTGCCGTTCCAATTGCTATCCCAATGATTGCTGGTCCTGCAACTATAACCGCTGCTGTTACATTTCCTGCACATTACGGGCATACCAATACAATTGTCTCAATTGCTGCGGCATTGGCAATAAATCTTGTTTTTATGATTTACGCCCGACACATAGGAAAATTCCTTTCAAAGTACAATTTAATGAACCCTCTCGTAAGAATCTTTGGGCTGATAGTCGCCACTATTGGAGTTCAAATGGTGCTTAATGGAGTGTGGACATTTGTAACCGAATTAATAAAATCAGTATAATCTAACATCCACTTAATTACAAAAACCTAAGAGGTTTACTATATTTGCAAAAATATTGGAATCGCAAAAGGTGGAAAAAGAAAAGTTTATCGATATCGATAAGGTAATTGCATCAAAAAATCCTCGGCTATTAAAGATCCTACCCCGGTTTATAATCAACTACCTAAAAAGAATTATTCATCAGAACGAGATAAATGAAATCCTCGAAAAGCACGGCGACAAAACAGGCGTTGCTTTTATCGATGAGGTTCTTAAAGTGATGTGTGTAACCTATACAGTTGAAGGGTTAGAGAATGTTGATCTTAATGGAAACTATATTTTTGCATCGAATCATCCGCTGGGTGGATTGGATGGAATGATCCTAATACATTTGCTTGGCAAAAAATTTCCTGAAGTGAAGTTTCCTGTGAACGATCTTCTAATGCATATAACACAGCTCCACAATGTTTTTATTCCGGTGAACAAACATGGAGCCCAATCTACTCAGAATGCACAACTTATTGAGGATGCTTATACATCATCATCGCAAATACTTTATTTCCCCGCAGGATTGTGCTCTAGAAAACAACATGGCAGCATTGTAGATCTTGAGTGGAAAAAGAACTTCATCAGAAAATCGGTAAAGCACGAACGCGATGTTGTTCCTGTATTTTTTACAGGACAAAATTCCAAATTCTTTTACAATCTTGCCCGACTAAGAACATCTTTGGGAATAAAAGCAAATTTGGAGATGCTTTATTTAGTTGATGAAATGTTTAAGCAGAAAGGGAAACGTATCAGCATTAAAATTGGAAAACCTATACCTTATCAAACCTTCGATAATTCAAGAACTCCTTTAAGTTGGGCCGCATGGGTTAAAAATATTGTTTACCAAATGCAAACCAAAAAATAATATTAGACGTAACTTTGCTTTTTATTTTTACTAGAGATGAAACAAATAATTGAGCCAGTCGATAGAAAACTCTTAATGGATGAACTTACACCCGACAAATTTGTAAGACATACCAACAACGCCAATAACGAACTTTACATATTCACACATCATAATTCACCGAATTTGATGCGCGAGGTTGGCCGATTAAGAGAGTTAACTTTCCGTTCGGCAGGAGGTGGCACTGGTGCTGAAGTAGATATAGACGAGTACGACATTTGCAGCAATTGCTACAAGCAACTAATAGTTTGGGATCCCAAGGAGCGTGAAATACTGGGCGGATATCGCTACCACAGTATCGATCCAACCAAAGGCGAAGAGATAAATCTATCGACCAAGCATTTATTTAACTTCTCCGTAAAATTCCAGAACGAGTACATGCCTCAAATGATAGAACTTGGACGATCCTTTGTCCAACCCAAATATCAAGCTCTTACTCGAACTGGAAAAGGTTTGTACGCCTTGGATAACCTTTGGGATGGACTAGGAGCCCTAATTGTACTCAACCCACACATAAAGTATTTCTTCGGAAAAGTAACCATGTATAACTCTTATAATGTAGATGCACGCAATCTGCTGTTTTACTTCTTCGAAAAATACTTTCACGACAATGAGGGTTTGGTAATACCGATAAATCCAATTGAGGTTCATATGGATAGAGATCAACTTTCCTCTATCTTCCGAGGACAAACATACGCAGAGGATTATAAAATACTATCGCACAAAATAAGGGAACTTGGCGAAAAAATTCCTCCACTCATCAACTCGTACATGAATATTAGTCCCTCCATGAAAGTATTTGGTACCGTAATAAATCACGAATTTGGCGAGGTTGAAGAAACTGGCATACTAATTACCATTCCAGATATTTATCAGCACAAAGTGGAAAGGCATATTTCCTCTTTCCTGAAGAAAATCAAAGAAAAGTATGCACTTGGACTAAGGAAGAATTAAAAACAATACGGATAATTTTATCTAGCATATACAGTCTTGGCAAAAAAAATAAGAGCCGATTTTCCAATAATCGGCTCTTTTATTTACTTCTCTACCAAACTTTCTGTTAATACTGGAAACAAATTTTAGTACGCCCTCTGGTTTCTTCCTTCAATAAAGTTGATGAATGAGTTGTTTACAACCCTATTGCCTCCGGGTGTTGGATAATTACCGGTGAAGTACCAATCTCCCAAATCATCAGGGCATGCATTATGCAAATTTTCGATAGATTGGTAAACAATCTTCACTTTTGAGTTAATATCCTTTGGAGTAAGTAACTGGGCAATCTTATCGGAAATTTGCTCAACAGTAAACGGCTTGTAAATCTCCTTCACATAGTTGATTATCTCCTCCTTTGGTAAATTTTGCTGAGCCTTACATTGCTTGTAAACTCTATTTATTAAGTTCTCCTGCCCTGTTTCCTTTAGCAGTTCAATTGCTGCACGAAAAGCAACAAAGTCACCCAACTTTGCCATATCAATACCGTAACAATCGGGGTAACGAATCTGGGGGCACGATGACACAACCACAATGCTAACAGGACCTAGCCTATCTAAAATTCTGAGAATACTCTCCTTTAGGGTTGTTCCACGAACAATAGAATCGTCAATAATCACCAAATTGTCAACCCCTGCTCGAACCGCACCGTAGGTAACATCATAAACGTGCCCAACAAGGTCTTCCCTTCCCTTATCCTGAGTAATGAATGTACGCAGCTTAACATCCTTAACAGCAATCTTCTCAACCCTCAGCCGCAGCGAAATAATCTCATCCAAATCCTTTTCGGTCATCGATGAACCCTTCTCAAGAATCATCCTCTTCTTTTCAGTCTTAAGATAATCCTCAACCCCTTTTACCATGCCAAAGAAAGCTGTTTCTGCAGTATTTGGTATGTATGAGAAAACCGTGTTAGCGTGATCGTAATTGACAGATTGTAAAATTGCAGGAGTCAATAGTTCCCCTAACTTCTTACGTTCCTTATAAATATCAGTATCGGTTCCGCGAGAGAAGTAGATTCGCTCGAAAGAGCAGGATTTTCGGGTTTGAGGAATTCGAATTTCTTCGTGAGACACTTCTCCGTTTCGCTTCATAATAAGCGCATAACCCGGATTGATTTGCCTTACGCTCTCCGTCGGAATATTCATCACTGTTTGAATAACAGGACGTTCCGATGCAACCACCACAATCTCATCGTCGGCATAGTAGAATGCTGGACGAATTCCCCACGGATCGCGAACTACAAAAGCATCGCCGTGCCCAATTAATCCGGCCATAGCATAACCACCATCGAAATCCTTTGTGGCCGCTTGCAAAACTTTCGACACACTTATGTTTTCAGCTATCAATTTGCTGATTTCCATATTTGAGAATCCTTCGTTTTTATACTGACGGAACAGATGCTGATTCTCCTCATCAAGGAAATGGCCTATCTTCTCAAGTACAGTAACAGTATCGGAGTAATCGCGTGGATGCTGACCAAGATCCACCAGTTTCTTAAACAGTTCGTCAACATTGGTCATATTAAAATTACCTGCCAGTACCAATGTGCGTGACTTCCAGTTATTGTCGCGCATAACTGGATGAACATAATCTATGGAGTTATTTCCAAATGTGCCATACCGTAAATGACCAAGATAAAGTTCTCCTGCAAATGGAATATTTTGCTTTGCAAAAACTGGATCATTAATCAAATCTGGATTTTCGGAGTATTTGTTGATACCCTTATTCACCACATCAAAAATATCCTTAATCGGCGAAGAGGTGTTTGAGCGCTCCCTGTCGATATATTTTCGCCCGGGATCCAAATAGAACTTAACAGAAGTTAATCCAGCACCATCCTGCCCACGATTGTGCTGCTTTTCCATTAATAAATAAAGCTTGTGCATCCCGTAACGCCAGGTGCCATACTTTGACTGATAATACTCAAGTGGTTTTAGCAACCTGATTAATGCAATTCCGCATTCGTGTTTGATTTGCTCGCTCATTTTCTTTTCCTTTCAATAAAAAAGGTAGATGATAAATCTACCTGCAATATTACACTCTTTTTCTCTTAATTACATCGAAAACTTTTTGGGCTATGTTGCCCGAATTTAAACCGTACTTCTGAAGAAGTTCCGCTGGAGTACCTGATTCTCCAAAGCAATCGGGCATACCAACTATTTCCATTGGAACTGGAAAATTTCTCACTAAAACCTCTGCAACAGCACTCCCCAATCCACCATTCACCTGATGCTCCTCCACAGTAACTACTGCTCCAGTTTCTCTTGCTGCCTGAATCAACAACTCTGAATCTATCGGTTTAATTGTATGTATATTGATAACTTGCGCATTAATTCCCCTATCTTTTAGCATTTCAGCAGCCTGCAATGCCTCCCAAACCATATTGCCTGTTGCCACTATGGTTACATCTGTTCCGTGCCTTAGAGTCTGCCCCCTGCCTATTACAAACTCCTGTTCCTCCTCTGTAAAATTGAGCACAGGTTCACGTCCAAATCTGATGTAAACAGGCCCTTCTATATTTTTAAATGCCTCAATAGTTGCTACTCTTGTCTGATTTGCATCGCAAGGTGAAATCAAAGTCATATTGGGTAATGCACGAATATAAGCAATATCCTCAAGAGCCTGATGCGTTGCACCATCCGGTCCTACAGATATCCCTGCGTATGCCCCTCCAATCATCACCTTTACATTGTTGTAGCAGATTGAAAGTCTAATTTGATCAGCAGCTCGCAATGCAGCGAAAACGCCGTAAGTACTAAAGACAGGCACTTTACCAGTCAACGCCATTCCTGCAGCAACTGCAGCAACATTCTGCTCTGCTATTCCAAATGAAAAAAAACGGTCAGGAAAGGTCTCTGCAAACCCATTCAATCCAACCGATGCTGTAATATCGGCTCCAAGCACAACAACCTTCGACGAGAGCTTGCCAATTTCTACAATCCCTTCGCCAAAACCAATCCGTGGTAACTTATCGCCTTTATTTATATACATCTAACTTAATATTGTAGAATAGTATTCATCTAACTCTGTCAAAAACCTTGCGGCCTCATCAGCGCTTGGTGCTTTTCCGTGCCAACGGTAATCGTCCTCAATAGATCTTACCCCAAATCCCATCTTGGTTTTGGCAATAATAACCGTTGGAGAACCATTGTGTTTATTTGCTAAATCTAATGTCGATATTAAACTTTCAATACTGTTCCCATTGCATTCTAACACATTCCAACCAAATGCTTTCCATTTTTCAGCAAGCGGTTCAAGTTCCATCACACTTGATGTTTTACCATCAATCTGACAGAAATTCCTATCAACTATTGCAACTAGATTATCGAGTTTGTAGTGCGAAGCACTCATTGCCGCTTCCCATATTGAGCCTTCCTGAAGTTCTCCATCGCCGTGAATGGAGTAAACTCTCCAACCTGCATTATCAATTTTTGCGGACAATGCCATTCCCACAGCAACCGACAAACCTTGTCCTAACGAGCCTGCAGAAAGCTCAATTCCTGGCAAACCGTGATCGCGCCCAGGATGTCCCTGTAAACGAGTTCCGAACTTGCGTAAGGTTAAAAGTTCCTCTCTAGAAAAGTAACCCGCATTTGCTAATGATGCGTATAGCACTGGCGCTACGTGACCTATGGAAAGTATCAACCTATCCCTTTCTGCCCATAAAGGCTCATTGGGACGATGATTTAATGTATTAAAATAAAGTGTAGAGAAAACATCGGCAAGACCAAGCGAACCACCCAAATGTCCAGAGCCAGCGGCAGCCAGACTCGTTATCACATCCTCTCGGATTCTTTTTGACACGGCGATCAGCTGCTGTACCTCTGTTGTTTTCATACTTCTACTCCAGCGATGGGAAATTAACCCAGTCGGGTATTATGAATGCTTTAGGGTAATCGACAAGTAGTTGTTGGTAAAACTTCTGAGCACTCTCGCGCGAACGAAAATCGCCCACAGAAATTTTCCAGTATGGATTATCGTAACTCTGGTAAACCTTCACACCAGGATATTTCTCCATAAAAACACGCATAGACTCTTCGGAGTTTTTACGTGCCATCTGGCCAAGTTCAAAGAAAACTCGAATTCTAAAACCCTGCATCCCAGGATTTTTTGCATTCTGCAAAACATGTAGGTCGAGTAAATTTGCAATCTGAGGATCTTGTCTTATTATAACTTGCCCCTGATTGGGTTTGTTCTCCTGAAGTTGTTTAATGATATTATCAATCTCATTGTCGCTATTGAGATCCTGTGCAACTAAATTACTCGTTGCAAAAAGCAGTACTAGTATTGATAAATATCTTCTCATTAAATTTGAAAATTCTGCGGCAAAGTTAGCAAAATGTTTTGAATACTAATTATTGCTCTCTTGAACACCTCTGGACAATGTATCTGTTATAACTAACTTATTTTGTTTCTCTTTCATTAAACTATCGAGAGTCTGCTTCGGAATTTTTATTTTTTTAACAATAGGAAATTTGCCACCCTTAACATAGCCCTCTACTTTAATCATTGAAAGTAATTTTTTCCCAGATCCTAGCAACTTAAATGCATCGGCAGCTGTGCGCAACTTTATTTCGACAGGAACAACATAATCGGCTCTAGTTTCTGGAACTAAAACAATCTTCTCTGTACTTCGGAGTTTCCCTAATGCCCTATCATTTAGCCAAGCATTAAACTCAAAATTCTTAATTACAATCTTTTTTGAATTAGGGTTGTCCACATCAAACGTAAGGTTCAGAAATATGACCCCATTCTGCATTCCCTTAAACTTAACATCCTTTACCCCTTTAATGTCAATGCCTTTAAATTTGGAGCAACTTGCAAACGTTAATCCAACCAATACCAATAAAACAATGTTTCTAAGTCTATTCATCTTTATACTTTTACAAAATATCACCAATTATTATTCCAAATCATCGTCAACCCAACGCTGTGCTCTTTTAACCGCTTTCCGCCATCCTTTATACAATCTAGAACGAAGTTCAAACGACATACTAGGCCGATAAACCCTTTTACCTGGAGTTCCTTTTTTTATATCATCCAAACTATAAAACTCAACAGCAAGTCCTGCCATTAAAGCAGCGCCAAGGGCTGTTGCCTCAGTTGAGACAGGACATTCAACAGGGACATTCAGTATATCGGCCTGAAATTGCATAATAAAATTATTTGCAGAAGCACCGCCATCAGCCTTTAAACTTTTTAATGCTATTCCCGAACTATCTTCCATCAATCCAACTATATCGCGAGTTTGGTATGCTAACGATTCTAATGTGGCACGAATCAAATGCTTATCAGTTACACCTTGCGATATTCCAACAATAGCCCCTCGTGCATACATATCCCAGTATGGTGCCCCTAACCCTGTAAATGCAGGAACAACATAAACTCCATGACTATCTGTAATGGACATGGCAATGCCTTCAGTTTCTGAAGCCGTTTGGATAATCTTTAAACCATCGCGCAACCATTTAACAGCAGCGCCTGCAATAAAAACACTTCCCTCTAAAGCGTAAGAAACATCATCACCAACCTGCCAAGCAATTGTAGAAAGCAATCCCGAATCGGTACTCACAATTCTTTTACCTGTATTCATCAACATAAAACAGCCAGTACCATATGTATTCTTCAAATCACCAGGTTCCAGGCAACGCTGACCGAATAAAGCAGCTTGCTGATCGCCCAATATTCCTGCAATTGGAATTGCTTTATTGCCTAAAACTCCTGATTCTGTATAGCCAAATATGCCCGATGATGCCTTAACTTCAGGTAGGATAACTTTGGGAATTCCAAAATATTTAAGAATTTCATCATCCCAACTCAAGTTTGAAATATTGAAAAGCATTGTACGCGATGCATTGGAGACGTCGGTAGCATGAACTTTTCCACCTGAGAGCTTCCAAAGCAGCCAAGTGTCTATAGTTCCAAAAGCCAATCGTCCTTTTTGTGCAAGATTCATCGCACCTGGAACATTCTTTAAGATCCAACTTAACTTTGTTGCAGAAAAATATGAGTCTATCACCAAACCCGTACTTTTCGTAACATAATCTGCAAAACTACTAGATTTTAGTGTCTCACAGATATTAGCTGTTCGGCGATCCTGCCATACAATTGCATTGTGAATTGGACGTCCAGTTTCTCGATCCCAAACAACAGTTGTTTCACGCTGATTGGTTATTCCAATTGCCGCAATACTTTCCGGATTAATCTTAAGTCGCGCAAGAAGTTGATTTGCAACTTTTATCTGAGTATCCCAAATTTCCTCAGGATTATGTTCAACCCAACCATCAGCTGGATAATATTGAGGAAACTCCATCTGCTCAATTCCAAGCGGTTGCTGGAATCGATCGAAAAGCACCGCGCGAGAACTAGACGTTCCCTGATCGAGCGATAGAATGTACTCAGCATTCATGGTTTCCAATTTAAAAATGGCCACTGAGAAAATATCAATGGCCAATATAATAAACTAAATTAATTCGGAGATGATTTAATCGTTCTCCATTGCCGCCATAACCTCATCGGTAATCTCAAGGTTATGATAAACATTTTGAACATCATCATTATCCTCAATTTCATCAACTAACCTCAACAACTTCAATGCAGTTGATGTGTCGGCAGTTTTATAATCGTTAGGAATTCGTTGTAAACTTGCATTCTCAACGTCAACCTTTAATTCTTCTAACTTTTTGTTCATCTTGCCAAAATCCTCCATGGCAGTAGTAACAATATAAGCCTCCTCGTTATCATCTATATCCTGAGCACCTGAATCAATTAAATCAAGCTCTATATCCTCGAGTTTGGCACTCTCCTTTTTGATTGTGAAAATACCTTTTCTCTCAAATAAAAATGCTAACGATCCATTGGTACCAAGACTTCCACCTTTTTTAGTTAAAGTTGAACGGATAGCACTAATTGTTCGGTTGTTATTATCTGTAAGACATTCGATAAATATCGCAATTCCACCAGGACCATAGCCTTCAAATGTTAATTCCAACAAATTTTCTGGATCTTTTTCAGCTTTCGAAATGGCTCTCTGAATGTTATCCTTAGGCATGTTTACACCCTTTGCGTTATTAATTGCCATACGCAATCTTGGGTTTCCATCAGGATCGCCACCACTCTCCTTTACTGCTACTGTAATTTCCTTAATTATCCTCGAAAATTCCTTAGAACGCTTTGCATCTAATGCACCTTTTTTTCTTTTAATTGTTGACCATTTATTATGCCCTGACATATGATTTTATTTTATGATTTACGTTTTATAGTTGCAAAGGTAATTGGTAGATAAGTCTTATCAAAATTATTGCGAATTATTTGATTCGTTGCTTATCCAAAAAACAACCATTTTATTTATCATTGACATTCGTCAATCTTACAAAGCATTTACAATCATTTTTCTATTTTTGTAAAAAATTTAACCGATGGATTTTAACGCTGAAGAAGGAAGTGTTTTTGAGGATGTAACCCCCGAAAATAGTAACGATAGACAAAAAGTTTATATTGAAACCTACGGCTGTCAAATGAATGTTAACGATAGCGAGGTTGTTGCATCGATACTTATTGCCCATGGCTATGCAATTACCAGCAACATGAGCGATGCAGATGTGATACTTATTAACACTTGCTCCATCAGAGAAAATGCTGAAACAAGAGTTTATGGCCGGTTAGATGTTTTTTGGCAAATAAAAAAGAGCAGACCATCGGTATTAGTTGGAGTTATTGGCTGCATGGCCGAAAGACTAAAGGATAAACTGATTGAAGAAAAACGTGTTGTTGATATAGTTGTCGGTCCCGATGCCTATCGCGAACTTCCAGTATTACTTAGAGCAGCCGAAGATGGACAGAAAGGTGTTAACGTTTTGCTTTCGCGCGAAGAAACGTATGCTGACATAAGCCCCGTAAGACTTGATAAAAATGGCGTTTCTGCTTTTGTATCCATTATGCGTGGATGTAACAACATGTGTACGTACTGCGTTGTGCCGTACACCCGAGGTGTTGAGCGTAGCCGTAATCCAGAAACAATCGTTCGTGAGATAAAGGAACTAGTCAATGCTGGCTACCGCGAGGTTACTTTGCTTGGCCAAAATGTAAATTCATATAAATGGGAAGAATCTAAAGGTTTGATAAAGCATACAACAACCTTTGCCGATTTACTCGAAATGGTTGCATTGGTGGATCCAAGACTAAGGGTTCGTTTCTCCACTTCGCATCCAAAGGATTTGTCTAATGGCGTACTACATACCATAGCAATGTATGAGAATATCTGTAATCACATTCACCTTCCTGTTCAGTCAGGATCGACCAGAATGCTCAAATTAATGAACCGAAAGTATACTCGGGAAGATTACCTAAATAGAATTGCTGCAATTCGCGAAATTATTCCCGATTGCTCTATATCAACCGATATTATCACAGGATTTTGCACTGAGACTGAACTTGATCATGATCAAACACTTAGTTTGATGCAAGATGTAAGTTACGATTTTGCTTACATGTTTAAATATTCTGAACGCCCAAATACTAAGGCCGAAAGAAAATTTGAGGACGATGTCCCCGAGGATGTTAAAACACGTAGATTGAGCGAGATTATTGAACTTCAAGGAAAACTATCGGAGATTAGCAAGCAAAAGGATATTGGTAAAAGTTTCGAAGTCCTTATTGAAGGGGAATCAAAAAAATCAAAAGAGCAATTCTACGGACGAACAACTCATAATAAGGTGGTTGTATTTCCTCGGGAAAATTACAAAATTGGCGATTTTGTTTTTGTAAAAATCACAGATTGTACGCCTGCCACACTAATTGGAAATATCGTAGAGGAGTAGTCAATTTTATAAGAACCATTAAATATAAAGTCCCAAATTTATTGGGACTTTTTTCTTAATTAATGATTGTCCTCTAAAATTCTCTTCGAATTCTAGCCATATAAAATCCATCGAAACCGCTCTGTGCTGGAGATATTTTACGTTCTTCCTCCAGCACAAATTGACCATTATATTTTTCGATAAACCGTTTAACCTGAAACTCATTCTCCGATGGAAGTAGGCTGCATGTAGAGTATACAAATTTACCTTGAGGCTTAACCATAACCCAATATCTGCTCAAAATATCTTCCTGAATCCTTTTCAACTCATCGATTCGTTCTGGCGTTAATTTCCATTTAGAATCTGGATTTCGCCTCAACACCCCTAATCCAGAGCAAGGTACATCTAGCAATACCCTATCTGCACTATCCATTAATCGCTTAATGGTTTTGCTGGACTCAATCACCTTTGTTTCCACAATAGAGGCCCCCGCACGCCTAGTTCTATTTCTCAACTCCGTTAATTTCCAATCGACCGTATCCATTGCTATAATTCGTCCCTTATTGCCCATAATGCTTGCTAAATGCAGAGTTTTTCCCCCATTCCCTGCACAAGCGTCGACAACTCGCATTCCCGGTTTCACATCTAAAAAAGGAGCAACTTGCTGAGAAGAATAATCCTGCTGTTCAAACATCCCTAACCTAAATGCCTCAGAACTATAAATATTGGTACGTTCTGTTATTCGAATTGCATCGGGTAAATCCATTGAAACAGCCTTAAACTTCTCTCGAACCAACCATTTAAGAAGTTCATCCTTGCTGCTTTTTAGTGTGTTTACTCGTAAAATTATCTCTGGAAGTTTATTTAAAGCCTTTAACTCTTTTTCCCAATCATCGCCCAATTCATTATAACCAATTTCATCCAGCCAATCAGGAATTGACTCTTTTAATGCTCTGGTAACTTCAAGATTTTCGAATATCTTTTTTACTTTCTTCTGGTCGCTAGAATTTACTAAACCATGCGTAATACTACTATCATAATGTAAAACAATGAAGTTAACAACTGCATCGTGATATATGCTCCCATAATTTGTTGATGAAGTAAATCTCAACTCATTCAGTAATCGCCACCAACGAACCACTTCAGCTAAGGTCTCTGCGAAAAAACCCTTCTCTTCTCGGCTCCAACCTTTATTCTGTTTCAACCAAAACGAAGTGACCTGATCTAAAGGACGTTCATCCTGAATTACATCTCGAACTCCTGTAGCAATTACTTCAACAACTCGTATCATCTTTTTTTTGCAAAACTATCATTTAATATCAAAAAAAGAAAAAGACCAAAATCGGTCTTTTTTCAAGCTATATTAAGTTATATTACATCAATTTATTTTTAAACTCAGCCTTTGGTTTTCCTTTTGAATCAAACCAATCTGCAAGACCATAAAATGACCCAGGAGTTCCATCCTGAGAATATTTACCAATAGTCTTATCGTACTTTGTAAGCCTTGTTAAATTTGTTGAAATTGCCATTCGAACCCGATCCTTATCAACATCAGAAATTCCTAATTGCTCCATTGCCGCTAAGGTTAAAGAATTTGATAACATCAAAGAGTTCTTTGTACGAAGAATATCATAAATTAAATCGATCCACTTTACCTTATCTTCGCCCTTCCCTATTTTTATCGACTTTCTAACAGGTTTTGGCTTACGACCGCGTTTTTTTGCAAGCTTCTCAACTTTTTTTACAACTTCATCTTCTTCTTTTTTAGAAACAACCTTTTCCTCTTTTACTTTAGGTTTTCGTCCCCTTTTCTTAGGTTCTTTTACCTTTTCTTCAACAATGCTTTCTTTTTGAACTTTAGGTTTACGTCCTCTCTTGGCTGGCATTGAAACAACCTCTTCTTTAGACTTCTTCTCAACACCACCATCCTCTTCTGACGATGATTTTCCTTCAATTAACTGTTTTAACAACGCCTTCAAATTTACAATTCTCCGTTGTGCTCTATCAATTTCTGTTTGATAAAGATCAATTAGATCATTGACTTCGTTTTGTGTAAGAGTAATTTTTTTCATTTGGTTTAATTATTTGTTGTTATTTTTTTCAAAAATTAATATCATTAATATGACACAAGTATTTCAAAATGTAGAAATAGTTATATCACAGAGATCTACAAATGTAAATAAATTATAAAATAAAACAATAGTTTTAATAAATTATCTAAATTCATCCATTTGCCAATCAGTTAATTATATAGTAGAAACAATAATTCAAAGCCAATGAAGTAAACGATGATATAATATACAACAATTCTTATTCTTAAAAAATACTGAATTATTTAAATTGTAAAACCTAATCCTAATAAAAAACATTACAGTAATGTTGAAAACATCAATAAATATAGGTTTATTAAATTTTATTTTCTGTTGTTTGATATGAATATTTGAATAATTGCAAGACATATCAAACTGAATAAAATGCATCAAAAATTAAGTAAAAACTATTAATTTGATAATTTACAACACATTGTTTTTGTTTTAAAAAAATTTAACATTAATTTGATTTTATTGATTAAAATCATATTTTTGTAAGGAACAAACTAACTAATACTCTTAACTATGAAAAGAATTGCTCTTTTTTTAATGGTTGCTGGAATGCTTTCTATGGTTGCTTGTAAATCTGCTCCTAAAAAGGAGGAGGCAACAGAGGTTCAACCAACAGAACAACAAGCTGACACTACACAAGCAAGTGAAGTTGAAACAAATGCTGACACAACTCAACATTTACCAGAATAATCATTAGAAATTAAAAATAAAAAAACACCCCTAGGGGTGTTTTTTTATCTACATCATTACTATTCTGGTCTAATACCAATACTTAATTCATCGAGTTGTTCTTGTCGAATTGTCGCCGGAGAGTCTATCATTACATCTCGTGCTGCATTATTTTTCGGGAATGCAATGTAGTCTCGAATTGAATCTGCACCTCCAAACAACGAACAAAGCCTATCAAAGCCAAATGCAATTCCACCATGAGGTGGTGCTCCATACTTAAATGCATTCAATAAGAATCCAAACTGCTTGTCAGCTTCTTCTGGAGTAAAACCTAAGGTTTCAAACATCTTTTGCTGCAAAACCCTATCAAAAATTCTTATTGATCCCCCTCCAATCTCAACACCATTAATAACAAGATCATATGCATTTGCACGAATTGCTCCAGGATCGGTGTCAAATAACATAATATCTTCCGGTTTTGGAGAAGTAAAAGGATGGTGCATTGCAAAGAAACGTTTTGCATCTTCATCCCATTCAAGCAAAGGGAAATCCACAACCCAAAGAGGTGCAAAATCATCCTTAGATCTTAAGCCTAAGCGAGTTCCCATCTCGAGCCTTAGTTCACATAACGCCGATAATGTTTTCTTTAACCCACCAGCAAGTACAAGTATTAAGTCCCCAGGTGTTGCACACATTGCCTCTGCAATTTTTTGCAAATCATCAGGAGAATAAAACTTATCTACAGATGATTTTATAGTACCATCGTCTCCTATGCGAGCATAAATAAGCCCACTCGCTCCAATTTGAGGACGTTTTACAAAATCAGTTAATTCATCGAGTTGTTTACGAGTATAAGCAGCACAACCCTTCGCACAAATTCCACCAACATACTCAGCATTATCAAAAACACCAAAACCTTTTCCTTTTACCAACGATGATAACTCAACAAATTCCATCCCAAATCGAATATCAGGCTTATCGGAGCCATACTTACTCATAGCCTCTTGATATGGCATCTTTAAAAATGGCTTATCAAAATTAATTCCCTTAACCTTATCGAAAAGATGCTTTGTTAATCCTTCGAAGACTTCAAGAATATCATCGCGCTCAACAAAAGACATCTCACAGTCAATCTGAGTAAATTCAGGCTGACGATCCGCTCTTAAATCCTCATCCCTGAAACACTTAACAATCTGAAAATACTTATCAAACCCTGCAACCATCAACAATTGCTTGAAAGTTTGCGGAGATTGTGGTAGTGCATAGAACTCTCCATGGTGAATGCGAGATGGAACAACAAAATCGCGAGCACCCTCGGGTGTCGACTTAATCAAAAATGGTGTTTCTACCTCAATAAAGCCAGAACCATCTAAATAGCGACGAACTTCCTGAGCCAAATTATGTCTAAGAATCAAAGCATTCTTTACAGGATTACGGCGCAAATCTAAATAACGATATTTCATTCTTAACTCGTCGCCACCATCAGTATCATCCTCAATGGTGAAAGGAGGTAACTCCGATTCATTCAGAATCTTTATTTGCTTTGCGTTTACTTCTACATCACCAGTGGAAATCTTAGTGTTCTTACTAGCGCGCTCAATTACATCTCCGTGTATTTGAACAACAAACTCTCGCCCAAGCTTTCCAACTATATCGTGAATCGATTTCTCCGAGTTTTCATCAATAACCACCTGTGTAATGCCATATCTATCGCGAATATCGATAAAAGTCATTCCGCCTAAATTTCTAATACGCTGCACCCAGCCGCTCAGTGTAACCGAATTGCCCACATTGCTAATTCTTAGTTCACCGCAATTATGAGTTCTGTACATAATTTTTAATAATTTAATTAACTTGCGAAGTTAAAAAGAAAAAGCGAAGCTTAAATGTGTTAGCATTTTTTTAAATCCATTATTTTGAAGTTTAGTTTATATGATATTACAGCAATCGCACGAATTCTTCATGAACGAAGCCATAAAGGAGGCCAAAAAGGCATTTGAAAAAGACGAAGTTCCTATTGGTGCAGTAGTTGTATGTAATGGAAAGATTATTTCGCGAGCTCACAATCTTACTGAAACCCTTAACGATCCCACAGCCCATGCCGAAATGCAAGCAATAACGGCTGCCACAAACTTTCTAGGCGGAAAATATTTAGATCAATGTACGCTATATGTTACCGTAGAACCCTGTACAATGTGCGCAGGAGCTCTTTACTGGTCACGTGTCGGGAATCTAATATATGGAGCTCCCGATCCAAAGCGGGGCTATAAACTATTTGGAGATACCATTCTTCACCCAAAAACTCAAGTAAGCACAGGCATAATGACTAATGAATGCTCTCAATTAGTATCCGATTTTTTTAAAAAAAAGCGGTAGTTAATTAGAATGAGTATAAATTTCTGTCCATAATTTTTGATTTATGCTCTCAATTAATATTTTTGGGAAAATTCCAAACAAAAAACCATTTAAATAAAAATACCTATGAAAAGAAAACAAATTCTTAATTCTTTACTAGTTGTTGGGTTAGGTTTGTTAATCCCTGTAGTTGGATTCGGACAAACAATGAAAGAGGCGGTTGATGCATACAATTCTGCAGCAACAACCTACAAACAAGATCCTAAATCAGCTTTAGAAAATCTGAATAAAGCCATTCAAATTTGTGAGCAATTGGGAGAAGAAGGCACTGAGGTTAAAACAAACTCCGAAAGCCTTACCCCTTCTGTTTATTTTGAGTTAGCAATGTCTAGCTATAAACAAAAGGATCTTCAAGGAACACTTGATAACTTGGAAAAAGCAGAAGAAACTGCTGTTAAATACAATGTTGGTGCAATTAAATCTCGCGTTGAAAAAACAATTCCAAAACTTTACAACGTAATGGGAAACACCAAGTTTAAAGAGGATAAATTTGAAGAAGCAATCAAAAACTACACTAAAGCATTAAATTTCAATGCTGATTTTGTTGATCCTCTAATCGGTCTCACTCTTTCTTATGAAAAATTAGGAGACGAGGCTAAAATGCTTGAGTACATAGATAAAACTATTGAAGCAGCTAAAAAGGCTAACGATAATAAAACCGCTGATGAAACTACCATCAAGGCTAAAAACTTCTTCCTAAAACAAGCAGACGATGCTCAGAAGAACCAAAAGTATGAAGATGCCATTGTTTCATTAAACAACGTACTAAAATATGATAGTAACGACAATGATGTTTACAGACTTCTTGCAGTAAACTATAACCGTGTTGAGAAATGGAACGAAGGAATTGAAGCTGCATTGAAAGCAATTGATCTAAAAACCGGAACTGCTGATGAAAAAGCAGAACTATACTTCTTATTGGCAACTGCATATCAAAAGATTAATGATAATGCAAAAGCTTGTGAAGCTTACAAAAACGCAGCTTATGGCACATACAAACCAAATGCTGATTATCAGATTCAACAATTAAAATGTCAATAATCTAACGCATTTTATTGCTAACTTTGCGGGGCTGCTCATAATTAGGGGCAGCCCTTTATTTATAAGTATGAATCAATCCAATAATTATCAAATCGTATTCTCGGATGTAGATGGAACCCTGCTAAATAAAAACAGAGAACTATCAAACTTCACCGTACAAGAGATAAAAAGAATAGCAGAGAATTACAACGTGAAATTCGTAATGGTTTCGGCTCGAATGCCAAAAGGAATGCAACATCTATACAATCAACTATCAACAGAATCTCCAATTATTTGCTATAACGGTGCGCTTATCCTTAAAAGTCTCGCAAAAGGTTATGATTCTAAAAATATCCTCCACAGCAATACTATTGCACACAATGTAGTTTTAAATCTATATAACCGAGCCACCGCTGAAGATGTTCACTTTGGCCTATTTAGTAACAATAACTGGTATGCAAATCGCTTAGACAAATGGACCCTGAAAGAGGAAAATAATACTAGAGTCAAGTGCTCAATCGTTGATAGAATGGACAATCTAATCGATGAGTTGCATAGAAATAATGAACCCATACATAAATTAATGGTTATGGGCGAACCATTCCAAATGGATTCTTTTATTGAATACGCGAACATGACCTTTGGAAAACAAATTGCCAACTACCGATCAAAAGATACCTATATTGAAATATCACCAATTGACTCAAACAAAGCAAGCGGATGCTCTTTTTTATTGAATCACCTTACAATATCAAACAACAATGCGATTGCCTTTGGCGATAATTTTAACGATATTGGAATGCTCGAATTGGTTAACTTGGGAATTGCAATGGAAAATGCTCCCAATGAGGTAAAAAAATATGCCAAGCATATTGCTCCATCAAATTTACAGGATGGTGTAGCAAACACAATTAGTGCTATCTTTAAATAACAAGGTAATGGGTAATTTGCTCGAACTACTTGCTCCAGCAAAGGATTTGCAAACAGGAATTGCAGCCATAACTCATGGTGCCGATGCTGTATATATTGCTGCCAATAAGTTTGGAGCAAGAGAGAAGGCTGGAAATTCCATTGATGATATTAAAAAACTAGTAAATTTCGCACATCAATACAATGCCAGAGTTTATGTTACGGTAAATACAATCCTTTTCGATGAAGAGCTCGATGAGGCAAAAAAGATAATCGTAGACCTATACAATGCCAATGTAGATGCCATCATAATTCAAGACTTTTCAATACTCGCAATGGATATTCCTCCAATTGCAGTTCATGCAAGCACCCAAATGCACAACAATTCTCCAGAAAAATTAAAATTTTTGGAAGAATGCGGAATTGAACGAATCGTGCTACCCCGCGAATTATCTATCGAAGAAATAAAGGAATTTAGAAGATCAACGATCTCAGAACTCGAATTCTTCATTCATGGCGCGCTATGCGTTAGCTATAGTGGACAATGCTATTTAAGTCAAGCGCTCACTGGCCGAAGCGCAAACCGTGGAGCATGTGCACAACCATGCCGATCTGCCTATGATTTAATTGATTCCGATGGAAATATTTTAGTAAAGAATAAGCATCTTCTATCCTTAAAAGATTTAAACCTTTCGAAACATATTCACGAGTTGATCGATGCTGGAGTTTCGTCCTTTAAAATTGAGGGTCGAATGAAGGACATTATATATGTAAAAAATACTGTTGCATACTACAATAATCTAATTAATACAATAATTGCAGATAAGCCAGAATACCGTAGGCTATCGTCTGGAAGATGTGAATATAGTTTCGTTCCCGATCTAGAACGAAGCTTTAATCGCGGATTTACCGAGCACTTTATTCAAGGAAGAATCAAGAATCAAGCATCGTACCATAGCCAAAAATCCATCGGCAAACCAATTGGAAATGTTAGCCATACTAGCAAAGAGTATTTCACCATCAACTCTAAAGAAACTATTAATAATGGCGATGGTTTGTGCTACTTCACATCTAAAGGTGAACTCCGGGGTTTTTTAGTTAATACAACCATTCACGGAAAGATATACCCAAATCAACCTCAGGATAATCTATTACCAGGAACATTAATATATCGCAATGCCGATCATGCCTTTGAGAAGTTGCTCCGAGGGAATTCGTCGATCCGACAAATATCAGTATCACTTAAAATTGAGAAAAAAAATAATCAGCTAATATTTACGGCTACCGACGAAGATTTAATTACTGCAGAACTAATTGTAGAAGACAGTTTTGAAAATGCCAATAATCCAGAACTTGCAACAAGAAACCTTGTAAATCAACTCTCAAAGACTAGAGAAACAGTGTTTAAAGTTGACAATATCGACATTGTCGAGTTTCGAGATGCAAAGCATATTCACATCTCCAAAATTAATGCAATACGTAGGGAACTGTTGAAAAATCTTAGCGAAAGCAGATTGAAATCGTATAAAACAAACAAAATAGAACAAGCACAATTACATCAAAAATATCCATACCCCGAAATAGACTATAAAGGCAACATTTCTAATTCAATGAGTCAGAATTTTTTGCTTTCTCATAACGTAACTAAAGTTGACAAAGCATATGAGATTTCACCGCCGGCCAATGATGTAGAACTAATGGTAACACGGTATTGCATTAAATACGAATTAGGACTTTGCCCTTCTAAACAAAATGCAAAACCAACTACTCAACTCTTTTTACGTGATAGCAATTTTACGTTCCCATTAATTTTCGATTGTAAGAATTGCCAAATGAAAGTGATGAGTCCTATAAATACAAAAAACGAAACTAAACTCCATAAGCATAAAAAGTAATAATTATGATGAAATTACTTACTATCGAGAATTGGCCCGATTACGAATTAATTGATAGTGGCGAAGGCGAGAAACTTGAACGATTCGGTGATCAAATCATTGCCAGGCCAGAACCACAAGCATTTTGGAGAAAGAACCTATCAAATCACGAGTGGCAAGAATTGGCCAATGCATATTTCTTAAAAGGAAAAGCAAATAAAAATAACGATGAATGGGGCGAATGGAAGTTAAAGCCGAAAGCAAAGGAACAATGGACCATCACCTACAAGTATAATGAAATGAGCCTTAAAATGAGGCTTGGATTAACATCATTTAAACATGTTGGAGTATTCCCAGAACAAGCCTCAAACTGGAATTTTATCTACGATACAATAAAATCATTCAATTCTCCTAACATTAAAGTTCTTAACCTATTTGCATATACAGGAATTGCTTCGTTAGCAGCCAAATCGGCTGGAGCAGAAGTTACACACGTTGACTCTGTAAAGCAGGTTGTAACCTGGTCGAGAGAAAACATGGAACAATCTAGCTTAAATGATATACGATGGATCGTTGACGATGCTGTAAAATTTGTCAACAGAGAAGTTCGCCGAGGTAATAAGTATAACGGAATAATACTCGATCCTCCGGCATATGGACGGGGTCCCGATGGAGAAAAGTGGATTCTAGAAGAAAACCTTACGCCACTGCTCGAACAATGCAAACATCTTCTCTCCGAAGAAAATAATTTCTTTATATTGAACTTATATTCAATGGGATTCTCGTCATTAATTGCCGAGAGTTTAGTGCGAAGCATATTTAATCCAACTGACTATGAATTTGGAGAACTTTACGTAACTGATAAAGGAATAAGAAAACTACCGCTTGGAATATTTATGCGATTTAAAACTTTTTAAGACTAATGATGTTTCTATTAATGACTTAATTAGAATAAAAATTGAAAGACAATGCTTCTATAAATAGAAAAAATGATTTTGTCAGCATTGCAATTAAAATTGATATTCATACCTTTGTATTTATTATGGTTTGCTTTTTTTTCCGAAGTTTACTATATTTATAAGATCAAGAATTTGCAAAATTACTCGATATGGAACCTTTTAAGGTAAATGGGACAAGTCAATATCCAACAGTTGTTTTAGATAAGAATTCTGGAAGGTTTGAATTTTCAGGTAACTCTTTACCAGAGGATGCAAAAGCTTTTTATGACCCAATTATTCAATGGATCGATAATTATTCTCTAGAGCCAAATCCCGAAACAATTATCCGATTCAAAATGGTTTACTACAATACACCTAGTTCAAAGTTACTTTTTCAAGTTTTAAAACGATTCGAAAAAATTGCGATTGAAGGTCATAAAACCACCATAGTTTGGGCATATAACGAAGATGATATTGACATTAAAGATGCAGGAAGAGATCTTGCTGAGCACATCAAAATTCCATTCAAACTGGAATCATATAAAGAATAAAAGGCCCTAAGGGCCTTTTTCTTTTACCAATCGGTTGTGTAACTGTGGTTATATATTCTAAAGGTTTTAACCTCTCCTGTTGCATTCGATTTATAATGAATATAACCCGAAAGTAATGAAAGGGTTTTGCCCGTTGAACTAGTTTCCTTAATCTTTATAGGTTGACTTATATTCAATTTCAAACTATGATTTCCTTTTCCCTGGAAACTTTGATCGATACCTTCTATAATCACAGGTGGTAATCCCTGCCATTCAATAACAACTTTCTCAACCGTAAACGGAGAGTCATATTTAGAGTGAATTGTCATGTCTAGAACTGCACTAATGACATTCTCCTCGTCCTTAGAACTTGCAGTAAAATGGAAAGGATCGCTTACGAAAATAGAAGCTTTATTTGCAGCAACATCAAAGTAAAATGGCTTTTGAACATTTTCGCTACCGAAACGATATTTAACCAAAATGTTATTTTCAGGATCTTCGTAACAATTGTCATAATCATACTTAATTGTAACGTTATCCTTATCGTTTATGATAGATGTTATTCTTGCACATTCCGATTTTGTTGTAGGCTTCTTCACGGTCGAAATTGCACGATTACCCAATCGAAGATAATACTTTAACTCGCCGAGATTTCCTTCTAACTCAACCAATTCAATAGATTTGAGTAATGAACGGTATCTGGTTATACCCAAATTGCACTGATCAACCCTACCATCCATAAAGTATTCAGTCAGGGTCTTTAACTCTGCAATATTCTTTTCAATTTGCTCAACAGACTCAACTGTTTCAACTTGCGCAATTAAATCCTCCATCTGGCGGGTAAGTTCATTATCGCGCATTTTAAAATCGCTTACTAATTTCTTAAGTTCAAACTCAGGAAAAGGATATTTTAAGTGATAATTAACATAAACGCTTTTATCCTTACGTTGGAGTTTTTCCCAGTAGAATTCCTCTACCTTCGAAAGAGATATTCCTTGAAGGAAAGGAACTTTGCCAGACTGTGTAGTGGTAGAAGATGCAAACTTCTCAAGGAAAATATTTACATTGTTGTTATAATTTGCTTCTTCCTTTTTGATTTCGGAAGTTGATTTTACATTCTCAGCAACAGACGTAACAATGCGTTCTTTAATCATAGTAAGTGCACTTTGCTGAGCCGATTGTTCATCTGGGCCACTCCCAGAAACAATAATGTAATCTTTCTCAATTCCATTAATCCATTTGGGTTTTTTACCACTCTTGTCGAGCACCTTATCCTGAGCAAAAGACTGCCCAACAAAGCAAAGCACTGCAAATAGTAATAGGAATTTTTTCATTTTTTCAGTTTTTAATGTCCCAAGTATGGGCATATCAATAGAAAATAAAACCGTTATTAAGCAATCAGCAACCCCGAAGGGTTGCTGATTATTTAAATTAACTACCCGTTATTGTTGTTCCTTAGCAAGTTTATCCATTTCTTCATTGAATACTTGCTCAAATTTCATTTTGTCGTAATCAAGTTGAAGTTTTTGATCTTTGCTAATCTTGTCCTTAATGTTATTTAGCACTTGATCTTTTGGAACTTGAAGAGCGGTGTAAACATTGTACTTACCATCTTTCTGGAATGTTTTTGAACAAGGTGTTTCAACATTGTTTAACTGTTGATTTACAACCTCACGGCTCATTTGCTCAAATTTAGATTCAAATTCAGAAGCTTCACCAATTTGGCGCTCATTAACGTAACGGTCAGCAACAGCCTTTAATGTAGTATTGATACTACGAGAAAGGTTTGTATTAGCATCTAATCTTGCTTTACTTTTAGCAGTACTTAAATCTTGGCTTATGCCACTACCTGTACCACGGAAATATTTAGCGTCAGAATGGAATTCTTCGTCGCTGCAAGGAATGTTTAACTCTTTGCCCATTCCGCTATCGGTAGTTTTTTTAGAACCGCCACAACTTGCTAGCATTAATGCACAAGCAAAAGCACCAGCGAATAAAAACATGTGTTTAATTTTCATAACTTTTTGTTTTAGGATTAAACTTTAAATTAAAATTAGTAAATATTTTATTTGTAAAACTACTTTTTGTACAGCCAATTCCAGTCCCAGTTAAAATAACTAGCAGCACCCCAATGAGCCCACGATGAGGCAACTTCTTTTCCAGCTTGAATCATCATCTTATCTTTTTCAACAGAATCATCATACTGTTTCATCTTGAAGTCCCAAACATTAGCGCCATCAGCAAGTTGCTTTTGTTTAATCTCTTCAACCAATTGAACTGCTTCATTGTAACATTCCATATCAGGCGTAATTTTGCCTAAGAATTCGGCTGCTTTATCAGTATTCATACTAGCCCAAGCTGCTTTTGCTCCTGCCATGTACTCGGTACACTTATAGTTTGCATACTGCTTATAAATATCCGTAGATAAATTCATACTCTTATCGAAACACTCGCGGCATACATCGGGAACAGAAAGTAACATAAATAAAGCTTCTTCATATTTCTTCTGTCCTGCCAATGCCTGAGAACCTTTAAGAACAACATCACACTGTGAATTGTAATATTCTACGATTTTCTCTTTTCCTTTTTCAATAAAACCTTTGAACTGTCCAGCTTTTACGTTTACATTCTTTAATGCCTGCATGTAAGCCTTATCTTCGGTTTGCCCAACACCTTTTACCTGAATATTGGTTTGGCTAAAAATAATTTGACTAGCAGCATCAACAATGTAAAAAGTTACATCCAAATTCAGTGCTTGCATAGGAGGTGCTGTTGGAGTAATTTCTTTTGATAGAACATTAACCAAAGGTACTATGCAGAATCGAGGATTGGCAGCAGATGCACCTAGCCCATTTTGGGTAGCAATTTGCCCCATCTTATTAGCCAATAATTGGCGAGCAGACTGAGGAATTCCCTCGGCTTGATCAGGAACTATAGCAGCAAGTGCAATACGACCTAAATCATCGGTTTTGCCTTGGCTATTCTGTGCATTTGATACAAATACACAAGAAGCAATTCCAATTAGTAATAAAAGTTTTTTCATATTGTTTAGTTTTTCAAACTTATCTATTAACTATTTCGTGTTAAGCAAACTCTGTACCATTTTTATTTCAATAACATTAGTTGCCTAAATTCAGTGATTTTGAAATAGAACTAGACTTGCAAATAGAGTTTATTTTTCACCAAGAATTAACCAAGCTTCACCTAAACCTCTTAAATAAAGCTTAGATTGAATTCCCATATCGTTCAAGTACTTTTTTAGATCATTTACAAATGAACGAGTATCAACTGCACGTTGACGGCCTTTAGCATCGGTTCTCATAGTTGGAATACGTACCTGCTCCAGTTTCATGAAATTCTCAGTAGCATCTGATAAACTATAACGACCGTTCACACAATTATCGGCAAACCAATCATCAATAATGGTAGACAATTCTTTAGATTCATCGCCAAACTCTGACTCTAGGTTTTCGCCCCAGTTACTCCAAACCTTAATTTGAACTTTTACTTCACGACCATTCGCAAACATATCCTCAAAGTGCTTCATCAAACCATCATTAAATCCATCCATATAACTTAACACAGCCTCTTCGAGTAATAACTCGGGAGCAGCAGCAGTAGATGGCTTTCCTGCACCGGCGGCACCAGATATTTGTTTTGCGGTATAAGCATCAAGTCCTTTAAGTGTGAAAGTAATATACTTTTGAGGACCTTGACGTTTAATATCAAAGTCGAGATCCATAATAATATCCGCTTTAGCAACACGCTTTAACGCATCAATAGGGCTTTCTGACATTTCTGAACCAGATGACGAACTTGTAAGCATTGAAGACTCGGCCCTTTCTTGCTCCAAATTTTTCAACTCCTGCTCAAGATCCTTTAAAGGGAAACCTCTGTCAGCCATCATCTGTCCCATCTTGGTAATAACCAATCTTAGATTAGGGTCAGTCTGAAGAGCTTTCTTATAATCAGGCAAGGTTTGGGTCATACCTTGATTCTCAAATGTCATTTTATAATCTTTAGAGATACAATATTGATCACTTGGAACAACCATAATAGTAGGTTTCTTTGCCTGTCCAAAAGTCAACAAAACAAGCATACTAAGAATTGCTGTTGATAATACCTTTTTCATAGTTATAGTATATTTGGGTTTAGTTTAAAATCCTGCATCAAGTTTGCGCGCTATACCATCGGCTTCGAGCTGTTTACGTAATGCATCGTACATAACCTGAACATAAATAGCCACCTTGAAGCCTTTCTTAATTTTAATACGATCTTCGCCTGAAGGATCACCATCGTTTGTTAAGGCAATAAACTGTAAGTATTTACCGCCAACTGTGAAAAATTTCTCGAAATAATCGGCATGAGTTACCTCGGCATTAGGTTGAGAGCAAATTGCTGGAGTTGGTGCAGAACCCTGTCCTCCAGGAAGTCCTTTAAATATACAAGCAGCAACAGCAGCTTCTTTAGCATTCATAACTGCATCTTCTACCTTTTTACCATAGCCCCAAACTTTAAAAACTTTTGTACCATCCTGCCCAACTCCTACTGGTTCAATTTCATAGTTGTACTGGCTATTGTATAAAATCTTGCGTTCCTTACGCGTTTGAGCATTAACGGGCAATGCTACTACACATACAAGTGCGAATAGAATTAATTTGTAAACACTGTTTTTCATATCATTATGTATTAAATGTTAGAACATTATTTTTATACCCGCCATTATAGAAGAACCTGTACGATCTTTAAATATATCTTCCCAAGCAACCTCGGTATCTCCATTATCGTTTTCTGCATTACTAATAAATGAGTAATATCCAACTCCTCCTATAAGTTGGAAGCTGTGTGACAAATTCAATGCCAAATTAGCACCACCCTTTACATACAACACCTTTAGATCTCCACCATAGTCGCTCCAATCCTCATAGGAAGCAACCTCTTGCCCTACTCCAATGTATGGGCGAAACTCAATATTTCGTGTTAACATAAATCCTTTAGCCAAACCTGCTCCATATCGATAAAAAGATATATCCTGATTTTCAAAAGTGACGTAGTTGTCATAATATTCTTTTGTCTCAGCACCGCCTTCAACATATATGAAAAATGATCTAATCCCTACAAATCGGCCTAAACGGGCATCAACTCTACCATAAACACCACCAACTTCGCCACTTTCGTAACCTACAGTAAACTCTAAACCATAATCATTTTGCTGACGAAGCAAATATCCTGTGGCCAATTTTCGCCCTGCTGTTTGGTAAAACTTAGATGTTCCCATGTCGCCTGTTGCAACCTGTCGGTTATCGACAATATTAGAAGTTGCCCTAATTACACCCCGACGAACAGGTTTTGTAGAATTTGTTTTTTCATCATAAACATACTCATAGGCAAAGTATCGATGATCGCACTTTAAGCCTTCTTTTTTACCAATTTTTGCACGTATTGGACGCACTTGGTAAATGGTTGTTTTAACCATAAAATCCTCGTAATTCTTCTCCAAGAAATAAAGGCTCTCGTCATAACCCTTCTGAACCATTTCTGCTAAGAGCTCATCTTCGGATTTTTGCTTAATCAATTTGCCCAATTGAGTTGTTCCATCGGGCTGTGATGCGGTTACATAAACTGTTGTTTTTGTAACAAACTCAACAGACATAGGAATTTGCTCAAATTTTTGTCGTTTCTCCTCTTTTACTGCATCTGAATCTTCGGGATAAATCCAACTATCGTAAATTGCACTCTGCGTTTCATCTGTATACTTAATCTTGTATAAATAGCCTGTAACCGTAGATTTCCAACCTTTCATTTTATCAATTTTGGACTCCTTCATTGTTTTTACACTCTGATAGTCTAAAACAAGAACGTAACTACGACCAATAAGTCTATTCCCATAATCCTGCAAAACAGCATTACCAAGCTTTGTAGACTGAGCCTTAATATAAGCAGCATCGGTGGCATTAAACATACCACGATCAAAAATTAAGTCCATGGTCATAGTGCCGTCGTTTTGGCGAGCAAACCATTTAGATATAATTTGCTTTCCAACAGCCTGATCATTTAAATATTGCTTAATTCCATCAGAAAATTTTGTAGTGTTTCTATCGAACGATGCAGGAATGGTAACGTAATCGAGATTGTTATTATAATACTTATCGGAAAATGATATTTTATCCACTTTAGATTGAATCTCGGAGGAATGATCCTCACTTGCAAAATTAATGTAGAATAATGTTACTGAACTGCGATCGTAATTCGATGGAATCTTATTTAAACTCGCAACATCCTGCGCAACTGAGGAATAAAAACCAAATAACAAGACTGACAAAAAGAAACACCTAATTCTCATAACAAAAAAATTATAGTTGACATTTGTAATAAAAAGTAAATTTATCACTTTTTTTTAAATGGCAATGGATTTTTTTGTACATAATTGCTCATTCTCACATGCTAATAGCCAATCTTAATCAACAAAATTTTAGCATATAGTACGCTTCAATAAAACTTGGTCAAAAAAAAGAGGGACATCCCCTCTTCTATAAATATCTTACTGTATGCCTGCCGACTCAAGTATTTTTTTTGGAATTTCCGTATTATCCAAAAAAACATTGAAAAGTTCCTGTCCTTGACCTAAGACAAAAACGGGTACAGGTGAACCTGTATGTGTCGGACTTGTCCATCCAATTCCGGCTTTATTACTCAATATGGCTAGCGCAACCTGAGAAATGGCATCTGTCGCACTATAGGTATTCTGACCATTGGAGTCACTATTAAAATATTCCACATAAGCACTCTTAAGATTGGTCAACTCATCGTTTGTTAATGCAAACTCACCAGTTTTTGACAAACCAGTTTCCTTTGCCAGAAACAAAAGAATATCGTCAAATGTGGCTTTAGGTGATGTCTTTTTAAGGGTAGCAATTCTGTCGTGTAATTTTTCCTGTGATGAATGCTGTTTCAAAAGAATTTTTAGGTGATTATCATATTCATTTTGAGCATTACCCAATGACATTCCACCAGTTTCGTGATCGGCTGTTACTACAATCAATGTCTCATTGGAATGTTGATTATAAAAATCGATAGCTCTGCTAATTGCCTCTGAAAAAGCTAATACCTCATAAATTACAGTAGCCGCATCGTTATCATGACAAGCCCAGTCAATCTTTCCACCTTCAACCATCATGAAAAAACCGTTAGGATTATTAACCACATCTATTGCCTTCTGGGTTATATCTGCAAGTTTTACATCAGTACTTGCACGATCAATTTCATATTGAAGAGTACTGCTCTTTGCAGGATTTGGATCAGAAAAAACAATGGTTTGCTTACCCATTTCTTTTAATGAATCGATACCTGTAAAGGAAGATGTAAAAGCAATGCCTCTTTTTGATCCTAATTCATAAATTGAAACCGCACTTGTATCAGACTTCGATCCTAATGGTTCCTTAAAACCTCCAGAAGCAAAAAAATCGTAATTACTTACAAAAAGATCCTTGGCTATTTCATAATAACTACTACGGGATCCCTTATGGGCATAAAATGCAGCAGGCGTAGCATGATCGATACTGACACTTGTTAATATTGCAACCTTTTTACCATTATCCTTGAACTTCTTAGCAATGCTAAATAATGTATCGGTGTGAGTTGCGTTTAAACCAATAGTGCCAATTGATGTTTTACTTCCTGTAGATAACGCAGTTCCTGCAGCAGCAGAACATGTTATATATCGATTTGCAGCGTATGTTGTAGATAAAGATGCAACAGGAAACTTAGTGAAAACAATTCCCTCTTTGCTTTTCAAAACGCTATCGGCAAATACTTTTGCGGTATTAACCTGCTGAATTCCCATTCCATCGCCAATAAAAAGAAAGACATACTTAGCCGGATTATCCTGACTTTTCTGACCCTTAACATTAAGCGAAAGAAAAAATATAAAACTAATACACAATATCTTAATTTTCATTCTTATAAAACATTAAGCGTTACGCAGAGAAACTGTATAAAAAAAGAGAGGAGGATAATTTCCTCCTCTCCTAATATCTAATAAAATCGAATTACTGCTTTTCAATTTGCCTTGCAGCATAATTGATCTTCAATGCACTTGCTTTACGCAGTTCTTGCTTGATGTCAGTAACAATACCCATACGAGTATCCTCGTCAACCTTTAGTGATGTTGTTAGTAATGGTCTATCAGACTCTTTCATAGCATCACGTTCAGATGAAATAAAATCACGAATATCATCTAATGTTTTGAAACTATCGTTAAGTTGAATTCGGGACTCTGTTCCATAAAGAGATTGATATGCTCTAGTTGGAGGTCCAACATAAACATACGACACCAAAGATTTCTTCTCCAACTTAGCAACTTCAGTTGCAGAAGGAAGTTTCGAAGAAACCATAAGTGTTGTTTCTCTCATAGAAGTACTAACCATGAAGAAGAATAGCAACATAAACACGATGTCGGGCAAAGATGCTGTGGAAATAGCAGGCATATCGCCTTTTCCTTTACGTTTAAATTTAGCCATTACTTTTTCCCTCCAATATTTTTAGGTTCAGCTTCAGATATACGAGGAGGTATTGCCTTTCCTACTGCTTCTGACTCAGCATCAGACAACTTATCGAATGTCTTGCCAAACATGCTACGCGCTAAATCATCACGCAACTCATTATAAGCAGCAACCAACTCATTCTGAACCTTCATATACATGCTGTATGATGTTCCTCTATCATTCTGCAATGACACAACACCTTTGGAAACCATATATCTACCAATCATTGGTATGTCTTTTTCCTCATGCTCAGATAAATTTTCATCATTCCTGGAATTAACCACGAACTCTTTCGTTTTCTCTTTAAGCATAGAAATATCCATAGGTTCACCGCGTACAAGTAGTTTATCGCTCTTGTTAATTAGTACCGTAAAAATATTCCTTTTCTTTACCTCAACATCATCCTGCTTTACATTAGGATCTGGCATAGGAGGAAGCATTCTAGGCAAACCTGTATCCACATTCATTGTTGTGGTTACAAGGAAAAAAATCAAGAGCAAGAACGCGATGTCGGCCATCGAACTAGCATTAATTTCTGGTACTTTTCTTGCCATTTTTATTTTTATTATCAGATCATCAAAAGATGTCTGTATTTAACTACTTGTTAAAAACGGATCTAACTCCAGTATAGAACATTAACAGCAATGCTGCACCAAACATGATGTAGGTTCCAATAAGCCCTGCATCTGTTAAAGTAAGAACATTGATATTACTGAAATTCGGATCATTTGTAGGTGTAGTAATAGGAGTTGCATCGCCTAAAGCGTATCCAATGCCAAATACAACAGCCATTAATCCTATACCTAATAATGTATTAAGTGCATTCTTGGGATTTCTGATAAAATAGTATATTGGGAAAATAAGAGCCAATACTACTGCTAATCCAAATAATATGTATGCCCAAATGATAAATGGCTCAACCTTTGCAGGCAACAACGCTTTATCACTTAGATCACTAGAATAGAATATAACAGTAAGGACTATAGAAATGCCCATTAATAGCCACGATAATACCTTGAGTACTTTTGTTAGTGAGCTATTCTGCATTTTAATTATTTTTTAAGGTTATACTTAACTAAGATATCAAGAAGACTAATAGAGGCATCTTCCATATTATTAGTAATTCTGTCGATCTTAGAAAGAAGATAGTTATAGAAAATCTGCAAAATAATCGCAACGATAAGACCAAACACTGTTGTGATAAGAGCAACCTTAATACCACCAGCCACAAGAGATGGTTGGATATCACCAGCAGCCTGAATAGCATCGAAAGCACCGATCATACCGATTACAGTACCCATGAACCCTAACATAGGAGCAAGAGCAATGAATAGAGCAACCCAGGTTAAACCACTCTCAAGTTGACCCATTTGAACAGAACCGTAAGATACGATTGATTTTTCAACCACTTCGATACCTTCGTGAGAACGGTCAAGACCTTGATAGAAAATACTTGCTACAGGACCACGAGTGTTGCGGCAAACTTCCTTAGCAGCCTCTACACCACCATTATCAAGAGCTTCTTCAATCTTCTTAAGAAGTTTTTGAGTGTTGGTTGAAGCCATGTTTAAATAAATAATACGTTCAATTACAATTGCTAAACCAAAGATTAAGCAAAGAAGAACTGATGCCATAAATTCAGGACCACCTTCAATGAACTTGGTTTTTAACACTTTGTGAATTGATTGTTCTTCAGCAGGAACTACTTCTGTTGCAGGAACCTCTACTGTAGTTGAATCTTGCTGAACAACTGCAGTGTCTGCTTTTGCAGGAGTTTCGTCCTGTGCTGAAACATAGGTTGCTCCTATACTGAGCACGCCTAATACTGCTACTAATGCAAATAGCTTTTTCATGGTTTGTTTGTCGTTAAATTATTACTAAGGGTTTTTTGTTTTAAAATTAATCATCTCATTTAAAAATACAAAACACTTTGCGGAGAGAATGGGATTCGAACCCATGAGGCCCTTTTGGAGCCTACACACTTTCCAGGCGTGCGCCTTCGACCACTCGGCCATCTCTCCAATATCAACAATATTCAAATAACGCAAAATTCGTGGCGCAAATTACAAAAAAAATATTGAAAAAAACAATGACTAATGCAGGCTTATTTCTCCACTAATAGATTTTGTCAGCGCCTGAACTAGTGTATCTCCCTCGAATCCACTTCCCAATAAAAACATCAATTTAGCCACAGCAGCCTCAAATGTAATATCATAGCCACTAACAACTCCAATATTCTTCAACACTAGGCCATTCTCATACTTATCCATATCAACACTACCAGCTTTACATTGAGTAACGTTAAAAACTAGTATATTATTTCTTATGGCAGTCTGAATTAATTCGAGAAACCATTTTCGGCTTAACGAATTACCAGATCCAAAGGTCTCCAATATAACCGCTTTAACTCCTTTTGTCTCAAAAACAGCCCTTACAACATCGGAAGAAATACCAGGAAAAAGCTTTAGCACTCCAATAGCAGAGTCTAGTCTGGTATGAACCCGCAACTCCTGTGCTCCAGTTGGATAATGAATGAAAGGGAAATTATACTTAATAGATATCCCAGCCTCTGCCAAATGAGGATAATTGTCGGAACGAAAAGCATTAAAATGCTCTGCATTATGCTTTGATGTTCGATTCCCTCTATAAAGTCTATTCTCAAAGAATATAGAAACTTCGGGCACCATTGGCTGTCCATTCTGTTGTGCTGCGGCTATTTCTATCGCGCTTATTAAATTCTCCTTCCCATCGGTACGAAGCATTCCTATGGGCAGTTGAGACCCTGTTAACACTACAGCCTTACTTAGTCCTTCAAGCATAAAACTCAATGCCGACGCAGTAAACGACATAGTATCGGTACCATGCAGAATTACAAATCCATCGTGATTGTCGTAATTATCCTTTACAATAAGAGCCAACTTCACCCAAAAGTCTGGAGTAATATCAGAGGAATCGATAGGCGGATCAAATGATATGGTATGCAAATCGAATCCAAACTTGCGTAATTCAGGAACCTCCTCCTCTATCTGTTCAAAATTGAATGGAGATAATGCACCAGTCTCAGGATTCTGCTTCATCCCAATTGTCCCACCTGTATATATAATTAGAATTGATGTATTCTTCGCGTCTATCATTAAATTGGTAATTTGAAAAGTTCCTGCGTATTAATGAATGTTTGCTTTGCAACATCCTGCACTGAAATTCCTAATAACTCGGCAATCTTTATTGCAATGTATATAAGGTTATAACTTTCGTTCCGTTTCCCCCTTACAGGAACAGGCGACAGATAAGGAGAATCTGTTTCCAAAAGAATACTACTTAAGTCTATACGTGGAATGATGTCGGCTATTCCTCCATTTTTATAGGTAACCACTCCACCAATACCTACCTTAAAACTTTGGTATTCCATAATATGCCTATATTGCTCAACAGTTCCAGTAAAGCAATGAAAAACACCGCTCAAGTTGGAATCTATCTCATCATCGACAATGGCCAATACTTCATCAAACGAATTCCGAGAATGAATTGCAACCGGGAGTTTATATTGCTTTGCCAAATTCAACTGATGTCTAAATGCAACTTTCTGTTCCTCAAAATAGGTTTTGTCCCAGTATAAATCGATTCCAATTTCACCAATACCATAGAAAGTATGCTTCTGAAGCATCTCATCAACATGATTTAATTCCTTCTCAAACCCATTGTTTACCGAGGTTGGATGCAACCCCATCAAAGGAAAACACTGAGAAAACTTAGCAGCTGTATCAATTAACTGTTGAGTCGTAGAAGAGTCTACATTCGGCAAAACATGATACTTAACCCCGGCCTCATGTGCACGCTGCAACATTTCAACCCTATCAGAGTTAAACTCTTCCGAGAATATATGCGAATGGGTATCTATTAGTACCATCTATAGAATTTCCTGCAAAACTATCAATTTTTAGGTAAGGCAACAGATTGTAATCTATTTATTTGCCATAGGATGCCCTACAACAACTTTTGTGCTATCGAGCAGCCCCATCAAACTATCCCTTACGGCATTAAACTGAGATAGATACTCGGCCTTAATTGGCTCTACTGGTGGAGATTTCACTTTTAATGGATCAACAGGCTTACCGTTCATCCAAAAACGTAAATCGAGATGAGGCCCTGTTGCATATCCAGTACTGCCCACATATCCAATAATATCGCTTTGCTTAACTCTCGCACCTTTCTGAATTCCCTTTCCAAATCTTGAGAGATGGTTATAGCCAGTAGTGTAAACACTATTATGACGAATCTTAACATAGTTCCCCGCCGCTGAATTAAAGCCCTTTTCTATAATAACGCCATCGCCAATAGCCATTACCGGAGTTCCGGCAGGTGCAGCATAATCGACTCCAGTATGAGGTCGGTATATTTTTAGAACAGGATGAAATCGACTTCCACTATATCTACTCGATATTCGGGAAAACCTAAGAGGTGCCTTTAGAAATGATTTACGGAGCGAGTTCCCATTCTCGTCCCAATAGCTATCAACAGAATCCTGCTCGAATCTGAGCGCAAAATACTTTTCGCCACGATGATCAAACCATGCAGCATAGATAGTTCCTATCCCAATCGAAGTGCTATCAATAAACAGCTCATCGTACATTACCTTAAACTTGTCGCCAGGATATAAACCAAAGAAATCGACAGTCCAGGCAAAAACATCCGATAAATCCAGCGCCAAAACAGGATTAATTCCCGATGATTTCATTGTTTCCCATAGCGATGAGTTGATTTGAGCCTCCTCAATTTTACGAACGGCTGTTACTTCCTTTTGAAACGGATAAATTCTAAGCGAATCCGTAAAATCAAAAACATAAAAATCTATAGCAGTGTGACCGTAAACCAAATAGGCAACCGTCGATGATGTATCCTTGGTATAAAATACCTTATACTTATTACCAGCCTTAACCTTTCGGGAGTCAAATGTGTCGGAACTTATAAGCGTCAACTTATTGACTATCTCATTTTTGATATTCAAACTCTCTAGGAGATTACCAATTGTCTGCCCCCAACGAATCTGGCCCTCAACAACATTGAACGAATCGACAGGTATTCCATACTCCAGCAAAGGCAATGGCTCCTCAACCTTTTCGGGTTCCTTTTTTGATGTGTTAACACCGCTAGTTCCTGTAAAATAATCTACAGCAATAATAGAGAGAAGTACAATGGCTAAAATCAGCAAAATCTTTCGTGTCATAAAAGCAACCTTAATTGGATGTGAAAATTTTGCCCAAAACTACCAAAAAGATTATACAAGATGATTGCTCTGCATAATTATTTTAATTGATAAACACAGTTGATACCAAAATCTTCATTTATGGTATATGCCAGTTTTACTTCTGTAGATTTAACAATTTTCAGTAGGTTTGTAAAAATTTTGTGAAAATGAGTAGAAAGAAAGCAAGAACAGAACTTTACGAATTAGGTGAATTCCGGTTGATAGATAGACTAACAGCACCATTTCAGGCAAAAAATCCATCAACAGCAATGGGAATTGGCGATGATGCAGCTGTAATCTCACCAAAAGGAAAGAAAATAGTTGTAACCACCGATCTTCTACTCGAAGGAATACACTTCGATCTTACCTACTTTCCTCTAAAGCACTTGGGCTACAAAGCCGTTGTGGTAAATTTAAGCGATGTTTACGCAATGAATGCTTCGCCAACCCAAATAACAGTATCCATAGGCATATCAAAACGATTCTGCGTAGAAGACCTAGAAGAACTTTACGCAGGAATAAAACTTGCCTGTGAAAAATACGAAGTCGATTTGGTGGGCGGCGATACATCCTCATCGTACACTGGGTTAACTATTAGCGGAACAGCCATTGGCGAAGCAAACGAATCGGATATTGTATACCGAAACGGAGCCCAAGTAAACGATCTGATATGCGTTACCGGAAATTTGGGTGCGGCATATATGGGGCTTCAATTGCTCGAAAGAGAAAAAAGGGTTTTTGAAGGAAACTCCAGCAAAAAACCTCAACTTGAGGGTTATGACTATATACTGGAAAGATTCTTAAAACCAGAAGCAAGAAAAAAAATAATTCAAAACTTAGCAGAAAAGGGCATAAAGCCAACTTCGATGATCGATATTTCTGATGGACTATCATCAGAACTGTTACATATCTGCAAAAATTCTGATAAGGGATGTAGAATATACCTCGATAAAATTCCTATAGATGAGCAAACCGCAAACATGGCCAAAGAGTTTGACATTGAACCTAATGTTGCGGCGTTAAACGGTGGCGAAGATTATGAATTACTGTTTACGGTTCCAATCTCAACGCTTGAAACCATATCTGGATTCGAAGGAATATCCATAATTGGCCATGTAACCGAAGCGAATACAGGGGCATTCCTTGTAACACCATCGGACGACGAAATTAAACTAACGGCTCAAGGCTGGAATGCTCTGAAAAATGAATAAAGAAAAACCCCGAAAAAATCGGGGTTTATTTTATTACTCGTTGATCGTTTCTTTGTACTGTTCTGGTGAAAGCAACTCGTCAAGTTCTGCTGGATTGGCAATTTTAATCTTAATCATCCAACCATCACCATAAGGATCTTTGTTAACAACATCGGGTTGATCAGAAATTTTAGAGTTTACCTCGAGAACTTCTCCACTTACAGGCATAAACATATCCGATACAGTTTTAACAGCCTCGATGGTACCAAAAACTTCTTCTTTATCAAGGGTTTCACCAACGGTTTCAATCTCAACAAACACGATATCGCCAAGTTGTGATTGAGCAAAATCAGTAACTCCTACAATTGCGGTGTCACCTTCTACTTTAATCCATTCGTGATCCTTAGTGTACTTTAGATTTGATGGAACGTTCATGGTTATAATCTTTTATCAGTTAATATTTTAGTTTGGTATTACTTTTCAAAAGTACGCATTTTTAGGTTCGGAATTATCACACCACAACTAATTTAACATACTCCTAATATGTTTTTGAGCAACAATAACCTAATAAAACCAAATTACCTCAATTATGATGTTAGTCTGAACTACTTAACCAACTCGAATCGAACGCTAAATCCAAAACTTGTATTTGCTGTTTTATACGTTTTCGAAACCTTAGGAGCATTAACAACTCTATCGAAATACAGTCTAATTGTTACCTGATCGCTAATTCGGTAATCGGCAGAAGTCTTAATTGTATTGATGCGTTGTCCAGCCGTTGTTTCATTAGTTTCCTCAACAATTTGACGAATTACAGTTGTATTATCACGAATCGAAAAATCAACGGTAAGCTTCAAATCACTCTTTAATGCTTTTTTATCGCCACTCTCCGATTCAAAGAATAACGGAAGATTTTCGAAACGATAGCCTGCTCCAATAATATACTCACTACCAAATGTCTCAGTTAACTGTGTATTTGAAAAACTCATGGCCAAGGTTCGGGTGGTTTTCACTTCCAAACGGGTTGTTAGGTTGTTCTGCCATCCTATATCGACGCCAAGCAATGGAGAAAACTGTTCGTTAATCGAGGCATTGGTAATTTCACGCTTTGGATAGAAATCCCCAACAAGATTTCGAGTATAACTAAATCCATCGCTTCCTTCTTCATACGAAAGGTTTGTTGCGTAAGCACCTATAGTATACAATGATCTATAACCATGCGACAATGTAAGAGTCTTAAAGTAACGTTTAAATGGTTTTAGTTTTGCTAAACCATCGTATGAAATTTGCCAATTCGGCATAGGAATTAACGGGAAATCGCTCAGAGTAACTTTTGAGGCAGAAGTATTTGTATATGCTGCAAGGAACGATGTACGAAGAACATCCTGAGATAATGGCCCAAATCCAATTGGAAATGATGCATCGGAATCACCAGTTTCAACATCATGAGCACCGTTGCTAATTCTTTGCTGATATAGTCGATTCGCAATTTCATACCTCATATTTTTCATTCGTTCAAATGCCCGCGAATGGTCTGCTCTATTTTTTCCCTCAAAGGCTGTACCCAAAGTGATTACGCTGATACTAAAACTTCCATTGGTAACAGGACTATAAGATGAATAGTTGCCATTAACATCGGCTCGGAATGTTTCTGTATGATTTCGTGCAAAAACACGGTTGGCTGTTAAATCTATCTTAAAACCTGGCACAGGTTCAATGGTACTTCGGAAACTTAGATTCTCTGTATGTGTGAATATTGCTGGGGTATTAAAACTTGTATCTTGAGTTAACCACCCCTTTTCAGCGGCCTTCCACGCAAAATCAGGATCTTGCATACCTGCAATAAACTCCCAACCGGGAGTGTCGAACCCATTATAGCGATCCATTCCTAAGAATTTTGAACCGGGCTTAAACCCAGGAAGGGTTGTTCCATTTGCCTCGGTATACGATACCGATATACTCTTTATACTCATCAACAGTCGAACAGATCCCTCGGCAATAAACTTCAAAGGACTCATCCGTTCAGGCACCTTCCCCTCTACAACAACCTTGCAATTTCGGTATTGATTATCTGCTTTAATCGTAAGACGTTGATCTGTTTTTGTTTCAACCTTGACCTTTATCTCTTTCCCTTTGTCGTCATAAACCTTAACTGTAACTTTATCTGCCTTCAACTTATGCGTTATTGACTTTGCAACATTTGCTCTAAGATTCACTCCATCCTGCTCGTACTTTACAGTACGCAATTTAGGAGCAGTACCTCGCGCTCGTTGATCGAATTTCTGATTAATCTGCTTTAAGTATCTTGATTTGTTGAAGAGGTTCGTCATATTTAACTGACCATTCAACTGAATTGCATTGGAGTTCTGAATTTCATTTCCAGGATCAAACGTGGATGTATCAGAAAGAACAGACCCAGCCTCCCACCTATAGGTTCCAGTATACCTTGCAGTTGTAGAAGTCCAATCTAAAAGTGGAATTTTATTTAAAGGCAGAGTGTAGGTAATATTGAACTGATGATTGTAAAGAGTATTTCGTCCAAGTTTAAGAATATTGCGCCATACAGAATCGCGCCAATGCTCGTAGCTATCTCTATCTCTCTTTTTATCGACCATTCCGTCTGGTTCATCAATTGTAGCGGTATTACTAGCGGTAAAGTCAAACTTAATTGATTGTGTTAAATCCCAATTCAAAGAATAGTTTCTATTCCACTGGAAATCCTTAGAGTAAGTTGGAACCAAAATTTCATTTGGATTATCTAAGTTTCGAGCTTGTTGTTCAAAATAACTTCTATCTAAATCGGTACGGAATGAAATCTGGGACGGAAACAATGAAAAATTGAAATCCTTTATAATTCGCAGATATTTAGAGTTAAGCCAACTAACATTCTTAAACGGTGTTATATATTTAGTTTGCTTGTTATAATTATAGGTAATAGCACCTCTCACAGACCGCTGAATCTTGTGATCGGTACTTACATTTCGCGAATATGTTTCACTATACGAGTAGCTAAGTGCAAAGTTGGAAATATCCCAAAAGTGAGGTTTTGCATTCTGCTTATCAATCTTTACATTAGTAAAGTTAATGCTCTTCCTTCGCGAATAATCCTGGACTAACCTTTTAAGCGAATCTTTTTCAGATGATGATAACCCACGTAAAGATTCACGCATAGTAACATCAGGATCTAATGGGTTGTACTGTGGATTCGAAACCGATTCGCTATATCCTGCATATACAGGAATTTTAACATTCGACTTTTCAGGGAAAAATTTTCCAAGTTCTAAGGAAGCGCTAGCATCATACTCGTAAAGATTTTCCTTGCTTCGCTCGTTTACCTTTTTCTCAATAGATCCAAAACCAGGTGTATACGTGCTACCGGCAATAGTAACTGTTCCTAAATCGGCTAGCTTTGCTGATACACGAGCATTTGCAGCCCAACCTCCCTGATCGTTGAAATTAGTTAAGCGGAACTCATTAAACCATACGGTTACCGATTTTGCCAACCCATCATCTTCATCAGTTTTCTTAGTAGGATTCCTAACACCAATCATCATAACCTTAACATTGCTAAGGTTAGGATTTCCTACTACTTTAATAATATTATCGCCATCCTCAACAGAGTAAACAGTGCTAAGCGTAACCTTTGAGCCAGTACTGTTCATTGCGTTGTTTCGGGCAAGTTTAGCATCTACAAGGTCATCTAAACTAATGCTAAATTGGTTCTCATCAGGCCAAACAATCTCTCTATCGGATTCCTTATTGTTATTATAGGTACCATATGGTGTAAGTTTCAAAGGAATCTCATACTCATAGTAGTTATTGGTATAATCGGTACCTAAGCGAAGAAATGCAGTAACCTCACCGTCATCCAAGTTATAGCCCTCAATCATTTCGGCATGAACATCCATTTTCAGATTTCGGTACTGCCTTATATCTATGCTAACATTCTTAAATGCAGCACGAGCATCGCCATCGGCAAGATTTTCCACCTTGAACTCCATCGATTGCTCATTAAGTTCTGTTACCTGCGACTGACTTGGATCTACAACCCTACTAACTCCTGGAGGTAATATATAGTTTACAGGAGTACGCTTATTGTTCTCCTCAATGTTTACAGTAGATATAGCAAACGATGCAGTAGATAAATCCTCAGTCGGCATTCCTTCCTGACCTTGTATAAGAGCATAGTTGTATTTTCGCCATTCGCCACGGACCAATTCGAGGGTTGCAAAACGAAGAATAAGAGTATCGGAAAAACCTCTCAAAAACATTCTCATGAATCGAATAGACTTAAAGTCATCAATCGACCCAACAATTTTCTCATACTCAGAAATAGGAACCTTAAATTGATACCACTTAACGGCTTTATTGGCTATTTTATCTTTATCACCCGTAACAACATCGGTAATATAGTTCGAACCTACCACCATATCCTCGGGACGCAATGAAATTCGATACTGATAGTACGCTTCATTTTCGTTCATGGTAATGTCGGAACCTAACTCCTCAACATCAGGAGTAGAGTAACTTTGACTCGATGTTGTTGATGTAGCAACTGGCGAGTTATTTTCTGTATTATTAAAATATTTATAACGATCCAAAATTTGCGACTTCTTCTGGTCGAACTCATTGGCCAAGTAGTACTTAAAGTTATCTCCAGAAGGGTCATTTTCAACCTCACTCAATACTTCATCGTTGGTTACTCTATTTCGCAACTGGTTTACATAGGTTTGAAAGAAAGATAACTCATCAGGAATTCCATCGCCATCAAGATCCTTATCGGCCAATCCATCCAAACCGATATCCTGATACTTTCTCATTCCTTCATCGTTATCGAACCCAACTGGTAAATATTGCTTAGTAGGAACACGGCCCCAAACAGTAGTATCAATTTTTGTCATGTCTTCAGATGAAGGCAATCCGCTCTCAAACGATTTACGACCATCCTTTAAAATATCCTCAGAAATACTACCAAGATCGATGTAGAAATCACCACCTTTTGCCGTAGAATCATAAACAAATGGATCCATCAACCAAAATTCAACATACTCTATGTTTGATGTTTCAAAATCAGTGGTACTAAGACTTCGCATAATCCCACCCCAACGACTTTCGGGATTTGTTAAATTACCGTTAGCATCAACATTCTGATAATCGTAATTGTATGGTCCGCGTTCGTTCGGATAAAAGGCCATATTCAACACAGAAATATTTGTAGCCTGACCTTGTGGTGTATTTCTATTCGGGAATATTTCCTTCTCGTAAATCTCCCTAACCCAGTGACTACCCTGATACTTATCACTATTCCGAATATATCCAGGTGTCAGCGATGTATTTCTAAGAAATAATGGATCTATGTAATACCAAGCCAATCGAGCCCTATTGTATCCATACTCCAAATCATCATTGTACGAACCTTCTGGAAATAAACCCGTCTGTAGTTGAGGTGTACTGGATAACTTCCAATCAACCCACGAGTGAATATCAATGGATGTGCTACTTCCCTCAAAGTCGTCTAAATAAACTGTACTACCAGTTGCTTTTGCACTTCCTGGAATAAAATGGGCAAACTCTGCATCAACCGTTACAGTAGACTTCTCCTTCGTTTCTATGAACGGCAACCAATCAACCATTTTGGTCAAAAATTTTGACTCGGTTTGATATGATGTATTTAACCCCCATATTGTATTGGATATCGCTTCGTTTCCAAAACTAACCTTTTCGGTAAGGGGTCTTTCTGTTAGATTTAAGATGGTTGCACCAACATTAAAATTATCGGAGAATTTATAGTCAAAATGAGATCCCACTAATGATTTAGTCTGTAAGCTATACAACGCATTACTCTCTACTGACACTGTTATTGTGGTTCCTGATTCCAGTAAGCCTGAATCAATAATTCGAACTGTACCTAAGTTGTAATCAACAATATACTGAGTATCCTCTATCAACTGAACACCACCGGCAGTTACAACAACCGATCCTTTAGGAATATTCATGGCATTCAAATAAATCTCCGACCCACCTGAGGATTGGTACGATCCTTTTAATATAAACTTATTTTTATCGGCAATTTGGCGCGCTTTGGTTAAGGTTGAATCATACAACTCCTGATAAACATACTTATCTGCAATTGCAGAACTTCCAATACGAGATGCCAGATCACTACCGAAAGGCTCAAGAACTGGAAAAATGATTTTACCGCTAGATGCATTAATTGTAACTCCATCAATAAAATCGAATACACCATCCGAAGAAGCATCTCCTTGCGAGTTTATATTATCCAGATTTAATGCCTGAATAAGTGGTTTATTAGCAATATTTCCCTCATCTAAGTAATTAACAGGTGTTCCTGTTGCATCATTCTGATATAGAATATCCATAATGAAATCATCCTTACTAACTTGGTAAGCGTTCATGGTATAAATATTCTTCATCATTAAATCCCACGTAGGTAAACTTGGGGAAAGATTTGTTCCTTTCAGCAATTTTAAAATCAAAGTTTGAGGAGCAGAAATACCATCGGTAGAAAATTCACCAACCTTGTACGTTTGCCCATTCATCGTATATTCAAAAGCAACCGCAAGAACTTCATCGGTATTAAGAGACGAACTCAACGAAATGTATCCCAGTGTTGCGTTAAGAGTATACTCATTGGTTGAAAGTTTCCGCGCATACTCAACCTTCTCATAGTCTCTTCCTCCACTAAAGTTTTGACTCTGAAGTGGCGATAATGTAGAGTTTATTGCAGAAACATCGCGAATTCCTGCATAAGTTGTGGTCATTTGACTATACAAGTCGTTCCTCCCATTGGCAACCGGACCGCTCCCTGTTGCATGAACCACATTTTTGGCAAAAATATAGTTATCAGTTTCACCAAGATCGGCAAAGCCAATAATATTACGAGCATTCTCAAAATTTGCCTGACTATTTGTAACCCATACCTCTATTTTTGTAATACTTATGTTAGAATTAATTACAGGCAAATATTTTAACGCTTTATTATAATTTTCTCTGAAATAGTGAGATAGAAAAAAATGCCTATTCGCATCGTATTCATCGGCCTTAATTTCAAAATCGCGGACCTGAGCACCACCCTTCACCTGTATCACCTGAGTCTGACCATTCTGCTTGGACACTACACTGGTAACATTCAACTTTCCAAATTTGAGTTGAGTCTTAAAACCAAACAAACTTTGGCTTCCAGTTATCAACGTTCCTGGAAGTGGTAAAGAAACATTACCAGCCTCAATATGCTGAATTATTTCATCCTCGTTACCATTATACTCAACCTTAACATTATTCTCAAAATCGAAAGTTGCCTCGGTATTATAGTTAACCTCCATTTTGAGTTTTTCCCCAATCTTTCCTGTCACGTTCATTTGGATTTTCGACTGAAAATCGAATGTAGTATTACGCCGTTGCTCAACTGGTAATGCAGGGTTTTCGGTTTTAGAACTGGTTATGCCAAAAAGTAACTCGGCACTTCCTTGAGGAATTATTTCTATGGTGTTACTTCCAAATATTCTATCGAACGACTCTCCTCCAACCTGCATTCGAGGTAAAATACCATCTCCTTTTCCTGTAGTCTCTCCAGTTTGCTTTTGCTTCCAGTAATCGCGCATCGATTTTTCAACTCGATAGTTACGATACTCCTCGGCACTCATCACGCGAGGCTGTGCTACATTGTACTGTCCAACTTTTTCGTAAACAATATATTGCTTTGTTTTGGAGTCGTACTCAACAACCTCATTAATATTTGAGGGTTGACTAAGAAATAAAGGAGATTGAACAGGCTCTTTGCCATACTCTCCAGCCGGTATTGGAAGTGGTAATTTAGTTGTATCCTGCTGCTGAAAAGTATAATTTTTGGCACTTAATACTGGACAGGCAAAAAACAAAAACAGAAAGGATAAGAATCCTAATTGTATAAACCGATGTATATAAAATTTAACTAATCTCAATGTAAAATCTGTCTAAAAAACTATAATCTTTTTAATGCTGATTTAATAAGCCCTTCAACAGGCAAATTCCCTTCCGATTTAATTATCTGATCGAGTGCTTTTTCTGCTGCGGCTTTTGCAAAACCTAACATCACCAAAGCAGATAACGCTTCTTGCTTTATTGTATTGTTTACCGAGCTAATTATTTGTGAAGATGCATCAACTCCAATCATTTTATCCTTCAAATCAACTACAATGCGTTGAGCTGTTTTAAGTCCAATACCCTTCACCTGCTTAATTATGTTTATATTCTCGGTGGATATAGCTGCTTGAATCTCGGGCACCGAAAGCGATGAAAGTATTAACCTTGCCGTATTAGCTCCAACTCCCGATACACTAATTAACAATCTAAAGAGTTCCCGTTCCTGGGTTGTCGAAAATCCATAGAATAACTGTGCATCCTCACGGACAACATGATGCAAGTATAATTTTATATCATTTTTTCCGTCGATTGCCGAGAAAGTTTGAAGCGATATATTAATAAAATATCCAATGCCATTATTTTCCAATATGGCATGAGTAGGGGTCACTTCCTCTAACTTTCCAACTATATACTCATACATAATATAACAGGAATTTAATCTAAGTAAATCCTTGCATTAAATTTTCTCAGGATCAACTGATTTTAATGGATTAGATGTTAAATCCTTATGCTGAATCCTATTTTTAAACAAATCGACCGCAAGATAAATAGATTGACGGAAAGAGTTAGGATTTGCCACATTCTTTCCGGCCAAATCATATGCTGTTCCGTGATCGGGAGATGTTCTAATAATTGGTAGACCTGCTGTAAAGTTTACTCCTGTATCGAAGTTTATAACCTTAAACGGAGCCAAACCCTGATCGTGGTACATGGCAAGTATTGCATCAAACTTGGTAAAATTATCGGAACCAAAGAATCCGTCGGATGGATATGGACCAACAGCAACAATTCCTTCCTCGTTAGCTTGATTTATAGCAGGAATAATAATATCACGCTCTTCCAAACCAATTACACCATGGTCTCCAGCATGTGGATTTAATCCCATTACAGCGATTCTAGGACGTCTAACTCCAAAATCCTCAATCATGGATTTATTTAAAAGTCTCAACTTTGTAAGGATAGCCTCTTTTGTTATTAATGACGGCACCTGCGAAAGAGGAACATGACCTGTAACAACACCAACTTTCATGGTTTCGCTAACTAGGAGCATAAGCACTTCTTCTGAATTAAAAGCATTGGCTAAATACTCCGTATGACCAGGAAACTTAAAGTCGGCACTTTGAATATTGTATTTATTGATTGGAGCAGTTACTAAAACATCAATCTTTCCAGCCTTAATATCAGCAATTGCGGCTTGCAATGCTAACAAAGAGCCTTGTCCTCCATACTCAGTCGATTTGCCTAGTTCAACGCGAACATTATCGTCCATACAATTAATAATGTTGGCTTTCTTTGCACCAGCCTCCTCTGCATCCTTTATTTGATTAAAGCTAAAATTTTCGACATTCAGAGCCTTACGATGATAGGCTGCAACTTTAGGAGATCCGTATACAATAGGAATGCAAAACTCTTCAATTCTAGTATCCATAAGAGTTTTAATGATGACCTCGTAGCCTATACCATTTATATCGCCTTGGGTTATACCAACCCTAATTCTTTCATCGCTCATAATAACTAATTCAGATTAGTTGGGTTAAATGTACAAAAGTAAAAAAAAGAGGGCAACTAACCTGTACCCAAGCATTTTTTTATTTGTGAAACTATTAAGCGATAATGAATTTATCTAAATAACACACGCAGAATGCTCTACAAAAGTTATTTAATTTCTCTCGCACCCGCCGAAATTGATACTTTAATGTAGGTTGGTTTCCGTCCAAAGGTTTTATTAAAACTCAAATTTGCTCTTTCTTTAAATTCTTCGATAGAATTTTCCTCAATAAGATTCAAAGTACAACCACCAAAACCACCTCCCATCATTCTCGCCCCTGCTACATATGGTGATTCTTTAGCAACTTCAACCAGAGTATCGAGCTCAATACAGCTAACTTCATACTTTCTACTCAATCCGGCATGCGAAGAATAAATCAACTGTCCCAAACGAGTCATGTCATTTGCCTTAAGGGCTTCTGTAGTCTCCATTACTCTCATGTTCTCTTCCACCACATACTCGCAACGATTGTACACTATAGGATTCAGTAAACTTCTAACATCCTTCATCATGTCTAAATTCACATCCCGTAAGTTTACAATACTTGAAAACTGCCTCGATATAATTTTAACACCCTCTTCACACTGTATCCTTCTTGTATTATACTCCGAGGATGCTAAACTGTGCTTAACTCCTGTATCTGCAAGTAATAGGGTATATCCATTTGGAATAAACTGAACCATTTCATATGATAAATCTCGACAATCAAGTCGAATAAACTGATTCTCCTTACCAAATAATGAAGCAAACTGATCCATTATTCCACATTTAACTCCCACATAGTTATGCTCAGAAAGCTGTCCAATCCTAGCAAGTTTTTCCTTTGATAATCCTAACTGATTAGTTTCGTTAAGCGCAAAGGCAAAGGCACTCTCAAGCGCTGCCGACGATGACAACCCGGCTCCAAGAGGAATATTACCACCAAAAACAGCATCAAAACCTGTTACTTCTCCACACATCTTCTGCAACTCTTGCACAACGCCAAAAGGATAGTATGCCCAACTTGGCAAAGAAATTTCTTTATCAACTAAATCAAACTCAACTTCCTCGTTTAAATCAATGGCATATAATCTAACTATCGAAGTCTGTGTAGGATTAATTGCAAGATTAACAGCCATATCTATGGCTCCGGGAAACACATATCCATCATTGTAATCCGTATGCTCTCCTATCAAATTAATTCGACCTGGTGCTGAGAAAATGCGATAACTTTTCCCATATCTTTTCTCAAAACATTGACAAACTCCGTAAATATCCATCTTAAATCTTTTTTAATAATTAATTGACTATAAAGTTAACAAAAGAATATTGTACCAATAACTAATAAAAATCATACTGCAAAAATAATTGTAAAAAATACATTTATTATGCAAAGTCAAATGATTTTGTTAATAAAAGTCTATAATAAATTATTTAATAACTTTGCATGTCACAATAAAGATCATGAAACTCGATAGTTTATATAAAAAGGCACTTAACCTAGAAACATTAACATTAGAGGAAGGACTTGCTCTTTACAAAAATGCGCCAACACAAGATTTAATCTTTATTGGAGGAGAACTTCGTAAAAAGCATGTACCTTCAAATAACGTTACTTGGCAAATAGATCGTAATGTAAATATAACGAACGTATGCGTTTCGGGTTGTAAATTTTGTAACTTTCACTGCAACATTGGTTCCGATAGCGCATTTATTACCAGCGTTGCTGAATATAAAATAAAAATTGATGAACTTGAGCGTTACGGGGGAAATCAACTTCTTTTACAAGGAGGACTTCATCCTAAACTTGGACTGAATTTTTATACCGATCTATTCAGCGAACTGAAAGGCATGTATCCAAATATTAAACTTCATGCCTTAGGGCCTCCCGAGGTTGCATTTATTGCTAAAAAGGAACGATTGCCATATAGCGAAGTTCTGAAAACCCTTATGGAATCAGGTCTCGATAGTCTCCCAGGTGCAGGTGCTGAAATTCTTGTTGATAGAGTCCGAAAGTACATATCACCGGGAAAACCCGATAGTCAGGCCTGGCTCGACGTAATGCACGAAGCCCATAAACTAAGAATGGTTACATCGGCAACCATGATGATTGGACACATTGAAACGCTTGAGGAAAGGCTTGAGCATTTAATTAAGTTGAGAGATCTACAAGCCCGTAAACCCGATATATCCACAGGTTTCTTGAATTTTATTGTTTGGACTTTTCAGGATAAGGGAACCAAATTAGAAAACGAAGGCATAACCAATTCTGTTAGTGCCGAGGAATATATTAGAATGATTGCCATTTGCAGAATAATGCTCAACAATATCAGAAATATTCAGGCATCGTGGTTGACCGTGGGTATTGAAACTGCACAGGTTTGCCTTCACGCTGGAGCAAACGATTTTGGATCGATTATGATTGAGGAAAATGTAGTTTCGTCGGCAGGCGCAAAACACAGGATGGATGCCTACGGAATTCAGAAAGCAATTGTTGACGCAGGTTTCGAGCCTCAACTGCGTAATCAAAATTATGAACACATCGTACTTCCAGACTGTGAATTCAGCAAGATATATTCTATTGAAGAGTTGAAAAAACGTTAGTTATTAATTTGCTCTAGTTTATAATTAAAAAAAAATTCCGAGCCAAAACTCGGAATTTTTTGTAGAGAACAATTCTGAACTCCTCCTTTATAATCAACTATGACGGATTGATTTTATTTCAGACTCAAGATATCTGACAGATAACCCTACTATTTCGATTTCAAAAGTTGATTGTCAATAATATCCTTGAACATTTTTTTTGTTTCCTCTGGTGTACGTGCAATTCCTGAAGTTATGAACGGTTTTCCCTCCATTGGAAAAAACAAAAAAGTAGGAATACTCTGAATGCCTATTTCTGAAGATATTTGTTGTTCCTTCTGAGTATCAATCTTATAAACATAAATCTTTCCAGCATACTCTTTTGCCAACTCATCGAGTATTGGAGATGCAATTCGACAGGGTCCACACCAACTAGCCCAAAAGTCAACAATTGCGGGTTTATCACCCAAATACTTCATATTGTTAGCACCCTTTGTATAGTCCATTATTTTGGTAAGAAATTGGTCACGGGTTATACTTATGGCATCTCCTTCGGATACGGTATTTCCTGTTTTTGCTGCAACAACAGGTTCTCCTTCAGTTTTGTTATTGGCAGAACTTTTACCATTACAAGCCTCCAATGATACTCCTAATAGCAGGAATAAAGGAAGAGTTAAAAATAGTTTTTTCATATGTGTCAATTTTTATTTATTACATCCTTAAATATCACCGTACCAAGGTACGAAAACCTTAAACACAGTGATAACCCTAAAATCAAAGATCATTACTTTGCATTTTCGTTTTTGTACTGAAAAGCACCATATCCACAAAAGTTCACACAACGCCCACAGTTTAAACAGTTTTCCTTGTCAATTACTGGTGCAGAATTCCAACTTCTCTGAGTAATTGCACCTGTTGGACAAAAACCCACAACAGGACATGGATGATTCTGTGGACATCTCGATTCTTCAACAACAATAGTATGCATAAGGTTCAATTTGTATTTAAATGACGATACAAAAATAATACATATTAATATATCTACATATAAATTAATATTGATTTTTGTCAATTTGAAATAAAAAAGGGGAGAGCCCTCTCTCCCCTTCTCTAAAATGAGCCGTTCGTTTACATGCCTCCACGCAATCTGAGTTGGTACGATTTTCCATTATGTGTAACCGTAGCACTGTTATCACACTCACCATTTCCATAATCAACGGTTGCGGTATCTCCATTTACAGTCATTTCGATAGTTCCTTCAACAATCCAACGGCATCCTAATTGATACATCAGCGCATTGGTAATTTGATGTGTATACGTATATCCTTTGCGGTTTTGACCAGAATCGGTACCCTCTACAGTGTAAACATCATCCCAAACATAGTAAGGAGTGCTGTATCCATCGGCCCAGGTACGGGTTCTTTCACAAGTACGAGTATATGTTGTTCCATCGGTAAATGTGATTTTTCCATTCTGTAAAGTAACGGTATACTGATACTCTGAGGTTTTTACAATTCGTTTTTGACCTTCAATTTCATTCCCATTGATGTTGAAGTTCATAAACGAAACCTGACGTTCAAAGGTTGCCTGTGTTGCGGTACCTAACATACGAATAATAACTTTCCCATTCTTAACCCTTTCGTAGCGAGAGTTTCCATTAACATAATCAACATAGGTAATTGTATCAACTCGCCAATCGCCTTCCCAAGCGGTTTTGCGAGTGCGGGTTCCTTGACCTTCTACGCTAAGTGTAGCGTAATCGGCAGTTTTTGAGTCGGAAATCATGGTCAAATCGTCAACCTCAGCCAAAACATCATCAAAATAAGCACTTGCATCATCGTCCTGCTCAAGTGTGCTTTCCATTGAATCGGTATCATCATCTTTTTCGCATGATGTAAAACTGATTGCTGCCATCATCATTAGGCTTGCTGCAAAAAATAAACTTGTACGTTTCATAGTCTTAAAGTTTTAGTTAAACATTGATTTATTTACTTTTCTCCATTAGAATTATCATACTCCCGGTTGTTGTCCACTTTAAATCCATTGGTAAGCAGACCATCTGTAACGCTTCGTCAAGGTTCCTATTGTTAAAGTATCCTGTATAGAACCTATTTGTGTCTCCATCGAAAAAAACATCTACATCAAACTGGCGCTCCAACTCCTCAATCACACTATTTATTGGAGTATTATTGAAATAAAAATCGCCCTGAGTCCATGCTACTTTTTGCTCGCCATAATGTGTTTCTGTAGACTTTTCCATTGCGTATCCCATTGTTTTAGTTTCGAGTCCTTTGGTTAGTATAACTTCGGCCTTACTCTCCTGAGCAACCACCTTTACCCTTCCCTCAATGCAACGAACCGTTGTTAACCCTTTCCGTGAATAAACATTGAAGATTGTTCCAAGAACCGATGTTTTAGCATTTGAAGTCTCAACTTGAAACCGACTTCCTTTTTTCACCCTAAACAACGCCTCACCGCTTAACTGAACATTTCGCTGTAGGAACCAACGGTTCTTATTGTAGGTTATCTTTGAATCGGCATTTATTATAACCTTGCTGCTATCGGGTAAAAAATGAACCAACTGATTCCCTTTTGGAACAATAACCTCAACATTTCCAAACCCAAATAGCGCCACATAACCTGCCAACCCAATAATTAACAGTACTGATGCGGCTATACTTATTAATTGTCGGTTAATAGAAATAACCTTCACCTCATCCTCCTCTCCAATTGGATCAAAGATCGTTTGCCATGCTTGTTCCTTCGATTTACCGGAAGGAACCTTGTATGTGCCTAAAAGATTCTCGAAAGTCTCGGGAATATTTCCTCCTTTCTGCCTATTATCCCTATTTAAATCGTCCCCGTACATTTCGATTGCTTTTACTACTTATACAATCGCATACAGAAACACCCTACCCGAAATGCAAAAAAGTTTTGGAGATAAATAAAAAGCCAATAAATACAGATGTTTGAGAGAATGTGATGCCGTGAAGATTCTAAAACCTTAGATTCAGAAAGAAGGTTGGTGTAAATCCCAATCCATAATTCTCTGTGTAAACAATAATGGGATTACCTTGCATGTAATCCTGTTGCGGAGTATCTGACAAAGAGTAGGGTTTCGAAAGAATGTTATTTCGATTATATAGATTAAAACCTTTTACTCCAAGTTGAATTTCGGCATCTCGAAATTTTTGCGTGTAAGAAACGCCTGCATCGAGCCGATGATAAGGTAGTAACCTTTCTGAGTTCTTTTCATAATCTGGAGAAAGTTGCAATGTAGATGTTAGCAACAACTCATCCCACGGTTTTGGCGATCCATAAATCCATGTTGCAGAGAATTGCCATCGTCCAAGATTATAAATCCCTGCAACTTTAAATTCATGCAAATGATCATCTAATGCAAAATAATCATCACCACCATTTAAATTCTCGGAATTATTGTAAGCACGACTAAGCGAGTAAGCTAACCAGCATTCGGCATTGCTCCATCTCTTTTTCAAAAGCAAATCCAATCCAAACGCTCTGCTATCAACCTCGTAAGTTCGGGATATCATAGAAATTTGGTTCCCGTTAGTTCGCCTAATTATATTTTGAACAAACGTTAGCCCTTCGGTATTTTTAGCATACCCTTCAATATCAAGCAAAATGCCTGATTCCAGTTTCCATGTTAACCCAACAATAAAATGTTTAGACTTTACAACTGGGAATTGATCGCCATCGGACGCAACCCAAACATTCCGATAACTGCTTCCAAACTGAATTATTCTATTTACATACTGATTGTACAAACCCGTAGCAAATTTAAGGGTAAGATGTTCTGTTGGATTGAGCATCAACTGCAATCGTGGCTCAAAATAAAACTTAGATGTAAGATTATGGTGTGTTACTCTTAAGCCAACAGTTAAGGCTTTTAGTTTTCCGATTGACAATGTATTCTGCACCCATCCAGTATATGTCTCAGAATAAAAACTATTAGATCTTGTTGTATCAATAGACGTAGCACTGTTTGCAGCCTGCACGTATGATTCGAATGAACTTATATCAACAATATTTCCGCTAAAACCACCTTCAACGGTATTAATTCTGCCAATTTTCAATTGTCCCAATAGATTTATACTAACATCGGACAATGTATTATCGATCTTATAATCCTTAAGAATAGTATCGCGAACTGTAGATACTTGCCGTTTCCGCAAGGTGCTATCGGAATGATCGTAATATAAATTATAATCCGACGCTCCTATTGTAAAATTATGGTAGAAAGTCGGACTCCATTGTCTTGCCCAACGAACACCAACACCTTCATTTCCCCAATGCGAATGTTCCTCTACAAATGGATTTTCATCTAACTGAATATATTTCAGCCGATCTGTCCCTCGATAGCCACTAACCGAAATATTGTCTTTTGCAGTTGGCTTATAATTTAACTTAGCATTTGCATCGTAGTAATAATACTGAGGAAGCGATGCATCGGACGAAAATGCTCCTGCTTTTATTCTTGCAAGTTGCAAATCGGAACGAGCACTTTCGAATAGATTGTAGTACAAATCCGACCTGTAAAAATCGGTAAACGATCTTCGTCCAGCTAATACAAAAGTAACCTTCTTGCCAATAGGCCCCTCAATTGCAATATCGGCCGAAAGCTGATCGCCACCTGCATCTACTACAAGGTTGTTCTCATTTCCAGTTTTTCCAGTAATCTCCACAACAGACGAGGCTCGTCCGCCCCACCTTGCATCGAAACCACCACGAATAACCCGAATGTCCTTTATCGCCTTACTGTTGAAACTTGTAAAAGCACCAAAAAAGTGATCGATATGATATATTGTAAAGCCATCGTACAGAAATAGGTTCTTATCCGATGGCGAATGCCGAATGGTTAAGCCCGATAAAGACTCGGCTGTAGCATCAATGCCCGGAAGCATTTGAAGCGGAGCAACTACATCGATTCCCGAGAGTGTTGGAATTTGCCCAACAGTTTTTGAGTTCCAAACAAACTCTCCAGGTCTGTTTCCTCCTGAAATAAATTCGGGAATTTTTTTGACAACCTTAACATCGGGCAAGGTCACTATTTTTCGATCCAACTCAATAACAACTGGAGATGTATTCACATCCAACTTTGCAACCTTCATCTCAATTGGTTCAAAGCCAATGTAACTAACCCGTATGTTTATAGAATCTTCGTCGCCATTCTGAATCGAGAAGAAACCGTCTGGGTTAGTAGCTGTTCCGGCATGTGCACCTAACACTTTTACCGATGCATACGGCAACGACTCTCCAGAAGATTTATCGCGAACAACTCCAACAACCTTTTTAGGCTTACTCTCCTGAATTGCTGATAAATCCTGCTTTTTAACTATAAAAACATCGTTAATTCGAATAACTTCAAGCCCTGTGTTAGCAAGTAACTTTTTGATAGCCGAGTCTATAGATTCCCTCTTAAAATTGACATTAACAGTAATTCCAACGACAACAGCATTATCATACGCAATCTTAACAGTATACTTTTTTGAAAGTATATCAAGAGATTCTATTAATGGGGTGTTTTCAAACTTCTCGGTGACCTTAACCTGAGCATAAAGATTACTCGCAATAACAGTGAATACTGTTACCAATACAAAACAAACAAATATTTTTCTGTATGGTTTTATTAGAAGCATATATCTTGACATGAGTACACAATAGTACTACAACTCATCTCGAAGATACCCTAATTTCTAATAATAACAATAGTAGAATCTGAATTAATTTGATAAGTTAATCCCATTGGCATTGTCACCAAATCCATCGCTTCCTTTAAGTTATTATTACGGAAGAAGCCTGTATACTTACGTTCTTTCGAATCGAACCCGTCAACCCGAATAGAAACATTAAACTGGCGCTCAATTTCCTTGAAAACCTCACGGAGAACTACACTGTCAAAAAAGAATTCACCATTTATCCAAGCCGGTTTTGCTATAGAATCGAGAGGTTCTGTTGAAACCTCAAGCTGATTTTCCTTTAGGTTCACTCTAGCTCCTTTATTCAGTCGCACCTTTTTACTTTGAGGAGTGCTTACGTCAACCGCTCCTTGAAAGCATTTCACCCTAAAGTCATCACCACGCGAGTTAACATCGAATTCAGTCCCAACTACCTCTACCTTTCTTTTCTGCAAATCAATAACTGTAAATCGATCACCATGAGTCACCTTAAAGAATGCTTCACCATCCAGTGTTACTTTTCGCCCAACTATATTAAAAAATCGTGGATAAGTAATTTTTGAATCGGCATTAAGCATTACTTCAGACCCATCGGGTAAGATAATCTCGGCCATCTCCCCTTTAACAGAATATTTCTCAACAGAAGAAAACCAAATAAAACTCCATGCTGCAACAATAAGCACAACAACCGATGCTGCAACTGCAAACCAAATCCTTGCACTGCTCATTCGAACAACCTTCGCTTCGGCCTCCTGCTCAACCACCGATTGCATAAGTATACGCCAAGCATCTTCCTTCGAACGAGATGATGCCGGTACAGTCATGCCCTTCATCTCCGAAAGCACCTTCTCCAACTCGTGGTCGTCCAAAAGTTCGTTATGTATATCGTTATCTGTCATATCTTGTAACTAAATCTTTCACGAAGCACACGGAGCGCCTCCGACATCCTTTTCTCTATCGCTTTAACGCTTAAGTCGAGCCTTTCCGCAATCTCTGAATACGACAAGCCTTCTATTCGGTTCATTAAAAATACCTCGCGCTGTCCATCTGGTATCGATGCAAGTGCTTGCTGTAACTGTTGATTCAACTCTTCCATCCTCACTTCTGTATCGGCGGACTCGCTTGGGCTATCAGCCGAATTTTCTCGCTGAAAGTTATATGTAACCTGTAAATGCTTATAGTGATTCTTAATGATATTGCCAGCAATGGTATAAAGCAGCGATTTTACAGTTTCGGTACGAACATTCGCTCGCATACTCCATATTTTTAAGAAAACTTCCTGAACAATATCGTCGGCCAAATCAACACTTCCTGTTTTGTAGTAGGCAAAACTTCGAATGCTCTCGTAATAAGTGTCAAATATTGACCTAAACCACGAAATTTCTTCGGCTGTATATTTGCCAGGTGGAAGTGTCATCCTTTTTAGTTTGATATACAAACGTAAGAAAAAAAAGCAAATCGGAATTAAGACTATACAAAAAGATAGAGTAGAAAAACTTTAGATACAAAAAAAGACGCTCAAATGAGCGTCTTTACTTTATGGTAGTTGATATTATAATTTTCGTTTTACCTCAACCTGCTGGAATCCTTCAACAATATCGCCAACCTTTATATCATTAAAGTTGTTGATATTCAATCCACACTCAAAGCCATTGGCAACTTCTTTAACATCATCCTTGAAGCGTTTTAGAGAACCTAGATCGCCTGTGTAAACCACAATACCATCGCGAATTAAGCGCACCTTATTGTTTCTAATAATTTTCCCTTCACGAACAATACATCCTGCAACAGAACCAACCTTAGTAATCTTGAATACATCAAGCACTTCGGCGGTACCAGTAATCTCCTCCTTGATTTCTGGAGAAAGCATACCTTCCATTGCATCCTTAATTTCGTTGGTTGCATCGTAAATAATAGAGTAAAGTCGAATATCGATCTCTTCCTTTTCAGCCAATCTACGTGCACTTGACGAAGGACGAACCTGGAATCCAATTACAATCGCATTCGATGCAGCCGCAAGAAGAATATCCGATTCAGAAATCTGACCCACAGCCTTATGAATTACATTTACCTGAATCTGAGGTGTCGATAGTTTAATTAAAGCATCAGACAATGCTTCAATTGATCCGTCCACATCACCCTTAACCACAATATTTAATTCTTGGAAGTTTCCAATTGCAATACGACGGCCAATCTCATCAAGCGTAATATGTTTTTTGGTCTTAAGACCTTGCATACGTTGCAATTGCTCACGCTTATTGGCAATCTCTTTGGCTTCCTTGTCGGTTTCCATTACATTGAAGTAATCACCCGCCTGAGGAGCACCATTCAATCCAATAACCTGTACTGGAGATGCTGGGCCTGCTTCTTGAATACGAGTTCCACGCTCGTTAAACATGGCTTTTACGTGACCGTAATATGTTCCAGCAATCATAATATCACCCTGACGGAGTGTACCTGACTCTACCAAAACGGTAGCAACATATCCACGTCCCTTATCAAGGGTTGATTCAACAACAGCACCCTGAGCTCGCTTATCTGGATTTGCCTTCAAATCGAGCAACTCTGCTTCTAAAAGAACCTTCTCAAGAAGTTTATCGATGTTTAAACCTTTCTTTGCTGATATTTCCTGACATTGGTATTTACCGCCCCAATCCTCAACCAAGTAATTCATGTTAGCAAGTTCGCCCTTAATCTTCTCGGCATCAGCGGTTGGCTTATCAATCTTATTAATTGCAAAAACTATAGGAACGCCAGCAGCACTTGCGTGGTTAATAGCCTCAATGGTTTGAGGCATCACAGCATCGTCTGCAGCAACTACAATAATTGCGACATCGGTTAACTTAGCACCACGTGCACGCATCGCAGTAAATGCCTCGTGACCAGGAGTATCAAGGAAGGTGATTTTTCTTCCATCCTCAAGAATAACTCCGTATGCCCCAATGTGCTGTGTAATACCACCCGCCTCACCAGCAATTACGTTAGCATGACGCACATAGTCCAACAACGAGGTTTTACCATGGTCAACGTGCCCCATTACAGTTACTATTGGTGAACGTGGTTTTAGCATTTCAGGCGTATCCTCTTCTTCGGTGTTAATTGCTTCCTGCAGTTCAACACTTACAAACTCAACCTGATAACCAAATTCATCGGCAACAAGAGCCATTGTTTCAGCATCGAGCCTTTGGTTGATGGATACCATCAAACCAAGATTCATACATACCTCAATTACATCAGTAACAGGTACATTAATCATTGTTGCAAGCTCGTTTACAGAAACAAACTCTGTAACCTTTAATATTTTCATTTCCTGCTCAAGACGCTCCTGCTCCTGCTGCTGACGAGCATTTTGCAGATCGCGTTTCTCACGGCGATATTTCGAACCCTTGGTTTTTCCTTTGGAGGTCAAACGCGCAAGAGTTTCTTTAATTTGACGTTGAACTGCTTCTTCGTCAACCTCCTGCTTTACAGGTTTCTTCTTCTTATTGTTGTTGTTATTATTATTCTTTTGCTTTGATAACGGATCAGCCTTTTTCAGCTGTGGAGGATTTGGCTTTTGATCGCGTTGACCAGCCTCAGGAACCGAAACCTTAGCATTTTCCTTCTTAATCCTCTTACGCTTCTTCTTCTTATTTCTATCACCAGCGCCGCCACCATTATTGTTATCGGAAGATGATGCTACTGGCTGTTTTTTCTTAGGTTCGAATGCACTTAAATCGATCTTACCCATGATGGTCGGACCTGTAAGTTTTTCAACCTCGGAACGGTATATTTCCTCCCCTGCAGGAGCAGCAGGAGTTTCAACCTTAGGCTCATCAACCTTCTCTGGAGTAACAGGCTGTTGTGGCTCAACCTTCTTTTCAGGTTTTGGTGCATGCGGTTTTTCCTTTTCGTGCGGTTTTGCAACAGGACGAACAGGTTTTTGAACACTTTCGAGGTCTATTTTTCCTAAAACCTTGGGTTGTTCCACCTGAACCTTTGGAGTATCAATATGCTCCACAGGAGCAGGCTTGTGCTCTTTTGGCTCCTTTGGCTTTTCCTCTTGCGGTTGAATCTTGGGTTTTTCGGGCTCTTTAACCTCTTCCTTAACCTTCTCAACGGGAGGAGCAGGCTGTGTTTTCTTTGGAGATAGCGCTTCCAAATCAATCTTACCTTTCAACTTAAGGTCGATTTTGGGTCTATCGCTTTCTTCCCTTTCTGGGGTTTTGGAGTGTTCTATAGTTGTAGTTTTGATGATAACCTCATCGTCAGAAGAATCAAAATCAGATTCTTCCTCAACGTCTTTATCCATATCATCTATAGAAATAGACTCTTTCTTCTCCCTTAAAGTTTTAAGGCTTACTTTTTGCGACTCCTTTTTAAGGTTAACCTCGGCACCGAATTCCTTCGAAAGCAAACCGATTAGGTCCTGATCAATCTTAGCGTTAGGATCGCTAGGTACATTATGCCCTTTTTTATGGAGAAATTCCACTAGAGTCGAAACTCCTACGTTGAATTCTCTGGCTAACTTACTAAGCCTTATTAATTTCTCGTTTGTCATACAGGCTTTCCCCGTTGATTGTTATAAAATATTATGCAAAACTATACGAATAGCAATACTATTCAAACTCAGACTTCAATATTTTGATAATTTCTTTCACAGTTTCTTCCTCCAAATCGGTACGCTTAGCCAATTCTTTGAAAGGAATCTCAAGAACACTCTTAGCTGTATCGCAACCAATTCCCTTTAGAGTATCGATAATCCAACTATCAATTTCATCTACAAATTCGTCGAGGTTAACATCTTCCTCATCCTCGCTTTCAGATTCACGGTAAACATCAATTTCATATCCAGTTAGCTGGCTTGCCAATTTAATGTTATAGCCGCCCTTACCAATTGCTAACGAAACTTCGTTTGGTTTTAAGTAAACCTCAGCACGCTTGCCTGGCTCATCTATTTTAATAGACGTGATTTTTGCAGGACTTAATGCACGCTGTATATAAAGTTGAGTATTGTTAGTGTAGTTTATTACATCGATATTCTCGTTGCGCAACTCACGTACAATACCATGAATACGGCTTCCCTTCATACCAACGCATGCTCCAACAGGATCGACACGTTCATCGTACGACTCAACGGCAACCTTAGCACGCTCACCCGGAATGCGAACAATCTTTTTAATGGTGATAAGTCCATCAAATATCTCGGGAACCTCAAGTTCAAATAATCTCTCAAGAAATGCATTTGCTACACGCGAAAGAATAATTTGTGGTGAGTTATTTCTCATCTCAACCTTAAACACAACGGCTCTAATGCTATCGCCTTTACGGTAAAAGTCGGATGGGATTTGTTCTGTTTTTGGAAGAGCCAATTCGTTTCCTTCATCATCGAGCACCAAAATCTCCTTCTTCCAAACCTGATAAACCTCGCCAGTAATAATTTCGCCAATTCTATCCTTATACTTGTTGTAAAGATTATTCTTTTCCAACTCCATAATTCTGGAGGTTAAGTTTTGACGCAATGCCAAAATCGCTCTACGACCGAACTCTGCTAACTTAACTTCAGATGTTACCTCCTCGCCCACTTCGTAATCCTCATCAATCTTCCGAGCCTCTGTAAGCGAAATCTGACGGTTTGCATCTTCAAACTCCTCATCCTCAACCACCTCTCGATTACGCCATATCTCAAAATCACCCTTATCGATATTGATAATTATGTCGAAATTATCATCAGAACCATAAAGCTTAATCAGCATATTTCGGAAAACATCTTCCAATACGCTCATCATTGTTGGTCTGTCGATACTCTTAAGCTCTTTAAACTCGGAAAAAGTGTCGATTAGATTTAGATTCTCCATTGTTATAATATTTTGTTTCTATTTCAACTACTTAAAAGAAATCACCACCTTGGTGGTTTTAATATCGCTATATACTAAAGTTTCTTCCTCTTCGATTGTCTGCTTTGTTTTACGTCCTTCTACCGCAACTTTCTTTGAATACTTAACAGAAAAGTTACTATCGGTTGCCGCAGTAATAGTTCCCTTTATTTTCTCGCCAGATTTCTTAAGAATCTCTACCTCCCGACCAATGTTTTTAACATACTGACGCGATATTTTTAAAGGTTGACCAATTCCTGCCGATGTTACCTCTAGTTCAAAATCCTCCTCGTCGCGATTTAAACTTGATTCCACCAGCCGACTAATTGCTATACACGAATCAATTCCAGCACCCTTATCACCATCAATAGTAATAACAATGCTATTCGATGCGCTTATGTTAATATCAACCAAAAAGAGATTTTCCTCCTCTAACTTTGGTTGTACAATAGATTCAACTAGCTGTTTATTAATCATTTTAACTATACTTTAACAAAACAGGGGACACTGTCCCCTGCACCAAATGTTGCGTAAAACTGTTGCAAAAATATATCAATAATTCAATAAATCAAAATATTTGACTGAAAACATGCATTTTAGGAAATCCTTTTTAACTACTCAAAATTTTGAATCCGCTGTAATAACGATTAATTTAAATTGATTCCAAAATTATTAAAAGTAGTAAGTATTAACTGTGTAAAATCGGCAGCAAATTGTAATTTCGTTTTTATTTTACCTCGATATTTGATGAACCGAATAGATCGCCTTTCTGCAATTATTACATTTTTGCAATCGCGCAGGACTGTTACCGCACAGCAAATTGCCGATAGATTTGAGATTAGCCTCAGAACCGTTTACCGCGATATTTGTGCATTAATGGAATCGGGTATTCCTATTGCTGGTGAAGCTGGACGTGGGTACTCCATTGAATCGGGCTACCACCTTCCTCCAATTATGTTTACCCGCGAAGAAGCTGCTGCGATGATTACCGCCGGAAAAATGACAGAAAAGCTAACCGATATTTCGCTCGAGCAGAACTACGGCACCGCCTTGGAGAAAGTTAAAGCCGTTTTGCGATACTCCGACAAAGAAACCCTAGAGAAACTAGAAAATCAGATTTTGGTAATTCATCCAAATCATCAAAAAAAATCTTTCCCAAACTGTTTTATGGCTTCTATCCAGAAAGCATTAACTCAAAGCAATATTCTTATTTTGGAGTACTTCTCTAATTCGAAAAAAGAATACACACGGCGAGAGATAGAGCCTGTTGGCATTTGTTTCTATGGTGGAAAATGGCACTTACTAGCATACTGCCGACTCCGAAAACAATACCGCGACTTTCGGCTCGATAGAATAAAAAATCTAACTATAGGCACCGAAAACTTTACTGGCGAACATCCTCCTGTAAATGAATTGATATCCCGATTTTCGGACAATGCAAATAACATAAGAGTTGTGCTACAATTTCCAAAGTTTCTTTACAATCAACTCTCGGAATACAAGCATTACTATGGTTTTATTGATGAAAAAATTGAAGACGATTCTTTTACAATGGTTTTTCTATCCGACTCGTTGGAGTGGATTGAATATTGGCTTTTGTCGCTGGGTAAAAATGTTCAGATTATTGAACCAAAACAACTTTTAGAAAGTATGAAATTAAGGGTAAAAGATCTTTTCGAACACTACAAATAATGAATGGCTATAAACTTAAAATTCGTTTTTAAAATTTCTACTGACATAGGGTTGACACTTCGAAGGTTTTTATTTGTACCGAAAATCATAACTAAAATTTGATAAATTATGAAAAAGTACATTTCAACATCGCTACTGGCAGCCATTGCAGGATTCGCAGCAAATATGGCAATTGGATTTCTATTTGTGTTTCTAATTCCTTCTTTAAATGGCGAATATGAGAATACAACCATTTTTCGTCCATGGGAAGATCCGCTAATGAGCCTTTATTTCTTACACCCATTCTATGTTGCCTTTATTCTTGCATGGATTTGGACAAAAGTGAAAACGCTTGTTTCCGGCAGTATTTCAAAGCAAGCATTCGTATTCACAAATATGTACTTTCTTGTGGCAACATTTCCCGGACTAATGCTCTCTATCAGTTCATTTAAGATATCTTTTGCAATGACATTAAGCTGGGCAATTGGTGCATACATACAAACCTATATTATGTCGATTATTTTTGCAAAACGTTTAAATCAGCATTCATAATCCTTTGGTTTATAAAATGGCACGCTACATCGAAGCAAAAACAATACTTAGCCATGTTAAGAATAAGCCCGATCCTTACTTCGGGCTTAGCTACAATATGAACCTTTACCGAGGTTGCCAACATGGATGTATTTACTGCGATTCGCGTAGCGAGTGTTATCAACTTGGCGATTTGTCCGACATTCGCATTAAAAAAGATGCAATTCAAACTTTAGAACGTGAACTAAAAAGCAAAAGAGTACGGGGAACCGTTGGCTTTGGATCGATGAACGATTGCTACATGCCCATTGAACAGGAATATCAACTAACCCGAAAAGCATTAGAACTAATGGTTAAATATCGATTTCCAGTTCATATCATCTCAAAAAGTAATTTAGTAACCCGCGATATTGATTTGCTCAAAGAAATCTCAAAAACATATGCCGCGGTTTCGTTAACAATTACAACTACCAACGACGAACTGAGTAAAATAATCGAGCCACATGCTCCTCCATCGAGCAAACGGTTCGAAGCATTAAAGCAACTCGCAAGCGAAGGAATTTACTGCGGAATAACATTCATGCCCGTTTTACCATACATAAATGACACGGAAGAAAATGTTGTTGATATAGCTCAGCAAGCCGCCGACTGCGGCGCAAACTATATACTAGCATCGTTTGGTCTTACAATGCGCGATGGTCAACGCGAACATCTCTATCAACAATTCGACAAGTATTTTCCGAACCTTCGCGAAAGATATTCCACGGAATTTGGAAATAACTATAGTTGCCCATCGGCAAATTCTGCAGACCTTAATAAAACTCTATATTTTCAGTGTAGACAAAAGCACATATCAACTCAAATGAATTTCTACAAGCCAAATCAACCTATTCAACAAAAACTTATTTTTGAGTAAAATTTCCCTAAAAATGTCAGTTAATATAATTGAAACAGAATGCAGTAATGCGCTGAATGAACTAAAACGAAAAATACCTTACGGCTGGGATTTAAACATTTACAGGGGATGTGAACATGGCTGTAAGTATTGCTACGCAATATACTCGCACGATTACCTTAACGACAACGGATACTTCGAAAATGTTTACGTAAAAACCAATATTGTAGAAAAGTTAGAAAACGAGTTAAGAAGTAAATCGTGGAAACACGAGGTTATTAATATTGGAGGTGTTACCGATAGTTACCAACCTTTGGAAAAAAACTACGCTATCATGCCACAGATATTGAAACTACTTATAAAGTATAAAACACCAGCCATTATATCCACAAAATCAAACCTGATTCTCCGCGATTTCGATTTAATTGACGAATTATCCAGAATCACATATGTCAACATTGCTGCAACAATTACAACATTAGACGAAAGTGTTAGAACTAAAATTGAGCCTCTTGGCTGTAAAACTCAAGAAAGATTTAATGTTCTTAAAGAGTTTAGAAAAACAAACGCATCAACAGGCATCCATGTAATGCCAATCATTCCTTTCATTACCGATGGTTTTGAGAACTTGGATGCCATATGCCGAAATGCACAACAAGCAAATGTTCATTATCTTTTGCCAGGAACACTCTACCTTAAAGGTAAAACAAAAGGGGTGTTTCTTAATTTTATAAAAGAAGAGTTCCCTTTACATTACGAAAAATTATGCACCCTTTATAAAACAGGAAGTGCCGGAAAAGAATATAAAAATGAATTGTATGGAATGCTCAATGAATTGAGGGACAAATATGGATTATCGAGCAGTTATACAAAACCAATGAGAGAAAAAATGCACAAATCGCAACAAACATCACTTAAATTTTAATATCAATGGAAACAACTAAAAACGACACAAATAACATTGCTTTTTGCGGCCTATACTGCGGAGCATGTAAATCCTATATAAAAGGCAAATGTCCAGGGTGTGCTGGCAACGAAAAAGCCAGCTGGTGCGAAATCCTTAAGTGCTGTATGGCTCAGAATATTAAAAGTTGCGCCGATTGCAAAGATTTTTCCGATGTAAAGCAGTGCAAGAAATACAACAATTTCTTTGCAAAAGCAATTGGTTTTGTTCTACGCTCCGACAGGCCAGCTTGCATTGAAATGATAAAAAAGGATGGTTACGAAAATTTTGCAGCATACATGAGTAGCAATGGTTTCCAAACTTTAAGAAAAAAGTAAAGAAATTCTTTTTCGGGTGAAACGTTAAAACACAGAGACAGTTTTTCAACACGTCTCTGTGTTTTAGTTTTTTAAGACAAGTTGCATGGGAAAAAGGCTATAAAAGTATTTCAACTCTCATCTAAAATTTCTTTCTCATCTAAAATTTACTTGTATCTTAGATTAAAATTTGAAAAAAGGTAAAACATGAGATTTAAATTTCTTCTCCTTATATTTTCGATTGGTTTTATAGCATCGTCGCATGCAAACACCCAAGAAACATTTTCGGCACACAATGGAACTATAGAACTAAGCGGATCAACCTTTCTACAAAACAACATTCTTAAACTTCGGGGCGACTGCGAATTTTACTGGAATCAACTTCTAGAACCAAAAGACTTTAACGACTCCACAGTTAAGCGAACACCACAATACGTAAAGATTCCCAAATCGTGGACAACATACAAAATAGATGATAAAAAGTTACCCAACAGAGGATACGCCACATACCGTTTAGTAATTCACAAAAATACCGAGGTTAACCAAGCTGTTTATGGTTTAAAACTATCGACAATATTCTCGAACTACAAACTATGGGTAAACGGAAACCTAATTGCCGAAGTTGGAAAGGTTGGAAAAACAAAAGAAATCTCGGAAGCAGGTTTTAAATATCAAGATGTGCCATTTATCGTTGATTCTGCTAACAGAAATATCGAAATAGTTATTCAGGTATCAAATTACAGCCATCAACGAGGAGGGCTACACTTTCCGATCTATCTAAGCAAGTACGAAAATCTTACAGCCGATACAAGATCGATGGATATTCTGAATCTCATTATAATTGGAATCATCCTGCTGATAGGAATAAATCATCTTAGCCTGTTCTGGCTCCGACGCGAAGACAAATCGAACCTATACTTCAGCATTGTTTGCTTGGTAATGATACTGCGCAACATTTCAACTGGCGACAGAATAATAACCTATATTCTCCCTAATTTAAACTGGGAAATACTGTTTAAACTCGACAATCTATCAGGATTTGCGACGATTCCTCTTTTTGCACTATTTATATACGATTTATTTAAGCAAGATTTTCCACGCAAACTAATGAAATCGTATGTTTATGTTGGAATTGCAATCTCGCTGTTGGTAATATTCACATCGGCCAATTTTTATGGAAAATTCCGAACCATTTACGAACTGTATGTACTAATAGGGGGATTATACCTAACCTTCGGAATTTTGCTTCGTGCAACATTAAGGAAAAGACCTCATGCTATATACACCTTTATTGGCATGTTTATTCTTTACTCTACAGCAATAAATGACGTTTTAAGCAGCATGGGAATAATTCAAACGGCCTACGTTGCTCCTTATGGATTAGTTATTTTTATGCTTCTACAATCTATTTCTATCAACATTAAATCGGCTAGGGCTATTAACCATAACGAAATTTTGGGAGTTCAACTTCAGCACGAAAAGGAAAATCTCGAGAAACGGATAGAAGAACGAACCGGTGAACTAAAATCGCAACACAACATACTTCCTCAACATCAGGAAAAAGAGAAACTTCAGAACTGGATTAACCATGGAGTAACATTACTCAACGAAGTAATTGTCCAAAATAAGGATGATCTCCAAATGCTTTGCAGCAATGTACTTTCGGCACTAATTAAATATATCGATGCAAAAGTAGGTGCTTTCTATGTGGTAGATGACAATGATAGTAGACAACTGAAACTCATTGCAGAATACGGCCTTAACAAAGAAACTAAAGAAAGAAATACTACAATAGATACTGACAGTGGACTAGTTGGTGCTGCATTTTCCCAGAATCAAGTTCAACTTGTCGAAAATATACCAAATAATTACTTGGCGATCAATTCTGGGCTTGGCAGCGCATCTCCAAAAGCGTTACTTCTTACTCCGCTAAATTTTGATAAAACAGTATTAGGTGTAATAGAACTAGCTAGTTTCAAAGAAATTACAGAGGTTGAGATTGAATTCGTTAAAAAGATATCGGACATAGTGGCTAATAATATCAACACGGTTAAAATGAACGAAGAAAATATAAAGTTGATTCAGCAATTTAAAGTAAGTTCCCAGCAAATGCAGGAAAATGAAGAGAAATTACGTCAGAACTTAGAGGAACTTGAGATGATACGTGAGCAATATGAGATATTAAAAGAAGACGCTGTACAGAAAAACTAGCGTCACTAATAAAAACGAAAAAAGCACCTAACGGTGCTTTTCTTTTTATCGCCTTAAGCTCTAACCTTTAAGTTCAATCAAGTTAAATTCTACCTTGTTAATTAACGCCTTGTAATCATTCCCAGCAAAGTATATATCTTCATCATCCTCTTCGAAGTACCAATTAATTGTTACCTTTGTTCCAGTATCGATAGCCATTTTCTCCAATTTCTTCATGATATCGAAGATTCGCTTAGACGAACTGGTGTTAAAATATTCGAACTTAAGATAAACTAATGTTGCTGGAAGTGGATTCTGAGCATATTCGTCGATCCAACGTAGAATTGGCTGATAGAAGTCGATCACATTCTCAGGAATTGATCGTCCTTCCATTTTAATAACTCCAGAAGTGTGATCGAAGTTAACAAACGGGGTAGTTGCGGTCTCTTTTAGTTCAAACTTTACCATTTAAGCCAATTTTAAAACAAATATGCAAAAAATTAATTGGATTATGAAATTTCCTGTAAAATTTGGTAATCCTCGCCATGCCCATTCCTTACTATTGCATCCCAGTAACGGGCTGTTATAATCGCCTCGCTTCCACTTTTCTTGTTCCTAATCTTGATCTTTTTGGCTCTTTCTTTATCAACATCAATCTCTAAGAAATTAAATGGAATTTTTAGCATCGACTCAAAATCTTTACCAAGCTGGAAAACCGACTCATCGTCCTCCTCATAGTTCCAATTAACCATCACATCGGTCCTTTTACCATGCGAATCCTCAAGTTTTCGTAATAACTCATTAATATATTTATTGGAACTGCTATTCGAATACTCCAAATAAACATTAACCATAGTTTGAGGTGCCGGATTCTGAATGTAACTCTCGATCCACTCCAAAAGAGGTTGCCAAAATGTAAAAGGATCCTCTGTGATAGAACGTCCCTCGATATCGAGAGTTCCATCCTCAGAGAAATTAATGTACGGGCAATCAGCGGTTTTGTCTATTAGAATACCCATTGATAAAATAATTTTGTTGGTAGCTAAAGATATAGTTTCGATACTTAATAATCAAAATTACCATTTTTTTTTATCAATTCACTTTTAGAAGATATCAATAGTAACTTTTCTTACTCCAACGCCGACTCCTTTGTAAAAAATGAAACTAACTCCTTTAAATTAATCAACTTTAAGATAAGAGAGAGTAATGAAACACCAATCAGGGCAATAATATAAACCGTAGTCGATTCCTTGTTTACATAAAATAAAATCAGCGAAAAAATTACCGCCAAAATGAAAAATAGCAAGAACCTAAGCATGTAAACAAAGTCCACCTTAAACCTATACCTTCTAAAAGCTAACCAAAACGAAAGTATGGCTGCTAAACCATTTGTTATTAAGTTTCCGAATGCTGCTCCAATAACCTGAAATTTACTTACCAAAAGGAACTGAACACTTATGCTCACAACAACAGCAATTGCCGAAACTCTATTTAAATTTTTTATATCGCCTTGCGCGGTAAGTAAAGTTCCATAGATATATCCCACTGAAATAAATATAAACGATCCCAATAGAACCCCTAATACCTCAGACGAGTGCACTGCGTGCTCGTGGTAAAGCAAATCCATTATATGACCCCTAAATACAAAAGTTGGAACTGTAAACGAAATTACAGGAACCATAAGAAGTATTGTAGAAAAACCAACAAACGATGAAATGTTCGACCGATTCTTAATCATTCTGGAAAATATAGGCAGTAGCAAACTGGCAAATAGGAATGGAAACATATTTACAGCATCGAGCAACCGAAATGCTTGAGCATAAATACCAGCCGACTCGTTTCCATTAGGGAGAATTCTTTCTATCATCACAGAATCAACACGCCCATACACCGTCATTAACAAAACTAAAACAGCATAAGGAAAACTTTTACGAAGCATTGAAAGTGTGAAGGGGAAATAAAACCGAAAGGTTATCGCTCCAGTCTTTCGCAGGACTACTGCAAATACGACTAAAGTGGCTATAATGTAAGATGCTGTTTGTGCATAAACAAAATGATTAATGGTAAATTTCACAGGCAAAAAATTCGACCATAGTAAAATCCCGCAAATAACTATCATAATGCTTTTATCTAAAACAGATAGTACACTATCTAGCTTAAATAGTTGCAATCCACTTATATTCGATCGCAGGTATAAAATAAGCGATGATAAAAATTGATTTAATACTAAGAATAGTAGCAAATTAATCTCGTAACGATCATAGCCAAGCACTACTGCCAATACAATTGTAAAAAAGGCATATACAACAGCCAGAAGAATCTTAATTCCAACAATATTCGACAAATACTTTCCTAAAAGCTGTGGATGACGGCTAATTTCTCTATTGTTGAAATTAGTCATTCCAAAATCGAGCAGTATATTAAGCAGCAGCGAGAAATTAAAGAGAGTGTAAAATATTCCGTACTCTCCAGCACCAACAATATTCTGCACCGTTCTATCAATGCCGAATATCCAGAATGGCTTAATCAGGATATTTACTAAAAGTAATAGAAGAAGATTTGTAGTAAATATTTTTTTCACTCCGGAAATTTTAAAAACCGGCAATAAAGATACTCGAAATCTTTAAAATAATCACTACTAAACAAATCTCTGAATAGTTGTTTGTTTTAGACATTCTAGCAAAATTAGAAAATACATCTATCGACAATGAAAATATTAGCGTGAATTAATACCTATCAAAAATTTCCTCTTGCATTTTGCCCGAAAATTGATGTAATTAGCGGCAAAATGATTCGAAATGCAAATTGCAGTAAATACCAGATTGCTTCTCAAAAATAGACTCGAAGGAATAGGTTGGTTTACATACGAAAACTTTCTTAGAATTACCCAGCAACACCCCGAACATCACTTTTATTTTCTTTTTGACAGGCCCTACAGCAACGATTTTATATTCTCGAACAATATTACACCAGTAGTTCTATCGCCACAATCGCGCCATCCATTTCTCTGGTACATTTGGTTCGAATGGTCCGTTGCCAATTTTCTTAGGAAAAACAAGGTTGATGTTTTTGTATCGCCCGATGGATACCTCTCGTTAAACTCAACCACACCGCAACTTTCGGTTATACACGATATAAATTTTCATCACACGCCCGAAGGCTTACCTTGGCTTACCTCGAAGTATCTCAACAGATATTTTCCTCAGTTCGCCCAAAAGGCATCAAGAATTGTTACTGTAAGTTCCTCTTCTAAAAATGATATTTTAAAATGCTACGGTGTTAACGCCGATAAGGTTGACGTTGTTTACAATGGTGCTAGCCCTGTTTTTCAGCCTCTTTCTGATGCTGAAATTATGAATGTTAGAAACGAAATCTCAAACGGTAGTCCCTACTTTGTTTTTGTGGGAGCATTCAATCCCAGAAAAAATGTTGATGGATTAATAAGAGCTTATTCGCTATTTCGCAAAAGGATAAAAACCGATCATAAACTGGTTATAGTTGGAGAACCAATGTTCAAAACCAATGCTATTAAAACCGCATACGAAGAAAGTCAATATAAAGATGACATAGTTTTCACAGGCAGAAAAGACATTTATTCGCTCCGAAATATTGTTGGGGCATCGTTTGCAATGGTTTACCCATCGCTATTCGAAGGCTTTGGAATTCCTATTCTTGAAGCAATGTACTGCAACATTCCCTTGGCTGTATCTCAAACAACCTCGATGCCCGAAGTTGCTGGCGATGCCGCCATATATTTTGATCCAACAAATACAGAACAAATTGCAGATGCTATGGCAAATCTTTGGCTTAATGCCGACTTGCGCGAAAAGTTAGTTTCAAATGCAAAAATTCAGCGTACAAAATTCAACTGGGATAAATCGGCATCGGCTCTTTACAATAGTATCATGAAATGTATTGAATAACTCAATCTATTTCGATATCAATATAAATGAAAACATACTATAATCTTGGCGTTATTGAGGCTGGTTGCGATGAAGCTGGCCGAGGATGCTTGGCGGGCCCAGTATTTGCAGCCGCGGTAATTTTACCATCCGATTTCGAGAATCCAAGTATAAACGATTCCAAACAGCTATCCGAAAAGAAACGAAACGAACTAAGAGACATAATCCAAAACAATGCCTTGGATTGGGCTGTCGCAAGTGTAACTAATGAAGAAATTGATAAGATCAACATACTAAATGCGTCGATACTTGCCATGCATAAGGCGGTAGATGGACTTACTAGGGTTCGCCCCAAACATCTACTAATCGATGGTAATAGGTTTAAACTATACAAAGGCATTTCGCATACCTGCATAGTGCATGGCGATGCTCTATACCAATCTATAGCGGCTGCATCGATCCTTGCAAAAACCTACCGCGATGAATATATGATTCAACTTAGCAAGGAATTTCCTCAGTATAAATGGAATGAAAACATGGGATATCCAACCAAGGCTCATCGCGAAGCCATTGTTAAATATGGAATTACCCCGCACCATCGACTATCGTATCGACTCATTAACAATGATACTCAACTTAAACTTCCAATCGACTTTAAACCTTAGTATTACTAAATTGTCGAATCTTCATTAATTAAATTACAATTAACCAAAAAATCATAAAATGAAAAAACGCTTGCTAATTCTTGTTGCCGGATTCTTTTTTGTATTCGGAACAATGGCCCGTGCCGACGAAGGCATGTGGCTACTCCCATTGCTCAAGCAGCTCAACATTGATGCTATGCAGCAAAAAGGATTTAAACTAACTGCTGAAGACATTTATAACGTCAACAATTCCTGCATTAAGGATGCCGTTATAATTTTTGGACGAGGTTGTACAGGTGAGATTGTATCGGATCAAGGACTTATTCTTACCAACCATCATTGCGGTTACGGAGCAATTCAACAACACAGCACCCCTGAACACGATTACTTAGCCGACGGTTTTTGGGCAAAAACACTTCAGGATGAGATTCCAACTCCAGGCCTAACGGCTACATTCCTAATTCGTATTGAAGATGTGACAGCAAAGGTAAACGAAGCGCTAAACGCCGACATGAGCGAAGCCGACAGGGATAAAGCAATTAATGAGGTAAGCCGCAAAATAGCCAAAGAGGCTACAGAAGGCAGTAACTACAAAGGAATGGTTCAAAGTTTCTTTGGTGGTAATCAATTCTTTTTAATGGTTTATGAGGAGTTTACCGATGTTCGTATGGTTGGAGCACCTCCATCATCGATTGGAAAATTTGGAGCCGATACCGACAACTGGATGTGGCCTCGTCATACTGGCGACTTTTCGGTATTCCGTATTTATGCTGACAAGGATAACAAACCAGCCAAATTCTCTGCCAACAACGTTCCCTACAAACCAAAACATTTCCTACCTGTTTCGGTAAAAGGAAAACAAGAAGGCGATTTTGCAATGATCATGGGATATCCAGGAAGTACTCAACGTTACATGACTTCGTCGGAAGTAGATGAAAGAATAAAGGTAAGCAACGCCGATAGAATATTTGTAAGAGGCATTCGTCAAGAGATTCTTCTAAAAGATATGCATGCCGACAAAGCCGTAAATATAAAGTACGCCTCTAAGTATGCAGGATCGAGCAACTACTGGAAAAACTCCATTGGGATGAACAAGGCTCTAAAACGCCTAAAAGTAATCGACTACAAGAAAAATAACGAAGCAGATTTCACCAAATGGGTTAATGCAAACCCCGAAAGAGTTAAAAAATATGGAGATGCACTTAATCTAATTAACGAGGCAGTAACTGGCAGAAAAGAATATCTTCACGCGATCCAGTATACTAACGAAGCGCTTACCCGCGGTACTGAACTTATATCAATAGCTGGGGCAGCAGAACAACTTCCTGAATTACTAAAATCGAACAATAAGGAAGATCTCAACAAGGCAATAGCAAAACTAAAGGCTCGGGCTGCAGGATTCTACAAAGATTACAATGCTCCAACCGACCAAAAAGTTGCAAAAGCAATGTTCAAAATTTTCTCTGAAAATGTTCCTCAGCAATACCAAGCAGATATTTTTAAAACCATTAGCACCAAATACAAAGGCAACTTCGATAAATTCATTGATGAAATGTACAGTAAATCGATGTTTGTTGATTCTGCAAAATTATATGCATTCTTAGCAAAACCATCAATCAAGGCACTAGAGAAAGACCCTGCATTTATTGCTGCAAAATCGATCTACGCAAAATGGGACGAAGTTTTTGCAAAACTTGAACCTTTAAACGAGAAACTACAGAAAGGTCAACGTTTATTTATAGCAGGAACTCTTGAAATGAATCAAGGTAAAGCAATGTATCCCGATGCAAACTTTACAATGCGTTTAACTTATGGCGAAGTTAAAAAGTACGATCCCATGGATGCTGTACATTACGACTATCTTACAACTCTTGACGGTGTAATGGAAAAAGAAGATCCAGATAACTGGGAATTTGTGGTTCCTCAAAGACTTAAGGATTTATACCAAGCCAAGGATTATGGTCGTTACGGAGAAAATGGCAAAATGCCAATAGCTTTCATTTCAACAAACGACATAACAGGAGGAAACTCCGGTAGCCCTGTTATAAATGGCAATGGAGAACTTATAGGGATAGCATTCGACGGAAACTGGGAAGCAATGAGCGGCGATATCGTATTCGAACAGAATATGCAAAGAACCATCTCGGTTGATATTCGTTATGTACTATTCATAATCGACAAATACGCTGGTGCAACTCGTCTTATTGATGAAATGAAACTTGTTGAATAAGAAATTTTACGATCATCTATATACAGAAAAGGTAGCAGATTCTGCTACCTTTTTTTGTAACCTAAATTTGTAAATAGAAAAGGCTGCAAATGCAGCCTTCACCTTAATATAATTGTATTACTAGTTAATTTCGAGAGAATAAACTAACGATTCAACCTGTCGTAGGTAGTTCCGCTTTTTTGTACCAGGAGCATAAACATAAGCCTCAACATTAACAATTACCTGACGCTTTTCATCGAGTGTAGAAAAACTAATAAATGGTCCTCCCATTGGATGTTTGTAAACATCCCAAAATCCGCGAAGAATTCCGAAATATCGATCGCGATACATCATGGCACTAAAGTTTGGAGGGTAAACGGTCGAAGTAATCATGTAGGTTCCATCATTAGGTCCTGGAATTTGCTTAACAACTTCATCTCGTTTGGTCAACAAATACTCCGAAGAAAAGGTATTCTTTTCGGTGTAAGGAAATGTATATATCAACAGACCTTGGCTTATTTTCGGGGTCTCAAGCGAAATCCATACAAAATTATCGGTCTGTTTTCTTATTGAATAGCCCTTTGGAACGGCTAATTCGATATTGAATTTCTGCTTAAGAACTGTAGAAATATCAAGTTCTTCATACTTTTTCGCATTTTGAACGACTCTGTCGCGCTCTGCTTGTTCAAAAATCGCAACCATTTTATCCTTTTCCTTATTCACAAAAGCGGCAATGGATGAATAGCTTGGCCCAACAACATATAATACGGTTTGGGGCGAAGCCCACACGTCTCGCTTAAGAATAAACTTTGGCTCTTTGTATTTCTGCGAAACATCATTGTAAAGAATATTTCTATGCGATTTAAAAATATCGGTAAACGCTTCGGGAGGAATCGATATAAGATCGAACATTGGCTCAGGTTGTGGCAAATAAGGAAATTCTTGAGTCAAAATTCCTTTATATGCAACACCAATAGAATCATTCCAAAGCTGTTTAGGAAGCACCATTACTATCTCTCCAGCACTTCCGGTTACATTTGGGAGAAAACTTTGTTCACCTTTACTCCCCTTTTTACAAGAACCTAACGATACCAGCACTACAAAAATCATTAGGAAATTAAGTGTATACTTCATGGTTTTGGTTTGATGATTTTATTCAAATATAATATTGTAAAATCTTAACGCAAAAATATCCAAAGTATTGCCAAACTAGATTGCAAAATCAATTCTGGATATTTAGTTTCTGGTATTGCTTTTTATTCACCCAAACAGTAATACCTTGACCAATACTCAATGTGCTATCAACTTTTGGGTTCCACCGTTGAATATCATCAATGGTACAGCCATAAATAATAGCAATCCGATGCATGCTATCGCCACTCTTTACTGTATGAACCACTCTTAATCGGGATGTTGTGCTATCTGCAATCTCCTGTTGCTCTGCAAGACTTGGCTTGCAAGAACTCTCATAAATAGCACCCTCATTTTTTATAAACAATGCAGTCTTGTCGGCAGGTAAACGTAATGATTGCAGAATTTCCCCCTCAGGAATATAGTCGAACTTATAGGTGGGATTCAGAAAACGAACAATCTCCACAGGAACGTCAGTATACCGTGTAAGCGCATTAAAACTTATAGCTTTACGCACCTTCACAGTGTCTGTTTGTGAGTATGAAATAATCGGCTTTACGGGTGTAATACTGTGGCTCTTAAAGTTTTTCATTATATAAGCAGCCGCAATGAATGCTGGAACATAGTTCTGAGCCGACTCTGGCAAATTATCGTATAACTTCCAAAAATCTGTTTCGCCACCGCTACGGGCAATTGCATTGTTTATTGCTCCTGGGCCAACATTGTATGCAGCCAGTGCAAGATGCCAATTATTGAAAGTTCGATAAAGATACTGTAAGTACTGGCATGCAGCCTCAGTTGATTTTGCAGGATCCATTCTTTCGTCGACATATGAACTGACACTCAAATTCAACATTCGACCTGTATTAATCTTAAACTGCCAAAGACCAACAGCACCACTTTTCGAAATTGCCATTGGATTTAGTGCCGATTCAACAACCGCAAGATACTTTAACTCCAACGGTAAGTGGTATTTATCTAAGTATTCGTCAAAAAGAGGAAAGTACATTTCGGCCAAGCCAAGCATTTGTGCAACTTGTTCTCGTCTCTCAATGGTATAGATGTCGATATATCTACGCACATAGTTGTTATAGTCAAAATCTATTGGCGATTGCTTTCCTATGGCTGCGATCTGACACTCATAAATAAGATCCTGTGGAGAGTTTATTGTATCCGAACGTTTAAGATGCTCCTCAATTGGAAATATTTTTAGGCACTTCAATTCATCAACCATATCAATTATTGGGCATGGCTCTTTTCGACCCAAAGAAAGATCAATCTCCGAACCGATAGATTCAAAACCAAATAATAGCAAAAAAGCAGTAGCGCAAACTTTATAGTGTAGTTTCATCTCAAAAAATTCTCCATTACACTATTCTAGGAACCTCAACAACCCCGGCTACAATAAACGTAATCATCCTGTAAATATTTAGACAAAAACTATTTAAATAACCTAATTACATCGTTCGCATTTGCATACAGCAGTAGTGCCAACAAAATCAACATTCCAGCAATCTGTGCATATTCAAGAAATTTATCGCCAGGCTTACGTCCTGTAACCATCTCGTAAAGTAAAAATAGCACATGTCCTCCATCGAGCGCAGGTATGGGAAGAATATTCATTATTGCCAAGATAATCGAGAGCAATGCGGTTAGCGCCCAAAAAGACTGCCAATCCCATGTTGACGGGAAAATCTTTCCAATAGTTATAAAACCACCCAACGACTCGTAGGCTTTTGTCTCTGGACTAAACAATAATTTTAGCTGCTTTAAGTAACTCCGAATTGTGCTAAACCCACGTTTAACACCAGCTGGAATTGACTGAAGCAAAGTGTACTCTCTTTGATTAATCTCAAAAAAACGTTTCAAATCTGTTACAGGAGTAATTCCCACCGATCCTGACTCAGGAACATTGACCTGTATATTGATAGTGTCTACACCTCTCAATACTGTTACATCGATAGATTTATTTTTGTTCTGCAGAACCGCCTCCTTAAACTCATCAAAGAATTGCTTTGGCTCTCCGTTTATTGCCAACAACTTGTCCTCTTTCTTAAATCCAGATTTCTCTGCTACATCGTTTGGCTTTAACTCCTCAACAATGAAGGGAAATCGAGGAACAAAAATCATAGGATTCTTTATCAACTTGGGAACTGCACTTTCATCAATATTTACTTTAACGGTATCGGTTCCACGTAGCAATACAACTTCACGATTCTCGTTAAGCAAAATATCATGCGAAATTTGAAGGAAACTCTCAACCTCCTGTCCGCTAACCGTGAGAACTTTATCGCCATTTCTAAACCCCAACTCAACAGCCAAGGAGTCACAGGAAATTCCATACTTTACATTACGTGTTGCCAAATACTCCTCACCCCAAGTAAAAAGAATGGCACTATAAATTAGCAAAGCAAGAACAAAGTTCACCAAAACACCACCTATCATAATAAATAATCGTTGCCATGCAGGTTTAGAACGAAATTCATATGGCTGAGGAGGCAACTTCATCTGCTCCTTGTCCATCGACTCATCAATCATTCCCGATATTTTAACATATCCACCCAAAGGCAGCCAGCCAACACCATATTCCGTTTCGCCCTTTTTAACCTTGAATAGCGAAAACCAAGGGTTAAAGAATAGGTAAAACTTCTCGACTCTAGCACCAAATAGTTTTGCAAATAAAAAATGCCCCATTTCGTGGAGTATCACGAGAATAGATAGGCTCAAAAGGAATTGTCCTGTTTTAACTAATATTTCCATCCTTAATGTTTGTGTGATATTATTTCAACTGTTTTTACTCTGGCTTCACTATCGGATTGCGCATAATCCTCAAGCGTGGGATTCTGGACAAATGCCGATCTATTAACTACCTCTGCAATAATGTCGGACATCTCCATAAATCTGACTTGATTTCGCAAAAATGCTTCCACAACAACCTCGTTAGCAGCATTCAAAATACAAGGAATATTTCCTCCCTTAATTAGCGCATCATGTGCTAATGCTAAGTTTGGAAATCTTGCTATATCAGGTTTCTCAAATGTTAACTGAGAATACTCCATAAAGTTCAATCGAGCAAAATCGGACTTAGCCCGATACGGATAGGTTAAAGCATACTGAATTGGGATACGCATATCAGGAAGTCCCATTTGCGCTTTAATAGATCCATCCTCGAATTGTACCATGGAATGAATTATTGATTGCGGATGAACAACTACATCTATCTGTTCTGGCTTTAGTCCAAAAAGCCATTTAGCCTCAATAACCTCTAGCCCTTTATTCATCAACGATGCCGAATCGATGGTGATCTTATTCCCCATACACCAATTTGGGTGATTTAATGCCTCAACTGATGTTACCGTTTTGAGCTGTTCGGCTGTAAAACTTCTAAAAGGCCCTCCCGATGCGGTAAGAATAATCTTTTCGATTGGGCTATGCTCCCCTGTCAAACACTGAAATATTGCCGAATGCTCCGAATCAACAGGAAGTATTGGTGCCTTATTCTCGATTGCAATCTTTGTTATTAATTCGCCAGCAACCACAAGCGTTTCCTTATTGGCCAGTGCAATTGTTTTCCCCGCCTCTATGGCCGATATCGTTGGTTCTAAACCAGCAAATCCAACCAATGCTGTTAATACAACATCTATGCTGGTCGATTTTACGGCATCAACAATCGATTCCTTTCCCGTGTAAACCTTAATATCTGTATTTGAAAGAGCATCCTTTACTGCCTGATAGTTTTTTGAATTACCAATAACTACCATATTAGGATTGAACCGCAATGCCTGCTCAACTAATAATTCCCAATTGTTATGAGCGGTCAGCAGTTCAACCTGAAACAAGTTGGGATGAGATTCAATAACCTGTAATGCTTGTGTGCCGATTGATCCCGTAGAACCTAAAATAGCAACATTCTTCATCTGCCCCTCCCTAGAAATGTATAAATTTTGCTGGATCAACCGAATTTCCGTTTTGCCATAACTCGAAGTGAAGATGCGGCCCAGTAGTTAACTCACCCGAATTTCCTATAATAGCAATAGCTTCCCCGGCCTTCACCCTATCACCTTGATGCTTCAGCAACTTACTATTATGCTTGTAAACTGATATAAAATTGTTCTCGTGCTGAATTGCAAGCGTATAGCCAGTTTCCAACGTCCAGTTCGATAGTATAATTGTTCCATTCGCAGTTGCCAAAACAACCTCGTTAGGAGCTGCCACTAGATCAATTCCATAATGATCAATTCTAGGATTATACTGATTGGTAACTACACCTTTTACTGGTGGTATAAAAAAAGAAGCACTTGACTTGGAATTATCAGCATAGTTGAACGACAAGTTATACATCTCGTCAGCCTCAATTTGCATACGAAGCAGCGAATCCTCCTCCGACTTTGTAAATTCAATTGATTTATATCTCTTAGAGGAATCTGGCTTACTTTCTATACTTTGAGGCTCTCCTCCATTCAGAATGACATTGATATTGGAATAATAATTTTTCCACTGACCCAAAACACTCTCAAGAGAATCAACCTTTAATGCATTCTGTACATATCCTTTTCTTGTTTTACCATCGGGATACCCTGGAATGAACTCTCGAATAGGCGTAAAGGCTATCAAAACAGTGACACCCAAAACCAACGCAATGGCAAATCCTCCAAAAAAAATCAAGACATTCATTCGCGAAAGGCGAAATTGCCAAACCTCTTCGAAAGTCTGATCATTATATATGCTAAGCCGATACTTATCCCATAGATTCCGGAATATTCGAACTTTCTTTTTCTTTTCGCTCACGGATAATTATTTTTTGAATCACTCACAAATATAGTTGAATTCTAAAAACGTTCTTTAAAAGATTCTGTTTTGATTTAATTTTAGCAAAGATTGTGAGTTACACAAATGCTATTGCCCATCAGATTAAATACATCGTAATATTTGAGAGATTTTTTTGGATAAAATTTGGTAATATCATAAAAGCACTTTATATTTGCACCCGCTAAAACGATAACAAGTCACACAAAAATATTGTATTGCGGGGTGGAGCAGTTGGTAGCTCGTTGGGCTCATAACCCAAAGGCCACAGGTTCGAGTCCTGTCCCCGCTACTAAATCGGACTCCCCATCAAAAACGATGGGGAGTTTCTTTTTGTCCTCTTCTGTAAGTCCCATTAAATCTAACTTTAACATAAACAAAGTATTTACTTCTGAGGTTAGATATTGCCTTTTTTCTACATCTAATGTTAATCCCTGAGGGAACAGTAATTTTTGTATTCTCTCTTTGTTTAATACACTTGTTGAAAGCCAATATTTACTGATATTCTGAATAAACGACAATGCTTTATTTAGACCCACTCTAAAGTTAGATGTGTCAATTTGGGGTATTTCGTATTTAGTTCTTAAATCAAGTATTTCTTCTTCAATTTTAGTCCTGTACTTGTCGTAAATTTCTTTTTCAATGTTTCCAAAAGCATACCGCTCTTCTAGTGAGTTCTTCTTTTTCTCTAGTTCTGCAAGTTGCTTTCTGAAAATGGCTATTTCCTGCTTTTCAGAGTCCTCAAAGCAATTGAATATTTTTTTTAACTGCAACTCAAACAATTTTTCATATTTAGGCTCTAAATTAAGGAGAGCTAGAACTTCTACAAACAAATTGTTTGCGCCAATATGATTTGGGTATCTCTTTGGAGTACTTGCATTCATTGAGACAGATTTACAGGTCTGGCACTTATAGTAGTGAAGATTCTTCTTTTTATTATGGTATCCAGTTAACTTTTTCCCACATTTTGAACAATATATAAAACCAGATAGCGGCCTCTCTTCGGATTCTTTTACAACTGTATAGCCGTGATGGTTTTTATTTAGCATTGATTGAACTTTCCAAAATAATTCTTCACTTATAAGGGGCTCCCAGTTCCCCTTAATACATATTCCTTCAAGCAATGCATTGGTCTGAATCCCACAATAGAAAGCCTTCTTCCAGATAGCACTAAGCTTCTGTTTTCTTATTACTATGCCCAAGGTTTTTAAATTTTCAATAATCTTATAGTCGGGCATCCCTTGTGCTTTCCATTCCCATGCCATTCTAAGTTTTTTCCCATCTTCATTAATCACTATTTTTTGCACGATACTTCGTTTCTCAAAATCAGCCACCTTTGGGCCAAATACGTCATAACCAAATGGAACTTTACCTAAATTTTTACCCGATTGAATTAATTTTTTCATTCCAGGCAAAGTGTGACTTAATCTATCCAGATTCTGCTTATTAGCTTCTAATAATTTTTGATGGATAATATTTCTTCCCTCTTTTGTTGATGTGTCGACTCCGCTTGACACTTCAATTAAATTAACACCCAGTTCATCTACTAGTTCTGTTGCAATTGCAATTGCATTGCCTCCTGTCCTGCTAAACCTGTTCATCACATAAACAAGAATTGCATGGGGTTTGGACTTTGACCTTCGAACTCTTTGTATAAGTTCTGTGAATTCTTTTCGGGTAAAGTCGTCCGAAGCGGATTCGTTTGTGTTTCCGAACACATCAGTAATTGTTAAGCCCTTACTTTGTGCGTACTTATAGGCTTCTTCTTTTTGATATTCGAGGGAGTAATTGTCTGTTTGGTTCGAGGAGGACACTCGTGTATAGAGCCAAACATTCTTATTTCCAACATTTTTTGACGTTGGCTTAATTTTCACAAATTTTCTAAATCTACTTAAATCATCCATACTTTAATCCATTATTATTTTTACTAATACTGCTAAATCAAACATTTTTTCGGCTATTTCATTAACCTCAGCATCCGAACAATCTTTGAAGAAATTGAATTGCCTTATTTCTTCAGGACTTAACTTTGCTCGTGAATAAACTTCTTTATAAGCATCACCTTCATAACTCATTGGTATTAAATTATTTTTTGGTCTTACCCTTTCTAGAATCAGGTAAGGTTTCCAGCTCGAACTAGATGCTTTATATATCTAACCATTAATTAAAAGTTTAATTTTCAGAAAAAAAAAATTATGGATGATAAAATTTGTTTATTATATACATGATAGACAGTGTGTTAGTTTAAGTGGTGGAGTTGACAGCTTATTGATACCTTGGTCATTTATAGTGACATTACATCAAGTCAATACTTGCTATATAATTGATATGCAGGTTTTTGATAAAAATAAAAATAATAATTTTATGATTGGAAAATCTGCTTATATAATAAGGTATCAACTTTGGGTTGGGAAATTGGGTGATGCTGAAACTCAATTCATGGGATGGTATTTTATCATCTTCTAAATGAAAATTTCTTTTGTAACACTTAATCTTTTTGTATTTTTACGTGAACTAACAGCATATCGAATGAATTGGGACAAGATAAAAATTAAGAAGAAAGATGGTGAAGTTGTTGATGCTCAAGCCCCAATTATTATATCTGCTAGCCGTTCAACTGATATACCCGCATTTTACTCCGATTGGTTGATTCAAAGGATAAATGAAGGATATGTAAAATGGAAAAATCCTTTTAATGGTGTTCCTCTTTATGTTTCGTTCAGTAAAGCAAGGCTAATTGTATTCTGGTCGAAAAACCCCAAACCAATCATCAAGCATCTTGGTGTTATTGACGAGAAGAGAATAAATTATTATTTCCAGTTTACCCTCAATGATTACGACAAGGAAAAACTTGAGCCTAATGTTCCCAATGTAAATTCAAGAATAGAAACCTTTATTGAACTTTCCGAAAAGATTGGTAGGAGCAAAGTAATATGGAGATTTGACCCCTTAATACTAACTGATACGATTGGAGTAGATGAACTTTTGAGAAAAGTTGAGAACATAGGAAACCAACTAAAGAATCATACCGAAAAAATGGTTTTTAGCTTTGCAGACATAAACCTTTATAAAAAAGTTCAAAACAACCTTAGAAAGAACTCTATTAAATATCAAGAATTTAATGAGAGACTAATGGATGATTTTGCCATAGGGCTCCAGCAACTTAATAAAAATTGGAATTTTGAGATTGGAACTTGTGCAGAAAAAATACCACTTGAAAAATATGGCATTAAACACAATAAGTGCGTGGATGATGATTTAATGATTAAGCTCTTCTCAAACGATAGAATCCTTATGGATTTTTTAGGCGTGGAGAAAGTAAATGCTGATTTATTTTTCAATACACAACCTCAGATTATTAAGAAAAAGAATATTAAAGATAAAGGACAACGTGAACTTTGTGGTTGTATTTTTAGTAAAGATATTGGGGAATATAATACTTGCCTTCATTTGTGCGAATATTGCTATGCCAATACGAGCAAAAGAGTTGTTTCAGAAAATTATAATTATATTAAAAACACTAGCGAATTGTCTGAAACTATTACAGGAAGATAAAAATGAAAGATAGTCTAAACCAACTAGTCAAACTAATTATTGAATCAATCGAAATAAATGTCGATAAATTTGAGGTATATGGAGAAAATGACACTTTGCCAAAAATATTGAAAACATTGAATTCCAATCCGATTATTTAGTTTGTATTTGGGTTAAAGATAATGATGCTCCAATTGCAAAAGAAAAATATGAGAGTTTCCTGCATAAAACTGTAAGTTTTACTAAAACAAGTCATGATAATGTTCTATATTGGTTTGAAGGATTTAATCGAAACCGACCTATTGAAACGCCTAAAGATTTACAAAACAGATTAATTAGTAAGGAAGAACTTCTAGTTGATAGTTTAAAAAACTCATCAATTCTGCCAACTTGGTTACAGCAAAGCATTTTTGAGAAACATCAAGGAAAATATGCTCCTGACCACAAACGGTTCGAAAAGAATTTAAATCTTTCAGAAGAAGAATTGAGGGTTTACCTCGGAACATATTTCCCAAGAAGTTATGGAGAAAGTTTTTGTGTTTTCGACAATATATTTGAGAATGAATGTTATTCGAGTTTAGCTACAAAGGAAGAAATAAATATTCTTGATATTGGGAGTGGCACAGGTGGAAATCTGATGGGTTTGTTGGTTGCTATTAATAAATACAGCCTAGCGATTAAAAATGTAAATATACTTGCTTTAGATGGTCACTCTAATGCACTCATAGTTTTAAGCGATTTTGTAGAAGAATTTTCCAAAAGAACAACTTTTACAATAACCTTAAAAACGGAGTGTCAATCCATACATACGACAAAAGACCTAGAATGGATTAAAGATTCACAATATGATTTTATAATGTCATCTAAAATGGGTTGCGAACTAATTGCAGAAGGGAACACTGATTTTTATTACGACTTAACAACTTTTAGTTTGCCAAGGTTATCACAAGTTGGACTGTTCCTTTTACTAGATGTGACTACAAAAGTTGGAACAACCTTTAATCCTATTTTAATGAATTTACAAGCCAATAGGGCAATTAATGAATTAAGTGGTTTTAAAACACTTATACCTATTTCATGTGGTGAATTTGAAAAGGAGTGTTCAGGGAATTGCTTTACTCAACGTACTTTCAGCATTTCTCATTCAATAAAGAAAAATGATAAAACCAAGGTAACATATCGAATTATGACAAATTCATGTTTTGCTAACAAAATTCATGTTTTCGATAACAATTGTTCATACATAAACATTTTGGGGAAAGATTATAATTCCGCAAAATATTGTCAGAAAAGTAATGGCTATTTAGTTAAAGATAATTATAAAATTTAATTACCAAGATATGGCAAAGAAGGATTTTTTTATTAAAGAATCAGATTTAGATGATTATCAAAGAAATTTATTATACAGAACTCTAGACCAATCAATGGTTGTATCTGGTTGCGCTGGTAGCGGTAAATCAGTCATTGCATTACATAAAGCAAAACAGATTCAAAAAGAAAAAGGCAATGATTATCAAATTATTGTTTTTACAAAATCGTTAAGTAGTTATATGAATTCAGGGCGAAAGACCTTAGAGCTAAAAAATGATTTTTACTATCATTGGCACTGGAAAAATAAACTAGGGTGTCCTCAATCAGACTATGTTATTGTTGACGAAATCCAAGATTTCACAAAAGAAGAAATTGACGATTTCAAGAAGGCTACTCGTAAACAATTTTTCTTTTTTGGAGACACTGCACAGTCAATATATGATGGGTTAAAGTCTACGCAAGATGTTAGAGATATAGCATATCAATCAGGATTGTCAGAATTTCCCTTATATTTTAATTATAGGTTGCCAAAACCGATAGCCAAAATTACTGAAAACTATATTGGTGTGGGAACTAGATATAACGAAGGAACATATAAAAGTAAAGAGAATTCTATCCCTCGCATTATTTTTTATCCAAACTATGATAAGCAAATTGAAGCAATTGCTAGAATTATTAAAAATAATAATATGACTGATGTTGGAATATTATTTCCACATAATGAACAAGTTGAAAAAGCGAGTAAAGTGCTAACTCAAAATGGAATAAATAATGAAGTCCAATTTAGAGATAGAAATAATTGGAAAAATGATAGAAATACGTTAGACTTTGAAACGTCTAATCCCAAATTAATGACATATCATTCAGCTAAAGGATTACAATTTGAAACTGTATTTTTACCTGATTGCACAATTGAAAATGATGACAAAGGTTATAGCAAACAGAAATCATTATATGTTGCAATGACAAGAACGTATAAAAATCTATACATTATGCATAGTGGAGATTTAACTTCATTTATTAACGGTAATGTACCAGAAAACTTTTATAAAACAACTGAATTTGACGAAATTACAGACATTTAAAATTTTAAATTTATGAAACTATATATTCCAACCAGTTCTCTGAACTTTAATAATATAATGTCTTGTGAATCAATATCTCCGCATGGGTTTTATTTACAAAGAAACTTTGGGTATAAAACTTTCGAGAAAGTTGATTTGAATAGTTTTAATAATTCATTACTTCTCTTTGAAGCGTTCCCCGAATTTAAGATTTCTAACAGTGAGTTAGTCAATTATCCAATGGTAATAGAAGTTGACATTGATGTTGAGTTGGATGGCTTAAAAAGAATACAAAATGAAATTTGGCAGACCGACAGAACCATATACTTGAATCCTTTTAATTCCAAAATATATTTCTTAACTCCTGACAATAAAAGAACTATTATTTCACGCTCTGAATCAAGTGCTGAAACAAAATTAGTCAAATTATATTGGAATAGTATTTTTGTTTTTCAATCAGAGAGTAGAGAATACAATTTAGATGGCATATATGATATTCAAAACCTTAATTATGAAGAAATAGAAAAAGATAATCAAATAAACAAAATCAAAGGGTTTGCTTATGCCTATTTAATTGCTGCAAATAATGCAAAATCGAAAGAAAGCGTTCAATTAGCAAATGTTATTAACAAGACCATCAACCTCTCTTCTGCTATTGTTAATAGTGTCTCGGGAAAAGGAACTCAGCAACAAACTGATGAACTAAAATATCTTTTACAAAAAATCACTTCATATCAATATAAAGATGTAAAAGAATATTTAAGGGCGATTCTGCCAGACCAATACAACAATGTTTGGAATGAAATATATAACAATTTTGGAATGAGAATTCCAAATAGATACAACTTCGAAAGTTATCTCGAAACCTTTACTGATAGAGCAAAATATGAAATTTCATTACAAGAGTTGAAAAATTGGAGTAATAAAATGATTGAAAACAGTAATATTAGTAAACCCAAATTTGAATGGAATAGCATCGCTTTAGTTGGAAATAGATTGACACAATACGAAGACTCGTTTATTACAAAACTAGAAACGAGAGAAATGTATCAAAACCTAATTAATGATATTTTTGTTTCTTCTGACATTACAGAATCTTCGTTTAGTACTGAAAGGTCAAGACTAGCTGATGAGATAACTAGAAAAATTAAGAGTTATGTCGGTGAAGAAGAATGGAAAACTCACGATGCAAATAAATACCTAAATAGTTTAAGACGAAATATTGCTGGACAGGAAGCGTTTAACATCCAATGGAATACTGGTTTGATATCTGCTATTGCCTCATTTCTATTAAAAGGAGATGATTTTGAAAAATTAACTGATTTTCTAATTTTATCTGAAATTGAGGATGGTCGCCTTGCTTTTGGCTTTTATGGTTCTATTTGTGGGTTTGCTAATTTATCAAGGGTATTTACTGCAGGTCTTTTTGAGTCAGATATAGATTATTTGTCCAAAATTTACAAAACTCTATTCAAACAAATTCATAATATCGAATTGATTGGAATTTTGCCAAAAGAAGAAAAACCAAAATCGATTTTAGTTGAAACAAAAGTTAATAAAGATGGAAAGAATGAAGATATTTCAAACAATGTCATTTCCATTTTAATTCAAGATATTGAAATTAATGTATCTGATTTTTCAATTCTAAAGGAAAAGGACAAGAAGTATTATAAGACAGAGATGACTAGATTGTACCGTGGTGATATTTCGGATGACTATATAAAAGCCTTAGAACGTATAGAGCCTCCGAAAGGTACAATTGGGAAATGGAAGGCTGTAATTGCTTATTTGAAAACTAAATCAAATCGAACAATCGATGAAGAAATAACACAAAAACCAATTCCAAAACAAACATCAATGTTATTTGATGATAATGAGAATCAACTTTTTATTTATGACTATAGTGCTTTTGATAAAATTTCTTCTTTCATTCCAAAAAATGAATTAAAAAAAGTAAAAACTGAAATAGAATGGATTCAAAAAGTACATCGAGAAAATGGGTATAAAAGAAAAGATGGTAGTTTGGTAAAATTAGACAAACATTCAAACGAAGATTTAATTAACCATTTGAAAAATAATGCGACTAGTAGTAGTAAAATTTCTCCCAACACGATTGACATTATGATTAAAGAATTAAAAAGAATATATTGTCATTAATTCTAATGGCCTTGCTCATTTTTTTCTCAATCAGTATAAAGTTTTCCTTACAAATAATCAAGGCTTGATTGAAGTTTACAGGCAATATTGGACGTGAAAGGACAGGTTTAATTTTTAATTGCAAGCATGTATTATTCAAAAAAAAATCAATTCACAATTATACTTTTAATTTTAATATATTTCATATTATTTAAATTTAGCGCATTCTCCCAAGACACTCTTTTATATCGTAACCATAGATATACTATTAAAACTAAAAATAACAAAAAGACCTATACTCTTCTAGATTCTAATATCACACTTACATCCAGATATGAACTATACATTAAGGTCAACACCTTTGTTTTCAGAAATGCCACCTATTTGCATGATGAGAAGTTAGAGCAAATGTATATCAATGCCGATTTAAACAGGGATGCTTCTCTAAGTTGGCCTGAGATTGAATCTTTCCAGAAAATGTTAGTAGCCAAGTACAGGTATTTCATATGTGACACAATTCTTCGGCCTGACAGATTTATGAAGTATGGAGGAGGGAAGTGTGACGATTGGGCTTTAATGACTGCTGGTTTGTTAAGATTTTGGGGTTTAGAGCCCTATATTGCAAGATTTGGACGAACCAAGGTTATTGGACACGCTCTTTGCCTTGTATATTGGAAAGGAGCAATTCCCTCTGGTTACATGTATTACATTATAGACCATAGAAATGATATGCCTAAAGGCAATTACATACCTATCGACTATCAGACTGTTGGTGGTTTAAATGCAGTGGATAGAAGATGGAAGATTAGCCACATTTACGTCCCAGAAAAGATGTACTACAACAACAAGGAATACGAAAAAACTGATACTGTTCAAGATGTTATAGAGTATTAGAATTCTGTTTTCTTTAAGCCTATCATATTATTGTTATCTATAAATTTGCTTAGGCAGCAATAAAAGTGGAATACTTAATCTTCCTATAAAAACCGTACTCAATATTTAGTTATTAACAGTGAAAAAGTATTCAACTAGAATGCTTAATTTAGACATATGAAACAGGATATCTTACAACACATAATGTCAGTAATCAACAATCAAGGATTGGATGAGGCTGAAATCATGCATCAGATAAAGAGACTGGTGTACGAATATGAGATGAAGGATATAAACATCAAAGAGTCAAAGTCTATTTTTGATTTAGCTAAAGAAAATCTGAAAACATTACAGAGCGAGACTTTAAGCCCCGACCTTATTAAGACTGGTTTTACCGACTTAGACTTGGCAATAGGGGGATTGTCCTTGGGTGAATTTGTTGTTATTGGAGGGCGACCTTCAATGGGTAAAACGCAGTTCCTAGTATCTTTAGCCTTGAATGTTTCTATTGAAGCCCCCATACTCTACTTTACCTTTGATTTATCTCAAAGATTACTCACTTATCGATTTATCTCTGCACTTACAGGAGTTGCTGTAAATAAGATAATCCAGAATAGTCTAAACCCTCTAGATAAAACTAGACTACTACATGCTGAAAAGGAACTAGAAAAACACCGAATACTAGTTAACGATAGTAGCAATTGTTCAATCTCTGCATTGAAATCACAATGTTTAAAGCATATTCAAGAGGATGGTATTAAAATAATCATGGTTGATTTTTTGCAGATGATGAGTTCTAACAGATACCGTAATAGCAGAGATTTAGAGATAGGCTATATAAGCCGAGAACTAAAAAATATTGCAAAAGACAATAATGTGTGCGTAATAGCTTCTAGTCAATTGAGTCGTGCTGTTGAAAGCAGAGGTGGAAATAAACGACCTCAGCTATCAGATTTGCGTGAATCTGGAGCTATCGAACAGGATGCAGATAAAGTAATTTTTATTCATCGTCCAGAATACTATGGATTTCAGGAGGATGAAGAGGGAAATAACATTACTGGCGTTGCAGAGGTATTAATTGCAAAGAACAGGAATGGAAGAGTTGATGACATTAAGCTTATGGTCGATAAAGACTTTACAAAGTTTAAAGACTTCGAATTAGTGAAGCGTGAATTTTCCATATCAAGTTATAGACTCGATGAAATAGATAATAGTCCTTTATAATTTAACAATATTGAGCCGTTGCTTAACTAATTATGAGTCATTTTTCAAGGCTATGCGGTTGTGTTCCTGCAACCCACAAAGGAGTGGTGATAGCGAAGTACGCAATTCACTGCGATGCTCACTACGCTCCGCTTCTCGCAAATTGCGTTTAAGAATTCTTGGATAATTGGCAACGGCTCATCTTTTTTTAAATGAAAACTATACAAGAAATTATTACCATTAAAAAAGTTAGTCCTAATAAAGCAAACCTATGCTTCAATGGGAAACTCGTAAGGGAAATTAATCATGGTTCTAAACCCTATTACCATGAAAACAATGCCTTAAAGTTACTTAGAATTGATACTCCTTATGAACTCTGCAAGTTGCTAGATGCCACATTTAGTGAAGTTGAAAATGTAATTAATAATCCAGCCTACATTCATTTTCATCGACCCAAGAAAAAAGGCGGATATAGAGAAATCTATGCTCCGTCAAACGAATTGAAAAGAATCCAGAAGCGGTTAAACTACTACTTGCAAGCTTACTATTTATGCATAAAACCAAAAGAAGTTCACGGATTTGTTATTAATCCACATTATTTGGGTACACATTGTAATATTGCTGCCAATGCCAAAATACATGTTGGTAGAGAGAGCGTTCTTAACATAGATTTAAAGGACTTTTTTCCGAGCATTAGAGCAAAACAAGTTAAAGAATTGCTTTTATCTGACATTTTTAATTTCGATGAACAAATTACCAATGCTATTACATTATTAACGACACTCAATGGTAGATTACCAATAGGAGCACCAACCTCTCCAGTTATTTCGAATTTCATATGTAGAGTACTAGATGAAGACCTAATTGAATTTTCCAAAGACCATGGCTTTGCATACACTCGTTATGCAGATGATTTGACCTTTTCCTCAAGTAGAAAGATATCTCATGATGAGTTACTTGATATAATTAACATTATTACGAAAAACAACTTTTCTATAAATCAAAAGAAGCTAAGAATACAGTCCAAGAATCGTAAGCAAACAGTAACAGGCTTAACTGTAAATGACAGAGTCAACGTTGACCGTATATTGCTTAAAAAGGTTAGAGCTATGATACATGACCTTTCCTTGAATGGACTTGACGAAGCTGTAAAAAAACATTATAAAAGCCATATACTGACGGATGAGATGAGAGTAACATTCCTAAATCGGTTAAGAGGTTATGTCAATTTTATTGGTCAAATTCGAGGGAAGGATGATACGTTGTATTTGATATTTAAGAATAAGTTTGAAAAGTCAAACTGTATTTATTCGATAGGTAATTAAAGTTTTTCAAAGAAATCCTATTTCAACTTTTCACTAAACGAGACCCCAAAAGTATTCTATTAGGTTAGAGAAACATTTTAAAGTATCCAAACATTTCATGTAATAAAATATAATGAAATGATTTGTTTCATTTAAAGCACTTCTTTTGCTTTTTATATCAAATTTTATTTCAATTTAAAAATCACATAATATTATTATTCAAGCAAATACAAAATGGCTTCGTCTCCCAACACCTCCAGAAATCATCTTTTTTAATAATGCTTTTTTATATATAAGAATAAAAAAAATGACAGAGAAAGAGTTGCGAGAATTAATAACTATTAATGTTGGGGAGCTAGATTACATTACTTTGGTTGGAAAATCTGATAATAACACTTATAGGATGAGCTGGAGTTGGAGTGGAATAGAATTCAAAGTACTGATTACCAAAGATAATTCACCAGAAAGACGAACCTACACTTCTAAATCTGTAATGTACGTATACAGAGACTTGGTTAATGTTATTAATTCAAACAATCTCACAATAAACCACATAAAATATGTACTAAACGCTGAGCATGCTATTATTCTCTACCACCAGATTGAGGAAAATCAGCATGCTTATGTTTTTTCTACTGAAATGCCAAAGATTGATGAGTTACATGTTAAGTTTAAAGCGTTAATTGATAATGTTGATTATGAAAAAGCAATAATTAATTTCTCGACTTTTATCAATGAGTTGAAAACAATATACTACGAATTAAAAATAACAATCATTCCCCCAACACCAAAGCAAATACTGAGAAAGAGAAAAATTGAATCATTATATGATGATTTCTTATAACAAGTCATTTCTGATACTATTTTAGAGTATACCCAAAGTTGATGCACTTTTCACGGCCAGTTTCAGCTTTTTTTCCCAGATTTTGCTTCATATTTTTGCTCACCCTAAATATTATGGTCTAATTACTCAATAGACTATATTAGGGTAACACAACAAATTGTTTCGTGGGTATTTAAAATAAAAATGATATGACGGCACATTTTTCAGTAAAACAAAACATTCACTTTTAGCCAATAGTGAATATTATTTTGAAAACCACAGTAAAAACAAAGGTTATAGAATTAATCAGAGATGTAACTCAAGTAAAAACATTCACTTTTAATCGATAATCTACAAAACTGAAATAGTATGAGTGCAAAATTTAGCCAAACTACAGCAGACTGCCTTGAATGGAATCAAGCGATGAATTTAATCAGGAATCTATACAATGATGAAAACTATCGTATATCATTACTAATTGCATGTGGTACTTTTTGGGGGCTTAGGATTTCGGATATTCTAAAACTGAATTGGGAGCAAGTACTTGACAAGGATGAATTTATGTTGGTCGAAGGCAAAACTAAGAAGAACAGGGAAATTAAGATTAATTCCCAGCTAAAACGTCACATTAAGGATTGTTACACCCAAATTAACCCAAAATCTAAAGATGAATTCATATTCATTAGCCAGAAAGGTTGCGTATTCTCAATTCAAAGAATTAATGTGATATTGAAATCGCTAAAAATCAAGTATAATCTTAAAATTAAGAATTTCAGTAGCCATTCTTTACGTAAGTCATTTGGTCGTGAAATTTTCAATCGAAGTGGGAGTAATGCGGAACTGGCATTGATTAAATTGAGCCAGTTGTTTAATCATAGCAACCCAGCGATTACCAGAAGGTATTTGGGAATTGCTAAAGAGGAACTGATGCAAACATATGATGTTTTGAGTTTTTGAGTCACTAGTTAAAAACAATTTGAAATTTATTAAGGAATGGGTCTGGCGCAAAGAATAGGTTCGGATATTTTGCTTTGTAAGCATGTTTTACCACTCCTTCGTTGTCAAAATATTCCATAACTAGCATAAAAGCAAGAGTTCCATCGGAGTTAAAGATATCCTGATGGGCAATCATAGTCAACTTTTTGTCTTCCATTTTTTTGTTTTTACAAAAGTATAAGCTAAGCACAACTAAAAAAAATAACACTATTTAGACTTTTTAAAGACTTCAAACGAATATATTTAATAGCCAAATATCTCACATATGAGTAATGCAAAAGAATTAACAGAAAAAATCAAAGCCGTACTACTTGGCCTAGCTGTTGGCGATAGCCTTGGAGTTCCCGTGGAATTCTGCAACCGAGAAGAATTAAAATGCAATCCAATCACTGATATGAAAGGATTTGGAACGCATTCTCAGCCTGCTGGCAGTTTCAGCGATGATACTTCACTTTCACTATGCTTAGCAGACGCTTTAACGCATGAGTTTGACCTTAACCTGATAGCACGATATTTTGTTGAATGGTATACAGAAGGCTACTGGACAGCACGTGGAGAGGCCTTCGATGTAGGTAATGCCACCAGACATGCCATATACAGACTGAAAGATGGTATCAATCCCCTGCTGGCGGGTGGTCGAGAAGCAAAAGATAATGGCAATGGGTCTTTAATGCGAATTTCGCCTTTGTTATTTTACATTAAAGATAAAACAATTGAAAAAAGGTTTGAGTTGACACGACAGGTTTCATCGATAACTCACGGACATATTCGCTCAGTATTATCTTGCTTTTATTATTTGGAGTTTATGAGGCTTTTACTAATGGGTAAAGACAAGTTTGAGGCTTACTGTAAGTTACAAACAGTATTACCAAGTTTTCTTTATTCGTTAAAAGTTGATTCGACAGAGATTAACTTATTTGACAGGTTGTTTAAAGGAAATATTTACGAACTTCCTGAAAACGAAATAGAAAGTAGTGGCTACGTCCTTCATACCTTGGAGGCAAGTATTTGGTGTTTGCTTACAACCGACAACTATAAAGATGCTGTACTGAAGGCAGTAAACCTAGGTGACGACACAGATACAACGTCCTCATTGACAGGAGGTTGTGCTGGCTTGCTGTATGGAATAGAAAGTATCCCTCAAGAATGGTTGGATAAATTGGCGAGAAGAAATGATATTGTGGATTTGGCTGAGAGATTAGCTGTGATAATAAAAAAGGTTTGAAGCAAAATAGAATAGACAAACTATTTATGGGTTTGTTATTTAGCACATTGCTAATAAATAAGTTCTATGATAAGAACCAAGAGAATTGTTATTATATATATTGTACTAAAGCAAATATGATAGTATCAGATTCTTTTTTTAAGGAAACAAGAAATTATTAACGATGCTATACTTGTATAGCATTAATACATGACAAAAGTACACCAAAGAATTGCCAACGTTTGAAAATCGATACTTTTATTATAGATTGTATTAAGAACTATTCGATATATAGATTAAAAAGTGAACAGCCCTTTATATGTGAATTTCGTTTCATTTCCCGAACAAATTTACCTTATTCGTGTTATAGTAAAGCATTTGCAAGCCACAAAGTGTCAATTATATGTTGATATTTTTCGATTTTTTAATGCTAATAAAATTCATACTTTTGCTCATTAGTATCTTATGATTTTCACAGATAAAACCTTTTAATTTTAAAAAGTGTGAGTACAATTCCAAATATCAAGTTTACTTTCTCAGGACACGAGTCTTTTCAGTGCAGGCATCTATGGCTCAAAAAAGGATATGATTTTGTGAACAAAAACAAATCTTTTAGTGATGAAGATGCAGTGGTTGAGTTAGGAGTAGGAAAGAATATGGTAAGTTCAATTCGATTTTGGATGAAAGCATTTAATATTCTTACAGTTAACGATGAATTAACTGATTTTGCACACTGTCTTTTATCTGATGATGGTTTCGACCCCTATCTAGAAGATGATGCAAGTATTTGGATTTTACACTATCAACTGGTTAAAAGGGGCTTTGCTTCTATTTATTCGATTGTTTTCAACGAGCTTCGCAAGGAAAAGATAGAATTCACTAGGGATAATTTTATAGGGTTTCTTAAACGTAAGGCTGAGATTGAAAAGTCATTTCAGATAAATGAGAAAACCTTAACTGAAGATTTCTATGTTTTCTCAAAGATGTATATACGGTCTAATGCACAAAGTAAAGACAAAGAAGACACATTTTCGGGATTACTCACGGAACTTGACTTAGTAAAAACATACAGTAAGGGGAAAGAAGATGTTTATATTATAGAGAACAGTGAAAGACAAGATATTCCCGATGAAGTTATTTTGTATTCTATTTTGGATGATGATTCTTTCGATTTATCTGTAAACATAAACAGTATTGAGCAGAACTATAGTAGCGTTGGTTCAATTTTCGCCATTAATAAAAGTGGAATCTTATCCAAAATTGAAAATCTTACAGTTAAGTATCCCTTTCTTGTTTTTAATGACCATGCTGGGATTAAAGAATTACAATTTAAGACTAAACCTACAGCTATTTCAATATTAAAGGACTACTATGCAAACTAAATATACTACATCTACAAATATTATTAGAGATATAACAAGAGAGTTAAATTATATACCGACACCAAATTCAATAAGTGTGGTGAATCAAATTGCTAATGACTTTAAAAAGGGTATAAGGTCTTTTAACATTATTGGTTCTTATGGTACAGGGAAGTCATCATTTCTATGGGCATTAGAGCAAAGTATCACAAATAGGAAAAATTTTTTCTCACTAAATATTCTTAAAAATCCAAAGGTTGAGATTATCAACATTGTAGGCGAATACAAGTCTATGACAAATCACTTTGCAGATTATTTTGAAATAAACAATTCAAAACACCTTACACAAAGTATTCTGTCTGAAATTTACAATCTTTATCATGGTTTGGGAGATAAAAATCCCCTGCTTGTGTTAGTGGTTGATGAATTTGGGAAGTTTCTAGAATATGCATCTCAGCAAGACCCAGAGAAAGAACTATATTTTATTCAGCAACTTTCTGAGTTTGTCAATAACCCTGATTACAATATCATCCTACTTACAACTGTCCACCAAAATTTTGATGCATATGCTTATTCTCTTAACAACACACAAAAGCAAGAGTGGACAAAAATTAAAGGAAGGTTTCGTGAAATTGTTTTTAATGAGCCTGTCGAGCAATTACTTTTTTTAGCAGCAGAGCATTTGCAGCAAGGTTCATTTGATAAGGAGAAGGAAAGCCTAATTAAATCAACAGTATCAACTATAAAGAGAACAAAAGCTTTCAATATCAGTTCAGAATACGCTTCTGAAATAGCAACAAAACTATACCCTCTAGATTTGGTGGCTGCAAACATTCTTACACTTTCCTTACAAAAATACGGTCAAAACGAACGGTCTCTGTTTTCATTTCTTGAATCTACCGACCACACAGGAATAAATAATTTTGATAAAAAAACAAATCCATTTTACAATGCGTCCTGCGTATTTGATTACCTTTTATTCAATTTTTACTCATTTATCAATTCACGCTACAATCCTGACTTCGCATCTTGGTCTGCTATAAAGAATTCAATAGAGTTAGCAGAAAGAACATTTGATTCAGACATAAACGATTATTCAAGAATACTTAAAACAATTGGGTTACTGAATATAACCTCTGCGTCTGGTTCAGATTTAGGAATTAACTTTTTAGAAAATTACTTAAATATCTGTTTAGGTATAGAGAATGCAAAAAAACTAATCGATGACTTAGAATCCAAAAAAATAATAAGGTACAGGAATTATAGTAAACGATTCATTATTTCTGAAGGTACAGACCTTGATATCTCATCTGCATTAATTGAGGCAGGGAATAAGGTAAATGAGATAAATGACGTTGCCACTTTACTAAATCGTTATTATCAATTACCCTCTATTGTTGCAAAAAGCTATTCTTATCTGAATGGCACACCCAGAATGTTTGAGTTCAGAATCACTGAATATCCTATATCTGAAGCACCTAAAGATGAAGTAGACGGATTCATTAACCTTATCTTTAGTGAAAAACTTGACATAAGCGAAATAAAAAGAGAATCATATAAACAAGAGGAGGCAATTATATATGGATTTTATCAAAACTCTAAAATAATAAAAAATCAACTTTTTGAGATTGAAAAAACAAGAAAAGTGATTGATGAGAACGAGAGCGATAAGATAGCCCTAAGAGAACTAAACAACATATTGCAACACCAACAGAACCTTCTTACTCATTACATATTGAACAACCTATATCAAAGAAACTCAGAAGTTAAATGGTTCTTCAAAGGTGAGGAGGTTTCTATTTCCAGCAAAAAAGATTTCAATAAATTTATTTCACAAATATGTCATCAAGTCTACTCAAAAGCACCAATATTTAAGAATGAATTGGTTAATAAGCATAAGATTTCAAGTTCTATTTATACGGCTAAGAAATCATATTTACGTGCATTGGTTGATAATTGGAATAAACCAGACTTAGGCTTTGATAGTAATAAATTTCCACCTGAAAAAACTATATACCTTACGTTACTTAAAGAGAATGGTATTAATTTATATTCTGATGATATAAACTTCAATACAGAAGTAACCCAAAACTCTTCTTTCATTCATCTTTGGAAATACTCCATCGATTTCATAGAAAGTGCAAAGCAAAATAGAAAGTTAGTTTCAGAATTTGTAGAACCATTAACAAAACAGCCTTTTAAGCTAAAACAAGGGTTAATAGATTTCTGGATAGCATCATTTCTTTTCATCAAGAGAGATGACTTTGCATTGTTTGGAGAAAGTGGGTACATACCATATTTAACTGATGAGGTGTTGGAACTTGTAATAAAGTACCCAGAAAACTATGAGATTAAATCCTTTGATATTGAAGGAGTCAAATTAGATATATTTAATAGCTATCGCCTTTTTCTAAATCAGAATTCTAAGAACAAACTAGATAATCAAACATTCATAGAGACAATAAAGCCATTCTTAGTCTTTTATCGAGGGCTTTCTGAATATTCGAGAACTACTAAAAGATTAAAAAAGGAAACTCTAGCAATTCGTGAGGCTATAGCAAACTCTAAAGACCCTGAAAAATCATTCTTTGAAGATTTTCCAATGGCTTTAGGTTACAGTATTGAATCACTTCAAAAATCAAAAGATAAACTTCAAGAGTATATCATTAAGTTACAAGAATCTATCCGTGAACTTAGAACAAGTTATGATGGTCTACTGAATCGCTTTGAAGACTTCATATTAAATGATTTCATAGGAGAATCCTTACCTTTTGAAGAATATAAACCAAAGTTTCAAAATCGTTATAAGAAGTTAAAGAAGCACTTATGCTTGCCTTATCAAAAAACATTTATTCAGCGTTTAGATTCACAATTAGATGACAGAAACGCTTGGTTAAGTTCAATTGCTCATTCAGTAATAGGTAAAACACTTGAAACGATTAAGGATGAAGAAGAATTATTGCTTTATGATAAATTCAAAAATTTAATACTAGAACTTGACAGTTTAACCAACATATCCAAAGTTGATTTAGATGAGACCAAAGAAAATATACTTGGTATCGAAATGAGTTCTTTTGCTGAAGGCATTCAAAAACGATTAGTTCGTTTTCCAAAAACAAAGTTAAAAGAAGTTGGTAATATTGAGCAATTGATAAAATCTCAACTTTCTAATGATGCAACATTAAATATTGCAGCATTAGCTAATGTGTTAAAAGACCTCTTAAAAAAATGAAAAAAGTACGACATCTTTTGGGAATATCTGGGGGTAAAGATAGTGCTGCTCTTGCAATATATTTAAAGAACAAATATCCTCATCTTGATATAGAGTATTACACCTGTGATACTGGGAAAGAGTTGGATGAAACTTATCAGTTAATTCTGAATCTTGAAAATTATCTTGGCAAGAAAATCACCCTGTTAAAAGGTACTCGTTCTAGTGATGAAGCCCCCTTTGACCACTTCTTAAAGATGTATGGTGGCTACCTTCCATCATCAAGTTCTCGGTGGTGTACAAAAAAACTGAAATTAGAGCCCTTCGAGAAATTTGTAGGCAATGATAATGTAATCTCATATGTAGGTATAAGGGGCGATGAAGAAAGAGATGGATACATTTCTAGAAAAAGCAACATACAAAGCATATTTCCTTTTAGGAAGAATATTTGGAGTGAAGATGTGGTGTCAAAAGTATTATCAAATTCAAACTTAACCCAAGTTTTAGGTATTTATGACCAAATTGTTACTAATAAAAATACTGACCGTTTTTTTGAGATATTGAAACAACCATTAACCAACAATAATACTCAAACTCAAAAACTAAATATTCTTCTTGATATATCTATAAGAGAATTTAATTACCTAGTTTATAATTTCTTAAAGACTACCAACTATCCTTTAGCCCACGAAATATCATTTGACTTAATTGATAACGAAGATGTATTAGTAAGAGAAGATATATTTAGGATATTAGAAGAAAGCGGTGTAGGTGTTCCTGAGTATTATAAGAAAGTTAGTTTTGAGGTCAACGGGAAAAAGGGTGAATATTCTAGAAGTCGGTCAGGTTGTTTTTTTTGTTTTTTCCAGCAAAAGGTAGAATGGGTATGGTTATTTGAACAACATCCAGATTTGTTTGCTCAAGCAATGGAATATGAAAAAGATGGGTATACGTGGATGCAAGATGAAACCCTTGCAGATTTGATAAAACCTGAGCGAATAAAAAAAATAAAGGAGGATTTCCTAAAAAGGACTGAAAAAAGTAACAAGTTGAAATCACCTTATCTTCTCGATATTTTAGATGAAGCGGAAGGAGAAGGTTGTGCTGCATGTTTTGTCTAAAACTTATAAATCATGGGAGAATTAAAAGGTTTTTTTGATTCATTCAAAGAGTTCATTTGGGATATTATAGGTTATCTCATACCTGGACTTTATCTAATTTTAGTTCTTTCTATTTGCATTAAGCAAGAGTTTTATTCATCATCAGATTATATAGGTTTTGATATAGGTTTATCTACTTTCTTCTTAATAACTATTGGATATGTCTTGGGGTATGTCATTTATGGATTCAGTTGGTGGAAAGAAAGCATTCTTGGAAAATATTCTTACCGTGAAAGAATTGAAAAAGAATTTCAAGATAAAACAACGTATAAAATATGTAAAGATTTAATTGAGAAAAAAATAAAAAGACAAGATAATAATCAATCCCCAATTGAAAAGATGTCATTAAGAGAACTAAGGAATATTGTGATGAGTTATATTCCTGAATCAGACCAAAAGATTTATACTTTCACATTTCGCTCTGAGCTTTCAAATCATATTGGAAATATTTCTCTTATAATTGGGCTCGTTGGTATATTGTCTAGATATATGCCTTTTCTTCGTTTTTTTTCTATCATGGAAACAAACAAAACTGTAACTCTATTCTATTTTTCATTACTTATTGCCTTTTTCTTACTTCGTTACACTCGTAATCGGTTTTATGAGATATCTATTAAAATACCCTTTTCCATTTTTTTAGCAAAAGAGAACAAATTATGAACAATAAAGCAAAAGTTTTTTTATCTGGGGGGTTTAAATCTAATTGGCAATCTCTTGTGATTTCTGCCTTAGAGGATAAATTTATTTTTTTTAACCCAAGAGAGCATGGTCTTGAAAAGCCTGATTATTATACGACATGGGACATTCATTTTGTCAGAGAATGTGATATTCTATTTGCATATATGGAAGAAACAAATCCATCGGGATTAGGATTATCCTTTGAACTAGGGATGGCTTATGCTTTAAATAAAACAATCATCTTAGTTGACGAGAAATCTTCAACTGATAAACAATTTGAAAATCACTTCAGAATACTATATAAACCTTCAGGACTGGTACTAAATAGTCTAGAAGATGGAATCGAATATTTAAGAAAATTTTCGATTTAATATTTGTCATTACTTAGAATCACTTATTATCCTCTAATTCTTTTTTACAAATCTTAGCATCTAAAATCATATTCAAAAATGATGTAGGTTGTAAAAAGAAATTTGAGTTTTCTTCAAGTTTCTCTTTTATTAAAGTTAACCCTCCGTTAGTATAGGATTCGAGCATTTGGATTAACTCTTTTACCACTTCCTCCTCTGAAATTTCGCCTTTCTCCAATGCTAATAAATCAATTTCTGTTTTTGCAACCAGGGTAGCAAAAATGTATTCTTGAATTATAGTAAAATCCTTTCTATCAGGCTTATTCTTACTTCCCCAATATTGTATATGATGACTAAAATCTGTTTTTTTTTCGTTTTTAGGAATTGGAATGCATTCATCATTATAGAGTCCCAAGAAAAATGCATAAATATAAAGTTCATAATTAGTACTAAAATGTTTTCCTAAACTTATCTTCTTTTCACCTTCTGCTCCATATCTTTGTGATAAAGAATCGAATAGGTAAATAAAGTTTTCACTATATTTAGGAATTTTAGACTTCCATTTTTCGAATAAACTGCTCATGATTATAATTGAATTACTTCTGTGTTAATAGTTCTTAAATCAAATCTATCAAATGGTCTTTTTCTTTTAATCCAAAAACCCTTGTGTCTTTTTACTTGATTAAACTCGGGTTTAATATACTGATTTCCATCATCATCTTTTCCTATGAAGTCATAAAAAAGAATTATTCTTTGTTTTCCTGTCTGATATATTAGATTCAAAAAGTCCTTTGTTTTTGTTTCTCCGAATGATGAAGTTGGTGCGTCAAATATCATTGGAAAATTTTCCTCCTTTAGGTCAGAAGCTAATTCAGAAATGGCAAAAAGAATGGCAATATGCATTGAAGTGGCTAAAGATTGGTTGGGTTTGTGGAAAATTCTTCCTCCCTCTTGCAATTCAATACTAACTGTTGATTTATTCGATTTTCGTTTAAAAACAATTGTTCCTGTAAAGTCATCTACATTTATAGTTTGGAAAATAGTGTTTGATTTGGATTGAAGTAAACTAATAAATTCATCAAACTTTTTCTCTTTTGTATCTTTAAAAATTGTCTCAATATCTCTTAGTATTGTTCTTGTTTTTATCAAGAAAGTATTCACAGAACCAATATCAATATTGTCTTTTTCAATGTTTCTTTGATTTAATTCGTTAGTTATACTTTGCAATTGCTGACTATAACTAAGGAGTTCTTTGTTTTGGTTAGTTAATTCTTTCTGCCAGTTATTATAGTTTTTTAAAACACTCGAAAGTTTTTCTGCGCCAATATTTGAAGAACCAATTATGCGTTCTCTTTCCTGAAGTTCTTTATTCAACTTCTCATTCAGTTCAGTTAAATCATTTTTTCTATCATTATTAAATTCAAATAACTCTGTTATTTTGTTTCTTATATTTCTTAATGAGCCTAAGTTATCTTCATGACTAACACTTAAATTAAATAATCTGCTTATATAGTCATTCGAGAATAGTTGTTCTTTTTCTGAACTGTCAACTTTCTCTGGCTTTTGACTTTTCAAGTATTCTTCAAGCCGTTTTTTCATAAATAGATATGCTTCACTTCCTTTCTCTGCAGGTCTATTGCATACTTTACACCATTCATCTTTCAACATTTCATCCATATATGCCTTGGATGGAACGCCCTTGGGTAAAGGAATTAAACCATTTATTAACTCTTCCTTAACCTGTCTTTTCCCTTCTACGACTCCTAGCTGCTTATCAAATTCCGACTGCATTTCCCTTTTCTGGGTATTCAATAAGGAAACTTTATTTGAGAATTCTTGGTGTATTGGTTCAAAGTTTACAAGAATCCAATTATCATCGAATAAAGCTGTTGTGTAATTCTCATAGATTGAACTAGAGACATGAGAAATTTGCTCTTCAATTTTTTTAATTCTATGATTAATTGTTTCCAAATCCTCTGCATTATTTACATACTTCTCGGCATCTTGTATATTTTCTTCCAGTTTACCAATTTGGTCTTCTATAGTATTAATGAAAACTGAAAGCCTGTTTTGTTCTTTTGACAATCTAATTATTTCTGATTCTATTCTCCTGTGTTCTATTTGGTTTTTAGTATTACTCCGTGTTGCATCATCGACTGCTTTATCTGCCTTCTCCCTTAGGAATGCGCTCTTCTCAGAATATTTCTCATAGTGCTTTGCGTTAGAAAAGTTATTTATTAAAATACCTAATGCATCATCATTCCTGAAGACATTTAGTTCAGACTCACCTTTAAACATGGAGAACCTTCGGATATCGCTTGGGAAAACCCTTTCAAGCAGAATATTTCCGTCAACAAAACTACGCTCTCCAATATTATTCTCTTCGATACCTTCAACCGTGTAGTTGTTTATTGTAATATTTTCATCGTTCAACTTTTCAACGTTAAAAGACTTTGATATTATTTTTTTTTCTTCATATTGTTCAACGCTTATCGATACTCTAACTTTGAATTGTTCTTTTATTTGAGCATCGGAGATGGCTTTTGCAGAAGCATATTGTTCAAGGTTACGATTTTCACCATTGAACAACCAGTCAAGTGCTTCAAAAAATTTAGTCTTACCCTCACCATTATCTCCAAGTATAATGTTTAATCCACTGGATAATTCAAACTCTTTAATACCATGATAGCATAGAAAGTTTTCTATTGTGATTTTTTTTATAATCATATGGCTGCATCATTTAGATATTGAATAATTAAATTACGCAAAGCAGTATCAGTGCTTGGAGGATTTGATTCAAGACTTTCAATAATCTTAGCAATTGCATTGACTATTGGTATTGGAGACTTCAAAGCATCTCTAACTGTCGTAGGTAATTCCGCTTTCTCTAGATTATACTTGCTTATTAGCAATTCGTGCTCCAGAAAATTTTTGAGCAGTTCATCTTTTCGTGCCATACTTTAACTAATAATGAAATCATTCAAGTTAAGGTTATAATATTCAAGGATTTCTTTCAATTCCTCATATGTATCAATTTTATTCATAGCTAGTTCAGAAAAATCAACAACACGTTCTAATTCTTTTCTTAAAAGATTTTTCTCCATTTCGTAATTGTTTTCTTCAGCACTAATCTTTGGCACAACAACTAAGTCATGAATAACTGCATGAATTTTATCGTCATGTATACGCAAAACCCGTCCTCTTCTTTGAATAAATTGTCTAGGATTACCTGTACTTGCGCAAAAAATTGCAAGTTCAGAACGAGGTACATCAACACCTTCATCTAGACATTTCATGGAAGTTAATACATGAACAATACCTTTCTCGAATTCCTTTAAAACTTCATTCCTCTCTTTTGTTTTTGAAGTGTACTGTCTAACCATGATTGTATCATCAATTTCACTTATAATTTTTGTGTAATCATTTATAAGCCTTGATTCATCTTCATTTTCTTCATATTCCTCAGTTGTACTATAATCTGCGTCTAATCCTTCAGGTACATATACCAGTGTGTATCTCAGGTCTTTTCTTTTAAGAAATTCCATTCTTAATATTTGCCTAAAAGCATCTTTCTTGTTTATTGCCTTATGAATAATTCTTTTTCTTCTTAAAAGCAATTCCTCGACCTCTTTACAATCTTTATATTTACCTGTTTTTAAATCAAAATATACAAGCAACTGCCTTGAAATCTTAATGTATTCTTTTTGCTCTTCATCATTGAGGAAAACTATATGAGGGTAATATGTGTATTTGCATAGTGCTGGTGGAATATTGTTCATTGCTTGTCTCATCGTATAGGAAAATACGTATGGTGATTTATCTTCAAAGAATTCCTTAATGGCAACATTTCCTGTATCATCATACTTTCTTTCGGGTGTAGCAGATAGTCCAATCCTGTTTGAAAGATGAATTGTTGAAAGGATTTTAGAAATATTGGGAGAACCCATATTATGCACCTCATCTGCAACCAAAAGCGTGTCTTTGGGTAGTTGTCTGAAAACACTTTGAAATTTAGGACGAGTTAGTGATGCATAAGTAACAATAATAATAAAAGAAGTACTTATTAATTTATCTGCAGTTGTAAGAAAAGAAAGTTTATCAAACCAATTTTCCTGCGAACAAACTGTATTTACATTTTTAAAATTGAATTTTAGGCACTCTTGTTTCCATTGCTCTACTAAAGCAATAGTTGGAACTATAATAATTGCTTTGTATGATTTTGCAATTCGATATTCATTAAGCAAACAGTTGAGGGATGTTATAGTTTTGCCTGTACCTGTTGCCATTGCAAAAATTCCTTTTTTCCCATTATTGCACCAGTTTTCATAAGCAAACATTTGGTAATCTCTAGGCCCAGAAGAATATGGGAATTTTGGTTCACGAGCAATTAACTCAATTTGAGTAATTACTTTTTCAAAAGTCTTTCGAATATTTTTATTCTCTAATACATGGCTTTTCTTCTCAATGAGTTCTTTTTCTTTGATAAGCAATTCATTGAGAGAACTATCTCCAAACTCATTTTTTATAGCGACAGTAATATCTTCAACATCAAGGTATTCGACAACTTCAGATTTACCTGAAAAAATGTCTTCAAAGTCCTTATTTTGTCTATTAATCAACTTTGTGGAACGACTATTCTCCCAACTCAAGAATCCATCTAGTTCCTCTAAGTTTTCGAGCAGGCCATATGCTGTAAAATTACATGAAGCCTTAAATCCAACTGTATCTACTCCATCTGAAAATGCACCTGATTTATAATGCGCAATTCCCCTGCCGCTTTTTGGTTTTATTATCTTTATCTGAATCTTATCGTTAGCAATCAACCATGAAAGACATTCAAAAAAATGTTTGCCATAATCATCAAGTGTACGCTTCAACTGTTTTATATCGGTCAAATCAATTGCATTTGTAGTTAACTCTCCTTCCCTTGCTTTTTTTATTGCATCTCTATCCTCTTGTGATAAAACGTTATTTACTACCAATCTCAGTGTTCCACCATTGTAAAGAAAAGTCGCAAAACCTAAAGACAAAACATTTATTGCAGCCGAACTGAAATAACCTAATAGCAAATCTAATTTCTTACTGTTACATAAACCATCCAAATAAAATTGGACTGGTTCGTTAATACTTCCAGTCTTATAAGACCTGTCTTCTGACCAAGTAACTTCTTTTAACATTTAGAATATCTTTAAAAGCAATAAATTAACAATAGCCAATTTCTTCTTTAAACCTTTTTACTACTTCATCGATTTCAACCTCAGTATTGAATTTACCAAGTGAGAACCTAATTGAAGAAAATGAATCATCATCAGACAATCCCATCGCCTTTAAAACATGAGATGGTTCTATTATCATTGATGAACAAGCAGACCCATTTGAAACAGCAATATTTTTCATTTTAGCAATAAGTATGCTTGCTTCTTTATCTCTGAAACATATATTTGATACATGAAAGATTCTCTTTTCAACACTACCATTTAAAAAAGTACCTGAAATTCTTAGCAACCCAGCCTCTAGTTTGTTACGAAGTTTGAGTATTCTTTCATAACTTAAATTCATTTCAACTTGAGCAATTTCACATGCCATTCCTAACCCAACGATTCCTGTTACATTAAGAGTACCACTTCTCAAACCTCCCTCATGCCCCCCACCATGAAGCAATGGAGAAATCTTAACTTTAGTATTTCTTTGTCTAACATATAATGCACCAATACCTTTTGGAGCATACATTTTATGCCCACTAAAACACATTAAATCAATACCTAAATCGTCTACATTGATGGGTATTTTACCAACAGCTTGTGTACAATCAGACATAAAAAGTGCATGCTTCCCGTGTGTAATATCTGCAATTTCTCGAATGGGTTGAATGACACCTGTTTCATTATTAACATACATCACAGTGACTAAAATAGTATCGTCACGTATTACGCTTTTTAATTCATTTAAATCGATTAATCCATGATTATCTACAGTCAGATAGGTTAACTCAAAACCCTTACTTTCAAGATAACGACAAGTATCTATTACTGCACTATGTTCCGTAGATACTGTAACAATATGCTTCCCTTTAAAAATATAACTTTCGGCAATCCCCTTAATTGCAAGATTAATAGATTCTGTTGCACCACTTGTAAACACAATTTCATTGGCGTCAGAACCTATCAACTCAGATACTTGTTTCCTTGCTACCTTGACTGCATCATATGCTTTACGACCAAGCAAATGAGTACTATTTGAATTGGCAAATATTTCGGAAAAGTAGGGTAGCATTGCCTCAAGCACCTTTTTATCAAGAGGTGTTGATGCATTATTATCTAGGTATATTACTTGCTTATCTTTTTCCATACTATCTTCAAATTTATCAATTTAGAGCATTAAATTGACAAACAAAATGATTTTTTTATTAAAATATGGTTAAAAGTGTAAAAAGAAAACTCATACACAGTGACTTCCTAAATATTTATTTAGAGATATTGAAAAATTCAATATTAGTAAGCAAGGTTTTTGTGGAAATTCCTTAATCCGTTTTGTTTACCATAATTTTCTCTAATTATATCTTAATGGAATCATAGGTATACGTAAAGAGTTATTTGCCAGCTGAAGAATACAGTTAACGAGTTTGAAGAATTCATTATAATATGGAGTTGAAAACCGCACGTGTTGATTGAAAAATGAATATTAATAATACACAAAGTCATAAAAAGGATATGAAATTAAATTCATCAGTAATATCCTATAATATGAATTTTATGAGTTAAGGTAAATTTAGATTAGGCTAGAAGTAAAAAAAATGATGATAAATTATTTAATATATAATAGCGAACTTAAAGTGAAGGCTTTATATATCAGAATTAATTAGATATTAGTGTCTAAGATTGATAATTTGGTGTTTGTTGAACTTAAATCGCCAATTAGTTAGAGTTATTATTTATTATATAAAAAATAAAAATATAAAATAATGAAATCATTAATCAATGTTTATACTAAAAGAAAAGTCGATATAGAAGAACGTGCTTCTAATAAGCAAGTTCGATACTTAATGCTGTTGTGTAAGGAGGCTGAGAATGATTTTCCTTTCACTTGTTCTAAAGAAGCGACAATGCATCTCGATAAAATGACCGTGTATCGTTCAATTAAGCAATTGCAAAAAGGGTATAAACTTGTTTTCATAATACCAGATAGTTTGAATGGTTAAAAGGTACAAAATAGAACATTTTTCGATTCAAAGAAAGTTGTTTTTATTGGCTTATAGAGGAATAGGTGCTACATAATATGATAGTAGTTCTACCTGTTTCTCCTGTTTTTTTGTTTTTTTTCATAAAACTATCATCATGTACCATATATAGTTGATTTACAATGCTACGCATTGTAAATCAACATAGAGTTTATGCGTTCTTTGCATAAACTCTCATTTTTAAATTATAAATATTTAAAAAATAAACTTTCATATAATTATTAGATATAAATATTATAGGTAATAAAAATCCTTAAATAAAGATTTAAAAATAATCCCAACGAATTGTCATTTAACTATCAGTTACAATCAAAGAAGTATACAATAATACCAAAAAAGCTATTCGATGCTATAGAGTCTATACCCTTTAAACCTTATCAGAAGAAACATGCTTATCGTTTCATAAACCATCTTTTCTATCTTAACAATATCAAAAATGATGAAATGTATACTAAATCATTTGTAGACATCTCATCACAGAAACTTAGAGAGTTGTATACCAGAAATTACAATAAAAATTTTATGAAAGCCTTTAAAGATGCTAAAATCATTGTCAAAAGACCTTTTTATAACAGTGCATGTAATAAGTTCCAAGGCAAAGCATTCAATGAAAACAAACCATTTGGTTATAAGATAAACCCTGATTTGCTAGATTTTAATGACCTTATATTTGTTGAAATTGATAAAAATCCAATTAAGCATAAGAATGCACAAATAAAGCGAGTTATCAATGATTTAAACCTGCTAGAGTTTGATATCGAGGGCATGAATAAGAGTACACTAAATTATACCTTAGATAATGAGATTAGGGTAATCGATGACCTATCGGATGAAGCTGTCGAATTAATTGTAAGCGATAAGGATGAGAAGCGAAAAGTATACCTATTGAGTAGTGCAAATGCGCTAGCCAGAGCTAATGGTAAAGGTCTGGATTTGATAGTATACAAGAGCAAGTACTACTCCTGTAAATTAAACGACTTTAAACGAAATGCCCTAAGACAGTTTAGAATATCACAGTTCGATACAATATCAACTCTGCTTAGTAAGGATTTCTATGCAAGTCGCAACAAGACCAATAATAGGTTAGACCATAACCTAACCAATTTAAAGTCAACACTGCTAAAAGGGTATGTAAAATTGGATGGTGAGAGTTTGGTTGACATTGACCTATCCAATAGCCAACCATGCCTGTTAGCCTATCTAATCAGCAACTGGGATAAAGTTCAGATGTTTTTCCCAGATTTAGTAAAAAAATATAAGATACCAGATATAGATGCATTGGCTCAAGACTTTGTCCTATTCTTAGAAAAGTCGAGCAGTGGTATTCTCTATGATTATCTCGGTGAAAAATTGGGTTGGGATAGAGACCTTGCTAAGTTGATGTTCATTAAGATTATGTTCTCTAAACCAACGTGGAATAGTAGTTACAAGAAGCAGATTAAGACTATTTTTTCATCTGTTATAAAGTTTATGGATGACTTTAAACTTCTAAACGGTGAGTCCAACCAACTGGCTATTTTTCTTCAGAAATTGGAAGCCGAGATTTTCATCGACAACATCTATCTACCGCTTCGGAAGCAAGGATATGTCATATTTTCGAAACACGATAGTATACTATGTAAGACGAGCCAAAGAGAGGATATTAAGGCTAAGATGGAGACTATTTTAAAGGGGTTCGGATTGCAGTTTAGGTTGAAGTAATTTCTAGGTGTTCTCCAAAGCATTTGCGAGACTTTGTATATTCTGCATTTTACCAACCAGATAACTATCGCTCAGCAGGTCATCAAGCACATAAATTCTTTGATTCTTTATTTTTGCCGACCTGATTTTTTTATTGCTTTTCAGATATCGCCACAAGGTTGACCTATTGTCTTTATCTGAACCATTTAAAAGATACAGGATTGTGTTAAAGTCGATGTACCTTTGGTTATTTAGAATAATAATGTAAATAGGTTGCACCCTCACTTTTTTAACATTATATATAAATTTATTTCTTTAATAAATGAATGATTAGTCCTTGTAGTTTTTTTGCCGAAGTATTAGTCGGGTCTATGTTTAAGCAAATTTCTATGGAATCGTAGGCGTATAGTAGTTTATTTTGTTTTATGTGGGTAAGTGCTCTAATAAGATATGCTTCAACTTTAACATTATTGCTCAGTTCATCCTTATTTCTCAAAACTTGATTCAAAGCATTGTGAGTTAATGGATAATATTGATAAACAGAATAGTATATCCAACTCTGATATATAAAAAGCCAGCACTGTTCTTCTACATCTTCTTCAATACTTAATCTCTGGTCGATTAGTTGCAGCGCCAATTCTGGTTCTTTCTCATTAATTAGTCTAAATATGTCAGAATATTTGAAATTACGCTGAGTTTGGGGCATTTTTATTCCAAAAATAACGAGTGCTCATTTATAAAAAAAACATTTTTGTATCTGGTACTAGTCTACATCAATATATAGTGTTTATTTAATAAAATCAACAGGTTAATAATCTATTAAAATTTAGTTAATTAGAAATACTATTTGATTTGCATATATCATGATTAGTTTCAGCAAAAAAACTACTTATATAATGGTTCGCTTCGAACGTTATGTATCTCTTTTAGTGCATTATTTGCGTAGTTAAAATCAAAGCACCATTTTCTGCAATGTTTTTTTATCTCGGTACTAATGTATCTATCAAAATAATATTGATATTTTAACATTGCATATGTGTCATCGTAGTATAAATCAATATATTCATAAAGTTTAAACTTTTGAAATTCTTCTTTAAGTGATGCAATATGACTTATTACAACGTCTTCAGATGGTGTCTTAATCTGTGTCTTTTCAATATCCTTTAATCCATCGGGAATTTGAAAAATTTTCCCCTCGTACTTACCTGTTTGACTATTAAGTTCTTCTATTTTTTTATAAAACTTTTCCTGGTCTTTCAGGAGTTCATCATATTGCCTGAGATTTATATTTCTTTTTTTCAATTCTTCATTTAATGCAACGACATCTTTTTTATAGAAATATAGTCTATGTCCATGTTTATAGTAGTTCTTAAATTGAAACTTTTCAATAATGAACTTCCCACAATAATGTGGGGCCTTTTTAATTACTTTTGAAAGTTCATAATCACTAATCCATTCTCCTCGTTCAATGGATAAACGCTTAAATTCTAATGCTGCTTTATCTAGTGCTTGAGTTGAGAAACGCTCTTTGGCTGGTAAATCATACGTACCAACCAACTTAGAAAGCAAATCACGTACTTGCTTTATTTCTTTTAAGATTTTAGTTTCCATTTTGCTTACAATTTTTGGTAGTAAGCAAATTTAAGAAATAAAATCTTCAAGGCTTGCATTGTCAAGAAAATCAATTACTTTGGCTGCATCTTGAATGATAATCAAGTTAGATAATTGTCCAGATTTGGCTACTAAAATGACCCTTGAAGATTTTGATTTTCAAGGGTTTTTTATTTTACCAGTTACAAAAAAGCCCCAAAATGGGGCTTTAATTTTTACTTTTATCTAGAATTCTCGGAATCCAATAATATGCCTTACATCCTTAATGGTTTGCGATGCACTTGCTCGGGCTTTCTCGGCACCCATTCGTGCAACTTTACGTAAATAATCATCATCGGAAAGAATTGCTTCAATTCTTTCTCGAATTGGTTCTGTTACCTTAACAATATCTTCGGCAAGCTGCTTCTTCATATCTCCGTACCGAATCTCACATGCGTTGTACTTGTCCTCAAAAAACTGGTATGTATCCGGAGCCGAAACAACCTTCATGATGGTAAATAAGTTTTGGATTGCCTCAGGTTTCTCCTGATTAGGTTGAGTTGGACCCGAATCGGAAACGGCTTTCATTACCTTTTTGCGAATTGTATTGGCATCATCAGATAAATAAACAGCGTTACCTTCGGATTTTCCCATCTTGCCGGAACCATCTAAACCTGGAATTTTAATTAATTCCCGCCCAAAGTTGTAAGCAACAGGTTCTGGAAAATAATCGACATTATACATACGGTTGAAACGATTCGCAAAAGTACGAGTCATTTCTAAGTGCTGCTCTTGGTCTTTTCCTACAGGAACCTTGTGTGCTTTATGAATAAGAATATCAGCCGCCATTAAGGTTGGGTAAGTGAGCAGCCCTGCATTTACATTGTCAGGATGCTTACGAATTTTCTCCTTAAACGAAGTACAACGCTCAAGTTCTCCTTTATAGGCGTTCATATTTAACAATAGGTACAACTCTGGAATCTCAGGAACATCGCTCTGGATGTACAACGTCGAAATCTCTGGATCCAAACCGCAAGCGATATACTCTGCCAACACCTGTTTAACATTGCCGTGTAAATCCTCAGGGGTTGGATGAGTTGTTAATGAATGATAGTCTGCAATAAAAAAGTAGCACTTGTTTTCGTGCTGCATACGTACAAAATTCTGCAACGCACCAAAATAATTGCCTAAATGTAATCTCCCTGTCGATCTAATTCCGCTAAGTACAATATCCATATCAAAAAAATTATTTGTTGCAAAAATACTAAATTCTGAGTTACAACCTATAAGTAATTATATCTAACCTTAATTTGAATAAACGTTTAAGTAATTTGTTCAATTTTTGATATACGATTTAACTTTTTCTGTTTAATTAGCTATCTTGCCAAAAGGTAAAATTAGATTTATGAGTGGCATAAAAGTAAAAGGGACTGGACTAATTTCGACCCGCAGTTATGTTAAAGAAATGTATGCCGAGCGCTATAGCGAATGGCTAAAAAGTTTACCGCAAAAATGTCAACTACTTTATTCCAGAGTTATTGATTCATCGGATTGGTTTAACGTGGAAGAGATGTACTATCTTCCGCTGGTTCGAATAGCAGAAATGTTCTTTGGGGGGAACGAGCATAAGGCTGCTATTGAAGTTGGCAAATACAGTGCAGAATTTGGACTGAAAGGTCCCTACAAAGTTTTTTTAGCAGTGTCGACTCCTCAGTTTTTAATGAATGCATCAAAAAGAATTATATCAATGTATTTTAAACCCGTGAATGTTGAAATCACTGATGTTAGTAGCAAATCGTTAATTTTTACAGCCACGAGAGTATATCCTAAAAGTGAAATTATAGACTACAGGGCTATTGGTTGGTGTATTAGAGCCCTTGAGCTTGCTGGATGCAGAAATGTTACATACCAAACCACTCCCAATGAAGATCCCTCAGAGTTTTCGGTAAAATTTTTGTGGGAATAATGCTTTTGATATCGACAAGAAAATGCACCTTCATTTAATCTCTTTTAATGTGCCTTACCCTCCAAACTACGGAGGTGTAATTGATGTGTTTTATAAAATAAAAGCATTGCACGAAGCCGGAGCAAAAATCCACCTACATTGTTTTGACTATGGGCGTGGCAAATCGGATAAACTGCTGAAATACTGCCATAGCGTAAATTATTACCCTCGCACCTTGACCTTTTATAAACAATTTTCTAGAATTCCTTTCATAGTTATTACCCGTAACAGCAAAGAACTGATCTGCAATCTTCAAAAGGATAACTATCCTATAATTATGGAAGGATTGCATTGCACCTATCCTCTTTATAGTAACAATCTTAATTCAAGGAAAATAATAGTACGCTCACATAATATTGAACATGAATACTATGATGGACTCGCAAAATCGGAGAAAAACCCATTAAAAAAATGGTATTTTAACCTTGAAGCAACAAAACTCAAACAGTACGAAATTGTACTAAAGAACGCAACTGCAATTGCAGCAATATCTAAGGGTGATTACACCCATTTCTCAAAAATTAATCCGCACACAGAATTGGTCTATCCATTTCATCCGTTCACAGAGGTTACATCGAAACCCGGAAAGGGAACATACATTTTAATACATGGCGACATGTCGGTTGCCGAAAACATCCAAAGCACGCTATGGCTAATAAATAATGTTGTTTCTAAATGTTCATTCCCTTTTATAATAGCAGGAAAGAATCCCGCCTCGGAGATTTTTGCAGCAGTTCAAAGCCATCATAACATTACGATAGTTCCAAATCCCGACGACATCATACTAGGTGGATTGGTTGAGAATGCTCACATACATCTAATTCACTCCTTTTTCCCTCAAGGTTTTAAGCTAAAGTTGCTACACGTACTATTCAAAGGACGCCACTGTATTTGCAATTTTGATGTAGTAAAAGATACGGGGTTGGAATCACTGTGTCGAATTGCTAACGACAGTACAGAGTTCCTCGAAACAATCAACGAACTAATGGACACAAGTTTCGACATTCAATTAACTCAAACCCGAACAGAAAAGTTAAGACCATTTTCGAATAGTATACAAGCACAAAAACTACTCAAAGCTATATTCTAAACCTGTCAATAATACTATAAATAAACAAGTCATTGATAGTTCTACAAAACTTTATTTCATTAATTTTAATTCAGTTTTTTTTGACATTATTTAAATAGTAGTAATTTTATATGATTAAATACAATAATGTGTAAATTGCCTTTACCGAAAACAACCTAAATCAAAAAAAGTATGAACCTGCGGAAAATTTATTTAACGGCCATTGGTCTACTGGTGCTTACCAGTTTAATGGCTCAAGACTTTAACAAGGAAGACCGAAATCTACAGAACATAAACTATCGGAGAAGTTCTATCTACACCATCATGCTCGATGATGCGGGCCTTATTAAAGCCGATACTATTAAGAGAAGCTTTGAAATCTCACCTATCCCCGATAAATTTAATGATCACACCTTACCCATCCGCACTTTCAACCCAAAAGATTATGCCCTATCGGAAGATGAAAAAACTGCAAAAAAGGAATCTGTAGCAAAAACATTTGGGAAGTCATTACTTTCTTCAACTACTGGAGGATTAGTTGACACAACCGATACTCAGGATTTACCTCTAATCATCCAAAAATTCTTTAAACAAAACAGAATCCCTCAGCAACTTGTTGCAAAATGGTACGGACGCGATTCAAGCGGTCTGTTCAATATGGATTTAATTGCGGAACGTGGCCAATACGATGCAACCGAAATGCAAGCAAGTGTTGCTAAGGCAAGCGTTAGAGGTAGTGCAATGCTCGCCGATGCAGGTGAAGAGTTAATTTCCAACACATTTGTTGTGGTTACCCGATTTAAATATATACCTAAGGAAGAAGTTATGGCTGCCGCCAAACGTGGCCTTAAATTACTTGAAGACTACGGTGGAAAATACGCTCAAACATTCGCACAGGTAGGAAAACTTGCCGCCGATGTTGCATCAAAAGGATACGTTATTCAGGCTAATTCATATCTATATAAATTACGCTGGAACGATTCTATTGCCGCTGTGTTTTACCAAGATCTTTGGAACGATTCCTACGAAAGTCATCCAGAAAGAATTGCAGCATTCGACAGTACCGACCTATTTAAGCTAGAACTTGTTGGTTTCGACAAAGCATGGGCAGATCTTCAATCTACAGTCTTTACAAAAAAATCGGAAGACGAACTAGTACGTATTGCTACAGTTAAAGCAATCGACGCGGTTATTGCAAAACTTCAAAGAGAACACGATGTGTTTAAAACCAAAACTCCGCTTTACAGCGTCGATCCTGTATCTGCAAAAATCGGCCTTAAAGAAGGATTGGAAAAGGGCGACAAGTACGAAGTTCTTGAGCAAAGTATTGACGAAAATGGCCGAACAAAGTACGACCGAAAAGGAGTGATACGTGTTAACGACCCAATTTGGGACAATAGGTACATGGCCGGAGAGGAAATGGCTGCCGATAGCACTGCAAATCCTGCAAATATTGCAATAGACAAAACCGAATTTAAAGGTGGAAGTAGCAAGTTTTATCCGGGGATGCTTATCCGTCAGATAAAATAAGATTGTCAACTAAACAATTATATTTAACCCATTTAACAATTAAAAAACATGAAAAGTAGATTTGCAATTGGTAGTCTTATATGCATTGCATTGCTATCTGTATCTTGCGCAACATCGAAAAAAGTTGTAGACGATACAAAAAGTTTTAGATACGAATTAGAAGCTATGCCAACAGGTGTTCAAGGCACTTATCTCGTTAAGGTGTGGTCGTACTCGAAAGATCCAAAACTACCAATGGATAAAGCCAAGAAAAATGCTGTTCACGGTATAATATTTAAAGGTTTTCCCGGCAAACCAGGCATTCCTGGTCAGGTTGCTTTAGCAAATAAACCTAATGCAGAGGTTGAAAATGCCGCATTTTTCGATAAGTTCTTTGCAACTGGTGGCGAATACTTAAAGTATGCAAATATTGCCAGCAATGGAGGCATTTCAGCACAAGATATAATGAAAGTTGGCAAGGAGTATAAAGTTGGCGTGGTTGTATCGGTTAACATTGCTCAACTTCGTAAGGATTTGGAAGCTGCAGGTGTAATCCGAAGCCTCGATCAAGGATTCTAAAAAACATCTCTTTATCAAACCAAAGCAGTTAGAGCAAAGTATCTAACTGCTTTTTTATTTATGCTGGGATTTATTGCTATTTAAAATTAGATCTATGTTTTTGTGAATTTCATTAAAATTAATGTAGATTTGTTTCACTTCTAACCAGAAACTCAAACATCATGAAACATATTATAGTTCCCATCGACTTTTCCAAGGAATCAATCAATGGTTTACGCTTAGCAATAACATTTGCCAACAGATTCAGCTGTGATATTCAAATGGTTTATGTTCAAAAGTACCCAACAGATTCAACTCCAGGTCGATTTGAAGAGGAGCATAAAAACGCCGAAAAGATGTTCGAGGAACTAGTTACCGAGTATTCGCCCAAAATGCTCGAGAGTGCTAATCTTACATACATTGTAAAAAAGGGGAAAATCTACCGTGAGGTCGTTAATCAAGCACACGCATTCGAAGATTCAATTATTATATGTTCAACACATGGTGCATCCGGATTTGAAGAGTTCTTTATTGGTAGCAATGCATTCCGCATAATATCGGCAACCGATAATCCAGTAATAACAATTCGCCACGGATCGATGCCCCGCGATATTCAAAAGATTGTACTCCCTATAGACATTTCTACCGACACAAGACAAAAGGTTCCTGTAACAACAGAGATTGCCCGTGCATTTAACGCAGAGGTTCATGTCATTGGCGTGGCAACCCTTCAAACAGATGAAATTGATCTTAAACTTAACGCATACACCAAGCAAGTTTGCAATTATTTAAAGGAACGAGACATTCGATTCCAAACAGCCAGCCTGCGTGGCGATAACATTACCGATCTCACCATCGAATACGCACTGGATGTTAATGCCGACATGGTTAGCATAATGACCGAGCAAAACATTGCTCTTAGCGATTTTGTTCTCGGTAGCTACGCTCAGCAAATGCTCAGCAAAAGTCCCATTCCTGTACTAAGCGTTACCCCAAAAGAGGTTTTTGTAATGGGTAGTTTTATTACGCAAGGAGGAGGATACTAAATTATAAAATGAAGAATCTTTTAAAAAGCAACCGTTTTGTACTGTTGCTAGTTTTAATTCATGTTATTTTTTTTGTAATACAGATTTACAACAAAAATCTATATTTGGTCGATTCTCCTGAATATTTAAACGAAGCAAAAAATATACATAATTATGGGAAATTCTACTGTGGTGAGTTAGAAAAAACAATTAATCCCGATTACTATACTAAACGACCACCTATCTATCCATTATTTATAGCATCTCTTAAATTAATTAGTCAATCAGATTTACTCATAATTCTTGTTCAATCAATCATATCAATATTATCAATTTTAATAATCAGAAAAACATTTATAAGGATTGGATATGACACAAATTACGACAGGTTGTTTATTTTACTTTTGATTCTTTCTCCTGCCCAATTAATTTATGCCAACCTTATCATGTCTGAAATAATTTTTCAGTTCATACTTGCTTTGGCATTTTACTATATTGTTAGATATTTATTTGAAATCAACCTTAAATATCTTTTATTCTTTAGTTTGCTTATAATTTTATCTGCTCTGACAAAGCCTGTAATGTACCTCTTTGTATATCCACTATTCATAGTAACAATATATCTCTCATTTAAAAATAAATCTTTTAGGCCATTTTTAATAGGAATCATTCCCATCGTAATAATCCAATTTTATTCTTATTGGAATTATAAGCGTACAGAATACTGGACCTTTTCCAGTATTCAATCAATAAATCTAGTTCAATACAATACCTATTATTTTAATGTTCAACGATTTGGATCAGAAAAAGCAAATATGTTTCTTGATAATCAAATAAATCAATCAAATACAATTGAAGGCTATCCTCAAAAGAAAAGATTCTTAGTAAATTCATCAAAACAAACAATAAAGGGTGATATAATAGGATATATGTGGTTTCATACAAAAGGAATGCTTCGATTTTTCATTGACCCAGGAAGATTTGATCTTTCAAATTTCTTTGGCTTAGAGAGTAAAGGGAATGTAGGCTTCTTAAATTATTTGAATAATAGTGGAATTCGAGGAACTATTAATTATTTGTTAGAACAAAACATCTGGCTAATAATTAGTTTAATTGCTGTTGGAATTTTCAATATCATTAAATTACTAGGATTATTTCTTTTCCTTATTCATAAATCAATTGATGTTAAAATAAGATTAATAGTTTTCGTTATTATAGGATACGTTACATTTGCAACTGGCCCCCTCGGAGCGTCTCGATTTGCAATGCCATTTATTCCAATTATAATTTTTTCAACTCTAATTGCGATGTCAAGATTAGAAATATTTTGGAATAAATCACTCAAAAAATATAATACATTCAGAAACACATTATTTATCCCCTAAAACTAAGAGGCTGTTTTAATATCTTCGGTTAGTTTGATTTTTTCCTATGTTCATAAAATTCTTGCCGAAAAACCTATCGTTTTTCTATCTTTACACTCCGTTAATTTCAGTCATCAACCTGAAATATAGCACCTAACATCTATTTTGAATGATTGATCAACACGTAGTTGATAGAATAATTGCAGCCTCGGATATTTTGGAGGTAGTTCAGGAATATGTAACACTGCGTAAACGCGGTGTTAATTATCTTGGGCATTGCCCGTTCCATAACGAGAAAACACCGTCGTTCACCGTTAGCCCAGCAAAAGGAATCTTCAAGTGTTTTGGCTGTGGCAAGGGCGGCAATGTTGTCAACTTTGTGATGGAGCATGAACATCTCAACTACGTTGATGCGCTAAAGTTCCTTGCAAAAAAATACAATATTGAGGTTGTTGAAAAAGAGGTAACGCCAGAAGAGCTTCAGCATAAAAATGAACGCGAAAGTTTGATGGTTGTTAATGCTTTTGCGCAACGTTACTTTAGCGATATTCTACATAAGCACTCCGATGGTAAAAATATTGGGCTTGCATATTTTAAGGAACGAGGATTTCACAACAGCATCATCGAAAAATTCCAACTAGGATACTGCCTTGAACAACGCGATGCATTTACACGAACGGCTGTTCACGATGGATACAAACTCGATAATCTTGTAAAAACGGGTTTAACAATCCAGCGCGAGGACGGAAGCTCCTTCGACAGATTTATGGGACGAGTTATGTTCCCCATTCATAGCCTCAGCGGACGTGTAATTGGCTTTGGAGGACGAATACTTAAAACCGATAAGAAACTTGCCAAGTACCTCAACAGTCCGGAAAGTGAAGTTTACCATAAAAGTGAGATTTTGTACGGCATTTACCAGGCCAAGAAAACAATCACTCAGGAAAATAAATGCTTTCTGGTTGAAGGATATACCGATGTTATATCGCTGCATCAAGCGGGAATTGAGAATGTTGTGGCCAGTTCGGGAACTTCGTTAACGCACGATCAGATTAAACTGATAAAGCGCTTCACCCCAAACGTAACAATCCTTTACGATGGAGATGCTGCCGGAATAAAAGCATCGCTCCGAGGAATCGATCTTGTTCTGGAAGAAGGCCTAAATGTTAAAGTTGTACTTCTGCCCGAAGGTGAAGATCCTGACAGTTTTTCGCGAAGCCACAGCTCTACGGAATTATTGGAATACGTTGACAAAAGCGAAACAGACTTTATTAAATTCAAAACCCGACTGCTGTTGGACGAGGCCAAAAATGATCCCATTCAGCGAGCCAATCTGATAAGCGATATTGTTCGATCGATAAGCGTAATTCCCGAAACAATAACACGGTCGGTTTATATTCGAGAATGTTCTCGCTTAATGGATATTCAGGAAGAAGTACTATACTCCGAGGTTACTAGCCACAGAAAGAAAAAGTTTGAGCAAATAATTCAGCGGGAATCGCAGGAGATAAAGGAGAAAGAAACGCCCAAGTTACCCTCGTATGTTTCGGGAATATTTTGTGAGGAACAGGAGCGTGAAATCATAGCCTTTCTGCTCAACTCTGGCGATAAGGTACTTTACCATCATCCATCGACCAATATCGATGAGGAAGAGATAACCATTACCGTTGGTCAATATATAATTGATGAAATTGTAAACGATGAACTGGAACTGCAGAATCTCGTGTTTAAAAAAATATTCGACGAGTACGGCAATCTAATTGCCGAAAATAAGAATCCAGATAGTCGACATTTTATTAATCATCCAGATCCTCAAATCAGCCAACTTGCAGTAGACATTCTCTCGTCACGCTACAAGTTGAGCAGAATTTGGGAAAAGCATACGGCCGGTAGCGAGGACGATCCCGATTTTCTTCAGCGATCCATTCCTAAAACAATCCAGGTATATAAAAGCAAAGTGCTAAAAATTGCCATCAAGGGACTAATGGATGAACTGACGCAACTAAGCCGCGATCAAAACGAAAAAATCAACGATATCTTAAATAAACTAAATCAACTAAACGATTTAATAAACAGAATGTCGAAGGATTTAGATAGGGTTATTCTCTAAATAATTAGCGTAAATTATATTTTTTTCAATTGAAATCTTGCAAGTATTGGTTAATAACCACGGAATTCATAACTTTACCAAAATTCAAAAAACCGTAATCTTTATCAAACTTACAAATATGAAAACCCAAAACACTATGCGTATACTGGCGTTAACCGCCCTGGCTGTTTTAGTGCTCAATAGTTGTGGGACAAAACAAGCTAAAGAAGCCGAAGAACTTGAAACTGTAACCAAAGAACAAGCATTCGAGGGTGTTACCAACTATCCTATTCCAACTTCGTTCGAGGTTATTCAGCTTATTAATAATGCAGGTGCTAGCTATATCCTAAGCATTTGCAATCCTATTGATAACGCAAATAAATACTTTACAGAAAAAGCGAAAGCTTTAAATTTAGGTATTTATGGTGCCGATTTGGCTTACTCCACTACATACCAGATGAAGCAGGAGACCATGAACTATCTTAAAACATCGAAGAAACTTATTGATGAACTAAATATCAGCACTGGATTCAATCGTCAACTTGCTGAACGTGTTGATGCAAATATCGACAACAAGGATTCACTTATCCTTATCATCACCAATTCTTTCTACGATTCTTACAAATACCTTGTAGAGAATGGCAAGGACAACCTATCGCTAATGGTTATTACCGGAAGTTGGGTTGAAGGTTTATACATCACATCACAAATAGCTCTTACAAGCCGTAGCAATACTGAATTTGTGAAAATTATTGCAAATCAAAAAGCTCCTCTATCAAAGTTGATGGAACTTATGCAATCTCGTTCAACCGAAGCAGATGTAACTGAACTAATAAACACTCTTAAACCAATTGCTGACGTTTACAATGGAGTTCAAGGCGAAACTGTAAATGATGAACAATTCCAAGCAATTGTTGAAAATATCGCAAAAATTAGAAACTCTTTTGTTGAGTAAAATTTTTATTCTTCATATAAATAGCGTAGCAGAACTGCTACGCTATTTTTTTATTGATTACCACTACGCTTCAGAAAGCACACTTGATTTTAATGAGTATTTATCGTATATTTTACAAAATCATACTTTATAACAGTAACTTTTTTACCTTTAGCGAGTCAAATTAGATGTGTTTGATAAACCATTTTTATTATAGATGAACGAAACAATCATTTATACACTTTTACAAATCTTAGCATCCCATGCTTCATCTCATGGTTTCGACTCTCATATCGATAATTTAGTTGATGAACTGCTTAGCGAAAACGTTTCGAGTCGATTTAAAGGAGAATTTACTGCATACTATAACGGGCAAAAAAAACAATCGAAAAATACATCACAAGTAGATGTTGATGTTATAGATAACTATGCTCCTATCAAGGATACCTGTTCAGAACTCCGGACAACCTTAACCATCGACGATAGGATAATGATTGTTGTTAAACTATTCGAGATGTTTGCCAGGTTTAAGCATGATCCTGACTTTATCGATCTGGCCGACTTAGTCTCGAATTGCCTAAACATAGATTCTACTGATACCAAATTCATTAAACGTTTCGTAGCGTTAAATGAATATAGCAACATTGATCCTTTTCGTATAGTTACACTAACTGGCGTACTAAAATCGCCTAAAGGCGAAGAGTGCAACAGCAAAAAAGAGATTGTAGGCTTAAACGGTTGCCTTTACTTTTTTCTGATTCCCGACATACAAGGCTATTTAGTTAAATACTACGGTGAATCAAGGTTATACCTAGATAGTATAGAAATGACTCCCGAAAAGACCTATCTGTTTCAGGTCGGATCGACAATCAAAGGATTCGGAATGTCTCCTGTTCTATACAGCACACTAGTGGGAATCTCGGGAAATAACGCGCTGAATCAACGCACCGTACTTACGGTCGAAAATGTTGAGTACACCTATCGAAATAGTAAGAACGGTATTAAACCATTTAGAATAAACGAAGAGTCGGGACAACTTATTGGTATAATGGGAAGTAGCGGCGTGGGGAAATCAACACTGCTGAACATTCTTACCGGAAAGCAAAAGCCTCATGGCGGAAGAGTGCTCATAAATGGTTATGATATACATGCCGAAAAGCACTCTGTTCAGGGTATCATCGGATTAGTTCCTCAGGATGATTTGCTTTTCGAGAATCTGACCGTTTATCAAAATATGTACTACAACGCCCGACTTTGTTTTGGCAATTATAACAACAAGCAAATCAATCATCTTGTTAGAAAAGTACTAGATGATTTAGAACTTTGGGATATTCATAATCTTAAGGTAGGATCGCCGCTTAATAAAGTAATAAGTGGTGGACAGCGAAAAAGATTAAACATCGGACTTGAGTTACTCAGGGAACCTACAGTTCTCTTTGTTGATGAGCCTACCAGTGGATTATCGTCGAGCGATTCATTAATGGTAATGAAATTACTCAAGGCCTTAGCAAACAAAGGGAAATTGGTTATCGCCAACATACATCAGCCATCCGATAAGGTATTCCGACTGTTCGACAAACTTTGGGTGTTGGATAAAGGCGGCTATCCTATTTACGCAGGAACACCACTTGATGCCGTTTCATATTTCAAACGAATTGTAAATCCAATATCCACAACTAGCGGAGGATGCTTGCATTGTGGAAACATTAACCCTGAACAAATCCTTGAAATCATTGAACGAAAAGTTGTTGACGAAAATGGAAAGTTCACAACAACCAGACAAGTAGAACCTCAAGAGTGGTACAACCATTACGTCGAAATAATACAAAGCCATGTGCCTGTAAATGGGCATAAGGAACCTCTTCCTAAAAATAATTTTAGACTACCCAACGTTATTAAGCAGCTAAAAATATTCAGCATTCGAAACCTACTTTCGAAACTATCGAATCGTCAATACATCCTGCTAAATATTCTGGAACCCGTTATACTTGCATTTATACTTGCATTCTTTGTAAAATATTCAACAGGAAACAATTACATATTTGCCAATAACAAGAATCTCCCAGCATTCATCTTTATGAGTGTAATTGTCTCACTATTTCTAGGATTAAGCGTTAGTGCCGAAGAAATAATTGGAGACAGAAAGATTCTTGAAAGGGAATCGTTCCTAAACCTAAGCCGATTCAGCTACCTAAACTCAAAAATTATTTACCTCTTTGCTCTGTCAGCCTTCCAGATGTTTCTTTTTGTGCTAATTGGAAATTCAATTATCGAAATTAAAGGACTTACGCTACAATACTGGCTTGTGTTATTTTCGGCCTCCTGTTTCTCGAATCTCTTAGGCCTAATTATTAGCTCGGCAATGAGTTCTGTTGTTGCCATTTACATAACCATTCCATTTATACTGGTTCCCCAAATTTTGCTAAGTGGAACTGTAGTCGATTACGACAACCTACACCCTCTGTTAACCCGTAAAGTTTACGTTCCAACAGTTGCCGACATTATGCCTTCGAGATGGGCATACGAGGCATTAGCCGTTGAGCAATTCACCAACAATAAATTCGAGCGCAACTTCTTCAAGTACGAAATGGATGTAAGCCAATCGAACTTTAGATCATCATTTCTGATTCCTCGTCTACAGGCAAAACTTGAAGAAAGCATTCGACTGAACTCGCTAGAAACACCCGATCAGCAACAAATCGAGAAACATCTAAAGTTAATTGGTAACGAATTAGACTACCTTGTTAAGGCTACAGGTGTTCCTCCGTTTGAATTCTTGGATGAGTTGAAAAGAGGAGAACTTACCGATGAAATTTCCGATGAGTTAACCGGTTATCTATTCTTCCTAAAGAAAACCGTAAGTGAAATCTACAGAAACGCTATTCGAAGTAGAGATAGTATTTACGATGATTTAACCCAAAAACTAGGAACCGATGGTTTTTATCGTTTAAAACAGGAAAACTATAATAACACTCTAGCCGAATGGCTACTAAAGAATAACGAGGTTACAAAGTACCTCGAAACTGAAGATCGGGTTATTCAAAAGTACGAACCTATTTACATGAAACCCGATCACCCATGGGGAAGAGCACACCTTTATGCACCCTACAAATTATTCAATAAGGTGTACGTTAGAACTATTTGGTTTAATATTACGGTGATATGGCTTGGGACGCTTGCACTTTATGCAACGCTACAACTCAATTTTATACGAAGAATAGCATTACTAATAGAAGGTTTCAAGAAACGCAGACAAAGCCGATAAACTAAAATTAACAAGGAATGATGAGATAACTTTTATTATCAATCATCATTCCTTATTCTTATTTCTTACTTTTCCTCAAGTAACTTAACAATCAGCGCCTCTGTTTCCTTGGCAAACTTTTCATAGTGTGAACCAGTTCCAGGTCCAGAAAATCCTGTTTCAACCTTTCGGATGTTACCCTTTCTGTCTAATATCATACTGGTTGGATAGGCCATTTGTCCCTCAAGGGTATAAAGCACTGAATCGCGCTGCTCTCGTCCACGTGGAGCTACATATAAATAGGTATAAGCTGCACCAATATTCTTAGCAAAACGCTGGATTTTGGGTTGCGCTGCATCAAATGTTTTATCCTCGAAGCAAAGCGATACAACCTCAAAGCCTTTATCTGCATACTTTTCATAGAGAGACTTGTAGTATCGTCCTTCGTCTAAACAATTTGGACACCAACTGCCACCAGCCAAAACAGCCAAAACCTTACCTTGAAATTTTTGATCGGTTGATTTTACAATGTTTCCATTCAAATCCTTACCAGCAAATTCAAATGTGGTAAATCCCTTCTTAATCCACACCAACTTGTCGGACTCAGGAAGTTGAGCATTATCGTCGCGAACGGCCTTCCAATGAGAAACCCACTTAGGACTTCCAGAAATTAACCCATTAACCATGTTGTTTGCGTCGGCAATATCGCCAGTGATAATGATTGTTTGAGCGCCATCGTTCTTGGAAAAGTAAAACTTACCACCCGAAACTTTACCCTCAAGATAACGATAATCGCCAGTTGTACTTAGAATTGTTCCTGTAACAATGCTACCATTCTGTTTTAACTCGGCAATCATAACTGTAGAATCGGGAGTGCCCGGGCTTTCGACAAACCACCAACGGCCAGTTACATCAAATGCAGGAGTCTCGGTGTACCAAGGAAAACGATCGGCTTGGCCTTTTACTGCGTAAAAATTATACTTTATTGCAACCTGCAATCCTTTTGGATAGTAGTATCCTTTTAATGAATCGCCGATTACAGCCACAATCTCACTGGTAAAAACAGGAAGTTTGGCATGAATAGTATCGCCATTTACCTCCACCTCATCAACTTGAATTAACTCATCGGCATTACGGATAACAAGCGAAACCTTTTCGGCGTCTTTTTTAACTTCAAAATTGAAGGGTACCATAAAATTGCCCAATGAATCCAACTGAATCACACCAAGCCAAGAACCTGTAGCAAGCTCTTTCTTACTACTCAAACACGATGCAAACAACATTGCACCAGCAACAAACATTAATAGTTTTCTCATATGTTAAGTTAAAAGTTAGAAGTAAAACGTAAAAGATCACATCTGCATAAGTTGAATAAATATCAACAAACAATGGAACTTATTTTTTCTTCCTGCCTCCGTTTCCCTTCCCTTTTGATTTTGATTTTCCTTTTGAACCACCAACACTCATTTTCACCATTCCTCGAATCCTTGTTTTCTCAGGCTTGTGCGAACTGCTATGTTTTGGTTTTGATGCTCTATTTTCTCGCGGTTTGATTTCAGCATACTCCATCCCCACCAACTTGAAATCAATTTGCTTTTTAACTAGGTTGGTTCTCCATACCTCAACATCAACATCATCGCCTAGTTGAAATCTTCGGCCAGTGCGCTCACCTACCAATGCGTAGGAATCCTCATCGAACTGATAGTAATCGTCGTTTAAATCGCGCATGGCCACCAAACCCTCGCACTGAGTTCCTTCAAGTTCAACAAACAATCCAAAACTAGTTACACCCGAAATTACACCGCGGAATTTCTGACCGACCTTATCCTGCAAGAACTCAACCTGCTTATACTTTATTGATGCTCTCTCTGCCTCCGTTGCACGAATTTCCATATCGGTGGAATGCTTGCAAAGAGCCTCCAATTGCTCCTTGTTTTTCGGCTTATCGCTTTCTAAATAATGAGCCAACAGGCGGTGAACCATCATGTCGGGGAAACGACGAATTGGCGAAGTAAAGTGAGTATAATGAGGAAAAGCCAAACCGTAGTGACCAATATTGTCGGACGAGTAACGTGCCTTAGCCATTGAGCGAAGCGCCAATGTCTCAATCAAATTTTGCTCACGCTTGCCCTTCACCTCAACCATCAACTTATTGATGGATTTGCTGATTTGCTTATCGGTGTTACCCGTTAAATTGTAACCAAATCGTGTGATAAATGAACGGAATGCATCCAACTTCTCAAGGTTGGGTTTATCATGAATACGATACACAAATGGCAACTCGTGTTTAGCAGAACGCTGTTTACCAATGTATTCGGCAACCTTTTTGTTTGCAAGAAGCATAAACTCCTCAATCAGTTGATTCGATTCCTTATTCTCCTTGAAGTAAACCCCAAGCGGTTTCCCCGTTTCATCTAAATTAAACTTCACCTCAACACGCTCAAACGCAATAGCACCCTGCTTGAATCGATTATTCCGTAAAATTTGAGCAAGTTGATGCAACAATAAAATCTGCTCCTGCATATCGCCCTTACCTGTCTCTATAACTTCCTGCGCCTCCTCGTAGGCAAACCGTCTCTTCGATAGAATTACAGTTCGACCAAACCATTGCGATAGTACCTCGGCTTTCTCATTCATCTCAAAAACGGCAGAGAAACAGAGTTTTTCCTCGTTTGGACGCAAGGAACAAATGTAGTTCGACAATCTTTCGGGAAGCATCGGAACACAACGATCAACCAGATAAACCGAGGTTCCACGTTCTATGGCCTCATCATCAATAGGCGTATTAGGCGTTACATAATGAGTAACATCAGCAATGTGAACACCAACCTCAATATTCCCATTCTTTAGAGTTTGAACCGATAGCGCATCATCAAAATCCTTCGCATCGAACGGATCGATTGTAAATGTTGGAACATCCCTAAAATCCCTACGAACGCTGTAGTCTACATCTGTAATTTTATCACCGATCTTCTCGGCAAGTCTATCTAACTCCTCTGGAAATTTGTACGGCAAATCGAACTCAGCAAGAATTGCATGCATTTCCACCTCACGTACACCCGGATCGCCAAGAATATCAACTATTTTCCCGCTTGGATTTTTCTCCCTCGCTGGCCATTCTGTAATTTGAACAATAACTTTTTGCCCATTTGTAACATCCTGAAGTTCCTCCTTTGGAATGAAAATATCGTAGGGCATCAATCTATTATCGGGAACAACAAAGGCAAAATCGCGTCCCAGTGTAATTGTTCCAACAAAATTGCGCTTTGCGCGTTCAATCACCTGAATAACCTCTCCCTCGAACAGCCCCCTACGACGATGACGATAAACCGAAATTTCAACCTTATCGCCATGCAATGCCCTATTTAACCTAAACTCTGGTATAAAAATCTCGCGGTTATCCTCGGTCATAACATCGGCAGTGCCATCGTTATTCATTTCCAGAATACCCACCACAATCATATTCTGCATCTCCATTTTGAACTTACCGCGGAACAACTCCACAATACGTTCCTCCTGAGCCAATTCGTAAAGAATATCGGTGATCATTCTACGAGTTGGATCGTCCTTAATTCCAATAATGGTTGCTAACTGCTTATAGTTAAAACTTTGACCTGGTTTATCGGCAAAAACATCTATAATTGCCTGCTTTAACTCCTTCTTGGTAATCCTCTTCTTAGGAAAACCAATATCCTTGTTTTTTTTACCTTTACTCATTAATACAGATGTTAGAAATCAGATGTGAAACATCAGAAAGTCTCTCAACTTAATATCCCCAAAGATATTGGAAATTTGGGAGATAATTGGTTTATCTTTGTATAAACATATTGAAAATAATGCTTCTGAATGATTCACTGAAAATTCTTCAAAACTTCATGTCTAGATTTTTAGACTTGAGTATTAATGATTATAAAAATCTTTCCGAAAGTCTTGAACTAATCAATTTTGAAAAGAAACAACTCATACTCGAAAATGGCAAAGTAGCAGATAGAATGTACTTTTTATCGGAGGGCTTTGTCCGATTCTATCACTATAAACCAGATGGCTGCGAAGTTACAAGTGATTTTTACTTTGCCCCAGGATTCATAACATCCTATACAAGTTTTATTCTTCAGAAACCCTCCATTGTTAATATTCAGTGCTTAGATAAAATGTCAACTTTGTCAATAACCTACGAAAAACTTACAAATCTGTACGATAAGAATTCCAAAATTGAAAGATTGGGACGCTTACTCTCCGAACAGGCCTTTATTGCATCGGAAAAACATTTACTAAGCTTCCTGAACGATTCCCCACAAGATCGCTACCTATGGCTGTGCAAGGAATACCCAGAGTATATTAAAAATATTCCGCTACAATATTTAGCCTCGTATTTAGGAGTTACCCCTGAAACATTAAGTAGAATTAGGAACAGAACACTTTAGTATTTTTCTTGATTATCGTCAAGTGTTTTAGGCAATGGCCTCCTCTAACTTTGCGCAATATTAAAACGCAATACTATGAGGAGATTATTACTAATTTTGATTTTGCTTTCAGCAATGATTTCATCGTGCTCGAAAGATGAGATTGAATTTCAAAACAATGACCTAAAAATTAAGATTGTTGCTGGCGATAACTGGCTTCACGATTTCCCTTTATTCCTTGGAATAAACAAGAAAAACCCACCTCAATTTGTAATTTGGCTTACCGATTTGGATACTAACTATATTGGGACAATTTTTTGCACCCACAAAATAGCACGCGAGGGCTGGATCTCAAATAAAGGAAATCGACGAAAAGAAGCATTGCCCTACTGGTGCCACAATCGTGGAGTAATTTACCCCGATGGTTTATATCTTCCAACTAAATCAGATCCCCTTGTTGACGGACTTACAGGAGCAACGCCCACAAGCGACTATTTTATCAAAGTTACACCAAATCAAAAATCAGAATATTTAATCTTTGCAGAGTTTAACCATTCTGTAGATTTTAATGCATTTTTCAAGAAGAATAGCCCCAAAGGAAGCTTCTACTACTCTGGAGGAAGTGAAGGGAGTGGTCAACCAGCCTTAGTTTACTGCACAAAAATAGATTTGAATTCAACCCAAAATTACTGGGAACTTCAGTTAATTGGACACTCTAGCCCAGATGGATCTAACGGAAATTTATATACAAAACTAGATGAGATTACTTCTGCAAAAAAGATAGTAAACAAGGTAATTGTTGAACAAAAATAATTGTTGAGATGAAAAGAATATTATTTATAATGAGTTTATTACTAATAATTGCAATCAAGATATACTCACAAAATTCGTTAATATTTGCAAGGGTCGGAATAAAAGACCTTCAAATTGGTTATAACTTTGAACCATTAAAAAAAATAAACATTCCCATGTCAATTGGCTTATCATCAAACTTCATAGAAACAAAATACAACGATTTCTCTGTGGAGGTTTGGCCAAACTTCCAGTTTCAAAGGCGAAATTTTAGATTTCCACTTGGTTTTTTAACTGGCGTAAAATGGGTTAAAACGTACGATTATAGCTACACTGTTTTTAATTATGGATTATACAGTGGTGTTTCGTACCGTTTTGGAAAAAATGAGATTGGACTAAATGCTGGGGTGAAATTCGGAAAACGTAGGTACATAATAGAATCACAAACATCTATCGGAAACATTTCGGCCTACGAAACCTATAAAGAAAATCCGCTATTACTAATGATTACTTACTCATTTTTAATAAAATAGGATATGAGCAAAATTATTAATCACTTAATTATTGCAGCAATGGTGTTTTCATTATTCGGTTGCGCTTGCACCTCAACATCGAGGAGCAATTTCAAGGAAGACTTGACCAACAAAAGTGATGTTTACAAAATTCTTTACTATGCATCGCTTGCAGGCAATTCACACAATACTCAACCCTGGAAAGTGAAGGTTATTAAGGATTCTATTATTGAAGTTTACGCAGATACCTCTCGCCACCTGAAGATTGTAGATCCAACCTATCGAGGATTATTTATATCACTAGGTGCATTTATCGAAAACATCAATCTTTCTGCAGGAGTGTTAGGCTATATTGCAAATATTGACATCAAAGCGCAAAAATCGACAGATATTCTAGCTGCAATAATTACATTGGAAAAAGGTAAGGCAACAAATTTCAACATCTCTGAGATTGAACAAAGAAGAACAACTCGTTCGGCATTCGAAAAGAGATCCTTAACGGTTGAAGATATTAAAACAATAATCAGCAACCCAGAAAGTACATCATACATTTCTGCCACATCCGATAATGGAAAGTATATATCAACAAAAACTCTCGCTGCTTATGCTCAACAATCAAATAACGAAGATGCGAAAAACGAACTGGCCAACTGGCTCCGTTTTTCCAACTCCGATGTTAAAGCCAATCGCGATGGTTTAACAACAGGCGGAATGGGAATTACCGGCATTATTGGTTTCATTATTCGAAATTTCATGAAACCATCGGACTCGAAAAAGCAATCGTTCGTTGACAAAGGTATTGACAAAGCAAAATTGCAGGCAGAAAATTGTGCAGGCTGGATTTTAATTACCCAACCAAACAATTCTCCTGAAAACTGGATGAATACAGGAAGACTGTACGAAAGAATAAATATTGCTTGTTCAAAACTTGGTATAGGATTCCATCCAATGAACCAAATGATTGAGGAACGTAACTTTGAGATTGATGCCAATGCGCATTTCCAGAACAATGGCGTTATTCAATTCGTTGCAAGAATTGGCTACTTAAACAGCATTCCAAAATCCTACAGCGTTAGAAAATCTGTACTTGAGTTTTCAGAGTTTATCGAGTAATAATATTAGGTATCTTTGTTTCTACAACTCGAACTTTATACTTATAAGCAATGAAAACAGCCATTGTATACGCCACATCGCATGGAACAACAGAAAAGGTAGCCAACATGATATCTGAATCCATCGAAAATGCAGATACTATAAATCTAAAGCAGATTAGTACCATTGATCTGAATAATTACGATCAGATAATTATTGGAGGTTCAATCCATGCTGGCAAAATCCAGAGAAGAGTGAAGATGTTCTGTCAGAAAAACTTGACGCAACTATTACGTATGCGAGTAGGGCTATTCGTATGTGCGATGAACGAACCTGAATTTGAAAAAGAGTTGAATGCGGCATTCCCAGAATCAATCAGCAATCATGCCTTAAGCAGAAAAGTTGTGGGTGGTGAATTTATTATCGAAAAGATGAACTTCATTGAGAGATTCTTGATAAAGAAAATTTCAGGTGTAACACAAACCATATCGAAACTCGATAGCAAAAATATTTCGGCACTAGTTAACGAAATGAAACTTGTCAATAATTAACTCTAAATCAAACTATAAACACATAGAGTTAACTTGATAAAATACTAAATGCAAATTAACTTGCATTTTATAATCTATAACACTTTAAAAGATGGAAGAGAAAAGTAATGCTATCTGTTGTCCACCGTTTGATCCAACCAATTGGGATGATACAATGCTAGAATGGAGCAATAAGCCATTTGTCAAAGATAAAGTTTTTACCATCTTTTATATGCCCGTTGGATTTGGCAAAACCATGATGCGTCTTGACGAAAAAGTTCGTGCGGCTAACGCTAGCATACCAGATTTCCTTTGTCTATCGGATCACACCTCTAAATGGAATATGGATCTTTACCTTGCGGTAGATAAGGAGATTCCCAATGCCGAAAACACTAAACTAAGTGGAAAATTTTTTAGTAAGGTTTATGAAGGTTCTTTTAGTAATATAGCAAAATGGAGCGAAGATTTTAAAACTAGATTCACAGAAAAAGGATTAACTATCAAAAAATGGTACATGTGGTACACCACCTGTCCTAAATGCGCAAAAAAGTATGGAAAGAACTATGTTGTAATTATCGGGCAGGTTGAGTAACTCTATCATATTCCAAAAAGAAAGGCGTTCACTAATACAGGAAACGCCTTTTACGCTTAAATAACCTCAATACTATGCCTTGGCATTATCTACTAAATTATCAACAAATTGTTTAATTGCCTTCGAATCGGTAGCGCCATAAAAATCGAAATAGTATTCGATTAAATACTTCTTTATTTCATCGTTACCCATATTCTGACGACGAAGAATAGGAAGTATTGTATAAAATTCATTGGTAAGTGCCTCTTTGTCTACAAACAATAAATCGAATTTGGTAATCTCTTCGCTAGAACGTGTGTTCTTCTCATATAAATAAACAGAAACACTAGGAATCTCATTCGATGTTATATCACCCGAACTCGTGCTTAAAAGCTTATCTTTTTCAACCAGAAGAGCATTCTGCTCATAGCCAATCTTCTTGGAAACAGGATTATTGTTTACTCGGTAATAGAACACAATAAACTTGTTTTCATCAATTGGATAGCTTACCGAACTAACCGAAATGTTCACCTTATCGCCAATTACAGAGAACTTATCGTTTCCGAAATAACCTCTTAAATCGGAAACTTCTGATTCATCTGGTTTGTAACGCTCAGCCATCAAACTGCGACGTTTAGTAGGAACTGCAACATCCTTCACTGTTACTGTTAACTGTTGAATAACATCCGGAGTTGGAGGCTCGTGCATCTTCATCATAAATCGACCCATATTTTGGCTAATGGAAATAATGTATGAGTCGAATGTATCGAAAGTAACCCTATCGGAGGGCTCCAAAACATCTCCAGCTTTAAGTTGAGTACCTGTTTTGAAATTAGTAACCTTTCCATTAATTCTCGTTACAATGTAATTATCCTGTGCAAATGCGGAAGTTCCTATCATTAAAAGGATAATTGCCGCCAGATTTACAATAGTTTTCATATCTTTTGTATTAGGTATTTCTCGATTTGAAAATTAGCAATTTATGTACCAAAGTTAATAAAACAAATAAATTATTGTAGTCGTGCTATTCTATCTGATTTTCTTGCTCTTCTTTCCCTTCGAGACCAACCCATATGAATGATCAATCCATAGCTTAATTAAGTTCGATGGAATTGAACCATCAAGCCTAATTGTATTCCAATGAATTTTATTCATATGATAGCCAGGCTCAACAGCCGGGTAGATTTCCCGTAATTCTATAGCTTTCTCCGGATCGCATTTAAGATTAACCGATAAATCGCCAGATAGATTTGTCAACGCAAATATTTTTCCGTTCACCTTAAAAACCAAAGTATCCTCATCGAAAGGCAAACTCTCTGTCACACCAGCCTTCGACATGCAATATTCTCTCAATTCAACTATATCCATATCTGCTATATTAAAGGGTAAAAAGCATCCTCAATATGCTCAATTGTATGTTGTCCACCATGCCACACTACAGATACAATATCAAATCTAACCTCTATGTCTAAATCAAAATATTGTACATAAGCATCGGCAGCATCAATAATACGTTTTTGTTTTTTTCGCTTAACTGCCTCCTTGGGTTCTTCCCAGTAATCGTTGGCTCTTGTTTTAACCTCAACTATAACTAGCATTCCGTTGTCTTTAGCAACAATATCCAACTCTTTGTGTCCAAAGTGCCAATTTCTGTGCAATATGGCATATCCTTTTTGTTGAAGAAACGCTGTTGCTAAATCTTCTCCTAACGCGCCTAAGTCTTGGTGATGAATATCATTCATTGATTCTGTTAATATCAGATAGATGATAAAATTCTGTTTTTCAATGTTTTAAAACACAATGTCACTTGATTAATTCATTAGCCTTTCTACCGTTAATCAAAAATACTTGAGTTTTACAAAAACCGTGTAACTTTTTTATGATTATTTCGAAAAAAATAGAGTTAATATATTTCAAACATCACGATGAAGCATTGGCTGAAAATACTCATATTCATAATTATAGTCCCCATTAAAGTATTTTCGAATGCTGGAATGTTCGAGGGTAAAATAAAAATCATTAAGGAGGGAATTTACGATACCCTGCAAATTGAAATTAGCGTTAAAAATGATATTGTAAGGATTGACGAGATAAATTCTAAAAATGCGATAACTCGAAGTTTTCTTGTAAATCTATCAAAGGAAAAAATCTATGCGCTTTCTGTGAAAGATAAACTATATACAGAGATTCCTCTTAAATCTTTAGCCAATACGAATAACGATTCAGAATTCATTAAAACAAAAAACTTCATGAAAATTAATGGTGAAGTTTGCCAGCAATGGCGTATACGTAATAAAAAGAGGAATACCGAATTAACCTACTGGGTAGCCGAAAAAAACTATAACTTTATGAAATCTCTAGTAGGCATCCTACAAAGAAGTGAAACACCCCTCGGAATATTTAGTCAGTTTCCTCAAGTAAATGGATTCTTTCCACTTTTTACTGTAGAACGGACACTATTCAGGAAAGTAAAAGAAAGCACTAGAATTATTGAGATTAAGTCTCAAAAACTTCCCGATAAAATGTTTGTTATTCCTCCAGGGTATCGTGAACTCCTTGGCTAGTTTGTGTCGAAAATATTAATTCGGCTCCCTCTTTATCAACTCTAAGTTCGACCATTCGTCCCATAATCAATGTATAGTTGGGCTCTGTATGTCCTGCAGGAAATCCAAAGCAAACAGGAATGCCATATTCCTGCATTACACTATATATTATTTCGTAAGCATCGGATCCAAAAGGTATTTTATTATCCCTCATATCCGAAAATGAGCCCACAATTAACCCTGATATCGCTTTAAGTTTTCCGCTTCGCTTAAGATGCATCATCATTCTATCGATATGGTACAAATACTCATCGACATCCTCAATAAAAAGAATTCTATTTTGAGCAGAAATATCAGCATCGGTTCCGATTAAAGTATTGAGTATAGACAAATTTCCTCCTGTAAGTAATCCTGTCGCACGCCCAAATCTATTCATTGCGTGATGTGGAACTTTATAGGACGGAATGTGCCCCTCAAGCACTTGCACTAAATTATTTATCGACTCGTTACCAGATATATCGTTGGTTAAATTTATTGGCATTGTGGCATGTAGCGTTTCAATACCGTACCAACTGCTAATCAAACTATGTAGCACAGTAATATCGCTATAACCAATTATCCACTTGGGATTAAGCTGAAGTTTTCTCAGGTTTATCAAATCGAGAATTCGAACAGTTCCATAACCACCACGGGCACAAAGAATAGCCTTTATTGACCGATCCTCAACCATCTCCATAAAATCCAAAGCACGCTCCTCGTCGGTACCTGCAAATTGATGCTGCTGCGAGAAAAGATGTGGCGATGTTTTAACCATGAAACCATGAGCCGTTAAAAAACGAATTGCAGGCTGAATCTCATCGCGACTAACAAAACGAGCCGTTGCAACAATTCCTATAGTATCACCAGGTCTAAGGTATGGAGGTGTTATATTTTCCATGAATTCTTCATAAAACTTAATCGACCATAAAATTAGGCAATTTTTTAGAGTATCGCTAACGCTAAAATTGTTTTATTCGATAATTTGTAGCAATCCCCCATTCTTCATTGTTAAAAATGAAATTCGACTCTGGTTTAACATCTAACTTTTAACTTTTTAGTGTAGATTTGTAGGCCTTTTTCGACAATTACATATTTATATAAATCATTGACATGAAGAATTTTAAAAGATACCTTATTACTTCTGCTCTACCGTATGCAAATGGACCTGTACATATTGGCCATTTGGCTGGTGTTTATATTCCTTCGGATATATACACTCGCTATCTTAGGGAAAAAGGAGTTGAAGTAATCTCGGTTTGCGGCTCCGATGAGCATGGTGTGCCAATAACTATTAAAGCACGCCAAGAGAATACAACACCTCAGGCTATTGTAGACAAATACAACTCAATTATTAAAGAATCATTCGAGAAGTTTGGAATTAAATTCGATATATATTCCAGAACAACCTCGAAAGTTCACTACGAAACAGCCAGCGAGTTTTTCCGGAATCTTTACGATAAGGGTGTTTTCATCGAAAAAACAACTGAACAATACTACGACGAGGAGGTTAAGCAATTTTTGGCCGATAGATATATAACCGGGACATGCCCTCATTGTAGCAACGATCGTGCCTACGGTGATCAATGCGAGAAGTGTGGAACAAGCCTTAATGCAACCGATCTAATTGATCCAAAATCAACTCTAAGCGGATCGAAACCCGTTTTAAAAGAAACCAAACACTGGTTTTTGCCTTTGGACAAATTCCAACCCGAACTGGAAAAGTGGATTCTACAGGATCATAAAGAGTGGAAAACTAATGTTTATGGACAATGCAAGAGTTGGCTAGATCAAGGCTTACAGCCACGCGCAGTTAGCCGTGATCTAGATTGGGGCGTTCCTGTGCCAGTTGAAGGATCGCAAGGCAAAGTACTTTATGTTTGGTTCGATGCTCCTATAGGTTACATATCTGCAACCAAGGAATGTACTCCTGAATGGGAAAAATTCTGGAAAGATCCTGATACCCGCATGATTCATTTTATTGGAAAAGATAATATTGTTTTTCACTGTATCATTTTCCCTGCAATGCTAAAGGCTGATGGAAGTTATATATTGCCAGATAATGTTCCTGCCAACGAGTTTTTAAATTTAGAAGGTGATAAAATCTCAACCTCGCGTAACTGGGCTGTTTGGTTACACGAATACCTAGAAGAATTCCCCGGAAAACAGGATGTTCTTAGGTATGTGCTAACTGCAAATATGCCCGAAACCAAGGATAACGATTTTACCTGGAAAGATTTCCAAACGCGCAATAATAGCGAATTGGTCGCAATTCTTGGCAACTTTGTAAACCGTGCAATGGTTCTTACCCAAAAGTACTTTGAAGGAAAAGTGCCTGCAGTCACCGAAATTCTTGATTACGACAAGGAAACTATTGCGGAAATTCCAAAGATTAAGCAAGCCATTGAAAGCAACTTGGAAGATTTCCGTTTCCGCGAAGCACTAAAAGAGGCCATGAATCTTGCACGTTTGGGCAATAAATATCTTGCCGATACAGAACCATGGAAAATTTTTAAACAGGATCCAGAAAGAGTTGCAACAATCCTAAATATATCGATGCAAATCACAGCCAACCTTTCGATATTGCTTGAACCATTCCTTCCGTTTACTGCCGAAAAGATTAGAAAAATGATTGATTTTGCGGACAACAAATGGGAACATGGCGGAAACATTGATTTACTAAAAGCCGAGCATCAACTTAACAACCCAGAGCTGCTTTTTGATAAAATTGAGGATGATGCAATAGATGTACAGTTAGCAAAGCTACAAGCAACCAAGGAGGCTAATGCTCTGAAACAGGTTGTTAATGTTCAACCCCAAAAGGAGGCTGTTTCCTATGATGATTTCTCAAAAATGGACATCAGGATTGGGAAAGTGTTAGAAGCCGAACGCGTTCCTAAAACCCAAAAGTTAATGAAACTTAAGGTTGATACTGGAATAGACACAAGGACTCTTGTTTCTGGAATCGCCGAGCATTTCACACCTGAACAGATAATTGGACGTCAAGTTTCAATTCTTGTTAACTTAGAACCAAGAAAGATTAAAGGAATTGAATCGCATGGAATGATTTTAATGGCCGAAGATGCTAATGGAAAACTAATGTTTGTTCAACCCTCCGATGAGGTTTCTAATGGATCGACAGTAAAATAGATTGTCCATATAAATATAAAATAAAACCCTCAAGAAAATTTGAGGGTTTTGTTTTTTATATACTTAGCATCCAAACTCTATCGCTAATTTTCTGTGCTTTTAAACGCTCAAGTTCCCGAAGAGCTCTGTCTCTATTCGAAAACTTATAGATTGCAACTCGATACATATTATCGGTTTGCAAAAGTTCAGGCTTATAGCCTTTTGCCGACAGATCTTTCATCAACCTCTGGGCGTTGATTTCCTGAGAAAAACTTCCCGCTATAATATAAAAAGTTTTATTCTCGTCCTTCTTTGTTTCTTGATAGTACAACGCCGATTTCTGATCGGTTACTGCAATAACAGGTTTGGAATCCTCTTGGGCTTTCGGTTCAACTGTCGTTGCTGTATCCGATTTAATTTGCTGAGAATCGATAGTAGTGAGTGTCGAATCAAAAGGAACAACATCTCCAGCATTATCAATTGTACTCGTCTGTGCAATGGGCTCATTCTCACTGGTAGCACCATTCCAGAATCTTAATTCAGGTACAAACAAAATAACAGAAACAACTGCTATAACTGCAAAAATTATAACTATAGGTATGACAATATTCGTTCTGGACTTTTCTTGTTTTACAGGCTTGGCTACAATTTCTTTTACTATTGGTTTAGTCTCTACTTTAACCTGTTTTGCAGGAGCAACTGGCTCGTCCTTCTTTTTATCGCTAACAATAGGAGTTTCAACCTTAATTTTGCCCAAACCAAAGGTTTGTGAATTGAGCTCACTTGGCGAGACTAACACAATCTCCCCTTTTGCATCCTTCTTCAATACACCAATACCCTCGAATACAACCTCATTGCCCAGAGTTAACCTTTCTTTAACACTTTTAACAAAATACTCCAACTGCAACGATGCACTTTTATGATCAACCCCAGTGGAATCACAAATGAAGTTTTCAATAGCCTCATCATTAAACAACCTTGTCGTATCAAAAACAAAAAACTCCAAAGGAGGATTAAATGTTTTACCATCGGTTGATAACGAGGCAGACTTGTATTTTTTTACAAAACTGCCTAAGCCGGGAAGACTTACAAATTCTAATCGGGAAAGAAGTTCCTGAATAGCAGATTCTAATTCCAACTTACAAATAGTTTAGGGTTAACAAACAAAAGTATAAAAATAATTGAGTTAAATCAACGTAATGCAATTTTGTTAAAAAAAATTCAAGAGAGAATCTAGATCTTACAAACGAAACTACCGATTATACCAAAAAAATCCGGCAATTTAGCCGGATTTTAACCTAACTACTATGAACTAGATTTAGTTTATTGCATATGCCTCGGTCCACCAAGTTGTCTCGTAACCATAAGCAATATACCCAAATCCACCGGTTGCCCAAGATGTTCCCCAAGAATTCATAAACTTAAACGCTCCTTTGTTATCATCATATCCAACAACACAATAGCAATGTCCACCTAATGAACTTCCATCGAAAGTTGTCAATACAGAACCACTAGATAAATACATAAATGCACTATTGACAGGACCTGCTACAATAACAGGTTTCCCGGCTGCCAAGAAACTCTTAATAACATCGGTTGTACGTGTAACCGTTCCGTAACCTGATATTTTATAAAGAGCAGCCTCAGTTTGTTGAGCTGTAGTTGGAAGTAAGGTACAACTTACATCGGTATATGGCATTGATGCCCATGTGCAAACGCCCTGTGCAACAAGCAAGTCTAAGCCTCTGGTTACATACGAACCTGACGAACAAGATCTTCTAACTTTAATTTGATTGTAAACATACTCTGGACTAAAAATATTAACACTTTGGCTCCAAGCTGCAGAGTGAGATGCCTGCCAATTAATACTACGAGCAGCATAAGTAGTTCCCCATGCTACACAAGATCCCTCTCCTCCCTGATCGCCTACTGGAGGAACATTAAGGTCGAGAACGGTTGCCTTTACTGCTACTGATGGAGTAACCGCCATTGGTAACTTTGTGTACTCGTCGGCAGGGAGTAATTCGCAACCCAAGGAATGGTAACTAGTAATCTCTGGCTCAACCGCTACTTCATCTTTCTTACATGCATTAAAAAAGACAGCAGCACCCACAACTGCAACTGCAACAAATAGCGATGCAAGTTTAAAATTCTTTCTCATAAGTTTAAATTTAAATTAATAGGTTAGTTAACGGGTGCAATATCCTTAATAATCCATGTCGTTAGCATGTAATTAACGCCAAAACAACTAGCCGCAAACATGAATTTATTTTATAGTATAGACATGCCTAGAGTAATGAAAACTCCTGCTAAAATTAGACTTTAAAGCACAAACTAGTGTTTGATACAAACCTGCATGAATCAAACGTAAATCTGTGTAAAAGTTTTTCTTTGTGAGTGTTAGAGAACCTCTACTTACTTTTTATCATATAAAACTTCATAACCTCTTCGATATTCTCCTCTATAGCTATCTTGAGATAATCTATATCTGTTTTAATACCGAGTTTATTCTTAATATTACTTCGATGAGTCTCAATTGTGTGGATACTTACATTTAAACTGTTAGCAATTTGCTGATTGATAAAACCTTTGCAGATCATCAAAAAAACGTTAATCTCGGTTTTTGTAAGCAAGTCTGTTTTTTGAGACTTCTTATTAAAAGCACTATTGATAGCATGGAATGAGGTGTTTCGTCCCAAGTAATTTTGACCATCTAAAACACAATTAATAGCATCCAACAATTCCTCCGAAACCGATTCTTTGGGAAGAAAACCATCGACACCGGCCTCCAAGGCCTTTTTTAAAATATCACTTTCGTCGAACGAGGTTAAAATTATAATCTTTATACTTGGATAGTTTTGTTTAACAACAAAAGCAATCTCAATACCATTAAGCGATCCAAGTTTTTTGAGCTTTACATCGAGTAGCAAAATTTGGGGTAAATTTTTTCCACTGTTAAGTAGTGCAAACAGTTCATTGCTTGAGTGTGTTTCTGCTAATTCAAATTTTTTTGTGGTATCTAAAATAGTTCTCACCCCTAGGCAAAATATCTCGCAGTCATCGGTAATACAAATAGGTATTGGAAGCATGGTTATAATGTTGTATTAAAAGGTTCGATAAACCAAATGTTTTATTGAATATGGCTTTTAATTTACGTTTTGATTTATGAAAGTTAAATAAAATTTCCTAGACTCTATCTATAAACAATAGATATTTAGCAAATTAATTTTAGCCCAAAAATACCGAATTCCAAGATGAATAGACCATGTATGCTCTGATTATATTTTCGAAATATATTATTAGGTAGTTTTATTCATTTAGTATTTCAAAATTATCTAAATTGAAAACCCAAATACAAAAATAGAAATGCAACACAGAGCAGCCCTTATAAACACTCAAACAAAACACATAACCTTAATATCACTTATTACCCTATGCTTTTATGCTGGGATGAATTTACTACCAATTTCACCAAAATCACACGAAGTTTTCAATAGTATATTCTCAACTGGTCTAACACTATTTTCTGGCCTAAGTATATTTATGCTTTATCGTTTTGCGCGACAACACAGGTTGGCTATTCAAAAAACACTTCTTTGGCTCACATTCTCTTTTGTGTCGTGGTTTATAGCAGATTGCCTGTGGCTTTGGCTAATTGCCATTGAGGAATATCCATTCCCATCCTTGGCCGATCTTTTTTATTTTGGCATGTATCCTTCGTTTATTGCAGCAATAGTCACAATTCCAAGTACACAGGCGCATTTTAAGGGAGTTAAACGAATAATTATTGAGGTTAGCATACTAATACTCACAGCCATACTTTTCTTCCTCTTCCTAATCAAAATTCCAGGACAAACATTTAAAGAACCTAACAACTTTTCCCTTTTCATAACTTATTTATACCCAGTTCTAGACATTGCTATTGTCTGGATAATTCTAATCCGATTTTTCTCCAATCAACTAAAAAGTAGTAAAAAGGTGATGTTATATTTCATAGGAGGAATTGTTGGATTCACTGTAAGCGATTTGATGTATTTTATCGATTCCTTATATGGAATTAACGATCCTGGATATTTTATCGATTTAGGTTATTACACATTCTACTTCGTTATTGTGATTGCTGCATTAATTGGAACAAAAGAGGTTAATGTCAGAGTACATGCAGAAAATAAATTATTGCCTATAACTCAAATCAGCAAATGGTTAACCTTTCTTCCTGGTGTATTCTTAGTATCAGTGGTTGGATTTATACTAATTTTTGTATTCGACATGCTTGATGTTTCTAATATAGCTGCCATTATAACCCTATCGTTAATATACTTACTATTTATATTTCATCAATATTTTGTGGCTAAAGAGAACTTTGCTCTCAACAACGAAATGAATAAAATTAACACAGAACTCGAAAGCAAGGTTATTCAAAGAACAAATGAGCTAAATCTTATAAACAAAGAACTACAAGCCGAAATTGTTTATAGAAAAAGAACCGAAGAAATTCTACTACAAAGCGAAGAGCGCTACCGCCTGATAGCAGAAAACACCAGCGATGTTATTTGGGTGATGAATGCAAAAACATTGGAGTTTACCTATGTAAGTCCATCGGTATATAACCTGACTGGATTTTCTGTAAATGAGATGATAAACAAAAGCATCATTGACTTTTTCACTCCCCAATCGTTAATAATTATAAACAAATTAAAAAACAGGATTGACAATTACAGCATTAATGATACATCCAACAACATTAGTGTAGATGAACTTCAGCAAATTTGTAGCAATGGTAATGTTATTTGGGTAGAGATGGCTACAACACTAATAGCCAATAGCGCAAACGTGGTAACCGAGATCATCGGAGTTACTCGCAACATTGAGCAAAGAAAAAAAGCAGAAAATCAAATTCAGCAAAAAAACTTGCAACTTGAGGAGCTAAATGCAACAAAGGATAAATTTTTTTCGATTATTGCCCACGATTTAAAAAGTCCATTCGGATCGATTGTTAGCCTCAGCGAATCACTGTGCTTCAATATCGATAATCTTCCGAAAGATAATATCAAATCGTTTGTAATGACAATTAGCTACTCGGCAAAACTTACCTTTAAACTTCTAGAAAATTTGCTTGAGTGGTCGAAACTTCAACGTGAGAATCTTAAGTTGAACCTTCGCTACTCGAATTTCAAATCAATAGTTGACGAAATTATCCTTCTAAATTCGGAGATGTCCCTAAATAAAAACATCTGTGTGAATAATCTTATTGACGCTAACTCATTTATACTTTGCGATATTGAAGTTACCAAATCGATTCTTCGAAATTTAATATCAAACGCATTAAAGTTTACGAATCACAATGGTTTGATCAGCATCAACCTTGAAAAATTCGATTCTTATGCGGAAATTATTATCACAGATACGGGCGTAGGTATTCCATCCGAGAAGATTCCCTATCTATTTAACATCGAACAAGATATTTCCACAACAGGAACCAATAATGAAAAGGGAACTGGATTAGGCCTAATTCTTTGTAAAGAACTTGCAGAAAAGCAAGGCGGTAAAATATGGGTCCAAAGCCAACTAGGAAAAGGAAGCTCATTTCATTTTACAATTCCTCAGCAGTTCATCTCAAAGCAACTGTTCGAGCAAGAAAAACTAGGCGTCTAAAATTAATTTCTAATTGTAAAATTTAGGTTTCGGTTAATCTCAAATCGACCATCACATCGTGAACTAAATCGGGTAAGTTCTGAGAAAGAGCCTGTAATAAATCCATTACCTTTCGATGTTTAAAACGATTCTGACCTAAATCGAGAACATGCTGAATTATACTTTTCTTTAAATTATCACAGGTTACAACACCTTCCATGTACTCCGATGACACCAAATATATTTGAATAAATGGAAGATACTGGGCTGTTCCCAATAATTGTTTTTCTTTAATCCCAAGTTTATACCTTCGTACTATTGAAATTATTTTAGAGTATTTCTCCGCTCTAAATAACGCTGTGATATACGAAATAAAGAATAAATGCCACCGAAATTCAAATATCTCACGTCTATATCCATTCAGAAAAGTATCTCCATACTCAATGGCTTTTTCAATCATGCCATTTTCAACAAGCGCTTTAATATAATACGATGTAAAGCCAATTTTATAGTAGAAATTCCCCGATTTTTTCAGTTCTGGAAACGATTCGACCATGATTTGAAGAGCCTCCATGTTTTTTTTGCTGCGAAGCAATATATCACAAACGTTAACCAAATAAAAAAGAAAATCGCTATTCTTATATCGAATAGAGAGCATCCCGTATTTCTCTGCTTCTTCAAGCTCATTCAACTTAGAATGCATCATTGCCATATTAGCATAGTAGTTTGCCAATATTCTTTTACAGTAAAATGCCGGTGTCTTGAATTGCTTGTCAAGATGCTCATAAACCATTCTCAACTTATCAAACTCACGATTTGTATAGTATAGTATCGTTAATCTGACAACCGCCCGGTAACGTGTATAACCATCTAACGTTTCATTATAATATATCTCAGAAAATAACTTCTCCCAGACAGAAAATTCCTCGACAACAAGGATCTTTCGAAATATAACTTTTTCGGCAGCCTCGTTAATTTTATTATTAAGCGATTGAGAAAGTAGATAATTACTCTTATAGCGATCAAGATATTCGCCAATAAAAGAATAGTTGCGGGTTTTATTTCGAACAATCAAGTAATCGCGATAATGCTGTAAAACCCTATAGAACTTCATAAAGTAGTAACTCGAGGGTAGAATGTTCTCCATTTCCTTAAGTAACCGTTTTTCCTCCGAGGTTTGAATGCTATCGCTCATTATATCTCGTTCAACCCTCACTATCCAATCGCCAAAAATATCCACATCAATTTTTCCCAAACTTTCAGTAATCCAATTTTTAAGATAGGAATATGTCCTTTTGTCGATAGACTTATCGAACTTCGACTGACTCTTTGGATTATGACTATTGTAATGAATCAAATTTAAGATCGAGACATTTGATTCTTTCTTAAATTGTTGAATAGATAATAAATAATCCAATTCGTGTGGGTATAATTCTGAAGTGAAAATCTGAAACGATACAAGTTTATCTTTCATAACAGAAGCTAGGGTTTAAAGATAGTATTTACTTTAATCAAGAATGCAAAATATCTTTTCCTGTAAAGAAACCGGACAATGCCGGCTTCTTAAAATTAAACACTCTTCAATCAACTTATAGCATCGGAACGCAAAGTAAAAAACAAATGCATTATTACAATCATACCCATGAAATCATAACATTGCACTCCCGCTATAACCTAAATCTTGCAAAACGCCCCTTCAATAATTAGTTTCAATATTAACGTTGATCTAAAAATTTAATTACCTCGCTATTATATGTCTCCGATTTTTCGTACATCATGAAGTGTCCGCATTTAGGAACCATAACCAAACGGCTATCTTTTATTTGAGATGCACCATATTGTGCAATATCCACAGTTCTTCCTGGGTTCAAAAATCTGTTTGGAATAAGGTTATCATTCTCTCCAAAAAATATCAGAGTAGGAACATTAACATCCTTCAAATGATCGATAACCGGCTCATCAACCATTCCACTTACTGATTGAACGACGGCATAGCAATATGCATCAAAGTCCGAAGCCGATCTCATGCTTATTCTATCTGTAATCATAAAATCAGCATCTGATGGAAGCCTATAAAAGTTAGTTGCTAGATTATTCTGGATAGCTTCTGCCGTAGTCAAGCGCACTCCATCTAATGTCATAACGTCTCTGAACCATTGCTTTTGTCCTTTGTTAAAGCGCTCAAACCCTGCAGGATCAACTAAAATAAGAGATTCTACTATATTTGGATAACGCAACGCTGCTGTGATAGATATTTGCCCCCCCATTGAATGTCCCGATAATACAACCTTACTCAGACCCAATTTTGCAACAAATTCATTTACAACACCTGCATAAAATGTCATTTGTCCGCTATGTGGCTGCTTACTTGACTTTCCATAACCAGGTAAGTCGATGGAGATACAACGGTAGTGGTCTTTCAGTACCTCAACATTCTTTTTCCACGCCTGTAGGTAACTTCCCAAACCATGAATAAAGATTATAGTTTTATTTCCCGATCCAATATCAGTATAGGCAATCTCATAACCACTCTCTGGCAACTTTACCTTTTTTACTGGATTCGAATATTCTAACTCATCCATTGTTTTAAACTTTGCCAACTTCTTATATGGTGTACTACAATTTGCCATGCTTAAAAGAATAACAACTAAACTATATATTATATACCTTTTCATACATCAATAATTTTAATAGTTATAACTTAAAACATGAGCCATTTAAATACAACAAATGCAGTCCACGGATTTACGGGTTTTTTATCTAAACCTCCATTAACTGAACTACCATATGAACTTTGCTTGCTCTCATAGAAATCACCAAGCATAAGATAAGCCCCATGAAGTTCGAAACTCATAAATGGTCCGAAATTATACGAAATGTTACCATTTATTTCGGCACCCATAAAGGCCCCACCACCTGCAGGTTGTACATTACTCAAAGCCATTGCAGTACCAATTTTTGCATTCAACTTATTGGGAATGACTCCTTTAGAAAAGTTAGCCGTAGCAGCAGTTAATCCATACCCCATGTTTGAGATATCCAATATAGCCGGAGTATATCTATTAACCACGTTACCATGAGGCATTAATATGTAAGAGCCTGAACTAATAAAAATAGCACCTGGAGCACCCCATTGGTTTCCTGTAATAACACCAGAGTACTTTCCGTCCTCCAATCCATCACCATCTCCTGAAGAATATATAACATCAAGAGTTACATTATCATTTTGGGTTTGCCCATAGCGATATGAAACCCTAAGATTTGCTGCAAATCCGAAAATATCGGCTGCTCTACTCCATTTAGATAACGACACATTTTGATTTGTTAAGGTATCGGCTCGACCAATATTTGCATTAAAGAAACCGGTTATCATCCACGGATCAAGCCAATGCTCAGTATTCCTACCAAAAAAAGTTCCTAGCCACACAATATCTGCTCTATAAGGAACATCACCAAAATTAAACTTATACACACCATTATGGCTGGCCAATAAACTATTCAAGCCCTGACTTAAAATAGACACACCTCCTGCACCCGAAGCTCTATCTTTGAGATAATATGCCGATGCTCCAATTTTCCATGTTCGGGTTACATCTTTTTCCCCAGTTAGCTCAAAAAGAGTGACATCATCATCAACCTGAACATAGTTTTCGTACAATTTATAGTAGCCTACTTTAACTCTCGAATAATCCCAATCTTTTCGAACAGTGATGCCCACTGCATCCGTACCCCAATATGCAAGTCGATAGCCAGTTGTTGTCATTTTATCGAACATAGTCTTATATGGGTTGTAAGGTGTATCGAACATGCGCTGAAGCCCAAGGTTTATATACCAACCCTTAAAAGGATTAAGTTCTAATTCTAAATTTTGAGTTTGAAGATTTACCTGATCAGCGGAAATTGCCGATCCAAAATTACCACCAGCACCATAGGCTGCGTCACCCCAGGTCCAATCGATTTCGAATGAAGCCCTTAATGTTGCCTTTCCGTCAAATAACTTAGGTTGATATATAAAAAACGGAATAAGTCTTTGTTCAAAATATCTACTTGTTAATGAATCGGAAGTTTTAGTGGTATTCGCTCCAAATAATCTACCCACAGTCTGACCTTTTAAAAAATCATTTTGAGTATATATATTAGATGCTACACCTTGGCTGATGAAAAAGGCTAGGAACTGAAACTCCTTATTCGCTTTGCGAGGTATTTCTCCAGAGAAATACTTATTAGATGGATTCTGAGATATTGCCGAAATGACAGACAACACTAAAAATCCAATCGCAATTATTATTTTCTTCACCGATTTATGGTTTTGCTGTTACAACAAAATTACTACAAATGAAAAAGTCAGAATTTAGCTTCTTTCACTTCATTCTGACTTTTTATTTCGGAAATAATTACTTTACAATTTTAACAAACTTTTGAACGTTGGTGGTTCCTAAAGCGCCACCACTGGTACTTCCAAATCCGGCATCAGCGGTTGGAGCAGTAGCCCCAATAGATGGAGTTGTTTGTGCTACTTCATACTGCATTGTATATGGACTTGTTGTTGTTGAAATCTCAAAGATTCCCTCGCTTGTAACGGCTGTTGGTGAACTTTGATTCAAAACTATATTCCAAATTGTACCAACACTTGATTTTTCCTGGGTATAAGTACCAGTGTAGGTTGTTTTTGCTCCACTAGAGTATGACTCTACCAAATAGGTATTGTTAGAATCAAACTTTGCATAAATCGAATCTACTGCAAAATAGTAAGACAACAAAACAGCCACATTATCTCCCGAGGAATACCACTCTCCAACTATACCAATTTTTTGAGGATCAGTTGTATCATCATCATCACTTTTATCGCATGCCACAAATGTAAACGATAAAAGAAGCGCAATTGCAAATAACTTTTTCATAGTGTTCAGAATTAAAGGTTAAACTTAATTATTCTCGATTTTATTTTAATGCCAAATAATAAAACATTTCAACAGCAGTCAACTTAATAAGCAATATATATAGGTTGACATTTATTTAAACAATATACAATTATATGCACTAAACATTGATTTATATGTATTTATGTGTTAAAAATAACTATTCGACCATAAAATTATCCCCAACGAATTACATTTGCCCCCCAAGCATAACCGATACCGGCAGCAATCATGGAAACAATAGTCCCATTTATAATTCTTCCTTGTTGCAATCCTAAATGCAACGAAAGAATCTGATCTATTTGTCCCAAGTGACCGTAATCCTCTAAGTAGACAGTTTGATCCATCGTTAATCCAAGTTCCTCTAGCATATACTCGTACATTGATCGTTTAAAATGCAAACTGGCTAGATACCCGATCTTATCGCGATCTATTCCAGACTTTTGAAATGCCCGATCGATACAATGCATCCAACTTTTCATTGATATTTCATTTAATCGATCTTTCATATATTTTTCGTCAAACACTTTTAAGGACTTGTATGCAAAATGAGCATTCTCAGCAGTAATGGGATTGTTAATTCCACCGAACTTAACCCCCACCGCTCTTGCCAAAGAACCATCGGTCATTATATGTGTTCCCAAAACCAAATTACGACCTAGATTTTTCTTCATTATTAAAGCTCCTGCACCAGCAGAAAGATTGTACATAAACGACACTGAGGGATCTTTAAAATCGATGAAATCGCCATTACGATAGCCTCCAACAATCATAACAGTATTTATCTCATCATCAGAAAACATCATATCTTTAGCCATCTTCATTGCAGCAACAGTTGTATCGCAGCGTTGCTGCACATCAATTGCCCAGGCGTTAGTCGCCCCAATCCTTTCCTGAATATAAATACCAGAAGTTGTTAGTGGATATTCTTTCCATTCCTCACCAATGCAAATCAATAAATCTATAGACTTAGGATCAACACCTGTATTATCAAGAGCATTTAATGCAGCCTTAACACCCATCTCCTGAGTTCCCTCATCATCTTCAGGGATAACAATCTGTTTAATTCCTAACTTCTCAATAACTGCCTGTTCCGTCCACCCACCGTCCGTTGCTTCGGCGATTTGTTTTGCCGACATTCTTTTTTTTGGTATATATATTCCTGTCCCAATAATTCCTACATGAGTATTCATAATTACTGATCGTTTTAAATTAATTATAGATCGTAAACCCTAGTATATAAACATATTGCTCCCAACGGCAAGTCCCGCACCTGATGCAACAAAGACGATTTTATCGCCTCGTTTTACTCTACCATCCTTTAATGCATGGTGAAAAGCCATAGGGACACACCCCGACCCTGTATAGCCGTAGCGATCCATTACGCAGGTTGTCTTTTCCATTGGCTGTTTCAGTTCACTCATCACTTTTACAATCACAGACTGATTAATTTGTGTAAAAATGAAATGATCAATCTCTTCGATTCCAACATTAATACTGCCGAGTAACTTGTCAACAACTATTGGCCAAAGCCTTACATTTCTATCGCCAGGCAAAGGCTTTAGGCTTAAAAGCCCATGTTCATTAGCGTTGAGAACCTCATGTGTTAGCGGCTTACGACTACCTCCCACATAGATTCCAATAAAATCCCATTGTGTTCCATCGGCCAACTGCAAGCCACTAACATAAGCCGACTGGGAATTCTCATCTCTTTCTAGAACAAAAGCTCCTGCTCCATCAGCAAAAATAGAGTACCCAAATGCATCATTATTACGAATAAAGGCTGGCATATTGTAAACGCCAATTACTACAGCATATTTGATGTGATTGTTTGAAGCCAAAATTCTTGCAGCATTATCGAATGCAATTGCAAAACTTGCACACGAAGCATTTACATCAAAAGCCGAACTCCACCTTTCGCCACCCTGCAGGCGTCCCTGCACAACAATAGCTGTAGCTGGCGAAATAAACTCAGGTGTATCTGTACCAACTATAACCAAACCAATATCCTCCGCTGATATTCCAGCATCCTTTATAGCTTCGAATGCGGCCTTGGTTGCAAAATCGGCAGTGGTTTCCTTTATTCCTCTAAGATGAGCAATATGACGTTTATAGATTCCTATTTTCCTTTCTGTTTTATCCGAATCAAACTCAATTCTTGCAAGTTGTTTCAACTCACTATTATCGATAGGCATCCCTGGAACATATATACCTGTTCCTTTAATTTTTACTGGTAACATGGCTTAAAATTTTATAAATACCCCATTTTTATTGCTTGCTCTGTTAATTCACTCTTAAAATCTGGATGAGCAATCGATATCAAGGCTTTTGTACGCTCTCTTGTAGTTAACCCAGTTAGCCTTACCGAGCCCCATTCTGTTACAACATAATCAGTATGACTACGATGTAACGTTACCGCCGTACCCTCGGGCAAAACAGGTACAATGGTTGATATTTGCCCATTGCGCGCAGTCGATCGGCAAGCTATTATTGACTTTCCTAATCCATCGAAACCCTCAATTGCACCAACTGCAGTGTCGGTTTGGCCACCAGTTCCCGAATACTGCTTAGTTCCTATTGATTCACTGGCAATCTGTCCTGTAAAATCAACCATAATGCATGTATTTATCGAAACCATCCTAGAATTTTGCCTCACAATGCAAGGATCATTCACATATTTTCCAACCAAGAAATCGACTACTGGATTATTGTCTAGCCAACGATACATTTTTTCCGACCCCATTGCAAATGTGCAAATGAACTTTCCATTATGTAACGTTTTCTTTTTATTAGTTATAACGCCAAGTTCATAGAGTTCCATCATCGAATCCACAAACATTTCGGTATGAACTCCTAAGTCCTTCTTATTCCTTAACGACAAAGCAGCTGCATTTGGAATCTCACCAATTCCTAGTTGAATAGTAGAGCCATCATCAACTAAATTGGCAATATTCTCACCAATTCGGAGAGCCTCTTCATCGGGTTCTGGAGATGGTAGTGTTGGAGGAACTTGAGAATGCTCCACAAAATAATGAACGTCACCAACATGAACATGAGTATCGCCGAAAGTTCTCGGCAAATGATCATTTACCTCTAAAACAACAATCTCAGCAGATTCAAGAATCTCCTTCTCGTACGTAACTCCAAGTGAAAGTGAAACAAATCCTAATTCATCGGGTGGAGTACAAGTTCCCACAAACATATGCGGACGACGCACTTTTAACCTATCGGTTGCAGCACGATGAAGCATATTCGGCACATAGGTTACAGTACCAGTACCAGCTGCAATGGCCTGCCGTGACCCCGGAGCATGAAACCAACTGCAAAGTTCAAAATGCCCTCTCATCTCGGATTTCATATAAAAATCATAGGGTTTCATTGTGAGAACCGAAAACACTTTCACATCGGTTACTCGATCTTTCGCCAAATGGAACTTACTCATACACCCTTGTGGCTCAGAGGCACACTGCGCAACAATAATATCAGTATTACTTCTAATTAGATCAGCAACCTGTTCCGTGGTAATTAACTTACCCTTGTATATTGATTTAAAATCGTTCATTGCATTGACTTTTTATTAAACACTATGTGTTGAATTAACTTAGAGTTTCCGTTTCTCTATATATTTATTGACTAGTAACGCCCCAAAGCCAATTGTTAACGATAGAATAATTGCACTTGATGCAGCAATGGCTGGATTACGAACAGTACCATTGAGATACTTATCGAAAAAGCCAAAATTAAATCCATTACTATGCAAAAAAGGCAAGAAATAATACACACTAAAATGCGTTAGTGCAGCTACTATTGACGTCGTAAAAGGAATCCAAACCTTTACATTCTTGAGGAAAATCCCCATCAATATTGGCACAAAAATGATGGAGAAGTAAGCATATACTCCATTCTGAGCAAGAATTGCTACACTTAACTTAGGATGTAGTAACTGTGTCCGAGACATCAAAAAGGCAACAACTGCCAATGCCACAATTGCCATTCGGTTTATTGTTATATATTTCTTATCGGAAAATTTCTTTTTATCACCCCAAATTGGTTTTATTATATCATTGGTAATACTGCTACTTAACGATTGAATTAACCCTTCGAGTGTAGAAAGACCTGCAGAAATTAACCCCATGATAACCAACAAACCCACGAGCGTTGAAACCAATCCGTTTGAAAATGCCTTAACCACGTAACTTGGAATAATATTATCGTTCATTAATTTCTGCCCGTTGATAGTTAAATCGGGAAATTCCAAACGCGCATACAATCCAGCAATAATTACCGAAAAAAATAACAATTCGACAATAATTGACGTTGCTAAAAATTTATTAACATCGGTTTCTTTTTTCAGCAACAATGATTTTGTAATGATATGAGGTTGGCAAACAACAGCAATTCCAATTATAACTTGAGCAAAGATTATTTCATAAAAATCGCGGAATAATGGACTACTAGGATTGGTTGACTTCACCAAAGAAGGATCTATATCGACAAGTTTTCGGAAAAAACCTACCAACCCACCCTCAAAATGTGGAATGCCAGAAAAAATAAGAATAATCGCAACTACGATCATAATGCTTGCCTGAATAACATTGGTATAAACCATTGAATTTGCTCCGCCAAACATCATGTATCCAAATACGAAAATTATAACGGCCGTTAATGTCAGAACCTCATTTGTATTAAGTGCACTAGCAAATACCTTTGTTAAGGCCACAAGTATCAGAACAATAAACGTTATCAATAAAACCGACAAGAATGCTATAAATAAAGAATATACCCTGTTGCCAAATCTATTGCCGATCCAACTTGCCAAAGAAACAGCACTAACTGATTGCCCATATCTCCTAAAACTTTTAGTAAGTACGACCAAAGAGACAACGGTTGCTAACGGAAAAAACACACCAAAGGAAAGCACTCCGCTAACCCCATAAATAGCGATTAATCCTGGGTTAATTATAAAAGTAGCAGCACTGGTCATGGCTGCCGCCAACGACAAACCAACAAAGTATGGCGAAAAATTAACACTGCCTACAGCATAATCTTTCATACTCTTTATTTTCAACGCTCCTCTAATTACAAAAAACAGAATTGCCACAGCGTAGAACGCTATTAAAATCCATGTACCTATAACTTGTTCTGTTGTTGCCATAATTAATCTATTTAAAGAAAAGTTTTATCATCTTTTCAGAAAGAATGTTGAGCAAAATTTAATGAATATTTTTCACTCTCATTTTTCAAGATTCAAAATCAAGGAGGGTTGAGTTACTCTACAAATAGTTTCTAAATTGTAATTCCGCCATCAACACTCAATACGGTACCATTAATATAGGCAGCTTCATCGCTAGCCAAGAAAAGGTATGCAGAGGCAATTTCTGCAGGTAATCCTAAGCGTCCTACCGGAACCTTTTGCTCCATAGCATTAAGAACATCTTCAGGCATTTTTTTGACCATCTCCGTGGCAATAAATCCAGGAGCAACTGCATTTACAGTTACACCCTTACGACCTAACTCTTTACCCAATGTTTTTGTTATGCCTATTAATCCAGCCTTTGTTGCTACATAGTTCGTTTGTCCAAAATTCCCATATAAAGCAACAACCGATGAAGTATTGATGATACGGCCATAGCCCTTTTCAACCATGAAAGCACTAACACATTTTGCACAGTTGAAAACTCCAGTTAAATTAACATCAATAACCTCCTGCCACTGCTGCGGAGTCATTTTCTTTAATGTTGAATCCCTCGTAATTCCTGCATTATTAATAAGAATATCAATCTTTGAATACTTTTCAATAGCAGCATTAGTAACTTTCTCAACATCTTCAAAATTAGAAGTATTAACCTTTGCAAATTCAGCTTTACCACCATTTGCTATAATTTCAGCAACGGTTTCGTGCCCTTTGATCTCATTCATATCCCAAATTATAACCACAGCTCCTTCATTGGCAAATCGAACTGCAGCTGCTTTTCCAATACCATCGGCACCACCAGTAATAATGGCTATTTTATTCTCTATTCTTTTCATCTTTCAAATATGTTATTTAGATTAAATATTTTCAACGATTAAAGCAGTACCTTGCCCACCGCCAATGCATAATGTAGCCAATCCTGTTGCCGAATTTCTACGCTTCATTTCATAAATTAATGTTGTTAGTATTCTTGCTCCAGATGCACCAATTGGATGACCAAGAGCAATAGCACCTCCATTCACGTTTACCTTTGCTATATCAAATTTTAAATCGCGAACAACAGCAATTGATTGTGCTGCAAAAGCCTCGTTTGCCTCAACTAAATCAATATCTCCAACATTCATCTTGGCTTTTTGTAAAGCTAAACGCGTTGCAGGAACCGGACCATACCCCATAATTTTAGGATCAAGAGCTGCACTCCCATAAGAAACAATACGTACCAAAGGTTTTAAGCCAAGTTCTTTTGCTTTTTCAGCCGACATAACAACAAGCATAGCCGCGCCATCGTTAATACCCGATGCATTTCCGGCAGTAACTGTTCCCTCTTTTTTAAATGCAGGTTTTAATTTAACAAGCTGGTCTATTGTTAATCCATCCTTTATAAATTCATCGGCTTGGAATCTAATTGGATCACCCTTACGTTGCGGTATTTCAACAGAAACAATTTCCTCATCAAACCTGCCAGTTCTTTGTGCCATTTCCGCTTTATTCTGACTTGCCAAAGCAAATTCATCCTGTTCTGTCCGACTAATATTCCACTGTTCAGCAATATTCTCCGCAGTTACACCCATATGATACTGATTAAAGGCATCAGTTAAGCCATCCTGAATCATGCTATCTACAATTTGCCCATGTCCCATTCTATAGCCATTACGCGCTTTATCTAAAAGGTATGGGGCATTTGTCATACTTTCCGATCCTCCAGCAAGAACTACATCAGCATCGCCTAACATAATAAACTGTGCCGCCATTGAAACAGCACGCAAGCCTGAACCACAAAGTTTATTGATTGTCATCGCAGGACTTGTTTCTGGAATACCTACTTTAATCGAAATTTGACGGGCAATATTTTGTCCAAGTCCTGCTGAAAGTATATTTCCGACAATTGTCTCATTTATTACATTAGGACTAATGCCAGCCCGGACTATGGCCTCTTTTGCAGCAATCGCCCCTAAATCCACAGCACTAAAACCAGCCAAACTCCCGCTGAAATTTCCTATGGCTGTTCGCACTGCTGATACTATAACAACTTCTTTCATATTGGTATGTTTATTTGTTTCAATTGTTTTGCACGAAGAAACAACATTCCAAATCTAAAGACCAGTCAATAAAAATAAAAACAACATAGACTAAAACATTGAAGCACTATACATCTGAGTGTATGTGGTTGATTATATGAAAATTAGTGTTTTTTAACTATGGGTAGACTATCTATCGGAAGGGTTAATTTATTTTTTTAAAAGAAATTTAACAAAAGGTTACTCAAACAAAAAACCCTTTCAAAACATAACGTTTCAAAAGGGTTTACTCTTAGTTGTCCTGCCAGGGGTCGAACCTGGACTCTTCTGATCCAGAGTCAGACGTGTTGCCAATTACACTACAGGACAGTTTCGTGATGCAAATATAATTGAATAGAAATAAAAATTACAAATTATTAATGTGGATTTTAAAAACAAACTATAATTTTTTCAACAACTGCATTCAACCTTATGCCTAAAAAGTAATCATATTTAATATTTTAATACATTGCGAACAAATAATTTAGTATGAACCGAATTTCTGTTTTCTTGTTTATTTTATCCGTTGCAAGTTGTAGTAAACAAATACCTGTGAAAATGGTTAGCGACGAATGGATAAATCCCACTTTAAATTGTGATATTCCTCCAATTGTTACAGATATTTATACAACTAGTGGCGAAAGCAAGGAAACTAGTAAAGAAGGACTTATTCTTTTTTGCAATAGGATGAATGAAAGATTTAGCAAAAGTAAATTATCTCAAAGTGAAGCTATCAAGATTTACTCTCAAGTCGAAGCGTCTGGGTTAAACCTTGACGAATCCTTTGACCAACCAGATCCTAATTTGCAAGAATCAAACATGTACAAGCCTCAATTCAAAGAAAGAATTTCTGTTCTTAAAATAAATGATTCTACGTATGAGATATACTATATAAAAACAGGTTGTGGAAAAACATATTTTCATGGTAAATTCACCTATCCTAATAACGATAAGAAAATAGAAATTACCCCTTTAGAAGTTTGGCGAGCTTCTTTTCCCTGTTAAAATAACAAATACAAGCAGAAACAAATCAAAATTCTTTTAAATAATTAACCATGCGTAAAACTTATCTAACACTACTCCTTTTCTTAGGCTTTTTTATCAATGTAATGGGCCAAAATGTAGAAAAGTCAATTAATGTTGAGGGCAAAGCTGCGGAACTAAAAAAACTATCCGCTTCAATTAAAGCCCAAACATTAAACAACCGAGAAAAAGCTTTAAAACTAGCACCTACAAAAGGGTGGATTGTTAATATGGTTCTCCCAAATGGAGAAATAGCAACATTACAAGGCATAGATGAGGGAGGTATGCCTATATACTATGCTACCGACTTTAATGTTCGAGCTGCTGCAACAATTGGAACGAATAAACTATGGCCAGAAGGATCTACAGGACTTAACCTAAACGGATCATCCTCTTTCATGGATGGAAAAATTGCAGTTTGGGACGGAGGTCGAGTTCTTTCTACGCATCAGGAACTAACGGGTCGTATTACTCTTGAAGATAACTCAGCATCATTGAGCGACCACTCTACCCATGTCGCAGGAACAATGATTGCATCTGGCGTTAACTCGTTGGCAAAAGGAATGTCCAATGGAGCAACCGTTCTAAAAACATGGGATTACACAGATGATCAATCCGAAATGTCTTCAGCTGCATCAAATCTTCTTATATCGAACCATTCCTATGGAACAATTGCAGGATGGCGATATAACACATCTAGAGCAGGAACTAGCACGAATCCATTCTGGGAATGGTGGGGAGACCCAAATATTAGCACATACGAAGATTACAACTTTGGATACTATAATAGTGCAACACAAACTTGGGATCAAATTGCATATTACTCGCCATATTATTTAATTGTAAAATCGTCTGGAAATAACAGAAGTTATACGGGACCTGAAATTGGGTCTCCATACTGGACTCATGATGCATTTGGATCATGGGAACTTGTATCTGCTAGAACTGCTGGAAGTATAAGTAACAATGACACCTATGATAATATATCGACTTACGGAAATGCCAAAAACATTTTAACAGTTGGAGCCGTAAATCCAATTCCTAATGGATTTAAAAAGGTAGACAATATTGTTCTTTCCGATTTTAGTAGTTGTGGTCCAACCGATGACGGTCGTATAAAACCTGATGTTGTTGCAAATGGAGTAGATGTCTACTCCTGCATTTCAACTGGAGATAAGTATTATGAAACTATGAGCGGCACATCGATGGCCACTCCTAACGCTTCTGGGTCAATTTTTTTACTCCAAGAGTTGTATCACAAATTGAATGACAAATTTATGCTAAGTTCAACCTTGAAGGGTTTAGTTTGCCACACCGCCGATGATGCAGGAAATGTTGGGCCAGATTATCAATATGGCTGGGGTTTAATAAATATGGAACACGCAGCTTCAGTTATTTCTAATACAGAAAACACTAACTTAATCGAAGAAATATCATTATCATCAGGTACAACAGAAACCCGTAATGTAATTGCATCTGGAAAAGGAAAACTTATTGCTACAATATGCTGGACTGACCCTGCTGCAACCCCAATATCGTATGGAACATCTATGTTAAATAATAGATCACCAAGACTCATAAACGACTTAGACGTTAGAATTTCTGATGGGACAAACACTTATATGCCATGGAAACTCGATGTAAATTCTCCATCAACTGCCGCAACAAAAGGAGACAATACTGTTGATAACATAGAGCAAATAGTAATCGACAATCCAGTCCCTGGCAAAACCTATACAATCTCAATATCTCATAAGAATTCACTTAGCAGTGCCCCTCAGGTATTCTCATTAATTGTTAGTGGCATAGGTGGAACTGCTACAGAAACATCCTCTGCAACAGACTCAAATGATTCCCGTATTGATAACGTTCTCTTTAATACTATTGACAATAATGCGACTTCAGGATGTCAGTCCTACCAAGACTTTACAAACTTAACCACAAGCCTTAATTTGGGTAGCACTTATCCTATTACTATTACAACAGGAACCTGTGGTGCTGAAAATAACAGAGCTATAAAAGTATTTATTGACTGGAACTCGAATGGAACTTTCGAATCCAATGAATTGGCTGCAACATCATCTATTTTAAATACGTCTGGAGACTTTACTAGTAATATTCAAATTCCAACCACAGTCAATGTCGGCACGTTTGCTCGAATGAGAATTGTTCTTATGGAAACATCCGATGTTAATGAGATTGCAGCAACAGGAAACTACTCCAAAGGAGAAACTCAAGATTATCTTGTTAAATTTGAAGCCGCATCTGTCGATTTAGGCATAAATTCATTCTCGATGCCCAATGATCAATCTTATACTTCAGAAGATCAGATTATAGAACTTAATCTTGAAAATTTTGGAACATTACATATTTCAGACATTACTTTCTCTGCAAAGGTTGAAGAAGATGGTAATGTTATTGCAAATTTCTCTGAAGTTTACGATGGCTCAATAAAATCATTATCTAACGATGTCTTCAGATTCAAAGATAGTTTTGCAACAAAACCAGGATTTACATACAAAATCACCTGTACAGCAACAGTCACAGGAGATTCAAATGAATCAAATAATACAATTGAAAAAGAATTCAGCATTCCAGCACTAAAAGAAGTTACAGATGCCAGTGCAATTCATTGCGATGGTAGTTCTTCGGTAAATCTATCGGCAAACGGAGATGGCACCCTTTTCTGGTACGATGCTGAAACTAATGGTAATCTCATAGTTACGGGAAATTCAGCATCTACAAACACAATCCCTTCTGGAAATAGTTACTATGTTGGACTTAACAACTATTCAAATTCAATTGGCCCTGACACTAAAGATTCGTCACCTTGGTCTAATGGAACCTATACACAGGCTACAGCTCATCCCCTTATCACAACCTATGTTCCTTTGATTATTAAATCGGCGAGACTGTATGTTGGATGGCCAGGAAAAATAACATTTTGGATTGAAGAAGCAACAACAGGAGCAATAGTTTCAACCACAACTATTAATGTGTCTGCTACCAGAAATCCCGCAAGTTCTGTTGTTGGAGAGAGCAACGACTTAACAGACACAGGGGCTGAATATCAACTTAACCTAGCAATACCAACTCCAGGGGACTATAGAATAAGAATATCGTACGAAGATGGTGCTACATTGTATAGAAATAATGCTCAAACATCAAATCCTTACCCCTATACTATTTCTAATATTATGAGCATTAATACAACCAGTGCGTCAGGAACACCCAATGCATATTATTACTGGCTATATGACATGAAAGTTGAAGGATATGGAGCACCAAGTGCACTTACCGAGGTTACAATTCAAGACAAGCCAACTCCAACCGTTGATCTTGGTAGCGACAACACTGCAACTGAGAGTATAACCCTTGATGCAGGTAATCTAGGATGTTCGTACCTATGGAGTACCAATGAGACAACCCAAACAATAACAGTTTCTCACGGAGGAACCTACTCAGTAACGGTCACCAATGAGTGGGGATGTAAGGCTTCCGACAGTGTTGTTATAACCTTCACCGATGTAAACCCCGAGGAAGTATTACCAATAACAGTTTATCCAAATCCAGCCAGCAATTTATTCTTCGTTGAGTCAGATCAGGAGGTTCTAGTTGATGTTTATAGCCTAAGTGGCGTTAAGGTTATTCAGAAAACAACTCCTAGCGTAAAACACTCTGTTGATATTTCAAACCTATCCCCATCAATTTATCTTGTTAAGGTATTTTATGTAAATAGTGATAAATACAAACTATACAAAATAGTTGTTAAGTAATTAAAAAAGAAAGGGTGTTGTTTCCAACACCCTTTCTTTTAAATAAATGTATCTATTATTGTCCTGCTATTTTTGCCCATGTATCTTTAAGAGTTGCAGTACGATTAAATACCAACTTATCAGAGTTAGAATCGTAATCAACACTAAAGTATCCAAGCCTTTCGAACTGGAACTTATCCAAGTGCTTAGCATCCTTTAACGATGGCTCAAGCAAACCCTCAATAAATTTAAGAGATTCTGTATTGATTGACGATTTCCAGTCTACACCCTCTGGAACATCATCGGGATCTGCTTTGGCAAATAACCTGTCGAACAGTCGAATTTCAGCCTTAATTGCATGTTGTGCCGATACCCAATGAATGGTTCCCTGAACTTTACGACCATCGGGCGAATTTCCACCCTTTGAGGCTGGATCATAACTGCATCGAAGTTCTACCACATTACCTTGGTCATCCTTAACCACCTCATCGCACTTAATGAAATAAGCATAACGAAGACGAACCTCATTTCCTGGTGCTAAACGGAAGAATTTCTTAGGAGGATTTTCCATAAAGTCGTCTCTCTCTATGTAAATTTCCCGACTAAATGGAACCAAGCGTTTCCCAGCCGATTCATCTTCGGGATTATTTGTTGCAGGAAGTTCCTCTACCTGTCCTTCTGGATAATTAGTAATAACAACCTTAATTGGATTGAGCACGGCCATTCGTCTTTCAGCCCGTTTGTTTAAATCTTCGCGTAAACAAAACTCCAGCAATGAAAGATCTATAACATTATCGCGCTTTGCAACCCCAACTTTATCGGCAAAATAACGAATTGACTCTGGAGTATATCCTCTACGACGCAAACCACAAATGGTTGGCATACGTGGATCGTCCCATCCCATTACAACTTTTTCCTGAACTAACTGCAAAAGTTTACGCTTACTCATAACCGTGTAGTTAATGTTTAAGCGAGCAAATTCATATTGATGCGATGGAAAAATCTCTAACTTCTCAATAAACCAATCATAAAGCGGACGATGTACATCAAACTCTAAGGTGCAGATAGAATGAGTGATATTCTCTATGGAATCACACTGCCCATGTGCATAGTCGTACATAGGGTAAATGCACCATTTATCGCCTGTACGATGGTGCTCCGAATGTATAATACGATAAAGAATTGGATCGCGCATAAGCATATTCGGATGCGCCATGTCTATTTTTGCTCTAAGCACTTTTTCGCCATCCTTAAACTCACCAGCTCGCATACGGCGGAATAAATCCAAATTCTCATCAACCGATCTATTTCTCCACGGGCTATCCTTTCCTGGTTGAGTAACAGTTCCTCTTCCTAAACGTATCTCCTCCTGGGTTTGATCATCAACATAAGCAAGTTGCTTCTGAATTAAAAGTTCGGCCCACTGGTAAAGCTGCTCAAAATAATCTGATGCGTAAAATTCATCAGCCCACTTAAAGCCAAGCCACTCTATGTCCTCCTTTATGGAATTAACGTACTCTACATCCTCTTTCACCGGATTCGTATCATCGAAACGGAGGTTGGTTTTACCATTGTATTTTTGGGCAAGACCAAAGTTTAGGCAAATGGATTTTGCATGTCCAATATGTAAATAACCATTGGGTTCTGGAGGGAAACGAGTTAGAACTCTCCCACTATGTTTACCTGTTCGAATATCTTCTTCAATAATTTCCTCTAGAAAATTTTTATTCCTTTCATTCGAGGTTTCAACTTTTAAGTTTTCGCTTTCCATTTGCTTACAATTAATTCAAGAAGGCAAAATTAGAAATTTGTGAATAATAATATAGTTTGTAGCTACAAATTTTTAATGATAGAAAATCGACATAGATGGCTAAATAACAATTTTGTTTGGGCAACAAAAAAAACAGTTTCACATATCAACAATAATTATTCGTCAAAATAACATTCTCCGCATACAATTTAATATCCCATTTAAGCCGTTAAATGGTTTTTTTTTGTAATTTTTGCCTTAATTCCAATTTGATTTTTTAATTTGGTACCAAATTACGATTTGTACACGTGGAAAAAAAGGAAGTACTAATAAGCCATTACGGACCGCTCTCGTACGAAGAGATTGGTTACTTGCTGAATAAAATGACAGCAATACTGGATCGTTTCTCGTTTGGCATAACTGTCAAAAAAAAGGTATATGCCGCCATGGTTGAAAGTTTGGAGAATATCTATAAGCACCAAGATATTATTGAGGGTAATTCAAACTTCCTTCCTAAATTTAGTTTACAACTCGATGAAAAATATATTTGTTTGACGGTTGCTAATTCCGTGATAAAAAGTAAAACCTCTTCTCTAAAAGAAAGATTAGACAAGGTAAATTTATTGGACAAGAACGGACTAAAGGATTACTACAAAGAAATTATTCTTAGTGGAAATGTCTCTCAAAAAGGAGGAGCAGGTTTAGGAATAGTTAATATTGCTAAGGTTACTGAAAATAAACTGGATTATTCTTTCGATGACATTGATGCTCAATATTCCTATTTTTCCCTAAAAATAAAGGTTTTACACAACAACCCTCAATTGTAATACTATGGAATCACTGTATATAGAACCCAGCGAATTTACTCCTCGAGTTTTTCTCGATCCAGTTAACTCTGTTTTTGAAATCTCAGGTTTCTCCAGACCCGAAAATGTGGTTGGTTTTTACAAACCAATACTAAAATGGCTGGAAGATTATAGTGAAAATGTGTTAAGCCTAAATACCGAATTCAACAAAAGCAATTTAGTTGTTAATCTTAAAATGACTTACTTTAATTCTGCTTCATCTAAATTCATACTAGATATATTACTTGAGTTCATGAAATTTCACTCCAAAGGAAATGCCGTGGAAATAAACTGGTTCTACGATGAGGATGATGATGAAATACTAGAATCAGGAGAAGAAATCTCGGAAATGCTTAACTATTCCTTTAACTTTATTCCCATATCGCCCAATTCGTAAATAGTAAATACGAAACGGATATAAAATATAAAGATTCTATGAATCCACTGAAAATTGAACAAACCAATGTTTCGCCATTTGTGCATTTTAATCCTAAATTAGAAGTTTATGAACTGGCAGGATATTCCCGTCCTGAAAATGTCAGAGACTTCTACTTTCCAGTTATTAACTGGTTAGATGAATTTAAGAATGACCAAATTGCAAGAAAAAATGCTGGGGAATCTTTATCCACAATAAACTTCGATTTTAAATTTATCTATTTCAATTCATCGTCTGCTAAATTCCTATATGATATAGTTATTATCCTTAACGAAATGCAAAAACTAGAACTCCCTATAAACATCAACTGGCATTACGATAAGGACGATGATGAACTCCGTGAAGCAGGAGAGGAATTGTCCGATATGGCACAAGTTCCTTTTAAATTTATTGAAATAATGTAGTTATCTTTAATTAAAAATTACAATATCAAAGGAAGCAGTTCTTAAATTGCTTCCTTTCTATATAAAGAAATAGATGCCAAGTATATTTGATGTTACAGCAACAATCCAAAGTTCTAATCCTCCTATTTATAGGACGATAAAACTTAATGGAGACATTAGCCTCCAAATTATACACGAAATAATGCAGGCCACGTTCAACTGGGGAAATGTACATTTACATTACTTTCGCCACGACGATGGCAATATCATTAAGGATGAGGAGCAAACCTTACTAATGGATGTTCTTAAATCTGAACATCCAATTGTTTACGTTTACGACTATGGAGATTCTTGGACTATAAATCTTGAACTTAAAAATATCGAAAATCAAGGAGCTCGAATCCGCCCTAACTGTATCGATGGCAAAAGGCAATCGCCACCAGAAGATTGTGGGGGAATGGTTGGATATGAGGATGCCTTGGATCTGTTAGCTCATCACAATAAAAATGCTCTACGTAAATATCCCCTAATAGCAGAATGGTACGGTGAAGACTACAACCCAGAATTCTTCGATATTGATCTGGTTAACTCTAGATTAGCCAATGTTGTTTTACGATAAATTTAGTAATGGATTCTAATAATTTCAGAGGAGATCCTTTAGTCTACAAAACACTTAAAAAACTCCACATACCCTTTGAGTATCATGAGCATCCACCAGCCCACACCGTTGAAGAGGCGTCAAAATACTGGGCTGGAATAGACTCGACCCATTGTAAAAACTTATTTTTTAGGAATCATAAAGGGAATCGGCATTACCTTGTTATACTGGAATATACCCAACAACTGAATATCCACGAATTAGAGCAAGTGCTTCATCAAGGCAAACTTACCTTTGCATCTCCTGAGCGAATGATGAAATTCTTAGGTGTCACTTCTGGATCCGTTTCACCATTCGGTCTATTGCATGACACCAATAAGCATGTACATCTTTTCTTAGATAGCAAACTAAAACTTGCACATCATTTAAGCTTTCATCCAAACCTAAATACAGCATCGCTAATTGTGCCTGCCGAAGATTTCTTTAGATACCTTGATTGGAGTAAAAATAGTTACGAATTTATTGATATATAGCACAATTCAATAATCCTATAAATAAAAATCTCCCCAGCAAAACGCATAGGGAGATTGAGGATTATAGTTGTGTTAGAAAATTATCCACACTTAGAGTGACCACAATTTTTACAAGTTAAGCAGCCCTCTTGGTAAACCAACGACTCTGAGCCACATTCAGTACACTTCTTACCTGATTTTGCTTTGGTTCCATCGGGGATATACTTGCGTAAAGCCCTCTCAACCCCAGCCTTCCATGTATTAATAGTTTCACTATCTAACCGTAACGACGACACCAAATTAACAACATCAGGAATTGGCATACCGTTTCGCAAAACACCCGATATTAACTTGGCATAGTTCCAGAATTCCTTGTTAAACATATGCGATAGTCCACCAATGGTATTGGTGTATCCATACTTATCGATATACTGGAAATCGTAACGGCTACCATTCTCATCTTTTATTTTGATAATTCGCCCTTTGGTAACTGCCTTTGGAATTGGAAGAACATCATCTTCGGTCATACCTGTAAACACCTCATAAGGGCGATCCTCATATAATCCAACAAATGCAACCCAGTCCTCATGTTTGTTCTTAAATCGAATTACATCGCACTCAAGAACAGGTGGACGTTTGCCAGGGAATATGCCATTGTCTGCCTTCTCTTTTTTATTTGAGATTAAAACTCCTTCTCGCGAACCCTCACGATAAACAGTACATCCTTTACATCCGCTCTCCCATGCCGTTTGGTATACCTTAGATACAATTTCCTCGGTAACACTCTCCGGAAGGTTAACTGTCACACTAATAGAGTGATCGACCCATTTCTGAATCATACCCTGCATGCGAACCTTATTAACCCAATCAACATCGTTGGAAGTTGCACCGTAGTATGGCGATTTTTTTACAAGTTCCTGAACCTGATCATCAGAGTAGGTCTTTACCTCATCGGGATTATATCCATTAATCTCGAGCCAAACCAAGAACTTATGATGGAACACGTTATACTCTTCCCAAGAATCGCCAACTTTATCGGTAAACGTTACGTTTACATTCTTATCGTTGGGATTTACCTTTCTACGACGTTTGTATACCGGCATAAACACAGGTTCAATACCCGAAGTTGTTTGCGTCATCAAACTGGTAGTGCCAGTAGGTGCAATTGTTAGAAGAGCAATATTTCTACGACCATACTTAACCATCTCGTTATACAACTCTTCGTCTTCGCCTTTTATCCTATCGATGAATGGATTATTTTTCTCACGCTGTGCATTATATATAGGGAATGCTCCACGATCCTTCGCCAAGTATACCGACGAACGGTAAGCTTCAATCGCCAAAGTTTTATGAACTTCAACTGCAAAATCGATAGCATTCTCCGAACCATAAACCAAGTTCAAAGCAGCAAGCATATCGCCCTCTGCGGTTATACCAATTCCAGTTCGGCGACCTTCAATGGTTTTACGACGTATTTTCTGCCATAGATTTCGTTCAACTCCTTTAATTTCCTCATCTTCTGGATCGGATAATATTTTATCCTGAATTGAATCAATCTTTTCCAACTCTAGATCAATAATATCATCCATAATGCGCTGAGCGGCATGTGCATGCTTCTTAAATAAATCGAAGTTGAATTTAGCCTCTGAGGTAAAAGGATTTTCAACATAACCATAAAGGTTCAAGGCTATTAATCGACAGCTATCGTAAGGACATAAAGGAATCTCGCCACAAGGATTCGTAGATACAGTTCTATATCCAAGATCTGCATAGCAATCGGGTACAGATTCTCGAATAACAGTATCCCAGAATAGAACTCCTGGTTCTGCTGATTTCCACGCATTGTGTATGATCTTATTCCAGATTTCACGAGCATTAACCTCTTGACGATACTTAGGATTTGTTGAGTCAATTGGATATTGCTGAACATATGGCTTTTCTGATATGGCCGCGCGCATAAAGTCATCATCTAACTTCACAGAAACGTTAGCCCCAGTGATTTTACCTGCTTCCATTTTAGCATCGATAAACTTCTCCGAATCGGGGTGCTTAATAGAAATGCTTAGCATTAATGCACCACGACGTCCATCCTGAGCAACCTCGCGAGTCGAATTAGAATAGCGTTCCATAAATGGAACAACACCTGTAGAAGTCAGTGCACTATTCATCACAGGACTCCCCTTGGGTCGTATATGCGAAAGATCGTGGCCAACTCCACCTCGACGCTTCATTAACTGAACCTGCTCCTCATCAACCTTAAGAATTCCACCGTACGAATCGGCACTGCCAGAGGTTCCAATAACAAAACAGTTTGAAAGCGATGCAACTTGATACTTATTTCCAATTCCTGTCATTGGTCCACCTTGAGGAACAATATACTTAAAGTCGCGAAGTAGTTCAAATATTTCCTCCTCGGTCATTGGGTTTGGATACCTCCGTTCTATACGAGCCAACTCTTTAGCTATTCGGCGATGCATATCGTTAGGATTCAATTCATAGATAGTCCCAAACGAATCCTTAATAGCATACTTGCTCACCCAAACCTTTGCGGCCATCTCGTCACCGTTAAAGTACTTTACACTAGCCTCATACGCCTCATCAAAAGTGTATGTTTTTACCTTTTGCCTTACCTGCTGTTCCATCTGGGTGTTATTTTTATCCATTGTTATATATGTTGTTTTATTTTTAGCTATTGCCAATAAAACCTTTCCAACAGTATTTTGATACTGAGGACTTTTTCAAACATCTTATTGTAGGAAAATGTAATTACGAATTTATTAAACTCAACCCACCCAAGCCAAGCTAATTTGTTTGTAAATATTAACAATAGGTTTATTGTTATTAACAGGGTAAAACACTGCCTACCAGGGAAGTAGTTAACAGTCCTTATTTACAGAAAGTTATTACAATTAATCCCAAAACACTGATATTTCAGAGAAGGACAAAAAGAAAAAGCCGCAAAATGCGGCTTTTTCTTTAAACTATAAAAAACTAACGATTCCAGTCAACCTGTTCGGCAGTTAAATCACCATTATCTACCGCTTGATCTTCGTAGTCAATATCTCTTTCAAAAGTTACAGGAGTAACTGAGGTACATTTGAAAATACCAACATAAGTGTTCTTTGCTAAACTATTCTCATATGTTGCAAAAGTTACCCAATAGTAAACAGGAATACCGCTAATATCAGGAACTGCTTCTGTGTACTTCAATGTCAACATAATCGATAACCCTTCCTGTAAACGATCCCAGGATAAAGCAATCTTCTCCTCTTCTGTTGTAAGTTCTGCATATCCAGGAATGCTATATGTGATCTTATTAGGCAAACGTAAATCAAAGTTCTTATAATATGCACTAGCTCCGTAATAGAACTCATCATTGCCGTAATTACTACCATATGTGCGACTTAAATTTGCATAAACATAATTAACCAAAAGTTGGAAATCATCGGAAGAAGGACTTAAATGAACAGTAGGATCAAAGATCCATTTTTGACCAGTATGAATAAACTGATCGGAACTGGTATAAGTATATGAACTTGACACCCAAACGCCATTTGTTAACACCCACTGAGTTGCTTTAGAATATGCTTGATTAGAACTACTAGACTTGTAAGCAACTGTCTTTACATCGCCTTCAAGTGCATATGGAAATTTAGAACTCAAATAGTTTGGTATATATAATGGAGCATTTGCAGTAGAAATATATGATAAGCCCATTGAAGTATAATCTTCTTGTTGAAGCGCAGTGAAAGACTCTCCAGCTAATTTCCAAGTGCTTCCATCTAAAGTATAAATAGCCCATAACTTCTCAGAAGCAGGAATTGACAATGATGAAATCATTTCAGAAACCTTTACATTATCAATCTGATAAGTGGTTGTTACAACTGGAGATGCCTCTGCTCTGCTATCTCCATCATATTTAAATGCAATGTAAATCTTTTTACCTGCATAAGAAGTTAAATCTGCAGAGCCAGCACTTGCAAATCCTGCATAAGAGGTTGTTTGCGGAAATGTAAAGTTTGATGACAAATCAACCCAGGTTGCATTCTTAATATTGTTAGTGTTTCCATCAAAATTCTCTGATATCAAAACAGATAGCCCATCTGCAGTCCAATAACCAACATTTATATCAAAAGTAAGAGAAGGAGCAAAAGCATTAGTTAAATCAATCTGTTTTGTAATAAGAAATACATCATTCATTTCACTTGTTCCGTAAGAGCTTACCTGTGCGTATTTATTAGAGGAGAATAGTCTGCAATAATAATTAGCCTTTGTACTTGTACCCGAAGTATCCTTCTGCGCCCAGCCGTTTTCACTAATTGGTGTATAGGGCGATGAAGTAGCACATGTATGCGACTCAAAATCTTCAAAAAAGTATTTGAAATCTACAACATCGGTTGTCGCCTCTGTTGACGAATAGTTATATTGAACAAGTTTATATGCACCGCTTGTTGCTGAGGGAAACTTGCTTGCTAAAATTTCAGGTATTTTTACAGATGCAGAAGTTGCAGGAGTGAATGCTTCGACATAAAGGACATCATCTCCCCATGCCATCTGATAATCAGACGTTGAGAGTATATTATTAGTAGATAAATCTGAAAGATACGATGGAGAATTTTCTATAGTAGTATAAGTTACTGTTGCTATAGAATTTTTATTTAATGCAGGAAAATTCTTACTTAAAACAGCTCCTACATAATCAGCCCCAGTATAATACTCATTAAATGCAAGTTGAGATTTAATAAGTTTAGCCCTTGCTGAATCAGTTGCATTTGTAGCATCAACTAATGCAGCATTACTTGCGGTTGAATAATCAGTCTCTGTCAGAGTGTAGGATATTGTTTCCTTATATGGCTCCAACTTTTCATCTAATTTATCGTAGGTGTCTTCCATGGGGTTACATGCCCACAAGAGACCAAGCATCGCCGAGAAATATATAATTTTTTTCATTGTATTATCCATTTATTGAATTAAAAGTTAACTCTTAAACCAGCAGACCATGTTCTACCAAAACCATAAAACACGTACGAACTGTATCTATCATGGTCAGATCCATCAGTTGCATCAGCAATATATTCTGTATCTAAAAGATTTGCAACATTACCATATATAGTTGCATTCAAATTACCTAATTTAAACTTGTAATTTGCATTAACATTCAACAAGTAGTAATTAGGCATCTCCCAAGAGTCCACCTTGTTAGCGATTGTTGTTCGTGCAGTAGGATCAAATTCCGCATAATTCTTGGAAAACCAGAATAAATCAGCACCGAGTTTCAACTTTGGTAAAACCTCATAATCACAGTTTAAAGAAGCTGTAATCTGAGCTGAGTTTCCTACGTGTACATCGGCTACATATGCATTATATGTACCAACAATGTTCTGACTCTGATCATATAGTGTAAAATTAACATCATCAGTCCAAACATAATCACCATATGATGCCATTGCTTTAATAGTTAACCTCGAAGTTGGCTTATAGGCTCCCTCAAACTCAACACCCTGGTGTAATGCATTGATACCAAGAATATTTGCAGTCTGCCCGTTAAGAGTCTTTACAAGACCTTTATCTTTCCAGTAGGTACGGAAATAATTTAATTTAACATTAACATACTTTGATTCATATCCATATCCAACCTCAGCAGTAATAATCTTCTCATCTTTAACACCCTTGTTGTAAGTATTTGTATAATTGAGAAATGCATTTGCAAAAATTGGTGCTTTCGTTATATAACCTCCGTTAACAAAAACATTGTGGTTATCATTAATTTTATAGTTAAAACCGCCTTTAATATTCCAAGGCAAGAAATTATGCCAAGAAGATTTCTGATGACCGGGGGTATAAGTGAAATAATCAACCCTACGATAACTGCTACTCGCGGCTGACAATGACAAGAATCCAGAATATTGATCCTTAACATACTCTGCTTGCCCATATAATCCCAGCCAAAGTACCTGTCCTAAGTAATTATAATTAACATAATCTCCCTCTTTAAGAGGTCGTCCTTCTGGATTATTAATGTTTTTTGATTCAGTAAAGTAACTTCCACCTAACAAGTCATCGATTTTATAAGCATGTACACCACTATAGTAACGGCCATCGAAACCTGCTGTAATTTTTATACCAGAGATTTCAGTTGTGTAAGTTGAAAGTGCTCCATACCACTGATGGTCATTTATTGCGTTTGCAACAATACATGTTGATCCTGATAAGGATGCCTTATTTTGCGCCATAACATAATCAAAATCAAAATAACCGTCAGGCGTTAAAGCCGAATTATCATAAGGCTGACCACTCGGATATTGTAAACTTAACCAACTAGAATTTGCTCCATAAATTCTACGTCCACCACCAGTTGCAATTGAAGCATATACCTGAGTAGCCAACATCGAAACATCATTAATTTTCCAATAATGATTCAATGATACTTGGGGTTTATGATAATAGTTATAAGCATAACCTATATTATATATTTTACCATTGCGATACCCAAAATCAGAGTTCCAACGTGTACCAAATCTACTATCTCGAAATTCTTGAATTGTATGCTTGTTACTTCTCTGGTTGTGCCATTGAGGAGCTCCAAAAGCATTAAATACAATACGGTGCTTATCATTAATTCTTTTAGATACATTTACAAAGTAGGAATATCCATCATAGTTTGTCGCTTGAATATATCCATCTCCATATGTGTGTCCTCCAGAAATAGTTACAGCCCATCCATTTTTCAACATTCCTGTTGATACGGTGAAAGTCTGCTTTTTATATCCATCATTTCCAATTCCAGTATAAACAGATCCACCTTTCTCCGCTTCTGTAGATTTTGTTATCACATTGATAGTCCCACCAACTGAAGACAATGCAAGTTTTGACGCACCAAGCCCACGCTGTATTTGTTGACTCTCTGTCACATCAGATAGTCCAGCCCAGTTACTCCAGTAAACTTTACCATCTTCCATTCCATTAACAGGTATTCCATTTATAAGAACTCCAACATTATTAGAATCAAAACCACGCACATAAACGCGGGCATCTCCAAAACCACCCCCTGTCTTTGTAGCATAAATAGATGGGGTTGATTTTAATATTTCAGGAAATTCTTGATTACCCAATTTCTCAATAATTAACTGAGGAGTAATTGTTGATACTGCAACCGGAGTTGTTCTATCTCTTACAAATGAGGTTGTTACATACACTTCCTCTAAACCAATAGTACTGGGTTGCAAAGAAATATTGCCAAGATCTTTTTCGGCATCTTGAGAAACTGAAATATCAATTGATTGATCTATATAACCAATAAAAGAAAACATCAATTTGATATTTCCAGCAGGAACCTTTAAAGAAAACGACCCATCAAAAGCGGTCGAAATACCAGTTGTGGTTCCCTCTACCACAACTGTGGCGCCTATCAGTTTTTCGCCACTATTCGCATCAACCACAACACCCTTCACAGTCCCCTGCGAAAAGGCCATGCTAGTCAATGCAACCAGCATCATGGTCAATAAAAATTTGTTAAAAGATTTAATCATAGTTTACATTAGGTTAAGTTAGTTGTTGAAAATATTGACTTGTATTACAATTTATATCGCTCCAAAAGTATAACATATTTTAACTTTAAACGTAAGCACAATGTTAACCTTAAGTTAAACAAGCGCAATCGTTTGAAATATGCTAAAGTCCAATAATAGTGGTGATTTCAGATAAAATACGATCTGTAGCACCCACTCCCGAAAGTACTAACTTTTTCGAATTATCACCAGCACTTAGCCTTAATTGTTCGTCAGTTAACAGTAAATTTAGAAAATTCGCCAACTCTTCGGGTGTGTTAATAGAAAATCCACCTTTATTATTTATTAAATCTCTGGCTTCTTGGAATTTATGATAATTTGGACCAAAAATAACAGGAATGCCAAAAGTGGCAGCCTCTAGAGTATTATGTATTCCAACACCAAAGCCACCTCCAATGTAAGCAATGTGTCCGTACCTATAAACCGATGCTAATAATCCTATCGTATCAACAATAAGCACTCTGGCACTATTAGGCTCTTCGTTCTGATGATTGGTGTACAATATGGATTGACATGGAAGGCTTTGCTGAATGTTTTGAATGTGTGCAGGATCAATCTCGTGCGGAGCAATAATAATTTTAAACTTATCGGAATTTTGACGAAAGTATTCAATCAACAACTCTTCATCCTTAGGCCAAGTACTACCAGCAACAAGAATTTTTTCACCAGCGCAAAATTGCTCAATGAAAGGAATTGCCTTTGCCTCGGATGCAACTTTTGCTACACGATCGAATCGAGTATCGCCAGTTACAGTGACATTTTCGACACCAATCGATTTCAACAAGTCGAGAGAATGTTGATTCTGAACAAACAAGTGGTTGAAATTTTCGAGAAAATGCCTATACCATTTACCGTAAGATTTAAAAAACACTTGATCGTCACGAAAAATAGCCGAAACAATATAAGTAGGAACTTGTTTCTTCCTTAAATATCGCAAATAGTAGTACCAAAATTCGTACTTAACGAAAATGACAAGTTTGGGATTGAGCAGATCGACCAATTTCTTAGCATTCCTCTTCGTATCAATAGGTAGATAAAATATATAATCGGCTCCTTTGTAATTTTTTCGTACTTCATACCCCGATGGAGAAAAAAATGTAAGAGCTATCTTTAAATCTGGATATTTCGCCTTCAAGGCTTCAATTATCGGGCGTCCCTGCTCAAATTCACCAAGCGATGAACAATGCACCCAAATAGTTTGATATTTAGGATCGATAGCGCTTTTAACCTTATTCTGCCAGTCTTTACGACCATCGAGCCAAAGTCGGGCTTTATTATTAAACGGTGCTACTATATGTATAAGTAAAACATATATGCGGATGCCCAGGTTATAGAGTATTACCATAATGCTCAATTAGACCTCAAATTTATTGCTTGGCACACAATTACGCAACTTTTTTTAACATTAACTGAAAAACATCCATTTTCAATATGACTCCATAACTCTATTTTCCCCAATTAAAACTATATCTTCCATTAATTTATCGAGTCAAATTTTTCTAATAACTTGCAAAACTTTTCAACGTTATAATACTTTAGCGAATGGCTACTACAAATAAGAAAAAAATTGTAAACGACCCTGTTCATGGATTCATCAATATAAACTATCCTTTAATTTTTGATTTAATAGAGCATCCTCTTTTTCAGAGATTAAGAAACATTAAGCAGTTGGGACTATCCTACTTAGTCTATCCAGGTGCAACCCATAGCCGATTGCAGCATGCATTGGGTGCTATGTACCTACTTGATATGGCCATTGACACGTTAAAATCGAAAGGATTACATATAACCACAGAAGAGGCTGAAGCGGCCTGCGCTGCAATTCTTTTGCACGATATTGGGCACGGACCATTTTCGCATGCGCTTGAGTATAGCATTGCAAATGGAGTAAGTCACGAAACAATTAGCCGATGCTTCATGGAGCAGATCAACAATGAGTTATCTGGTAGACTTAATTTAGCCATCGAAATATTCGACGATAAATATCCAAAACGCTTTCTCCATCAACTAATTTCGGGACAACTAGATATGGATCGCATGGATTACATCAAACGCGACAGTTTTTTTTCTGGAGTAACCGAAGGTGCTATTGGTTCCGATAGAATAATCAAGATGCTTAATGTCGTAAATGATGATTTAGTTGTCGAAGCCAAAGGAATCTACTCCATTGAAAAATTTTTAATTGCCCGAAGGTTAATGTACTGGCAAGTTTACCTTCACAAAACAGTAGTTGCCGCAGAACAAACACTTATAAAGATGCTGAAGCGAGCAAAGGAACTGGCTAAGGATAATGCAGAAATATATGCATCGCCTGCGTTACAGTACTTTCTGAAAAATGATGTTACAAATGACAAATTTATTGCTTCAACTGTCAATAACGATGCTCTTTCCAATTTCTCAAGGCTCGATGATTCTGACATTATGATGGCAGCAAAGATATGGATGGATCATCCCGACGCAGTTTTATCAAAACTAGCCCAAATGATTACCAATAGGAAACTACTTAGCGTATCGTTAAAAAACAGTCCCTTCGATCCAATCGAAATAAAGGAACTAACAAGCAAATTAAAAGCTGTAATGCCGAATTTATCAGATCATGCCGATTATTTTGTTTTTTCCAACTCTGTAAGTATCAAGGCATATCAACCCGGCAACGAATCCATTAATATCCTTTACAACAATGGGCAACTTGTTGATATTGCAGACGCTTCGGATATGCTCAACGCCAGAGCCTTATCCAATGAAGTGAAAAAATATTTCGCCTGTTATCCTAAGGAATTACGCTAATTTTTGATTTAATATTATAGTTTTGCATTAAATTAACATTTACACAACATGGAATTTACAGCACAAATTATTGCAGGTTTTTTAGGTGGAACAGTAGAGGGAGATCCAAACATAAAAGTACATACAGTATCAAAAATAGAAGAAGGTTTCGCAGGATCATTATCGTTTTTGGCAAATCCCAAATATACACCTTATATATATACAACTGATTCATCAATTGTTTTAGTAAATAAGGATTTTGTTGCTGAGCACCCAGTAAAAGCAACACTTGTACGAGTAAACAGTGCTTACGAAGCATTCGCTTCGTTGCTCGACTTATACTCTCAATCGAAACAACCCAAAAGCGGAATTGAAGAACCCTCGTTCATACATTCCTCTGCAAAAGTAGGAACTGAGGTTTACATTGGTGCTTTCAGCTATATTGCCGAAAATGCAACTATTGGAAACAACGTAAAGATATATCCACAGGTTTACGTTGGAAACAATGCCAAGGTTGGCGATAACGCCATATTATATCCAGGTGTTAAAGTATATGAGGAGTGCGTGCTTGGAAGCAATTGCATTGTTCATGCTGGAGCAATTATCGGTGCCGATGGTTTTGGTTTCGCATCGCAGGAAGATACCAACTACAAGAAAATACCACAGATTGGGAACGTTATCATCGAAGATTATGTTGAAATAGGTGCCAATGCAACCGTTGATAGAGCAACAATGGGATCAACCATTCTTCATAAAGGTGTAAAAATCGATGATCATGTTCATATTGCACATAATGTTGAAATAGGAGAAAATACAGTTATGGCTGCTCAGGGTGGAGTTGCTGGATCAACAAAAATTGGGAAAAACTGTATGTTTGGCGGTCAAGTTGGCATTAGTCCCCACTCAAAAATTGCCGATGGTGTTAAAGTTGGAGCACAAGCTGGAATCTCGGGTGATATTAAGAAGGAAGGCATAATTCTTCTAGGAAGTCCTGCAAACGAAATTGGAAAACAACGCAGATCGATGGCCGTTTATAAAAAATTACCCGATATTGTTACCAAAATTAGCGAACTTGAGAAAGCCATTGAAGAATTAAAGTCAAAATTGTCAAATAGTTAGAACTAATAAAAAGTAACACAACGCCCGTTTAATTTATTTTAGTAAATTTCGGGCGTTTTTTACATTACTATAAATTGAAATTTTTAAACACAAATATCTGTCATGGCTGACAAACAAAGAACAATAAGTCAACCTGTTACCCTTACAGGAAAAGGTTTACATACCGGAGCAAACGTAGAAGTTTCAATCCATCCTGCAGAGGTAAATACAGGCATTACATTTCAACGAACCGATCTTGATGGACAACCCAAGATTGAAGCTGTTGCCGATAATGTTGTGGACACATCGAGAGGAACCACCATTGCTACAAAAAATATAAAGATTAGCACCATCGAGCACATGATGGCAGCCCTTTATGGCATGGGTATAGACAATGCCCTTGTAAAAGTGAATGGGCCAGAAATGCCCATTATGAATGGAGGTTCAAAACTTTTTGTTAATGCAATTGCTAGCGTGGGGACCGTTGAGCAAGGTGCAGAACGAAACTATTTCGTTATAAAGGAAAAAACTGTTTTCTTTGACGAAAAGAACAACATTGAAATCGTTGCCTATCCCGACAATGGTTTCAGTATCGATGTTATGATTGACTATAACTCTAAGGTTCTAGGTCATCAGTTCGCGAAGTTGAAACAATTAGAAGATTTCCAAACAGAAATATCGCCTTGCCGCACCTTCGTTTTCTTCCATGAACTAGAAGTATTGCTGAAAAACAACCTAATCAAAGGCGGGGACCTTGAAAACGCAATTGTAATAATGGAACATGAGGTTCCTCAGGAAGAACTAGATAGAATTGCTGATCTATTCAACAAACCTCATGTTATGGTGAAACCCGAAGGCATTCTTAACAACCTTGATTTATACTTCGATAACGAACCTGCTCGCCACAAACTGCTTGATATGATTGGCGACCTAGCATTACTTGGTCCAAGAATTAAGGGCAAAATTATTGCAATGCGACCTGGGCATTGGGCAAATACCGAATTTGCAAAGATGCTACGCAAACAGTATAAAAAAGAGCAATTAAGACCTAGTGCACCAGAATATAATCCCAACCAAGTTCCATTGATGGATATTAATCAAATTAAAAAGATTCTTCCTCATCGTCCACCTTTATTACTGATAGACAAAATTATGTCGATGGATGGAACTTCGGTAGTGGGAATGAAAAACGTTACCATGAATGAAGGTTTCTTTGTAGGACACTTCCCCGATGAACCTGTTATGCCTGGTGTTTTACAGGTGGAAGCAATGGCTCAGGTTGGAGGAATTCTCGTACTAAACACAGTTCCCGATCCTGAAAATTACTTAACCTACTTCCTAAAAATTGATCAAGTACGCTTTAAAAGGAAAGTTGTTCCTGGTGACACTCTACTTTTCCGCTGCGTGCTAAACGAACCAATCCGCAGAGGAATTGCTAATATGACAGGACAAGCGTTCGTTGGCGATCAACTTGTAATGGAAGGTGTTCTTATGGCGCAAATAACAAAAATGAAAGAATAATGTCACATCAACTTGCATACATACATCCCGATGCCAAAATTGGCAAGGATGTTACAATTAGTCCGTTTGCATACATTGCTGGCAATGTAGTAATTGGGGATGGTACATGGGTTGGCCCCAATGCTACAATATTGGACGGTGCTCGCATCGGCAAAAACTGCAGGATATTTCCCGGAGCAGTTATTTCAGGTATTCCCCAAGATTTAAAGTTTAAAGGTGAAGAAACAACCGCAGAAATTGGAGACAATACTACCATGCGTGAGTGCGTAACCGTTAACAGAGGAACCGCATCAAAAGGAAAAACAGTAATTGGAAACAACTGCCTATTAATGGCCTACGTTCATGTTGGACACGACTGTATTCTTGGTAACGACATAATACTCGGAAATGGAACTCAGCTTGCTGGAGAAGTAGAGGTAGACGATTGGGCAATTGTTAGTGCCCACTCCTTGGTTCATCAGTTCGAGCGAATTGGCGCTCATGTAATGATTCAGGGTGGCTCGAAGGTTAACAAGGATATTCCTCCTTTCATAATTGCGGCCCGCGAACCAATCACATTTGCAGGAATCAATATAATTGGATTACGACGTAGAGGTTACACGGCACAACAAATTGGCGATATTCAGGAGATATACAGAACGCTTTACAATAAAGGAATGAATGTTAGCCAAGCTTTAACCCATATTTCCGAAAATATTCCTCAATCAGAAGATAGAGATCTTATAATCAATTTTATCAGAAACTCGAAAAGGGGGATTGTTCGAGAATACACAGGCTCAGATCCAAACGAAGGACTTGATTAATTCTATATTTCACACAAAAATAGTCAAGTAAAAACTTGGCTATTTTTGTATCCGAAACCGAACATTAGTCGATACTGAATAGTTATTCTATAATATCAATTCTAAATGCAAACTTTTTACTATAATGACACAAGAAAATGAAAAAGACGGAAAATTATCTGAAATTTTTTGAGTTTTTTTGCGGAACAAAACAGAGAAACAAATTTTCCTAATGTTTTGAGTCTAAAATCTGAAATTATTTTAAAATGGCCATAATACAAGTCGAAAATATTGAGTTCTACGCATACCATGGATGTTTTCAGGAGGAACAGGTGGTTGGAAACCAGTTCCTAGTGGATATTTTGGTTGAAACCGACACGACTAAAGCACAACAAAGTGACAAACTCCATGATACGGTAAATTATCAGGTAATCTACAATCTGATTAAGGAGGAAATGAAGGTCAAATCGAAACTGCTAGAGCATGTTGCAGAACGAATAATCATTTCAGTTCACTCCAATTTCCCAGAAATTACACGAATTCAAGTTAAAGTCTCAAAAATGAATCCACCATTAGGTGGTAAAATAGAGAGAGTTAGCGTTACGCTTGAAAGATTTTTTGCATAGATTGACTTGTAAGTTTTGAGATTTGATTTTTTTTGTATCTTTGCGGGCACAATAACGGTACCTTGGCCGAGTGGCTAGGCATCGGTCTGCAAAACCGGCTACGGCGGTTCGACTCCGCCAGGTACCTCAAAATAAAGCCCCAATTTGGGGCTTTATTATTTTTCTAAAGTTAATATATAAAACTATTATTGTGGTTTTCTATTGTGTAATCCACACTCCTTTGTTTCTGGATTTTCCCACCACCAACGGCCTGCACGAACATCCTCTCCAGGAAATATTGCCCGAGTACAAGGCTGGCATCCTATACTTGGAAATCCTTTGTCGTGCAAAATATTATAAGGAACCCCATTGGTTTTAATATAATCCCAAACTTGTTGTTCAGTCCAATCGATCAAAGGGTTTAATTTAATTAAACCATTAGCCCCATCCCACTCTACCAGCTGGTTTTGGGTACGAGTTGTAGACTGCTCGCGTCGTAATCCACAAATCCAAACATCCAAGCCTTGAAAAGCTCGCTGAAGCGGCTCTATCTTCCTGATATTACAACATTCCTTTCTATTCTCAATGCTCTGAAAGAAAAGATTAATTCCTTTCGAGTTTACCATACTCTGCACATCTGCAGAATCCGGGAAGTAAACCTCAATGTTGGTCTTATACCTTAAATTGGTCTTTTCAATTAGTTCATACGTTTCATAAAATAAACGACCTGTATCCAACGTAAATATTTTAACCAACGGATCTGCTTTAACAATCATATCGATTAGCACCTGATCCTCCAACCCCATACTTGAAGCCAAGGCGATACGGCCCTTGTACTCTTCCAAAAACCAATCTAAAACATCAAAAGTTGATTTACCTGCAACTTTATTTGTCAAATTTGAAATTAACTCCTCATTCATAGTAATTATTTATTACACTGTACAACTAAATAACATGGTTGATTGTTCGTCAAAATATTTCTTTTTTTATGTAAAAAAGTATGCTTTTTGTAAATTTAGATGTTAACTTGTACTTTGGTTTAAAGTAATGTTGATGCAAATGTAGTTTTCTTTAGATTTGCAAAGATATTTTTGAGAAAAAATACGACTAATACATTAAGATTATGAAAAAATTATTAACCATAATATTTGCGTTATCCTTTTCGGCTGCTATGGCTCAAGATATTGCAATGCAGGTCGTTGCGTCTTCTGGAGGATATTTCGAAAGTACTGAAGCTGGAGTTTCAATGAGTTGGACTCTCGGAGAGGTAGCATATACCACCTTGTCGTCGTCAGAATACATTATTACTCAAGGGTTTCAACAAGGAGATCTGTTCTCTACGGATGTAGAAAAACCCGATCTACCAAAATCAGACATTAAAGTTTATCCCAATCCCGCTTCGGTTGATGTTTTTATTGAAATATCATCGTCTACTGCAAAAGGAAATGCAACTGCAGAACTTTTCGATATTACAGGTCGAATGGTCGATTCCAAAGTTATAAATTTGGAAGATAATACCCCCTGTAAGTTAACAGTGTCTTCACTTAAATCTGGCATATACTTAGTTAAAATAACATTTGACAACTCCAAGTCATCTAAGGTATTTAAATTAATTAAAGAATAGTTTTTTCGCCTTTCATTATTACGCCTTTTTGTATTCCTTGATTTTACGCAGGAAGTAGTATTGTTTTTTTATTGCTAACGAAAATTATGGGTTATGAAAAAGATCTATTTAATAATGATTGTGTTTCTTTCATTTGGATACACTATCGCTCAAACTCCCCAAGGGATTAACTATCAGGCCGTATTGCGAAATGCCGAAGGCCAGATATATGCCAATCAAACTGCATCGATTAAAATAAGTTTAGCAAATGTTGATGGTACTGTTACCTATTATTCCGAAACGCATACAATAACAACAAATGCTTTTGGAGTATTTGCTGTTGTAATAGGTAGTGGAGACGAAGCAAGTTCTAACTTCAGTGGCATTCCTTGGAATAATGGAGATATTTATTTAAAAGTTGAAGCAATGCTAAACGGAGCGTCATCGTATACTGAAGTGGGAACTCAAATGCTACAATCGGTTCCATATGCCCTTTATGCTGCAGATGGCTTAACCCTTGAATGGTTAGGGACACTTCCAGCCCCTCCTTCAACACCTGTGAAAAACCAAGCTTACTACAACTCATTTGATAAGATGTCATATCTATGGAATGGGAACTCTTGGGAAGTTATAGCAATGGATGGCATGCAAGGACCTCAAGGTATTCAAGGAGAAACAGGATCTCAAGGAGAACAAGGCATCCAAGGAGAACCTGGAAATGACGGCATTTCGATTATTTGGCTAGGAACTTTTGATTCCGAACCAGTTTCTCCTGCTGTTAATAATGCATATTACAACTCAACAGATAAGATTTCATACTTATGGAATGGTACCTCTTGGAGTATTATTGCAAAAGATGGTGATCAAGGTCCTCAGGGAATTCAAGGAGATCAAGGGCTTCAAGGAATACAAGGTGTTACTGGCGCAAACGGAATCTCCTTAATTTGGCTGGGAACATTAAATGCGGCTCCTGCCTCCCCCTCAACAAATCAAGCATACTATAACAGCACAGACAAAAAATCTTATGTTTACACAGGCGTTTCTTGGGAAATCATTTCAATAGACGGATCCGAGGGGCCTCAGGGGATTCAAGGTGAACAGGGGTTACAAGGGACTACTGGAGAAAACGGAATTTCATTACAATGGCTAGGAACTTTAACCGTTGTACCAACGTCTCCCACAACAAATCAAGCATACTATAATTCTATAGATAAAATATCCTATGTATGGGATGGTGATTCATGGGAAATTATAACTCAAGATGGAATTCAAGGACCTCAAGGGCTGCAGGGTGAAGTTGGTCCCCAAGGTGTTCAAGGTATTCAAGGTTCGCAAGGTATTCAAGGCCCAGAAGGTCCTCAAGGCCCTGCTGGTGTTGGTTTAAACTTGATGGGAGATTGGAGTTCTTCTGCTGCATATACTTCAGGAGACTACGTATTTGACACCTCCTCTTCCGATCCGCTCGTTAATTCAATGTGGATTTGTGAGGTAGCTGTTGGCCCTATTGCCACCCAACCCAAAGACGACCCTGATCACTGGGTTGAATTTGAAGCTCCAGCCGGACCTCAAGGGCCTCAAGGTCCACAGGGACTTCAAGGGGAAACTGGTCCCCAAGGACCTTCTGGAACCAATGGCGTTTCAATTATATGGTTGGGAACACTACCATCTGCTCCAAGTTCTCCTTCCTTAAATCAAGCGTACTATAACTCTACAGAAAAGATGTCTTATGTATGGGACGGTGATTCATGGGAAATTCTTGCAAAAGATGGAGCGCAAGGACCAGAAGGACCTGTTGTATCTGGAACCAGTGGGCAAACATTAAGACATGATGGAACGTCATGGATAGCCAACAGTCTACTATACAACAATGGAACATATATAGGAATAAACAACATCGCGCCGACTCAAAGTCTTGATATTAATGGAGGTATTAGACTTAGAAGTTATCTTTACGATTATAACAACACAGCCGGAATTTCAGGTCAATATCTAAGTCGTAGTACCTCGGGAGTAACATGGCAAACACCTACTTGGCTAACAGGAAGTGGAACGTCTGGCACGGTTGCTCTTTGGAATGGAACGTCAACATTAACATCCCTGCCAAACCTTGCATTTAGTAATAGCCTTGTAGTTCAAGGGAATCCAACATCGGATCCTGACGATCCTATCTTTGAAGTTAAAAATAGTGCTGGAGAAGTAATCTTTGGTGTTTACCAAGAAGGAGTCCGAATTAATATAAAAGACGGCATCATTAGTAAAGGTGCTAAAGGAGGCTTTGCTGTTGGTGGTCTATCTACCCAATCCAAAGCAGTCCCTGCAGAATATTTTAGAATAACTCCGGATAGTGCTAGAATATATGTAAAAGAAGTGGCTGCTGCTAAAGGAGCCAAGGGCGGATTTGCTGTTGGTGGATTATCAACACAATCCAAGGCTGTTGTTTCTCGCGATTTGTTATTTATTGCTCCAGACAGTGCCAGAATATACGTAGATACAGCAACCGTTACCAAAGGAGCCAAAGGAGGTTTCGCAGTTGGCGGTTTATCTACTCAATCTAAAGGTGGATCAACCAGTTTTATTCAGTTAACACCCAAAAACTATTTTATTGGATTTGAGTCTGGATTAAATACAACAACAGGAGTATTCAACTCTTTTCTAGGGTATCAAGCTGGCAAAACAAATTCAACTGGAAGTTGGAACACATTCTTAGGATACCAAGCCGGTATGAACAATACTGGTAGCGATAATACATTTATTGGATATCAAGCAGGAATGGTTCACCAAAGTAAAGGTGGAAATGTTTACATTGGAAGTAAGGCTGGGGGAAATGCACAAAACGGGGAACGCAATGTACTTATAGGAGAATCGGCAGGTTATAGCATTACAACCGGTTTGAAAAATGTTATTATCGGTTTTGAAGCAGGATACAGCACTGCGGGTGGAAACTATAACGTATTTTTAGGAACAACAACAGGCAGAGCAAATACATCAGGTTCAAGCAATGTTTTTGTGGGTATTGGTAGCGGATTCAATAACATATCTGGATCAAATAATGTTTTTCTTGGTACTAATAGCGGATTAACGAATACAACTGGAGGTTGGAATACATTTCTTGGGTATGAAGCTGGCTATACAAACAACGCTAATTACAACTCATTTGTAGGGTATCAATCTGGAAGATCAAACTCTAGTGGTATATATAATACATTCTTTGGCTATAGATCGGGTTACACAAACTCTTCGGGATCTAACAATATATTTATGGGATACTTAGCTGGGTATACCAATTCAACAGCAAGTAACAATATTTTTATAGGAAACGAAAGTGGCCGATATAACTCAACAGGAACAGATAATTCCTTTTTAGGAAATAGTGCAGGAAGAGCGAATACAACTGGAACAAGTAATGTTTTTATTGGGAACCAAAGTGGTCGAAGTAATACTTCTGGAAACTCTAATATTATTATTGGAGATCAAGCGGGGTATAGTAACCAAACAGGCTATAACAATGTAATTATGGGATTGGCCGCAGGATATACTGGAACAGGTTTAAAATATAATGTTTTTATAGGTGATAGTGCTGGATATGCCCAGAACAATGTTAACGCCAGCAAAAATATATTTATAGGATACACAGCAGGAAAAAACAATCAAAGCTATAACAATATCTTTATTGGAAATCAAGCCGGATATTCCAATGTCAGTGGACAAAATACCATTGCAATTGGGGATAAGGCTGGCTATAAAAATATTACCAGTCAAAATATCTTTATTGGCACATCTGCTGGTGAAAACAATACAGATGGTTACTTCAATGTTATGATTGGTCGTTGGACTGGTAAAAACAATACCACTGGTGCCCAACAAATATTAATAGGTGGCGGTGCTGGCGGCTCATTAACTACCGGTGGTGAAAATGTTATTATCGGAAACAATGCTGGTGCAGTTAACTCTACAGGTCTGGGAAATGTATACATAGGAACCTCTGCTGGATGGAGTAATACTGGATCAAAAAATATCTTCATTGGATACAAAATGGGATATGGAACCTTCCAAACAGTTTCGAATGCACTTGTTATTGGTACCGACGTGAGCGGTTCAACACCATTGATTTACGGCGAATTTGATAACAAAAAATTACGATTGAATGCTAATGTTGGTATAAACACTGATCCAAACTCATCAAAATTGTACTCATACGATGCTACAGCCTCTGCAGACTATCCAGCTGTACTCGGTGAACATAATGTAACTGCCAACTACGGAATTGGAGTAAAGGGAATTGGGGCATGGAAAGGAGTTGAAGGGTACTCTACTTTATCTGGAACGGGATCTCGTTATGGAGTTTATGGGTATGCCTCTGGGGGTACAAGTAATTATGGTATATATGGATACGGATCGACCTACGCTGGATATTTTGCAGGAAATGTCACAGTAACAGGAACATTCTCGAATCCATCAGATAAAAATTTAAAGAAGAATATTTCACCCTTAAGCGGATCATTAAAAAAGATACTACAACTGAATGGAGTATCATATAACTGGAAATCAGAAGCAGAGTTATCTGATTTAATATCAAAATCTAATTCTGATAAGAAAGGAGAGATAAATAAGTTTAACTTCCCTAAAGGAAAGCAAATTGGTGTTATAGCCCAAGATGTCGAAAATATTCTGCCGGAATTAGTAATGACAGATGAAGATGGATTGAAATCGGTGGATTATATCAAATTAGTTCCAGTTCTCATTGAGGCTATTAAAGAACAGCAGAATACAATCTCAACGCAAGAATCCAAACTTAATGATCTTCAAAAGAAAGTAGACGAATTGATACTCCTTGTTGAAAATTTAAAAGGCAAATAACATTTCAAATTAATTTAGTTAGAAAAGGGAGAATGATTCTCCCTTTTATTTTTATCAAAATAAAACACAAGGTCTTGACAAATACTATTAATTTAAATAACTTATTTGTCAGAATGTTAATTCTTTTAGGTTATAAATAAAAAATAATATCAAAGGAATTTTCAATGATGCTCCAAATAAACTTAAGAAAATACCCTTAAAAATTGAAATCATGATTATATACTCATTAACGTATACAAAAAAAACAACAATCAAATACAGCTCCCTATACATTCAGACTCCCAATTCATTTCAAAATTCATATCGAAATAATGAATTTATAATTCAACTAAAAGACATATATCTGTTTTGGATGACTATAGCTCAAAGACGCTTCCCGTTGCTTTTATAAATACTTTTTGAAGCAAATAATTAGTCATTTTGGCTGTCACTCTTTTTTCTTGATCTTTTTGCTTTTCCAAAAGTTCTTGCAAACATTCAACTAAAATATACATAATGAAAAAGTTAATGCTTTTAGCGCTTGGGCTATATGGTTGCTTAATCATATTAGCACAAACACCTCAAGGTTTTAATTACCAAGCTGTACTTAGAAGTTCTGAGGGGCAAATGATTACTAATGAAAATATATCTTTAAGGGTAACCCTCATCAATAGAAGTGAAAATTCAAATTACTATAGTGAAATACACAACGTTACAACCAATTCGTTAGGGATAATAAACATTGTAATTGGCGAAGGAGATGTCGTTTCGGGTCTATTCACTTTGGTACCATGGAACTCAGAACAAATAGCCTTAAAACTAGAAATAAAACAACGCGGAGCAACCGACTATACAGAAATAGGAATACAACAACTTAAATCAGTTCCTTATGCATTGCATGCAGCCAATATTACTCAGTTGGAATGGTTAGGCTCACTAATTGCAGCACCCATAAACCCATCACAAAATCAGGCATACTACAACTCCTCCGAAGGCAAATCATACATTTGGGATGGAGATAGTTGGGAAGTATTATCGCAAGACGGAACCGTCGGTTCAACAGGACTTTCTGCTTACGAAATTTGGATTGCCTCAGGAAACTCTGGAACAGAATCTGATTTTCTCTTATCATTAAAGGGCGATACTGGAGAAATTGGACCACAAGGCATACAAGGGCTCCAAGGAATAACTGGGTCTGTTGGGCCTGAAGGACCTATTGGTCCACAAGGTCCTGCCGGAGTTGGATTAACACTAAGAGGAACTTGGAGTACGGACTCTCTCTATTCTGAAGGCGATTACGTTTTTTCCGAATCATCTTCAACCATTGGTGTGAACTCCATGTGGATATGTGAAATCGCCGTAGGGCCAACCGCTATACAGCCAAAAGATGATATTAACCACTGGGTAGAATTTGAAGCACCCGCAGGACCATCAGGAGAATCCGGGGCAAACGGAATATCTGTGATTTGGTTAGGAGAACTAGCAACAGCACCTATTGATCCTGAACTAAATCAAGCTTACTATAACACATCGGAAAACAAATCTTTTATATGGGACGGGGATTCCTGGGAAACAATTAGCAAAGATGGAGAGATCGGACCAAGTGGAATGATTATACCTGGCACTTTAGGACAAATGATTTCCCATAATGGAACAGAATGGATTTCAACTAGCAAAATCACCATCAATGCGGATACAGTGGGAATTGGAACCCACTCCTCTGTTTCCAAACTGGTTATTAAGGGAGAATCTACCGCTCTTCCTGAAGATCCTATTTTTGAAGTTAGAAATAAAGATGGAAAAGTGGTTTTGGGAGTCTACAATGAAGGAGTTCGAGTTTACGTGGACGACAGTGGAGTCAAAGGAGCCAAAGGAGGATTCGCAATTGGAGGGCTCAGCACACAAGGAAAAGGGGAAGTAGAATACCTGAGAATCACTCCCGATAGCGCTAGAATTTACATTGACACAAGTAGCAACACAAAGGGTGCTAAAGGCGGATTTGCCATTGGAGGTCTAAGTACGCAAGGAAAAGCACTTCCATATGAAATGTTTAGAGTTACAAAGGATAGTACTAGAGTTTATGTGTCAGAACCAATCACAAAAGGAGCCAAAGGAGGGTTTGCCATTGGAGGGTTAAGTACCCAAGGAAAAGGACTTGCATATGACTTGCTTCTTGTAACCAAAGATAGTACAAGAGTTTATATCGATTCTAGTGCCACAAAAGGAGCTAAAGGAGGATTTGCGATTGGAGGATTAAGCACACAAGGAAAAGAACTATCGTCTCAATTTCTAAACTTAACGCCAGCCAACTACCTCATTGGTCATGAATCGGGAAGATACATCACCACTGGAGCATATAACTCATTTCTAGGTTTTCAATCGGGAATGAATATTTCCTCGGGAAGTTATAACACATTTCTAGGTTACAGGTCTGGATATAGCAATAATTCTAGTTATAATACATTTGTTGGATACCAAGTAGGGTTAGCCAATTCCGACGGACAATACAATGTATTCATGGGATATAACGCAGGTCTTTCTAATACATCAGGTAGTAACAATGTATTTATTGGGAATGAAAGCGGGAGCACTAATACCACGGGTTTAAGCAATGTTTTCTTAGGTTATCTTGCAGGATATTCTAACAATGCAAACTATAATGTTTTCCTTGGAACTGAATCTGGACGTTATAATACATCGGGGGCAAGTAATGCTTTCATGGGATACTTTGCCGGACGCTCTAACACAACCGGAGCAAACAATGTATTTATTGGTAACAATAGTGGTTATACCAATACAACAGGGAATAATAATGTTACCATTGGCTATCAAAGCGGCTACAGTCTAACAAATGGATCAAACAATGTATTGCTTGGTACAAATTCAGGATTAAACGTATCTACTGGCTATCAAAATGTACTAATTGGCTACGAAGCAGGTAGAAATACATCAACCGCCAGAGATAACGTATTTTTAGGATACCATGCAGGCTATAGCACTATAGGAGGAACAACTCCTGCTGGCAGCTATAATACATTTCTAGGAAGCGATGCAGGAACATACAACTCAACAGGGTACAACAATGTTTATATAGGGTACCTTGCTGGAATTGGAGGTAACAGCACTCCATCAACCGCCACAAATAATGTATTTCTAGGAACTGAATCCGGCCGGTCAATCACTTCTGGATCAAATAATGTATTTCTTGGGTATCAATGTGGTTACGCCAATACAACGGGTGGTTATAATACATATCTAGGTTTCAAAGCAGGATACACAGGCGTTTCGGGTTACTACAATGTTTTTCTAGGTTATCAGGCAGGTTTAAACAATACAAACAGCCGAAATGTATATATTGGATATGAAAGCGGGGTCTTAAGTACAAATGGATATAACAATGTCTTTTTAGGTTACTGGGCTGGAAAAGCAAATACAAATGGACATGATAACGTATTTCTTGGAACTTATAGCGGTAATAGTAACCTAACAGGTCTTAATAATGTTTTTGTTGGAATTGATGCAGGATCTTATAATCAATCTGGAGGCTCTAATGCATTCCTGGGTGCCTATTGTGGCTATAAAAATACAACCAGCTATAACACTTTTGTTGGATATCGGGCTGGATATGAAGTAACTACTGGTAGTTCAAATGTTTTCATAGGAACAAATGCTGGTGAAGGAAGTTCGGGCGTTGCTGTAACAGGTGCCGAAAATATAGTTATAGGATCACATAGCGGCCAAAAATTATCGACTGGACAAAGAAATGTAGTGCTAGGATCGTATGCCGGTAATAATCTCACGGCTGCTCAGTATAACAATATGATTGGATATTATGCTGGTTATAACAGTACTGGAATGTATAATAACTTTTTAGGTCCTTATGCCGGATATGCAAATACTGCTTCTAATAATTTTTTCGTTGGTTATAACTCGGGAAGAAACAACACTTCTGCTGGATATGGTGTTTTTTTGGGTTATTATGCGGGTTACTCAAACACAACGGGAGGAAGTAATATTTTTATTGGGACTAATACTGGTAGATCTAACACTACAGGTACACAAAATGTTTATATCGGAGATGGAGCTGGATATAGTGCAACAGGATCCTACAACGTTTTTATAGGTCCAACTGCAGGGACAAGTATTACTACTTCGGATAAATTAGTTATTGCCAACACAACTCTAAGAACATTAATTTATGGAGACTTTGCGGCAAGTCGTCTTGCGATTAATAACACTGCACCTACTCAAACCCTTGATGTGAATGGCAACGCTCGTTTTAGATCAATAAGTTCAGGAGCCTATTACGGTGTTGTTAACAGAACCAGCGATGGAACACTCACCACAGCGATATCAGACATTAGGCTAAAAGAAAATATATCAACCCTTCAAAACTCATTAAGTAAAGTAATGAAACTCCGTGGAGTGAATTTCACCTGGAAATCGGAACCCGAAATGGGTGTTCGAGTAGGATTAATTGCACAAGAAGTTGAGCCAATTATTCCAGAACTTGTATTTACAAATGAAGTAGATGGTTACAAAGGCGTAAACTATGCTGAAATGACAGCGGTTCTCATAGAAGCAGTAAAAGAACAACAACAAATAATCGATAATCTCGAAAATAAAGTAAAAGAACTCGAAAATATCAAACAAGAACTGGATGATATAAAGAAATTGTTAGCCAAATAAGAACTTCCAACCGAGCTAGAAAGCGTCGAGAATCCATTCTCGGCGCTTTTTTATTGGTAATTGATTTAAATCAAATAGGATTACTTGACTATAGCCACCAAATTCAAGTAAATTGTTAACCTATTGTTGATTATATCTCAAAAATATTCCCTATGAAAAAAATACTAGGTTTGCTGTTAGGATCAATCCTGATTCTTTCGGTGTATTCTCAAACTCCAATGGGATTTAGCTACCAAGCGGTGCTCAGAAATAGCAATGGTGAAATTCTCGCAAACCAAAGCATTTCACTCAAAGCAAACTTAACAAGCAGCGATGGAGCCACAACATACTACACCGAAACGCACAATATTTATTCAGATAATCTGGGCATTATTAAAATCGTGATTGGCAATGGCTCCGTTGAATACGGTGCATTCTCCAGTATTCCTTGGAAAAATGAACAGATTTCACTTAAAATTGAGATTAAAACAGGAGATAATCCAAATTACATTGAGTATGGATCGCAGCCACTCCAAGCAGTTCCATACTCCCTATACTCTGCCGATGCTGTTTCCATTGACTGGTTGGGAGAACTCGCCTCAGCCCCATTATCTCCAACAAAAAACCAAGCATATTACAGCATAAACGATAAAAAATCCTACATATGGGATGGCGATTCTTGGGAAATAATTGCTGAGGATGGACTTCAAGGTCCTGCCGGAATTGGACTTACTTTACGAGGAAATTGGAGTTCCACAGAATCTTATGTTGAAGGAGATTACGTTTTCGACGAATCATCATCCGCTGTTGATGTAAACTCCATGTGGATTTGCCAATTAGACATAGGTTCAACTACCGTTCACCCAAAAGATGATTTGGAGCATTGGGTAGAATTTGAAGCACCAGCAGGACCTCAAGGTCCATCAGGACTAAATGGAATTTCGCTGCAGTGGATCGGCACATCAACAACAATACCGAATTCGCCGTCAATTAATCAAGCATACTACAACTCAACAAATAAAACCTCATACGTATGGAATGGTGACTCTTGGGAAGTAATTGCAAAAGATGGAGAACCAGGCACAAACGGAATGAATATCCAAGGTACTGAGGGACAACTTCTCATCCACAATGGAACAGACTGGACTGCTTCTGGAAAAATTACAGTTTCTGCCGATACCGTTGGAATTGGAACTCATGCTCCAATCTCAAAATTAGTTGTACAAAGCGATGTTACTGCTCTTCCTGAAGATCCAATCTTCGAAGTAAAAAATAAAGATGGCAAAGTGGTATTGGGCGTGTATAACGAAGGTGTTAGAATATATGTTGCCGATGGCGCAATTAAGGGAGCAAAAGGCGGTTTTGCAATCGGAGGCCTTAGTACACAAGGAAAGGCAACCAATTTGGAATACCTGCGAATAACTCCAGATAGCGCAAGAATATATATCGATACAAGTTCAGCAAAGGGTGCCAAAGGAGGATTTGCAATTGGTGGTCTAAGTACCCAAGGTAAAGGAACTCCTTTTGAACTGCTAAGGGTTACAAAAGATAGCACTCGTGTCTATGTTGCCGATGCAATAGCCAAAGGGGCAAAAGGAGGATTTGCCATTGGCGGTTTAAGTACTCAAGGTAAATCTACTACATACGACTTGCTCAGGGTAACAAAGGATAGCACCAGAATATATGTGAATGATACCCCCGCCAAAGGGGCAAAGGGCGGTTTTGCCATTGGAGGGCTCAGCACACAGGGAAAAGCAAGTACATCTCAATTTCTTAACCTCACTCCCGATAACTATTTTATTGGTCACGAATCTGGTAAATCTATAACCACAGGACTTTATAATTCGTTTTTAGGATTTCAAGCTGGAATATCAAACACAATTGGATCAAGCAACTCATTAATGGGCTATCAAGCAGGTTATAGCAATACCGAAGGTGCCAACAATCTTTTTGTAGGGTATCAAAGCGGTTATAGCAATACGTTTGGAAATTATAACTCCTTTTTGGGCTATCAATCTGGTTTTTCAAATACAACTGGTAAAGCAAACACTTTCTTGGGTAGTTACACTGGAAAACTCAACGATAGTGGTAGTAGTAATACATTTATCGGTTACAGTTCTGGTTCTTCAAACATTACGGGAATAGGCAACGTTTTTATTGGCGACTCTACCGGATTCTCAAACTATTCGGGAAGCAATAATGTTTTTATTGGATCGAAAACAGGGTTTACCAACTATCTTGGAAATTACAATATTTTCATTGGACACAATAGTGGATTGAATAACTCCAATGGAGGAATGAATACATTCCTTGGCTATTTATCAGGATACCATAATAATGGTTCGTGGAATGTTTTTATTGGAAACGAAGCGGGCTACGAAAATTATACTGGGCAATTCAACTGCTTTATCGGGTATCAGGCAGGTTATAGTAATTCTGACGCTTTTTTCAACACATTCATGGGATATATGAGCGGGAAATATAATACAAGCGGATCCTCGAATGTTTTTATGGGATACTATAGTGGCTATAACAACGCCATTGGAAATAACAATGTCTACATTGGCAATGAAAGCGGATACAATAACAATATCGGAGAAAACAATGTATTTATTGGAAATTACAGCGGTAGGCAAAACATAATAGGAAATAAAAATACTTTTCTAGGATACAAAACTGGTTATAGCAGCACAAATTTCTCTCAGAATGTTTTTATAGGTGATAGTACTGGATATGCTAGTTTCTCAGGAGATCAAAATGTTTTTATTGGATCGTCTACAGGTGTGTCAAACAATGCAAACTACAACGTATTTATTGGTGCCTCAACTGGATTAAAAAATTACAATGGAACTTCGAATGTATTTATGGGCCAAGCTGCAGGTATGAAAAATACCGATGGTTCATACTCAAATTACATTGGCTATAAGGCTGGCTATGAAAACACCTACGGAAATCATAACATTTTTATTGGTTCAGAGGCAGGATTGGGCAATACAACAGGATCATACAATCTATTTATTGGAAATAAAACGGGTTACGTAAACACTGCTGATTTTAACCTATTCCTTGGATACGAAAGCGGTTATAGCAACTCAACAGGAACCACCAACGTGTTTATGGGTTATAAAACTGGCTGGACTAACTCATCGGGGTATAGCAATGTTTTTATCGGTAATTCTTCTGGATTCTCTAACACAACAGGCCATTTGAATAACTTTATAGGAACCGAGGCAGGCTACTCTAACCAAACTGGAATAGGAAATCTTTTTGTGGGAAATCAGGCAGGCTACAGTAATATCGATGGTCATCAAAATATATTTTTGGGAAATTCAGCAGGGCACAGTAATACTAATGGACATTCCAACATTTTTCTAGGCACAGAATCGGGTCAAACAAACTCTACTGGATATGGGAATGTATTTGTTGGCCGAGCCTCAGGATGGAAGAATACCGAAGGCGATAATAATATTTTTATTGGCTGGGCTGCAGCTGCAAATAATCTAACAGGAAATAACAACACATTTTTAGGAACCCGAAGTGGAGAAAATAACTCAACTGGAAGCGGTAACGTTTTTATTGGTTACGAAGCAGGACGTTCACTAAATATTGACAGTACACTGGTTATTGCCTGTTCAGAGTCAAAGAATTTAATTTATGGTGATTTCTCCAATGAGTATGTTCTAATAAACAACCAACTTGGAATTAACGCAACCAAATACCTGTTAGGCAACTATGCACTTAATGTAAATGGAACAATGAAACTTGGCGCAGATGGTACTGTTATAAACAATATTATACGAGGTGTTTTTGTTACCGTACCCAACGATTTGGTGCAAGCTAATAGTTCCAACAAATATACTTTTTCTATTGGAGGTGCATTGCCCGGTGCAAATGTTATAATTTCACCCGAAGATGAACTTGAGGATGGTTTGATTATTAGCTATGCAAGAGTTTCAGGAACAGATACCGTGGAATTTAAATTACGAAATATAACTAATTCTCCAATTCCTTTCCCGACATCCAGAAACTGGTACGTTACAATTATTCAATAAAAATAAAACAGTTTACTTGTTTACTATAGAACCCAATGACATCTATCATTAATTGTTTTTTCAATATTTTAACTATAACTATGATTTATTTTTTATATTTTTATCAATCAATCATTGGACTATGAGGCAATTAAAACTGACTTTATTAATAATCTTCTCCCTATCCTTAGCATCTAATGCTCAAGAATTCAACAAATACGGGCATCCCTTCATTGCAAACTACATCCCCGAAACCTACAATGGAACAGAGCAAACTTGGAGTATTGCCCAGGACAATAGAGGTGTAATGTATTTTGGAACTCACGATAATGGAATTATTGAATATGATGGGTTTAACTGGCGGAAAATTAATATCCCCGACAATAAGCCAATCTACTCAATGACCAAAAGTGATGATGGAACTATCTATGTTGGAAGTTCTGGAGAAATTGGCTATTTAGAACCTAACGCTCAGGGAAAATTAGAGTATATTTCTCTGGCCGATCAAATTCCTGATTCAATAAAACAAAAGTTTACCCTATTTTTTTTCAAAACATACTTCTATGAAGGTTCAATTTATTTCTGTACTCCTGTTTATGTTTTCAAATACAACAGGAAAAAAATAGATGTTATTCCATTAGGAGATAGAAAAGAAACTGGAATTTTTCTATCGTTTATTGTTAACAATACATTCTACTTAGGTAGCTACCTTAAGGGGTTAATGATTTTAAATAACGACAATACTTTAAGTGTTGCCCCTGGTGGAATTGTTTTTGAAGAAAAAGATATTTATAGCATTCTAAAATTCGACAACAAACATCTATTAGTAGAAACGAGTGCTGGTTTTTATAAATACAATCCAACATCCGGAGAATCTTCGGTATTTGATAATTCAAAGAAGTTGCTTAATGAACTTGCCAACCAATCTGCTATTCCGTATCATTCTATTCTTCTAAACAAAAACATTGGTGTAGGATATGTCCAAACCGACTGGATTAGCTTTCTGGAGTTAAATAAAGAAGGTGATCCCCAAACTATTCTCAACAAACAAATGGGACTGCATGGAGGTCAGATTACATTTTTATATCAAGATAATACAAGTCCTCTTTGGTTAACCTTGTACGATGGGGGGATTGCTAAAGCGGAAATTAATTCAAGCATCCGGAAATTTGGGAAGGAAAGCGGCATCGATGAGATAATAATGGACATTATCCGGTTCAATGGCACCTTGTACATTGCAACTATGAATGGTGTTTTCTATCTCGATTTCGACTCAAATGGTTTACCAAATTTCAAACCCGTTAAAAATATTAGCAGTCAGGTTTATGATTTGCTGGTATTCACACCAAAAAAGGGAAACCCTGTACTCCTAGCCGGAACTTATACCGAAGGAATATACGAAATTAAGCACGATAAAGGAACCTCTATAAGCGAACCTCTTAAGAAGAAATTCCCCGATGTTCAGCACAATGTTCTGTGTTTATATCAATCAAGATTAAACCCTGATGTAGTTTATATCGGGAAAAATCACGGACTTTCAACACTAACATGGTCGAACGGAAAATGGGTAAAAACCGAAAATTTATTCAAGGATGAAATAATTACCGAAATTATCAGCATTGACGAAGATAATAAGGATAATTTATGGCTATCAACCTCCTATAAAGGGTTACTGGTAATTACTCCAAATAAAAAAATTCATAGCCTTTCTAATTTAGACTGTGAGTTTAAGAACTCGAAGCAGGTTTATTTCTATAATCTACATGATTCATTGAGATTTCTTACTCCAAACGGAATTTTCAACTACAACTATAGCGATAGCAGCTTTACAAAAGCTAAAATTTCCGATATATACGAAAATAACAAAGGTGTTTTTAGAATTGGAAAAACTAAAAGTGGCTTTGCCCTTTTATGCTACGATGAAAAAGTAGGAAAATACTGGACCGAAGTTCTAAATAAAGACAATAGAGGAAATTGGAACACTCTTAATACACCATTTAAACGATTACCCAATAAATGGTCCGATGCCATATATGTTGATGATGACAACACAATTTGGATCGGCATGTCTAAAGAATTATATAACTTTAATTCAACAGTTCAGCAAGACTACACTAGGCCTTATAGGGCTCTCATTCGAAAAGTAATGGCAAAAGATTCACTTCTTTTCGATGGAACATTTTACTCCGTATCGGACTCAGGTAAAAGAACTATATCCGAAGAACAATTACCCAATCAAACCTACAAACTATCCTACACATACAACGGAGTTATAATTAACTATTCGGCACCGTTCTTCGAAAAAGAAAGTGATATTGTTTACAGCCATTACCTCGAAGGTTCCGACGAAACAAGCTGGGGTAAATGGGATAGCCGAACGGAAACCACTTACACCAACCTACGCGAAGGAAAATACACATTTCATGTTAAAGCCAAAAATATCTACGATAACGAAAGCATTGAGGCTACATACTCCTTTGAGATTGCACCTCCATGGTACCGAACAATCGTTGCCTATATCCTTTACGTTATTCTTTTTGTCTTTATAATTTGGAGCGTTGTTAAATGGAATACTCGACGACTAATTGCAGAGAAAGAACATCTCGAGCAACTTGTAAAAGAACGTACCGCAGAGGTTGTTGCGCAGAAGGAGGAAATTGAGGTTCAAAAAGAAAAGATTGCCGCCCAGAACGAGGAGATCAAAAGTAGCATTCATTATGCGAGCCGTATACAAAATGCAATTTTAACTCCGCCCGATCAGGTTAACCGCATCTTCCCAAATAGTTTTATCCTTTATCTACCAAGAGACATTGTAAGTGGCGATTTCTTTTACATAACACAGGTTGGTAGTAAAAGAATTAGTATTGTGGCCGATTGTACAGGACATGGTGTTCCGGGTGGGTTTATGAGTATGCTTGGGGTTTCATTCCTAACCCAAATTATCTCACAAACAGAGGATCTGCATGCAGCAACAATACTCAACAAACTTAGGCATCAGGTTATTACTGCTTTACATCAAACTGGCGAAATTGGAGGCAGTAAGGATGGAATGGACTTAGCGCTATACATATTCGACGAAAGTACCATGAAGGTTGAGTTTGCTGGTGCAAACAATCCTCTTATCCATATTAGCAACGGAGAGCTTAACCATATTAAGGGCGATAAAATGCCTATAGGTATTCATCTTCGTAGTGATACTTCGTTCACAAACATTGAGGTGGATGTAAAGAAGGGGGATGTGCTTTACACCTTCTCCGATGGATATGCCGACCAATTTGGTGGAGGCGATGCCCGAAAGTTTATGATTAAGAACCTGAAGGAACTATTGCTAGAAATTCACCAAAAGCCAATGGATGAACAACGCGAGATTCTAAATAGCACACTACTTAACTGGCATGGAGATACTCCCCGCATCGACGATGTTGTGGTTATGGGTGTTAGAATATAGCTAGTCGTATTGTTAATGCAGAAAGGCATCCAAATGGATGCCTTTTTTTATAATGACTCTATTCTGCTAGTAATGTCCTTTATTATCGGCTTAATTTGCCGATTCAACTCTTCGGTGTAAACCGACGCTGCTCTCTGTTTGCTGGGGTCCAGCAGCTCTATTTTCTGAAGTAATCCGGCAATGTGGTATATCTTAAACTGGTTAAATGCCGACTTCATTTTATGCGCAACAGCCGATGCTTTAACCAAGTCCTTTGCCTTAACGTATTTATTTAGATCGTCAACATTCCTGTAGGTATTATCCAGAAACGATGAAAGAATTAACCTTACAGAGTTATTGTCGCCGCCTGCAAATCTGTAAATATCCGATAAATCGATCTGCTCGATTGGTCGTTTCGATTTCTTAACCTTTGGAACGTCGGTTTTTGTCCTCTTATCGGCTCCAACCAAAGGAGCCAGCGCATTAAATAAATCATCCTCGATAAATGGCTTAATAAGATACCCCGAAAAACCCATCGATGAGTAATGCTCCAAATTATCGATCATGCTATTGGCAGTAATGGCAATAACTGGCACCTTGCTATCGAACTTCTCAACAATCTTAACCACATCGTACCCGCTTATTCCCGGCATCTGAATATCGGTAAGTATTGCCTTATAATCATTCTGATCTATTAATTCCTCTATTTTTTCGGCATTAGCAATCGAATCAACTATCAACCCGATACTCTTAGCCATTTCAACCACTATCAACCGGTTAACCTCGTCATCGTCGATTACCAAAATACGAGTATTGGCCGGAATGCTGTAATCGACCAATGATGGTTTTATTTCCTCGGGATTTCCCTGTAACCTGTAAGGAATTACTATTTTAACAGTTGTTCCCTCCTGTGGTGTGCTAACCAAAGTAACCTCGCCACCCTGCAACTCGGTTAACTTCTTGACAATGGTCAGCCCTAATCCTGTTCCTCCATACTTACGAGCAACTCCACCATCGGCCTGCGTAAATTCCTCAAAGATTTGAGCCTGCTGCTCCTCTGGAATTCCTACGCCCGAATCGGCAACAGTTATCTGTAGCTTGGCAAATTCATCGGTTTGCCTAATAATTGCACCGCTAACAATGATACTTCCACTCTCGGTAAACTTAAGGGCATTGCTAAGCAAATTCATAAGAATTTGCCGCAGCCTAAACGTATCGCCCCAAAGTTCAAGGGGCACAGAGCTGTCGATATTGACCAGTAAGTTCAAACTCTTTTCGCTTGCCCGTGGAGTAAAAAAGGTGACCACATCGCTTATTACACGCTGCGGTTCAAAGCGAATGTTCTCCAATTTTAATTGACCCGACTCCAACTTGGAGTAATCCAAAATATCATTTATTACCGATAAAAGATGATCGGCCGAAGATGAAAGCGTAGATACATAGTTCTGCTGTTTCTCGGCTAACTCTGTTTTCTGCAATTGACGGGTAAGCCCAATGATTGCACTCAGCGGAGTTCGAATTTCGTGGCTCATGTTAGCCAAGAACTGCTCCTTTACCTTAAGCAAGCGCTCGGCATACTGTTTTGCCTCGAAAAGTTGAATTCTGTATTGGTTGCTCTGGGATATATCTCGGAATATTATGGCCAAAAGAAGGATTAACAGTACAAAGGCAATTGCCCCCAATGCCAAAACCTTAATTATTGATTTTCCCACTAAGTTCTGCACCTCCAATGATTGGCGCAACGAAGAGGTTAGCTCCTGCTTCTCAAGCGCACCTATCACGGAACGAATTCGCTCCATAATGTCCCGATCCCTATCGAGCAGCAGTAGCTCCATTTCGCTGAGATTGACCCTATACTTTCGTTGCTCTACCCTTATTCTGTTAAGAATATCGACCAACCCATTAATAACAGAATCGGGCACATAGCTTCCGTACGGGATGGTATCGTGCCGAGTCTCAACCTTCACGTTAGTTGCCAGCGAATCAACCCCCTCGGAGCCCACAAAGAAACTTTTAATTTTACCAAAAATTCCCTTGTCGGATTTTTTGGCCACAAGCGTATCGTGTTGCGAAGTGGTTACCGTTGTAGTTTTAGCTATTGCTGTTGATTTTTGGACTGAATTTCCAGCATCAGAAATCTGCCTAAGGGCTTCCTCGTAGAACTTCTCCGAATTTTCCCCTTGCCTTAATGCCACCAGCTCATTAACAATATCACGCTTACTCTTAAGCAATGTGGATATTTGCTTAACTTTTTCGGACTGATCGTCCTCGTTCGAGGTATAGCGTTCGAGTGATTTAAGGGCCTTTCCAATACGTTTTTGCTTAACCGAGTACCGTTCCAGGTAAGAGGTGTCGCTTGTGAGTACATAGGTTCTAATGTCGGCCTCCTCGCCATATATATCGGTTATAATAGCATTGATGAGTGCCAGTTTTTGTCCAGGCTCACTTAGCCCCTGCCTAGTAATACTTAGATCCCAAAATCCCTTATAGGTAATTACTATGGATACCACAGAAAAAATCAGAATTATGGTAAACCCACTTAGAACCTTGGGTTTTATCCACGAACTATACGGTTTTTCTATATCTTCGGACATTGCAGCATTTATTTCACTCAAAATTAAACCAATTTATTGTTGCAAAGCCATATTGCGCAGAATTTAGTATTAAAAAACTTGTTGAATCGCTACGGCGATACGTTGTAGCTGCACGAATTTACCCCGTAGAGCTACGACAAACTTTCGTTCGTATACAATTTGATGCCGCAGTGCTGCGGCATATATTCGTTCGTGTACAATTTAATGCGGTAGCTCTACGGGACATGTTCGTGCGATTACAATTGGTTCTCGTAGCTCTACGGGGTAAATTCGTGCGGTTACAATACCCTCCCGAAGCGCTGCATTCAAAAAAATCCCCGGAGCGCAGACTCCAGGGAAACTGTTTACCCTATAAATTATAGAATGATCCTTTAGTTACCGAGAGTAGAATGACATACCAAGACTTACAGAGATAAACAACGGAGCATCGCCAACAGGGGGTAAGAAGAAGAACGAAAGTTTAGTCTTTGGTTTTGGCACCAGTTTGTTCATGGTAGCACTATAGCCCGCAAAATCCATATCGAAACCAAAACCGCCCGCGTTAAACTGAACATTTCCATCGCTATCCGTTGTAGTCGAATTTGGAATGTATGAACTCGTTGATTTTATTTCTGTAATTATTGATGAGTAGTTCAGGTTTAACGATGGTTTATACTTAAAGGTAAACGCAACCCCTTTCCAGTTTCCTTCGTCCACGAAATGTCCAAATCCAAATGTCCAACCAAGATTTAGGTTCAACAGGATAGTCATAGTGGTGGTAGTCATATCGTACGATACAATATCCATATCGGAACCGTACTTAAAGGAATAAATTAAAAGATCGTAGCCCCAACCTATGTTCGACGAGTTCCATGTAGACAGCCCCGACTTGAACTTGGGAATCTTCAGCTTGATCCAGTTCATGTTGGCCGATACACCAGCACCATAGCCATCCATAACGCCTAAGGTATCCATATCTAGCTTAAAGTATGTTCCCGTAAACATAATGGAGGTGTACATTATCTTTCCTCCGCGAGCCAACCATTCCTGCCGAATAGCTTCCGATTTATCAATCTTCTCGGCCTGGAATCCTATCCCAAGAGTGCCCCTGTCGATGTTAATCCGTTTTTCCCATTTTCCATCAACCAAAACACTATCCGTCTCCCCAACCATCTCTCCAAGTTTGGCCTCCTCGCCGCTAACTAGGTTAATGTATAATCCCTTAAACGAAAATCCAACCTCAAACTCATACACCTGACCCGACTTAGGGTGTATGTATATTGACGCGGGCTTATTTAATCCCGATTTGCAATCAATGCGCGTTGGTTTATTGTACTCCAACGGAACATTCACGGATATTGTACCTCCATTTTTAAGGACGTACTCATTTCCTTGAATTAAGACTTTAATTTTAGCAGCAGATCCCTGAAATTTAGATGGACGAATAATCTTAAGTGTAACTGTTTCCTGTGCACCTGCGCTGAAAAAGGTCAGCAGTAGGCCAAATAACAATATCTTTTTCATGGAAAAGGGTTTTATGTAGTCGTATAAATTTACTGTGAATCAGATACAAATCAAGCGTTTCTAGATGATTTTTGACAATATCATTCCAAATTAGTACTAGCAATGCAATGCAATAGATAAATACAATGTTTTGATAGATTGACAGAAATAAAAAAGCCCCTAGACAACTAGGGGCTAATAAGTTATGGCCTAACTATTACTAAAAGTTCAAATTAACAGCAACTACCTCTTTAATTTCCGGAACATCACGTTTAATTGCCTGTTCAACGCCATTCTTAAGCGTCATAATGCTATACGGGCAGCTTCCGCACGCTCCATGTAGCTTCACTTTAACAATATTATCATCGGTAACCTCAACCAAAGAGATATCGCCACCATCGTTCTGCAAAAACGGACGGATTACCTCTATTGAATCACTCACTCTCTTAAACATTTCTTCTTTTGTCGACATACATGTAAATTATTATCGGTTAAACTATTTATGTTGAATATCTACGATACTAGTTGGCGGAAGGTTTTTATTTCGGACAGCAACTTGCTCCATCATACTGCTGGCCAACTTATCGAAAGCCTCTGCAGTTATCGATGTGTGTATTGCTGCAGGTTCTCCAAAATCGCCTCCTTCGCGAATACTCTGTACAATTGGAATTTGGCCCAGCAATGGTAACCTCATTCTTTCGGCTAACTTTTTACAGCCGTCCTTGCCAAAAATGTAGTACTTATTGTTTGGCAGCTCCTCGGGAGTAAACCATGCCATATTTTCGACCAATCCCAGTACGGGAACTTTTATGTTTTCGCTTGTAAACATGCTTATACCCTTAACAGCATCGGCCAAGGCGACATCCTGAGGTGTGCTAACAATAACCGCTCCGGTTATTGCCACCTCCTGCACCAAGGTAAGGTGAATATCGCTTGTTCCGGGAGGCATATCGATGAATAGGTAATCCAGCTCTCCCCACGCTCCCTGATGTATTAGCTGCTTTAAGGCACTTGTTGCCATTGGTCCACGCCAAATAAGCGCATTGTTAGGATCAACAAAAAAACCTATCGAAAGTAGCTTCACACCGTAATTCTCAACAGGAACAATTAAGTCCATTCCGTCCTCCTTAAGAACCTCCGGTTGTGCATGCTCCATGTTGAACATCTTGGGAATTGAAGGCCCATAAATATCGGCATCAATTAATCCAACTTTTGCTCCTGTTTTAGCAACAGCTACGGCTAGGTTTACTGCAACGGTTGATTTACCAACGCCTCCCTTGCCCGAGGCCACAGCAATGATATTCTTAACCTTACTCACCGATGCCTTCTCCTTTAGTGGCGAAACTTTAGGTGTAACATCGGCCATTATAGCAATTTCAACATTAAGGTTTGTACCAAACTCCTCGGTTAGAGCCTTTGTGGCAGTTTTCTTAATAGACGAGGCAAATGGATCGTTCTTTTTGGTGAGCTTTAACGTAAATGATACATTCTCATTGTCGATACTCAACCCCTGAACCATTTCCATGGTTACAATATCCTTGCCTGTTTCGGGATGAACTACCTTGCGTAAGGTTTGCATCACCCCATCAACATTCAAATTCATTGTTTTGATTTAGTTTAAATTAAAGATGCAAAGATAGATTAATTAGTGAAACGTTAAAGGTTAAACGTTAAATGATTTCACCATCAACGAACAACATTCAACAATCAACTAAATAAACAGCTATTCCAGCTCAATGTTCGGATCCCAGAAAATTTTTTCGAAATCGACAATTGCGTTGCCCGCTACCCGAATCCCCTCCGACTCCAACAATTGTTGCATCGTATTGCCACCAGGAAAGTGTATTTTACCCGTTAATAGTCCTGCTTTATTTACAACCCTATGCGCAGGTACCCACTCGTGATAGGTATGGCAAACATTCAGAGCCCATCCAACCATTCGGGCCGATTGTGCCGAGCCTAAGTAACGTGCAATTGCTCCGTAGGAAGTAACTCTACCAACCGGAATTAACAGCGTTACCTCGTAAACTTTCTGGAAAAAGTTATCATTGTTCGTCGTTAAACTCTGGCTCATTGAATGGCCCTGTATGGCTCAGTTTAAATTTGATATAGGTAATAGGCATGCCCTGCTCAAGAAATATCTCCTCGTAGTGTGTTCTAATACCCAAGATAGGATCATCCTTAACGGTGAAGTAAAGATCGTTTGTACAGATATCAAACTTAAGGTTATTCTGCTCAAGCAATGCCTTGGTATACTTATGTAGATTTTGACTATCGGTCTTAAGATGCACAATTCCATTTGGTTTAAGGAATTTTGCGTAATGGTTAAGAAAGCGACTCGACGATAATCGTTTCTTCGATTTCTTTTCGCGGGGTTGTGGATCGGGAAAAGTAATCCAGATTTCGTCAACCTCATTGGGTGCAAAGAACGATGCAATATGCTCTATTCTGGTACGAATAAAAGCAACATTCTCCATATTACTTTCAACGGCAGTTTTAGCACCACGCCACAAGCGTGCACCCTTAATATCGGCACCAATAAAATTTTTCTCGGGAAATTGCTGCGCCAAGCCAACAGTGTACTCACCTCTTCCACACCCTAGCTCCAGTACAATTGGATGGCTATTCTTAAAATACGTACTATTCCAATTGCCTTTCATATGAAAGTCGTTGTTCAATACATCGTCCATGGTTGGCTGAAAAAGATTCCCGAAGGTTTCGTTCTCAGCGAATCGTCTTAGTTTATTCTTTCCCACAATAGATATGTTCAAAATATTTAGGTGCAAAAATATGAAAACTATCAAATTGAAAAAATAATACAATTTGAAGTACACCTATTAAATATTGTTTAATAAAACAGAATCACCTTCCTACAACTACATAAGTAAAAAGCATTATCTTAGCGTAATTAACTTAAAAAAATTTAATAAAACATGATCTTTAAACTTACCCCCCCCCAGAATCAGACAATTAGCTGTAATTGGGGTAGCCTTATTCTTGCTG
>JBFXDX010000004.1:0-303370 GCA_050180705.1 Bacteroidales bacterium | reverse complement strand
GGGACACCCCTTCCCATTCCGAACAGGGCAGTTAAGCCCGCCAGCGCCGATGGTACTGCGTCACAGCGGGAGAGTAGGTCGCCGCCCCACCTTCGCCCCGAGGCTTACCCCTCGGGGCTTTTTTTTGCCCGTCAATGTAGTTTTTTGTAAATATTAACTCTTATACTCTTGGGTGTAATACTGCGCAAGCAATTATTTCAAATCAAATTACTATATTTGCACCCTAAATATGAAATACTTGGAAACTAAATATTTTAAGGTATTTGCATTATTAATTGGGTTAGTTACTCTGAACAATACTAGTTTATTAGGTCAGGAGAATAATATCCTAGCAAAAACATTACCAGACTCTACCAAACGTGGTAAGCCTGGTGATTTTTCTAAATTCGATTTTGATAAGGGATCTGGAAAACAAGATAAGGATTCGGTTAAGATTGAATCGAATATTTTAGATATACTTGATATTGAAGATAGAACTAGACTTTCATATGCTTGGCATATGGATTCAAAAACGTTCGATTTAATTGAAGATGTTGTTGCTATAGATACGAATCTTTTTTTACCTCACTTGATATATCCTAATCAAGATAGATTAGTAACCCAAACACTTCTTGGAAATTTAGGTGCCCCAATTCAATCTGATGATTTTTTCCAAAGGAATAATAATTCTCCTTTTTTGTTTTCGAGGGCTTATGATGATTATAAGCATAATATAATTGGTGGAAAACAGTTTAATGTTAAGACACCTCATACGTTGCTCGAATACTCTAGCGGTGGTAAGCGCAAGGAGGCCGAGCAGGTATTGAAGGTGTTTCATACCCAAAATGTCAATAGATACTTGAATTTTGGTGTGAAGTATGATTACTATAATGCCAAGGGGATTTATGAACGCCAACTAACTCGTGATAATATTTTTACAGCATTTGCTAGTTATTACAAAAAGAGAATTTCGGCTCAAGCAACTTTTGGATATACTTACATTAGAAATCAGGAAAATGGTGGAGTAGAGGACGATTATTATGTACAGGATACTGTTCTTGAAGCTTCATTAATACCATTCATGCTTTCGAGTGCTACTACCGAGTATCGTCAGCGAAGTTTTGCCTCGGCTGTTGGCTATGACGTTTTGGTTCGTAATGTAAAAACAAAAGCGAAAGATGGTGCTGATTCTATAATTGTAAAACCGTTATTAACCACAAAACTATTGTTTGATGCAAATCGCTATACCCGTGTTTATGCTGATGAAATTGATGAAGTTGATGGAAAAACAGACTCTAGTTACTATAAGAACTTTTATATAAATAATACGATTACCCACGACTCGGTTTATTCAGTTGATTACAATACTACATTTTTGGTAGAACTTTCTCAACTTGCTAAATTCCCAGGTTTGCCTGGTCTACGTTTTTGGGCTTCAAATACAACTGGAAATTATCATTACTTTAAGCCCGGCGATTATGTGTATGATAGAAAAAATGATGCCTTCCATACAAATCATGTGGGTGTTGGTATTTACAGTTTTTCTCCATATTTATCGTATAGCGGATCGCTCAGATTGTATGTTAATGGATATAGATCTAGTGATAAGGAACTTTATGGGCAGATGATCATACTGCCATGGAAGTCGACTGATTTGCCCTATATTAAAGGGACTGTAACTATCAGTGACAAAGAACCAGATATCTTTATGCAAAACTATTTTTCCAATCATTACAAATGGAGTAATAATTTTGAGAAAGAAAAATGGTTTATGATTGGTGGTAAGTTAGGTGCAGATAAGTGGAAGTTTGAGTTGGGTTATAATTTGGTTCGAATTGAAAACTTTCTCTATTTCAATTCAGAAGGATTACCAGTGCAGGCCGATGGTGTTACCGTAACCTCTGCTTATGCACAAAAAACATTGAAGCTTGGTGGATTTTATTTTGTTAATAAGGTTTTATGGCAGGCAAATACCAATAATGATGTGCTGAGCCTTCCTAAATTTTCGTTCTTCAGTTCATTATACTATGAGCATGAATTAGTGAAGAATGTACTTCTGGCTCAGTTTGGGGCTAGTGGATTTTATCGATCTAAATTTTATGCCGATGGATATATTCCTGCTATAGGACAATTTGTTAATCAGCGTGAAAAAAAGATTGGAGATTATCCATTTATAGATGTATTTGTGAATATGAAGTGGAAACGAACAATCCTATTCTTTAAATACGAACATGTTAATGAGGGAAATCCTAATAATGAATACTTTACAGCATTACACTACCCTGCAAATCGTAGAGTATTTAAATTTGGCCTTTCGTGGATTTTCTATAACTAATCATCAAAATTAATTTAAGCAACCCAGTTAATGGGGTAACTTTGCTTTTTAAATTTTAAAAACCAAAAAAATCTTATTTATGCAGACGTTTATCATGGAAAGGATAAAGTGGGTGGTTTTTTTGGCTTCGCTTGTAATGTTTTCTTGCATTAGCAAGGACTCTGTATTACGAAAGTCCGAAGTTCAAATGCGAGATTTGGCTAAAATACTGGCCGATGGTAAACTTGTAGCAGTTACCGATTACAACTCTACAAGTTACTTTATTTATAAGGGCGAACCTATGGGCTATCAGTACGATTTACTTCGCGATTTAGCTTCTTATCTTGGAGTTAAATTAGAGTTGATAGCTGAGAATGATATCGAGAAATCTTTCGAGATGCTTAAAGAGGGTAAGGTTGATATTATTGCCAATAACCTTACTATTACCACCCAACGAAAAAAGACATTTAGTTTTACTATTCCACATGGCGAAACTCGACAGGTGTTAGTTCAGCGAATACCGTTAGAATCGGAGCAGGAAACCAAACCATTGGTCCGAAATCCGCTCGATTTGTCGGGTAAAGTTGTTTATGTTCAAAGGAGTTCGGCCTCGGCTCAGCGATTGAAAAATCTTTCCGATGAGATTGGTGGAAATATTATGACTGTAGAATTGCCTAACTACGATGCCGATCAACTAATAGATCTTGTATCGTCTGGCGAAATCGATTTTACTGTTTGTGACGAGAATGTTGCACAAATCAAGTCGGGATCGCTTGGTAACATCGATTGTGAAACAGCCATTAGTTTTCCACAGCATACAGCATGGGCTATTCGAAAATCGTCTCCTGAATTATTGACGAAAGTTAACGCCTGGTTGGGTGGATATATGAGAACTGCTCATTATAGAATGGTTAAGAGGAAGTATTACGAGAGTCCAAACTATGTTAATCGTCTAAATACCGACTATTTTTATGTGTATCAGGATCGTGTTTCGAAATGGGATACTTATTTCAAAAAATATAGCCCACAAATTCACTGGGATTGGCGTTTACTGGCATCGTTGGTTTATCAGGAATCGCGGTTTAAACACGATGTTGTTTCGCCTAAAGGAGCCACAGGGCTGATGCAGTTTATGCCTCAAACAGCAGAACATTTCGGTATCGACAGTACTGTTAGTCCAACTAAGCAGATAGAGGTTGGTGTAAAGTATTTAAAGTGGCTCGACGATAAAATGGCCGAGAACAATATTCCCGAGGAGGAACGGTATAAGTTTGTTTTAGCGGCATACAATGCTGGAATTGGTCATGTGATAGATGCTCGTAACTTGGCTCGGAAGTATGGCAAAAATCCGAATGTATGGGACGAGAATGTTGAGTACTTTATTCGCCATAAATCGGAATTTATTTCCGATACTATTGTTCGTTTTGGAAAACTACGAGGTGAAGAAACTTATAACTACGTCAGTGAGATTGTTGATAGGTACGAGCATTACAAGAATATTTTGAAATAGATGAAGTTGACAAAGGCCCGATAATCGGGCCTTTATTGTTTATGATATGCGTTTAACTATTTCTAGAAACTCTGCAAGAATCATTGCTGTTGCACCCCAAATCATTTCGTTAGATACATTGTAGTATGGTGCCGAAATTGGCCTTCCATGCGAAGATATCACCTTAATGCTCTTATTGGCTGGATTAAGTAGGCATGATAAAGGTACGAAAAACGGATATTCAACTTCCTGTAAGTTTGGATGGGTAATTGGAACAGATTTTATAGTGCCAATAACTGGATGTACCATACTATTGCTTACCGGAATATACAACGGAGTTAGTTTTCCAATTATTTCGACTAACGATGGTTCCACCCCAACTTCCTCCTGCGTTTCTCTTAGTGCTGTATCGAAAATTGATAAATCAATTTCTTCAAGTTTTCCGCCCGGAAAACTTACTTGTCCACTATGAGGGCCATCATAAACCGGCCTTTTAATAAACAATGTACAGGTTTTATTGTCCGATGGAAATAATAATATCAATACAGCACTTTGTCGGGTGCTAACGTTGGGCTGTGTATTGCCCAATAAATCCTCACGAATTGATGGGGACATGGTTTTTTGTGTACCAAAACCAGGAAGTTCTTTAGTGAGTTCGGTTTTTAAAGAATTTACAAAATCACCAAAACAAGTATTATTAATGCTCATGGTATAAAAAATAGTCACTCAAAATTATAAATTTTGGCTTAATAATTGATTTCTGTGGATGCGTTTTGCAGAAATGAGCAAGGATCGAACTTTTTTTTGCAGAGCACTTCTAAAATTCGCATATTTAAGATTTGAAAAACTTACAATCAGTTTTATTTTAAAATATAGTTCATTTATGAAAAGAAATCTACTCCTTGTACTACTGGCATTAACTCTAATTGGAAGTGGCTGCGCTTCGAAAAAATATGCAAAACGAGGCGATAAGTATGAACAGGCTGGAATGTGGGAGCTTGCAGCCGAATCGTATATGCAATCTCTTAGTGCCAAGCGCGATAATATTGATGCAATTGTTGGTTTAAAACGATCGGGGCAAAAGGTTATTGACGATAGGTGCTACAAAATTTATAAGGCTTACGAGAGCGATCAGTTGAAAGAGGTGGTTTATGGATATCTAAGTGTTGATGATTTTAGAAGCAAGGCTGCTGCGTTTGGTGTTGAATTGACCGTTTCCGATATGGCCAAGGATTATTTTAACGATGCAAAACCAAAGTACATCGAGAAGGTTTATGCAGAGAGTCAAGTATTGATGGAGGCTGAAAAATTTGTTCAGGCCGAGAATATTCTAAAGGAGATCCAGAAGATAGAGCCTAACTACGGGAATGTTCAGGAAATGCTTAAAGTTTCGAAATGTGAACCGTTGTATAGGCAGGGAAAGGAGTTTATGGCAAGTGGACTAAATCGGAAAGCCTATGCCAATTTCGATAAAATTATAAAGGAGCATAGTTCTTATAAGGATTCCAAGGAGTTAATGGCGGAGGCATTACAAAATGCACTTGTAACTATAAAGGTTGATGAATTTAAATATTCGGCAGGAAAAAAAGAAATTGCTGAGCGGCTGCAAAGCTCTGTTGTTTCGAAACTTAACACGTTAAACAATCCTTTTATCAAGGTTATTGATACTGAGAATACTCAGGAAATTATTGATGAGCAAAAGCGTAGCGTTAATGTAGGTTCCGATGTTCAAATAGGACGAATCCTTGGTGCAAAGGCCATTTTAACAGCCTCTGTTGTTGAATTTAGTAAATCTGAAGGACGACTTAAAAAGACAGAAAAACATGGATACTTAAGGGCTGTAAAGAATAGTAAGAATAAAATTACTGGGGAGGAGGACAAAAAAACAACCTATAAAAAAGTGGTTTACCATACATACAATGTAAAGAACACAGCAACAATCTCGTTAAAATTTCAACTATTATCGATTGAAACGGGTGCAGTAATGGTGGCCGATATTGTTAGGGAATCATATGATGATGAGGTTAACTATGCAACTTTCGATGGCGACGATGATAAGCTCGTTCCAGGTGATTGGCAAAGTATGAGCAAGGATTCCGACAAGGATTATATTTCGGACAATTCATCCGATGTTTCTGCAGTACGGAAACTGCTAAAAGCAAGAAAAAACGTGGAATCTATTGACGATCTTATCAATAAAGCAATATCCGAAATTGCGATTAAAACAGCACAGAAGTTGAATAAATATAATCCTGAGCAGTAATGCAAAGTCGAATCCTAATTCTATTAATTGCATCTATTTTTATTCTGAATGGATGTGGTAGCAGTAAGAAAACAGTACAAATTCAGGAATCGCCTAGCTGGGTGAAGGCTCGTCCCGCCATTCAACTTTACTATGTTGGGATAGGCTCGGCCAGAAAAACAGGCGACCCGAATAGTTACATGCAAACAGCAAAGCAGAATGCTCTTGCCGATATGGCTAGTGATATTTCTATAAACATCTCGTCGAATTCGGTTCTTAGTGCGTTTGAATCACAGCAGCGATACTTTGAGGATTACTCCTCGACTATCAGGGCAAATGCCCAAAAAGATTTAGAAGGGTACGAAGTTGTCGATACATGGGAAGATAGTCAGAGTTATTGGGTGTACTATCGATTATCGAAAGATACATATCGAAAGTTGGTTGAAGAAAAGAAAAACAATGCCATTTCGAAATCTCTCGATTTTTACGACAAGGCAATTAAGAGTATCGAAAACAATGATATCAGAGTTGGCTTGGTTTTACTAGTTAAAGCGTTAGAGCCCATTAAACCATACTTTGCCGAAACCATTATGGCAAAATACAATGGAACTGATATTTTTCTTGGAAATGAAATAATTCAGGCATTATCTTCTACCCTGAATAATTTATCAGTCTCTGGGCCCAATGATTTGTCAGTTAAAATGGGCAAGCCTGTTTCGCAAAGCGAATTGCAGTTTATGGTCAACTATAAGCAAATTTACCCACAGAAAGGATTTCCGCTCAAGGCAAATTATACCGAAAAACCAATTACTCAGAGCAAAACAGTTACAGAGGCGAATGGATCTGCCAGTTATGGCATCGATGCTGTTAGATCAACAAAATCGACAGAGCGATTTAAGGTTACTATGGATTTTGAGGCAATAGTGTATGAGTCGACTACTGATTTTACTATTCGTAAACTTCTTTCACGGCTTAACGCACCAATGTTTGAGGTAATAATTAATATTTCCAAACCTTCATTTTATATTGTTTCTATCGAAAAGAATATTGGCAATGTAATGTCCGAAAATCTTTTAGCCGAGGCTGCAAAACGAAAATTGGTTGAAGATGGGTTACCGATAGTCAATAATCAAGATAATGCTGATTATATTCTTACAATAGATGGATCAACAGTTCAAACATCAAAATCTAAAGATTATAAGCAAGCAACACTTGCGGCAATTATTTCGGTAAAAAAACACAGTGGGGTAGAAGTTTACCGTAAGAGTCTGGATGGCGTAATTGGAACACATTTCAATATAGAGATGGCCGGGAAAAATGCCTATAGCGATGCCGCAAAAAAAGTAGAAAATACTGTGATGCGAGAAATTATAGAGGTTGTTGTTAAGGGGAAAAGTAGTTATTAGCCTATTTGTTCTATCTTTTTTATGAATTCCATATTTTTTTCATCATTCTGTTATTTATTGCTTAATAGCAGAATAATGCACTGAAAAATTAAGTAGGTTTGCAAATATTTTTAAAAGATGTAGATATGAAGAAGATTGCATTAATGTTAGTACTTTTCAGTTCGATTGCCTTGACATCCCTTGCGCAAACTGCTGATAGTTTAAAAGTAGAAACCTCTGAAATAAAATTTAATTCTACCGAAATTGATTACGGCGTAATTACAAAAGGTGCAGATGGTGAGCGAGTATTTGAATTTACCAATACAGGCAAGCAGCCATTGGTTCTTTCTAATGTTTCTGCGTCGTGTGGATGTACTGTAGTTGAGTGGGTTAAAGATCCAATTAAACCAGGAGATAAGGGTTCGTTTAAGGTGAAATACAACACAAATATAGTTGGAACATTTCACAAGGTTATAAGAGTTTTTTCTAATGCTCCTCAAAGTCCGGTTATGCTAACAATAAAAGGGGAGGTTAAACCATCAGAGGAAGGTACAAGCCAAAACTAAAACAATAAAACATACTCCCAAAATGCCAAAAATATCTGATAAAGGTGTGGCTATGCCAGCTTCACCAATTCGTAAGTTAGTTCCATTTGCCGAAGAGGCAAAGAAGAAGGGCCGTAAGGTTTACCACTTAAACATTGGTCAACCCGACATTCCAACTCCTCAAGTTGCAATGGATGCTATTCATAAGTGCGATTTAAAAGTGATTGAGTATAGTCACTCAGCCGGAATTGAGAGCTATCGTAAAGGATTAGCCAACTACTATAAGGGTATTGGTATTGATTTAACCCATAACGACATCATTATCACCAATGGAGGATCCGAGGCCATTACAATTGGGTTTATGACCTGCTTAAATCCTGGCGACGAGGTTATTATTCCTGAGCCTTTTTATGCAAATTATAATAGTTTTGCAATGCAGGCTGGTGTTGTGGTTAAGCCTATCGTTTCTTCAATTCAGAACGATTTTGCTTTACCTGCAGTTGCCGAGTTTGAGAAGCTAATCACTCCAAAAACAAAGGGTATTGTAATTTGCAACCCTAACAATCCAACAGGTTACCTTTATTCAAAGGAAGAACTTGAGCAGTTGGCAACTATTGTTAAAAAGTACGATCTTTTCCTATTCTCCGATGAGGTTTACCGTGAATTTTGCTACGACGGAAACTCTCATTTCTCAGCAATGATGCTACCTGGTTTGGAGAACAACGTGATACTAATGGATTCGGTATCGAAACGTTATAGCATGTGTGGCGTTCGTATTGGAGCATTAATCACTCGAAACAAGGAAGTATACACTGCTGCAATGAAATTTGCCCAGGCTCGTTTATCTCCACCGACTTTTGGTCAGGTTGCATCGGAGGCTGCGCTAAATACTCCAAAAGAGTACTTTAAGGAGGTTTACGATGAGTATATCAAGCGTAGAGACTTTATGGTTGCTGCGCTTAATAGGATGGAGGGTGTTTATTGTCCAAAGCCTAAAGGTGCATTCTACACTGTAGTTAAGTTACCAATTGACGATAGCGATAAGTTTGCTCAGTGGTTACTCGAAGATTTTGAGTACAATAATCAAACTGTGATGGTTGCTCCTGCAACAGGTTTCTACTCTACCAAAGGATTGGGTAAGAATGAAGTTCGTATTGCTTACGTTCTAAATACCGAGGACTTGAAAAGTGCAATGGAATGCTTAGAGGTAGCTCTTAAGCAATATCCTGGAAGAACTTTGTAACACTCGGAAATACATATTAGAAAGGGTGACCCAAAAGTCACCCTTTTACTTTTGTATCAGAGTCAGCAAACTCTGCTAAAATAATGTGCTCTTTTTTCTACCTTTGTACTACCAATATTGGGAACGATAAAACTAAAATCACATGACATTAATTAAGTCAATATCAGGAATTAGAGGAACCATTGGAGGTTCTGTTGGCGATAGTTTAACTCCTGTTGATATTGTTAAATTTACATCGGCTTACGCACAGTGGTTGCGATTGAGAAATCCTGATAAAAAATGTAGAGTAGCCGTGGGGCGCGATGCTCGTATTTCGGGCGAAATGGCCAATAGCATTGTTGTTGGAGCTTTAATGGGATGTGGAATCGATGTTCTTGATTTGGGCTTGGCAACAACACCAACTGTTGAAATGGCCGTTATTCATGAAAAAACAGATGGTGGAATCATTCTTACAGCAAGTCACAATCCACGCCAGTGGAATGCATTGAAGCTGCTTAACGAGAAAGGTGAGTTTTTATCTGATGCAGACGGTCGTAAAATTTTGGAATTTGCCGACAAGGAAACCTTTTCGTTTGTAGAGGTTGATAATCTTGGTACAGTTGAAGAGGAGTATTCGTTTGTCGACGAGCATATCAGTAAAATTCTTCAGTTGAAGTACGTGGATACAAAAGCTATTGCTAAGGCAAACTTTAAGGTGGCTATAGATTGTGTGAATTCGGTAGGCGGAATTGCTTTACCTCGCTTGCTTAAAGCACTTGGTGTTTCTAAAGTTATTGAATTATATACCGATCCAACAGGCGATTTTCCTCATAATCCAGAACCTCTTCCAGAGCATCTGCACGAAATATCAAAGGTGATAAAGGAGCAGAAGGCTGATGTTGGTTTTGTGGTTGATCCCGATGTAGATCGTTTGGCAATTGTGAATGAGGATGGAACAATGTTTGGCGAAGAGTACACTTTGGTGTCAGTGGCCGATTATGTTCTTGGATTTAACTCTGGAAATACAGTGTCGAATCTGTCTAGTACAGCAGCACTCCGCGATGTAACTCAGAAGTACAACAAGGAATATTTTGCTTCGGCCGTGGGCGAAGTAAATGTTGTTACTAAGATGAAAGAGGTTAATGCTATTATTGGTGGAGAAGGAAATGGAGGGGTTATTCTACCTGAGTTGCATTATGGCCGCGATGCGCTTGTTGGAATAGCGATATTCCTTTCACAATTGGCTCATTCGGGCAAAAAATGCTCGGATTTAAGGGCAACCTATCCTAACTATTTCATATCAAAAAATAGAATTGAACTTAAATCTGGAATGGATCCCGATGATGTTTTAGCAAAAATGCTTGCAGAGCATCAACATCTAAAAGTAAATACAGCCGATGGTTTACGTATCGATTTTGAGGAGGGATGGGTTCATATGCGCAAATCTAATACCGAGCCAATTATTAGAATTTATGCAGAAAGCAGTTCTGCCGACAAGGCAAACGAGTTAGCAGTTAGGATGATAGATCAAATTAAGGCTTTGTTTGGAATTTAAGATTTGCATTAATAAACAGGGAATCCCAATAGGATTCCCTGTTTTATAATGAGGACTGGTCTTACTCTTGGTATACGTATATTTCGCCTAGTGCGCAATTGGTGAATGTATTATCAGTACTAGACGAGGACAAAGTTGCTCCATTATCCAAGTATATTCCCCAACCTGACGAATTTTTGAAGTTGCAATTCTTAACTGTAGCACCAGTTATTTCCCTGAAGTATAGGCATGATTCCTGATCGTATCCTGCATATTCAAAATTACAGTACTCGAATTTGGTATTTCCAGTTACATACTGGTATAAGAAAAGGCCTCTCCAAGCCCCTGCTGCTGGCGTTATATTACTAGATGTAAATATAATAGGACTAGCATCTGTCCCTACAGCAGTAAGAGTCATATTTGCAGAATAACCAAAATCCATGCGAGCTCCGGCATTGAAACTTAGTGTAGTGCCTGCATCAATGGTTAAATTGGTTTCAACAGTAGTTGTCCCTTCAAAAATATAGGGGACAGATTGTTTTTTCCATGTTAGGTTAGTTCCGTTGGTAACGGTAACATCGCCCTCTTCAACAAAAATTCCGTAGCCATTGTTGCAATTAATAGTATTGTTTACGCCAAGTGTATGAATTGCGCTTGGTGATAGAACAATTGGGTTAGTGCCACAATCAGAAATTGTATTTTCGTTCATAGACGTAAAAGAACCATAACTATCAAGTTTTACACCTGTTGATTTTGCGTATTTAACAAGATTATTGTTAAAAGTTAATTTGCAGCGGATATCAATTGCAGACCAGTCAGATTCTCCTGCGTATAAAAAGTCGCAGTATGTAATACTGGTATTTTGTAATACATGACTATAGAAGAATACTCCATCCCAGGCTCCGGGTGTTGGTACTGAATTGTAGGATGTAAACACAATGTGTTTATCGGATGTTCCATTCGCGGTAACAGTTACGTTGTTTGTGTAACCAAATCCTAAACTTGAACCTGTTTTGAATTTAATAGTAGTTCCTGGTTCAATTGTCAAGTTTGCGTCAACATCAATATCTCCATCGATCACATATACGTTATCGGAAGTCCATGTAGTTACGGTAGTAATATCGTCAATAATTAGCACTTCATTACTACTGCTGTCATCTTCATCGTCATTTTCGCAAGAGGTAAAGCCCAATGTTAATGCCACAAAGGTGGCTCCTAGTAAGAATAATTTTTTCATAGTTTTAAAGATTTATTTAACAAACAAAAACTTAATTATCTCATTGTTTTGAGTTACAAGTAATCTTGGATCAAAAGTATCAAGCTTACATGTATTGGTTTTACCCCCAAAAGGGGGTTTTTGCCAAAATAGTTGTAAGTGCTACTGTTTAACGGTATAAAATTAATGAGTACAATTCTGCAGGTCGTTGTAAAAAAACGACAAACCATAGAGATTTCACCATTGTATTATTGGGACTGGTAACCTTTGCTTAAAACTCGAAACGGGTTTTTTCGTCGAGTTGAAGACTGTATTTATTGTTTAATAGCGAATTAATACCTGTTATCTTTTTGAAATCATTTATGTAATGAGCTCTATCGTGAAATTTATACCTAACAACAATATCAAACCAATCGATATCTCTATTGGCATGTATTTCACGTAGAATTGAGTGGTGCTTTACTAATCGGCTATAAGTATTGGGAGAAACTCCTTGTTCAAATTTAAACTTTCGTTCTAAAGTTCGTATACTAATCCCAAGTTGCTGACTTAAACTAGGAAGCGAGATAATTCCCTTAGCAGCAATGATTTGATTGGTTGCCTGAATGGTTATGTCCGATCTTAAATCAGGATTTTGAAGATTCTGGAGATAACTATGGAGTTGGTAGATTATATCTTTTAGGCTTGCCCGACATTCCATTATCAATTTAATTCTATCGTACATTTTAGGTGGAATGATATGGTTTGCATCAATGATAAAAGAATTTGAACAATCGGATAACGGAAAGTTAAATGTACTGCTAATTATGCCCGGTTTAAATATAACCAGCAATGCTTTGTAGTGTCCACTAGATTTTAATAGCATGCTTTTGCGCGATATTGAAGGGAGTGCAAAGTAGAATCTAGGAAATTGTTCGAAGTTTACACCATCGAAAGAGTAGTACGAAGGAGTTCCGTATTGAAGTATTAGTCCGTTGGTGGGATTCGGCATTATTAGTTGAGTAGCATTGGGGGCAAAGGGCATTTCAAAGGCAATTATACTTTGAATAATACTATCACGACTTCCTTGTGAAAAACAAAAGTTTGGTTTCATACGGCATTTCGAATGCATAATCAAAGGTGAAGTTAGCACTTTTGATTTCTTATGGAGTATTTTTCTAAAGATATTAAATCGGATCTTGTTGTTTTACCCCCAAAAAGGGGGATTTAATAAACTGCTTTGGGAATATTTTTGTAATTGAATTTGGTTTATTAACGGTTGTCTATATATTTACTTGGGTTATGTCGGAATAGTTTGAATAAAAGATTAATCGTTAAAATCTAAATATTATAATGATGACTAGATTTTTTGTTTTTTTGATATTCTCTGTCTTTAGTTTTAATTTGCTTTATGGGCAAATTAATAATTTGCAGGAAATTGAAAATTCCTTATCGGCTGCAGATACACTTCCTCCTAAGGAACGGAATAAAGTATATCATAAAACTATTATTTCGTTAATGCATTCAGATACCAAAAAAGCTATAAAATATTCTTGGGTTGGACTTGTGCGTTCACAAAAAGAACGAGACACTGTTGCTATGGCTGCTTTTGCCAATTTTTTAGGTGTAGGTTATTGGATGAATGCTCAAATAGATTCTTCAATATTCATACTTCGTAAATCAATACTATGGGCAAAATCTGTAGGTGATGAGAGACGTGCCGCATTGTCGTATTTCGCACTTGCTAATACTTTCTCAAAAACAGAGATGTTAGACTCTGCCGTTGGTTGTTTTTATGCGGTTTTACCATATTTCGAAAAACAAAATGATAATAAGTCTTTAGGTGCCGTAAGAGTAAACATTGCGGCTCTTTACTATAATATGGGACAGCATGAGAAGGCTAAACAATTCTATACAGATGCCTTGGTATATGCAGATAAGGCGAATGATCCTACTTTATATGGTAATACTTATAAAGGAATTGGTCTTTATGAATCAGATTTCGATCGAAAAATCGATTATTATAGTAAAGCATTATCAAGTTTTCGTAAGGCTGGAAATAGATTTGAAGAATCTACTACATTAGCAACAATTGGCTGGGAATACTATATAGGTAAGGCTAACACCTCAAAAGCTCTGAGTTATTTGAGCCAAGCGATTAATATTGCTGAAAAATCAGAGTTCAGCACCTTAATTTCTGATCAATCATCTCAGTTAACCGAAATTTATTTATCTATAAAAGATATTAAAAAGGCAGAGTACTATGCATTAAAAGCTGAAGCGTATTCGGATAAAGACAACCAGATATTAATGCAACGGTTAGAGGATAAGTTATTAAGGTTATACATTCTGAAAGGAGATGTAGATAAAGCAACAAATTTATATAAAAGTCATATAGAGAAAATAACGAAACAGAATGAGGATCGGATGCTAAATGCATTATCAGAGAGGGAGGTAAAATATGAAACTGAAAAAAAGGAATTTAGAATTACTACATTGGAAGAGGAACGAAAATTCATTATTATACTTTCTGTATTTGGCGGGATACTATTAATATTAGCAATAGTAGTTATTGCTGCACGGCAAAAAGTAATATCTCAAAAGCGTAAAATCGCTGAGCAGAAAATTGCCCAGTTGGAACAAGAAAAACAACTTGTTGCAACTCGGGCTATTTTAGAGGGCGAAACAATTGAACGGGCACGTTTATCAAAAGATCTTCACGATGGATTGGGGGGATTACTCTCTGTCACAAAACATAAAATAGCAAATATGAAAGGAAGTTTAACAATTCCAGAGGAACAGGTTGAGACCTTTAACTCTGCGCTCGAAATGTTAGATAATTCTATTAAAGAGCTCCGAAGAGTTGCCCACAATCTTATGCCTGAGTCTCTAATGCGATATGGACTGAGTTCTGCAATTAACGATTTTTGTGGAAGTATCGATAAGGTAGTGTATCATTTTTACGGGGTTGAAAAGCGTGTGGATGAGAAATTAGAGGTTGCTGCATTTAGGATTGTGAGTGAACTTGTGAATAATGCTTTGAAGCATGCTAATGCCAGCAAAATCAACGTTCAGTTAGTGCAAGAGCAGGATCGAATTAGCATAACCGTTCAGGACGACGGCTGTGGTTTTGATCCCAAAACCATTGATCGGAGCAAATCGGGAGGGCTTAATAATATTGAGTCGAGAGTTGTTTCATTTAATGGAAGAATCGATATTTTCTCGGCCCCGGAAAAGGGAACTGAAGTTTCGGTTGAGTTTAAGTGCTAATGCGGAGAGTTTAGGCGTGATTAAATATGAGCAGAATTCTTATAGTTGACGATCATCCATTAATTGCACAGAGTTTATTGAGTATAGTAAACGATGCAAAACTAGGTGATGTAGTAGCCATTGCAACAACTGCAAAGCAGTGCTTAGATTTGGTTGCATTGGAACATTTAGATCTAGTTTTATTGGATGTAAACCTTCCCGATGGCAATGGTTTGGATATTTGTAAATCGATCACCGAAAAATATTCCCAAATAAAGGTTTTGGCCATAACTACTTTTAGTGAGTACACTATAATTCGGAAGATGTTAGAGAATGGCGCTTCTGGATATATACTTAAAAACTCCATGCCCGAAGAAGTTGCAGAGGGTATAGAAACGGTTCTAAAAGGAGAAATATTTCTTTGTCACGAGGTTGATTTGTTGATGAAGAAAAAATCCGATCAACAAATATTCCTAACTCCGCGCGAAACCGAGTTACTAAAATTAATATGCGATGGCTATACCAACCCCGAAATAGCCGAAAAACTTTTTTTGGGTGTTGAAACGATAAACAGCTATCGAAAAAATCTTCTATTTAAGTTAAATGCTCGTAATACTGCCGTTCTTGTAAAAATAGCAATGGAGCAGAAACTTATATAGGTGTTAGTTTTTACGATAAGCCACCCAATAAATAAGGGGAACTATGTATAGGCTAACAAGTGTTCCTATAGTCATGCCAGCAATTAGTGTAATAGCCATTGGTTGCTGAAGTTCAGACCCCAAATCATTGCCGAAGAGAATTGGAACCAATGCAAGTATGGTGGTTAAACTGGTCATAATAATTGACTTTAACCTTCGAGTGCCTCCTTCTGCTATGGAGTCTAATGTATTCTTTCCTTCTCTTCGAAGTCGGTTTATAGTATCAATCTTTAGTATTGAATCGTTTACAACAATACCTCCCATTACTATAACACCAATTAGGCTCATAAGATTTATACTACCGCCAAAAATCCAAAGAATTATTAATGCACCGCCAATATCAATTGGGAGTTCTATTAGTACAATGAGCGGTTGCCAAATAGACTCAAACTGAGCTGCAAGTACAAAATAAAGTAGCATAATGGAAACAAGCAGTACGCCGACTAGTTCCCAAACCATTTTTTTTGAACTAAAAATTTCGCCTTTGTACGATAGCGAAAAGGTGTTGTTGTGCGTATCGGCATCAAGGAGCATTGCATGAGCCTTTTCCAAAGTTCTGTTATCTCCATATATTTTTATAGGGATATACGAGTTGGAGTTATCGCCAAATATGCTTCTGTAAACGGTTTTAGGTTGAGGATTAACAAGATTTCGGATAGGAATATTTACATCCTTATCTTTTTTTACAAAGTTATTATTCAGTACATTATCGATGGTTTGTATTGAATCGCCAAAGACAATTGGAACGACTTGTTGTTCGTATGCTAAACTTCCAACCTTGCTGTTTTGAAAAGCAACTTCAAGATTACTTTGGATATTAAGGATTGGTATCTCATATAGTGAGATTGCTTCGCTATTGAACAGTAAATGAATTTGCGTTTGAGTTGGTACAAGCTCTAGCGAGAGTGTAGGAAAATTTGTTTTAATGCATTTGGCTAAACTATCAGTTAGTTCAGGTTTTGGAAGCATTCCCGTTTTTCCAGATCCAATCTTGACAACCAATCCTGCTTCTGATGCTGGAAAAATTCTATCGAAAGCAGACTCTGGATAGCTAAAGTTAAATACTGATTCCGAGAAATCGGATTTAATAATACTTTCAATTTCTTCTCGAAAGGCTTCGATGTCTATGTTTCTTAATACTTTAAAGTACAGTTTTGCATCGCTTTCGTCCATATCCATTCCTTGCGATAATATTAATTGTTGTCGTCCAAGGAAAAAGGCCGACTCTGCTGTTTGAGGATTAAGCAGTTCCAGTATTCTGTTGCATCGCTTGTTATTTTCCTCAATACTTATGTTTCCACCCCATGATATATTTGCAATTATTTCATTTCTGGTTAGTTCTGGCATTTGAGTCTTCTCCATTTTCATAAATAGCAAAGGGAGTATTGCAATTAGACCCAGTATTAGAATAACAAATCTTTTCCAGTGATTAAAAACATAGAAATAGCCCAGTTTATAGCTTTTTTCTAAAGGAATTAAGGCTCGTTGTTCGACCCATTTTCCTGATCCCCTTAGTTGAATTCTATAGTACAGTGCAGGCATTAAAGTAATGGATACCCAAAAAGAAACACCTAAACCAATGGCAATGGCAATGGCTTGATCGAAAAACATGGCCCCCGCAATTCCGCTTAGGAAAATTAAAGGAATAAATACAGCACAAGTTGTAAGCATTGATGACAAAAGCGGAGCAACAACCTCGTTAGTTGCATATATAACTGACGATTCTAAATTATTCCCTCTTGTTCGCCACTGGGTGATGTTGTCGATTACAATAATAGAATTATCCACCATCATTCCAACTCCAAGTATCAATCCCGATAGCGAAACTATATTTAGGGAAAGGCCTGTTAAATGGAAAAATATCATACTTATTATTAGCGATACTGGAATTGTAATACCCATTAGAATGGGACTTCTATAATCACCGAGAAATAGGAACATGATGGATATTGCAAGAATTACACCTGCAATTAGCGAATTTCTTAGGTTCACAATGGTGAAGTTTAGTACTTCGGTTTGATCCTGACTTACCGTGAATTTTAGTTCAGGGTATTCTTTTTTTAGGTTTTTCATCAACTCCGAAACACTATTCTTCATGTCGCCCATTCTTGCATTTGTGCTTTTAATAATAGGCATACAAATGGCGGGTTGCCCATTAAACTGGAATGTTCCTCTAATTCTTGCGGGCTTAAGTTTAACTTCGGTTAAATCATTGATTTTAAATATTCGGCCATCCGAATTAACCGATATATTTCCAATGTCGCTGGGATCTGTTACTTTTTGTTCAATGATAACATCAAAAACCAACTGTCCATCTCGGTATCGAATACTGCCTCGCCCTACCATGCTTTGCTGTATTGCCTGCGAAATTTGATCAGGAGTAATTCCCAGGGCTATCAATTTCGAGTGATTAGGCTTAATCAGGATTTCGGGTGTTAAAACTCCAGTAATGTCAGCTAATGCAACATCGGGTAATTGCTCAAATCGTTTGCGAATAACTTTGCTCACTAATTGGCTTAATTCCATCATTCGCTCCTGCGTATTATTGGCAGTATCAGCATATGTTATGTTTATATTGAATACGGGAATATCGGTTGCACTGGCTTTAATTACTCGGGGTCGAGGTATATCTCTGGACAAATCCGACATTGCAATGTCAACTTTCTCATTAACCTCCACGAATAGCATATCAATATCCTCACCGTAATCGAAGTTCAATTTTATGGTTGCTTCGCCATCGCGGCTTTCACTTTCCAAATCTTTTATTCCTGCAACCTGTATTAATTGCATACGTAATGGAAGTGTAACCGATTTTTCCATTTCGGCAGCAGGCTTTCCTGTGTTCGATATTCTAACTGTAATTTCGGGTATATTAATGCTGGGGAGTAGCGATATTGGCAATAATACTGATGAGTAAATTCCGAGCAGGATTAAGGCAAGGAATGTCATTATTACGCCAATTGGTCTATTAATTAAGAATTTAACCATACCGATATTTATTTCACAAATTCAATTTGCATTAAACTGACAATTATTTATTTTCTTTTTTAAGAACACCGGGTAGCAATGGTAAAAACAGTAGAATGGCCGGAATGCTAAAAAGCAAACCGCCAATTGTCCCCGCTGCAAGCGAAAACCAAAAGGGCTCTTCCCCAAACAGTACAAAAGGAAGTAAGCCTAAAACAGTTGATACAACTGTTAGAATTATAGGCACAATTTTAATGTTTAATGCTCGTTTGTAACAACTTAACGGGGATGCAAAGGGGTAGCGTTTTTTTAAATTATTCATTTCGTTTATTATGAAGATTGCCGAATTAACTACAAGTCCGCCAAGCAGCAAAAATGCAGCAAATGTGCCTTGATCGAACGATAGGTTGAATAGCCAATATGTTAAAAATACCCCTACAAACGATAATGGAATAATGGCAATAATGGCTAGGGGCTGTTTGATGGACTCGAACAATACCGAAGTCGAAATGAATATAATGGCAATCATTACTATGATCATAAAGTATTGTTTACCAGTTTTTTCACTCCACCATTGGTACGATAGGTTCGATGCCTTAAATCCTACAGGAAGTTTACTATTAATCTTGGTAATTTGCTCTTTAAGTACTTTTTCTACCAACTTATCGGGACCAATAAAGTTGTATGCAAGGGTGATTATATATTGTTGATTCTCCTTGTATATTTGTTCGCCAATAAGTTCACTGGTTATAACTCCAACTGCTTGGTTGCGGGTTTGGGAATTACCTACTTTGATTGGACTGCGATTTAGCATAAAGTCCGATGCAATTTCGCCCGAAGGTCGAACGCGTACAAGCATTTGTTGATCACCTATTGGCATCCATTGGCTAATATCAGATGTAGAGGCTCTGCGTTGTAGCACTTCGGCGTAGCCGCCCAAAGAAATTCCGCTTGTAAGCAGTCGATCCTCGTCGAGTCGAAGAAATTTCCGAAATTCATCTGTAAAAACATATGAAAAACCTCCTTTAATCCAAACTTTATCTACTCTTGGGATATTCCTTAGGCTATCGGCAAATAGCCTAGCCCATTTCATAAGTTGTTGGTGGCTATAACCTGTTAGTATAATTTGTGAGTTGGCCCAATCGAGTGAAGTTTTGTTGGAAAATCCGATACCAACACCGTAAATGCTAAAATCGGCTCCAGCTTGTGTTATTGCTAGATGTTCCATATTCGATTTCAAAATATATGGGAACGAACCATTTTCGAATTCTGGTTTAAAGTATATTTCGATTCTTGCATTTCGGTTTTGAACCTTTGTTATTGCTTGTTCAACTTCTGAATTGCAAACTATATGCGATTCGAAAAGTTTTGCCAATTCGTTTGTTTGCTCCAATGTGCCACCCTGGGGCAAGGTGTAGTTCACAAAAACCCGCGTTCGTTCTGGAATATTCCAAGAACTTTTCTCCCAAACGCTATTATAGAAAAGCCGTAATGTACCGCCCAAAATTTTGTCGGTATAAGGCTTTAGCGTTGTTTGGTAAAAAACAGAACCTATTGTATTGTTGTATGTTTTTGCCCAAAAGTTTTCGCTTTCAATCTTATCTGGAAGAACGAAAACAGGCAACCCAACAATTAGAACTCCGGCAATAATTGCAAATTTTCGGAATCGATAAAGTATTTGTGTAAAACGCGAATACAGTAATGCCAATTTTGCCTTTCGGCGTAAAATTGAAACACTAATTGAGGTTGATTTTGATGTAAGTTTAACCTTTTCGATAATAGCTGGGATCAGCAATAGTGCAACAACTAGCGATACAGAAAGATTTACAATTATAACCCAAGCAAAATCGGTTAAGTTTCGGCGCTGCTCTTCGTCAAGAAAAAAGATAGATGCCAAAGCTCCTATTGTAGTTAGAGTGGCAGCAAGTAACGCTGAAAAAACTAGTAAATTTTTTCGATGGCGTAGATGGTCGACCATTACCAGCGTATTATCTATGATTAATCCAAGCGATAGTGTAATTCCTGAAAGGGAGTATAGGTGAATTTCGAGCCCAAGCGCATAGTATAGCAGTACAGCAATTGCCAAATTTATAGAAAGACTTAATGCAACAACCAATAGGTACCTATAGCTTCGCGATGCAATCAATACAAATAGTAGTAATATCAGTAGCGAAAATACGGTTCGAATAACGTTTTTCTTTAAGTCGGCTCTTAATTGAGTTGTACTATCGTAGGATTTTTGAAGAACGAAATCGTTAGGAAGAACATGCTTTAAGTTCTCTATTTGCTGGTAAACCTTATTTGCTGTAGATAGTTGATTGGCATCGGTGGATGATTGGACTATTATATTCACAGCCGTTTTGCCATTTATTCGGAAATATCCGCTTGGATCGCGCTCTCTTAAATATACCTTAGCAATTTGCCCAAGTGTAATTATTCTTCCAGAAACTACTGCAATTTCGATTTTGCTCCACTCTTCAGGATCAATACCACTACCTGTTAGCGAAACTGGGATGCTAAGGCCTTTTTCAGTAACCCCAATTCCAACACCTTTAAAATAGCCCTGATTTGCAATAGCCTCTGCAATATTGTTGGGCGATAGGCCAAGTTGTTCTAGTAGGCTAGAATTGTATTCAATATACCAATCGTTGGTATTTGCACCATAAATATCAACCTTACTTACACCATCAATCATCGATAGTTTGGGTAGCAGTACTTCGCCAGCTATGGATTTTATAGAAGGAGGATCCATGTTGGCCGATACGGTATAAACCAAAAGTTGCACCATTTTTTCCTGATTGGCAGAGTATGCGCTAAGAGTAGGGTAGCTAACTCCTTGCGGAAGCCTTGGAAAAACTTCCCGAATTGAGGCTAAGATCTTAAAGCGAACCTTTTGTATATCGACATCCCGTTCAATGGTTAGAGTTATTTGCCCCCATCCATCGCCCGAAACCGATGAAACATTCTGCACCCCATCAACTGTGGTTAAAACCCCTTCGAGAGGAGCTGTTGCTTCCATTTCTACGGCTTCGGCAGTTGCATCATAGTAATGGTACGAGATGTAAATTTGCTTTCCCGATTCCGATGGATATAGCCTAAAGTTTAGCAGCGGTGCCACTGCAATTCCCATGAGCGTTAGTAATAAAAAAATTACAATAACAGTGAAGGGACTTATAAAGGCAGGGAGTAATTTATTATTGACTGGTGCTTTCAACTATTAGGTTATATGTAGTTTTATAATTTTATTATAAATAATTAGAATGTTTCGATAAGTTTAGTGTTGCCGATAACAATATTTTTTCATCCCAATATTGGAGAGGAATCCATCGTTGAAAATACATGTATTAGTTAGATCTAGATTCCACTCGACATCGTATCATTATATTATTTTCGCGATCAAATACCAATGACCATCCTAGTTTGTTTCCTTTACCCATGCTTCGTGTCCAATGGTAGCATTTCCACTTATAATTACCCTATCGCCAGATTTAATTCCGCTAAGAATTACAGCCTCGGTGGAGTTGCGTGGTCCAACATCAACGTATTGCCAGTAGGCAAGGGTATCGTGCATAACAAAAACAACATCGCGGTTTTGACGTTGTGTTAAACCCTCGGTTGGTATAACCAGTTGGTTTACCATTGGTTTGCGTACAAGAATACGAACATTCATTCCAGCAATAAAGTCACATGATGGTTTCGATAGGCGAGCTATGATTTTAACCATTCCATTTTTATCGATAATTCGGTTTACCTCGGTTATTCTTCCATTACAGCGTTCTTTTGGGTTTGAGAATGGAAAAACTTCAACCTCGGTTTCCTGGGTAGCAAATTGTAGTTCGGTTTCCAGTACCGTGAAAATGACTTGGAGAGATTGTTCGTCGATAATTTGGCAGCAATACTCATAGTTGCTGGTAGGGTTATTCGATTTTGCCTGTAAATCTACAATACGACCCGAAATGGGTGCAGTTATTAGTGTTTTGTTCAATTCTAGTTCTGCTTCGCGTAGCGAAAGGTCAGCCTCGAGGTATCCACTTTTAATGCGGGCTGTTTGCATAACCTGCGGAGGAATATTTGCAGTGTCGCCCGACGATGAGTATCCCAGTATAATATCAGTCATTTCGACCTTTGCCAGCATAAGATTGTTGCGAGCACGCTCAACTGCGATTTGTTGCTGTTGGTTGTTGAGTTTTGCTAGCAGTTGCCCCTTTTGTACCAATTCTCCGCACTTAACTAAAACCTCGGCAATAGTTCCTTGTACCTCGAATCCTACACGGGCATTGCTAGATGCTTCTAGTGTGCCATTACAAAGCAGTTCGTGATAGAATGTTTTAGTTACTGCTTGGCCTGTGGTAACCATAACAGGGGAGGGCTGCTGGGTATTTGTCGAATGTAGGGTACTAGCAGAATCTGCGACACCTTGGGTACAGGAGTGTAAAATTGAAAATAAGGGAAAAAATAAAAGAATAGCCTTGCTGTTCATAGTATTGCATATTAAGGACTATAAAGGTATAAAAAAACGTTTAGGTTTTTTGTATGAAAATAAAACTTTTGTGGCCATGCCTATAAGTTTATCTTCGGGAATAAAGCCCCGGTAGCGGGAGTCGTGTGACAGAAGTAAATTATCTCCTAAACAGAAGTAATAGTTTTTACGAAATGTGTAGGTTCTAGATGAGTCTCCTCCAATTTTTTGTATTATATTAAAATCTCTATATTTTTCAGGATTTTCTTGTTTTATTATCTGATTATAAAGAATTAGATTCTTTGCATTTAGAGCTATTTTTGTTCCCATTCTGGGAATTATCAATGGCCCAAAATTTAAAACCGACCACCTTACCATAGAGGTATCATTTGGGAAAACTGACAAACTAGGATTTAAACCTGGGCTTATTACATTATTTGGAATCGAAAAATTGCTTACTTGCTGATGGTTCACCTGAATAATACCTTTGTTTATGCAGATTGTATCGTTCGGCAAAGCAACTATTCGCTTTATGAGTCTTGTTTGCGAGGCCATTTCAGCACTATCATTTCCCCAAAACACCCATATTTCACCATGCTTAGGAACTAATAAATCCTTAATCGGTACCTCTACTATATCACCAATTTGAAGTGTGGGGAACATCGAACTACTAGGAATAAAAAAAATGCAAAAAAAACACAATCTTGTTGCTAATCCGAGCCCCAATACTACCATTATAATAAATAGATTTTTTGCTTTACTCATGGCACGTTTTCATTTCTTTTAAGTAGTTATCTTTTAGTTGAGGAAATATAAAAGGACCCCAATAAGAACAATTTTTCTATTTGAATAGATCAGAAATGTATTATACCCAAAGTTAATATAACTTAAACCATTTAGTTTATTAAAAGAATTTTCAGTATCAATTACTAATGCTCCCTTGTAAAGAAGTTCTGGTTTAAATATGCGTATGAAATATTGAGGCGATGTGGTTGTAACAATTACAAGCGTTTGAAAATCTTGCAAATTATACTCTTCTATAAATGTAGCCCATTGGTTTATCTTTTTCATACACACATGACAATCGCCCCAAACAACGGTGACTCGTGTTTTTGCAGAAGTATCTATTATATTGCCAATAGGGCTCTGTATAAGGCTGCTATCACTAATAGTTGAAAGAGAGTTTGGAAAAAATAAAGTATCATTTATAGTTTTTATTGGAGATACCCTGTGATTTGAACAAGAAATAATAATTAGAGAAAACAAAATAAAAATTGGCTTACCCATAGATGATTAAATTATGTTAAACGGAAAAATTGGTTAAAAACACAATAATTTCATTGTAGATACTTTAGTTTCTTAAAATTTCATAGTATATAGACTGAAATTGTAGAGTCTCATACCATAAGCTTATAATACATTGTGCCGAGGACGAACTACCATTGCAATATGTTGAGGTGATTTGTTCTAGTTCTCTTCTAGGATTTATTCGTGAAAACGTGTTATTCTGAGAGTATTCAAGATTCTTCTGACGAAGTTTCCATTTTTCGGGAAAAGTATTGGACGCAATTTTTTTGGCTTTAGGCTTTGGCGTTTTATACTGGAAATATAATCGAAAGAATAGGTTCTGAATATTTTGAGATGCATACGGAATAGTTCCTGTAGTTAAATGCGTAACAATGTTCTATAATAAAACTAAAGAATTTCATTATCGCATCAAAACCAATGTATTTTTCAATCACTAGTTTTTTAGTTTGGGAGTTTTGGCAAATTACACACATAAATTTCAGTGTCAGGGTCTTTTGATAGAATGTAAATAAGACCTTCCTCTGAGATTTCAAAACCATAAATCTCTTTATGAAATTTTAAAACAGCAATTGGATCAAGATTTTTATTAAAAACTAAAATATCGCGAGGATAATTTACTGTAAAGTTATCATAATCAATACCTGTTGAACCTAAATGGGCGGCATAAATTAAATTTTTGTATATGGTGATATCTGTAAAAGCAAAAAAATCTTGCTTAATATTTTCATTACCAACAAATTCAGGTTTTGTTTCTTTAAAATTTCTTGATTTTTTCATAATAGTTTCTTCTGTACTGAGATTCATTTTGAAAATAATATCATGCTGAATATATCCACCGTATATAGTGTTGTTAACAGAATCATAACAGGTTATTTTACGGAAATAAATTGATTGTAATGCTTCGTTCAAGTTAATGCTCGATTCATATGATCCTACACCAATATTTTTTTTGAATATACCTATACTATCATATAAATCAAATAAACCGTTTCCATTAAGAGTTGACACTAGAATATTATTATTTTTTATTATCTGAAAACTTGTTGTCAAAGGAATTGGTCTAATTTCAAATTGTAAAATTGAATTATCTTTTTTTAACCCAGAAAACATTTGCTTTAAATTGTATTTTCTTACAATTTGAGAAGGATAATCTGCAATCCAGATGTAATTGTTCTTTTTATCAATTACAAGTAATTCTGGGCTAATAAATTCGTTTGGGCCTCTCCCAATTACTCCAAAACCCGAAATTTGGATAGAACTATTAAGATTGTATATCTTTAAAAAACAGTCTTCATCCTTCTTATCGTTAAAGAAAATCAGACTATCTACGATCTTGAACTCAATGGGATCAAATAAATTTTCAAAACGAATAGATTTTATTGGACTTAGGTTTGTTTTAAAGGGAAATGCATCAAACGATTTTTTTTCATTATTTATGCATGAACAAATAACAAAAATTATGAAGATTAAATAATTTTTATTCATCTTAACTTTTATTTAAAGTATTAAATATTACCTCTCAATAAAGAAAGGTAATATTTAATGAATTGCTAATTGTTGTTATGGTAATTGCTCTATTAATTGATAACAGGGCCTTTGTCTGTTGCTGCTGCATAATATCTCGAAAACAACTGACCATCAATAAAACAAATGGCTGGGTCGTCTAGACATAAAACCACAGTTTGCGCTTCTACAACATTTCTTTTAGATGTTCCTAATAACAATCCAAAAGCAAATAGAGTTAAAAAACTTAATGTAAATACTTTTTTCTTTATAAGTTAAACGTTTAAAAAGTTAATATTTGAATGCAAATAATATTTTCAAACCATATGCCGTGGTTTTGAACAAATCATCAATTACTGGCATATAGCCGCCGTACATCGTCTTAATTTTTAATATTTTGAGTATTGTATTCGACCAAATAAACATATAAATTATTGAACGTATATTTCTTATTGAAAATGTGTTTTACAGCATTGTTTTATCAAAAATACCCCATATGTTTAGCTGTGCAAATGAATATATTGTTAAGCGTTGCTGTTTTTGCGTTGATGCATTAACTTGTTTCACAGAATTTATAAGGTAGAAATGTCTGGATGTTGTATGTATAGCTTGTTTAGTTTTAGTGCTGTAAGTTATTTTGCAAGCGTTGGGTGGGCTACAGGTTATTCTCCAGCTTGGCCTTATACTCCCAAATGGCATCGGGGTGCATTAGTGGATTGCCGTATTGAACAATTTTGTTCTCTTTATTAACCATAAAAGTACGTAGGTTGATATCAGTAGTTAAAAGTTTGTTATACCGCTCAAAATTGTAGTTGTTATCCCAAAGTATTATTCCATTCGCGTTAATAATTGGCTGTAAGTTTCTCATAAAGTATGCAGAATCATGTTGGCTAACATTCAGGATAAAAACCATAATGTTATCGCTATCGAGTAGAATAGAGCCAAAAGTGCTGTCGATTTTATTCATTTGGTTGATTATGCATTTTGCGCATGTGCCATCAATGATGGATACTATTTTTGTTTTACTATCATTATTAAATAGGAAGGAATCAATACTTTGAAACGACGTTCCGTTTAGTTGAGTTAAGTTGCTGGGGAATGTTATTGTTTTCGTTAGTAAGGAGTCGGCGTTTGTTTTGGATCCATCTATTTTTCCATTGGAGCATGAGTTAAAAGATAGAATGCCGAGACCCAGAATTGTGCATAAGCAGAGCCTCATGTTAATTTAGTTTGAAGTTAAAGAATGCCAAAGGATTATCTCTATTATCAAAATATGCAATTACTCTTCCATTCTCTTCATCTACACAGAAGTCAATGATGGTACAGCCTGTTTCTAATGTTGCCTCATAGTTACCGTTAAGGTCAAAAACCATAAACCTAGTGGGCCAATTATATTTTAAACGACTATTTTTATCGTAGTAGAACCTATCCTTTCCCACAAATGAGGCAATGATATGCTTGTTTATAATATCTATGCCAGTAAAGTAATCTCGCCACTCTTCGTTGGGAGTACTCCAATCTGGTCCATAAATATTCCGAATAAGATTGCCATTTAAGTCGCAAATAGTCATTAAGTCGCTAGTTAAATAGCCGTTAATATATATGCTATCCTTTAGAGAAAGTTTAAATGAAAACTTTGATTTTTCGCCGGTTGCGTTAGGATGCATATATCCAAAGGCTGTGGTGATATTTTTAGTGAAATCAAGTTTTGCCATTTTATTGTCAAAGGTGCTGGAATTTACAATATCCCAAGCCTTTCCAACAACAATACTGTCGTTCATGAAACCGTACTCTTCAAGAAAGAATTTGATAGGAATATCGGCATTGATTGTAGGCATAAAGTAGTTGTTATTTAGTATGCTATCGAGTGGAAATTTCCATCTTACCTTTTTCCCATGATCATCCACCCACATTATTTTGTTTTTGTGGTCAACGGCAATGCGGCCTTGCCTAGTAACTTCTCTTGGTCCTTTTCCAATAATACCTGTGCTTGTAATGTACTCGAACGTATTTTTATTGAATAAATGAATTCCTTTATCCCCAATTGGTTTTTGTTCTTCAATAACTAAGAAACTATCTACAATATATAGCCAGGATTTCCCAAACATTAAATTGGTTTTAATATCTGTTATTTGGTTACTAATGTCAGCAGTGTTGTTTCTATCTTTTTGATACTGTTCTGTTTTTGTAGACTTGGTACAGCCTATAAATAAGAAAAGGGAACTTAAATAAAATATAATTACTTTCATATTTTGAGGATTAGAGATATTATAATTAATGGGAGTGATTTGTAGATAATCACTCCCATTGTTTTACTCGACCTGTTCAAGACTTGGTTTTTTCCATTTTGCTTCTCTTAGATCTGGATAATCTCCATTGCAATGACATCCACCAGAGCCCTCTACGCATCCATTAGGACAATCAGAACTGATAGTTGCATAGGTTGAATTAGCTATAGATATAAATCCAATTGCGGTAATGGCAATAATTGCAATTGACATGAAAATTTTCTTTTTCATAATTATTAAACTTTAGTTAATTAATAATACGTTTTGCAAATTATTTTCCAAACCATATGCCGAGGTTTGGAACAAATCATTAATTACTGGCATATAGCCGCTGTACATCGGCTAAATTTTTAATGTTTTGAGCATTGCATTTGCTTAAACAAACATATGAATTATTGAACATAGATTTTTTATTAAAAACATGTTTTACAGCATTGTCTTATCAAGAACACCCCACATGTTTAGCTGTATAAATGAATATATTGTCAAGCGTTTCTGTTTTTTGTGTGAAAACATTAACTTATTTCGCAGAATTTATAAGGTAGAAATATTTAGATGTTGTATGTATTGCTTGTTTAGTTTTAGTGTTGTAAGTTATTTTGCAAGCGTTGGGTGGGCTACAGGTTATTCTCCAGCTTGGCCTTATACTCCCAAATAACATCGGGGTGCATTAGTGGATTACCGAACTGTATAATTTTATTTTGCTGGTTAATCATAAAAGTGCGTAAATTCATATCGGGGGTTAATAGTTTGTTATGCTGTTCAAAGATGTAGTTATTATCCCATAAAATTATTCCTTTTGCATTAATTGCAGGTTGAAGGTTTCGCATGAAAAAAGTGGAGTCATGCTTGTTAACATTAAGGATGAATACCATTATGTTGTCACTATCGATTAGTATACTGCTAAATGTACTATCCAGTTTATTCATTTGGTTAATAATACATTTCATGCATGTACCATCGATGATGGATATTATTTTTGTTTTACCCTCGTTCTGGATCGTAAAAGAATCGATACTTTGAAATTTATCCCCCTTTAGTTGTATTAAACTACTTGGAAAAGACACTGTTTTGGTTAATAACGTGTCTGGTGTTTCTTTAATTTCTTTCTTTTTCCCATTTGCACAAGAATATGGTAAAAAAAATAAAAAAATAAGAAGTGAGGGTATATAGATTTTCATTTTAATTAATTTTAAAATTGAAATATGCTAAGGGATTTTCTCTCCCGTCAAAATAGACTATAATTCTATTGTTATCTTCGTCTATGCAGAAATAAGTAAATTTAGAGCCTGTTTCTAATGTTTCTTTATAATTTCCTTCTTTGTCAAAAATCAAAAATTTTGAAGGTAAATTACCCTTAAGCCTTTTAAAATCGTCGTAGTAAAAAGTTGCATTTCCAATGTATGAAGCAATGATGTATGTTTTTATAATATCAATGCCTGAATAATAAACTTTTTTGTAATTTTTATTCTCAAGACCATCAGGACCAACTATATTACATTTTAGGTTACCATTTAAATTGCAAATTGTCATTAAATCGCAGTTTGAGTAACAATTTACATATATGCTATCTTTTAGAGATAGCGCAAAAAAAGAGTTGGATTTTTTCCCAATAGCGTTAGGATGTTCATAGCCAAATATTTCTGTAACATTTGTATGAAGATTTAGTTTTGCCGTTACCATGTCGTAACTATCAGTGCTTAACACATGAACAGCCTTTCCTAGCGCGATAGAGTCGTTTAAGAAATCATACCTTTCAATAAACAGGTTGTTTAGCAGGTCTAGTTTCTCGGTTGGCTTATACATGTTATTATTCAGAATACTATCTAATGGAAATTTCCACATGACCTGTTTTCCATGGTCAGAAACCCATAAAATTTTGTTTTTGTGATCAACACCTATTCGTCCTTGTCTCGTTACTTCACCTGGACCTTTTCCAATAATTCCGGTGCTTGTTATATATTCAAAGGTGTTTTTATTGAATATGTGAATTCCCTTATCACCACATGGCGAGTTCTCCGATATAACAAGATAATTATCTATTATATATAAAAAACAATTTCCTAAAAGAATACTTGTTTTAATATCAATTATATCCTTGCTGACATCAATAATATTGTCCCGTTTTGTTTGTATTGTTTCTAATCGTTTATCATCATTAATTTTGCAACTGGTAACAATTAATAGTACTATATAAAGGTATTTTGCTATTTTCTTTTTCATGGTTGTTATCGTATAGTTAACCTAAGAGAGACCAAGTGTTTGATCTCTCTTATAAATAAACAAGAAGTGTAGTTTATTGCACTTGTATTGCGTCAAAATCATAGGCAGCTGAAGGACCTTCTTTGTAACAAGGATACCATGCTCTGCACCAGCATCCATCACCGTTTGCTAGACACCCGTTTGGGCAGTCTGATTCTGCAGCAACTGTTGCTTTTGTTTCATTTGTGGAAACAAATACTAATCCCGCAAACATTGCAATCGCAAGGAGATTTAATAATTTTCTTTTCATAATTAATAATTTAAGTTGGTTAATAATTTTGTTCATACTTATGTCATGCTTCATTGTTGTTTTCTTCCCTTTCCTGTGCCTTAGGACAGGGTTTCAATTTGCATATAGGCACAAATCCACTACACAGTGGTATATTATGTAAATCATCCAACATTACATGCGAATAAGTATTATCCCATAAATGTACACAAACGTACCATGCGTAATCATGTTAATTGTATGTTGTATAACATAAATTTAACATTTTGTTAAAAATCAATTTTGTAAAACCGATAGATTATAATACTAGTAGTCAATTTACATGTTTTAATATTGTGTAATTAACCTAATACTGAATTTGTAATTCAATTATATTGACCTATTATTTTTTAACTAAACCAAACAAATGAAAAAAATAATAATTGGTTCTCGTTCGCACGCGACTTTTTTTGACGCGTGCGAACAGGGGGAGCAAAAGAATAAAAAATAGACACTAATACCGGAGGATGGCTTCAAACGCTACAATTGCAAGTAACTGGATATGCAGGAATAGTATACTGCATTAAGTTTCGGAAATTTTGTATTATGAATGTAAAAGTGTGAGGGCTTTAGCAGCCTACTCATGAGAAAGAAGTTAACCGGCATGGCGGTGTGGTACTGGTCGAGCACAAGGGTGCTCTCATTCACAACGTTAAACACGGCTATGCTATCGGCAAAGCGACGGCTAAGCACTAGGGCGTCGCGCTTATCGGCAAAGTAGGTAAGGAATAGCATATTCCTTGCCCCAACTCGCCCCGCAAGCCCCTTGATGTCGGCCAGGGCATTGTCCACGCAGGCTTCGCAGGTTTGATCGCCAAAGCAGAGCACCAGCTTGGTGCCGTTGCCTATGGCAAGCCGAAGCGAATCCAGCGTGGATGGGTTGCCGCTAAACGCCTTTTTGGCAACACGGTACTGCCAGTGAAGGCTCTCCTGCAGGGAGTTAACAATACTCTCGCTCATCTTGGCTTGCCCTGCCAAGCTGTAGTTACACGAGGAGTATGCGTGCGATAGCTTTTTGTAACGGTACAGCACCAATAGGTTTAGCAGTACCAATGCGACTATAATTAAAGTTGATAATTTTCGCATAGTTTATCCGATTTTACGCTATAAATCCTTCCGAATGCAGAACTTGCCGATAACAGGGTTGTCGGTCTCCTTCACATCACCAAGCTGCGTCTTCATGGCCTGAAAGCGGGTTAACGCTTCCCCGCTAAGCTTGTAGTTTTTTTCCACGTATGCAATTCGCTCGCGGATCTCGGAAGGGTAAATGCAGGTGTACAGGGTATCGTTCTGCAGGGCTACAGGGCTACCCACAGGGCCATAGTCCAGGTCGTTCTCCATGATACCAGTAAGGGTTTTCGCGGCTGCTTTTAGATGAATTGCCGTAAAATAGTTGCCAACCTTTACTGCCCTAATGCTGAACTGGAACTGCAATAGATCCTCACTTTCGAAGAAGTTGTGTTCAAAACCGATATGACGTATGGCATTCAACCTAGAATTTAGAACGCTCAAGGCATAGTCTCTAGATCTAGATGTGCTACCCTTGTTTATTTTATACTCTTGCAATACCTTTTCTGGGAGTTTATATTTCTTGTAAAGAAACCTATATGGAACGCGACAACCATTGTTATCTACATAAAAAAGTTCATTTCTGTATGGGATAAAAATGTTTACCCCATTATTGTACCGAACAACACGATTGCTGGCTGTAGAAACAATATACTCCAGCTCGCCCTTAATGGGAAGGTATGTTTCTTTTAGATTATTGCAGGTATCCATAACAACAACGCTATACGATTGCTCCCCAAAGTACTGTGGCGTTGGGTAGTTGTAGGCCACAAAAACGTACCTATTGGGGTTTAATTTACTGAAATTAAATGCACGAACATGGTTGAATATTCGGCTGGATATTGGGAGTCCTTCCAAATCAGATTTAATCATTCTTAGGTTACCAACATCATGATACTCAATTGTACCGGTAAGAGTATCCACCTCAAAGTCCTCAATATAGTTGTACTCATTGGGCCCTCGTCCCTCGTTCTCGGTTTGGGCAATAAATGTTCCGCAATTCGAAAAAATGGCAATTTTGTTGGTTTTTGTATCTAGCAAGAATAACCGACCTTGTCCACGCTGCAATTTATCGATAGAGCCTACGAGGTTGTTTGGGGTGGTTTGCAGTATAGTGTAATGAACAGAGTTGTATACCTGGGAAAGGTTTATTATGCTAGATGTATCTACATCTATGGCAATTTCTCGTATATTAACGTTTGTTCTATTCTTAGGACTGCTACACGAATTGCCCAATATCGAAAGGATGGATAGAAAAATGGCGGCTCTCATAGTGTTTCAATGTAGTTATATGCAAAGAGGTTGAACGGATGTTGTTCAACCTCGTGTTTTTTTTAACAAAGATCTTGTGCGCTTACGCTACAGGCTCCGTTCATGGTTCTGCACCTTTTCACCAGTTTACCGCCAGGGGTACAATATACATTGTCCAATATGTAGCCCGACACATCATCACTCGTAGGACGACTTGGTTCGCTAACCTGCGCATTAAGTACATCCGCATTAATGGCAATTAACGCAACGGTACAAATGCCAATCGTTATTTTAACTATTTTTTTCATTTTCATTGATTTTTAGGATTAAAATGGTACGCAAATAATTTTTCAAAACCATAAGCCGTGGCTTTGGTCTAAAGCATTTTTGGCTGGCCTATAGCCGCTGTACATCGGCTAAGCGTTTAGTGCTTTGCGTAGAATGTTTGCTTAACCAAAATTAGCAATAATTAAACGCAGACTTCCCCTTCTGCGTGTGTTTTACAGCATGTCTTAAGCAACGCGCAGCTTTGCCTTTACTGCTCCTGTAGCGTTACATAGAGTGCTTCAGAATAAAAAATAGACACCAACACCGGAGGATGGCTTCAAACGCTACAATTGCAAGTAACTGGATACGCTGGAATAGTATACTGCATTAAGTTTCGGAAATTTTGTATTATGAATGTAAAAGTGAGAGGGCTTTAGCAGCCTACTCATGAGAAAGAAGTTAACCGGCATGGCGGTGTGGTACTGGTCGAGCACAAGGGTGCTCTCATTCACAACGTTAAACACGGCTATGCTATCGGCAAAGCGACGGCTAAGCACTAGGGCGTCGCGCTTATCGGCAAAGTAGGTAAGGAATAGCATATTCCTTGCCCCAACTCGCCCCGCAAGCCCCTTGATGTCGGCCAGGGCATTGTCCACGCAGGCTTCGCAGGTTTGATCGCCAAAGCAGAGCACCAGCTTGGTGCCGTTGCCTATGGCAAGCCGAAGCGAATCCAGCGTGGATGGGTTGCCGCTAAACGCCTTTTTGGCAACACGGTACTGCCAGTGAAGGCTCTCCTGCAGGGAGTTAACAATACTCTCGCTCATCTTGGCTTGCCCTGCCAAGCTGTAGTTACACGAGGAGTATGCGTGCGATAGCTTTTTGTAACGGTACAGCACCAATAGGTTTAGCAGTACCAATGCGACTATAATTAAAGTTGATAATTTTCGCATAGTTTATCCGATTCTACGCTATAAATCCTTCCGAATGCAGAACTTGCCGATAACAGGGTTGTCGGTCTCCTTCACATCACCAAGCTGCGCCTTCATGGCCTGAAAGCGGGTTAACGCTTCCCCGCTAAGCTTGTAGTTTTTTTCCACGTATGCAATTCGCTCGCGGATCTCGGAAGGGTAAATGCAGGTGTACAGGGTATCGTTCTGCAGGGCCAAAGGATTTCCAACAGGCCCAAAGTCCAGATTGTTCTCCATCACACCAGCACATGCTTGATTTAACCGCTTGAAATACACTGCCGTGTAAATATCGGGGTTCATACTTATACGAAACTGGTACTGTAATATTTCTTCTGATTCAAAAAGGTTTCGCATTGAAATAATGTAATTCCCAGAATTTAATTTATCAAGAAATTCTTTATGCGCAATTAATTCAGATTGGTTGCCTATTCCCTTATTCGCATCATACTGATCGATAAAGTCAGTAGGAATTTCGAATTTATTGTAATGAAGCACATATTTGGCAATACAACTATCCTGTGTTATAAAATAGATTTTATTATCGTAGGGAATAACCATATTTGCCCCCAAACCATACCGAACCAATCTATTAAAGGTCACATGGAATAGGCTCTTTAATCGAGTCATTGGTAAAAACAATGCCTTCTGTTTGTTGTTTGAATCAAAGACTACGGCATTATAGGATAAGTCATTATTGTGATGAGCAGAAGGATAATTATATGAAGCAAAGACATAGTAATTGTTAGAAAGTTTGCAAAAATCTGAAGCGTATATCAGAACAGGTCTAGACCCTATGAATTTGCCATCTAATGTTATTTGAACCATTCTCGACTTTCCTCTATCAAAATATTCTATAACATTATTGATAGTATCAACATCAAAGTCCCAAATGCTGAGGTATTCCAATGGTCCTTTGCCCAAATTTTCAGTCTCCATTATAAACCGACCATTACAACTATAGGATGCTAACTTATTTGACTTGGTATCCAAAACAAATAGTTTGTTACCGGCTATTATCATTTTATCAATAGAACCCAGTAGATTTTGATTCGTTTTTTCAAGCACAACATAAGAAACACTTTGATAAAAATCGAATAAATTTATTCTGCTATCCAAGTCTACATTAAAATACAAGTCCTTTGCATGCAGATTCTCTTCATCGGAGTAATAACTACAGGAAGTAACACCTAGAGCAAGAAATAAGGGCAAGTAAAGACTAAGTTTCATTATATTACTCTTATACATAATTATTAAATTGGTTAAATACTAACTCAAGGCAACTTTCAAAATCAAACGAACATCAAACGCCTAATAATATGACACTTAACCAGAGTGCGCGTATTCTGATGATATTTGGACGATCTACAGTTCACTGCTCAGTATAAACAACAAATAAAGACCCGTGCCTGAAAGGAAACAGGTCTTTACAAAAGACTAAAAAAGGCCCTGAGCGCTTACATTACAACCACCACCTCCGTTCCAACACCTATTAAACTGTTTTCCCACTAGGACAGGTGTAATCATCTGCACTGAAGTCGCCAATTGGCAATGATGGTTCTTTATAATCTGCCTTAATAACATTAAAATTAGCAGTTATTAATCCTATTTAAAAGATTCCCAAAGCAATTCTGGAAATTCTTTTCATTTTTTTCAAGATTTTAGTTTAACAATAAACAATTGGCAAATCATTCATGCCTCAAAATCATATGCCGTGATTTCCGAGAAAGTATTTATTGCTGGCATATAGCCGCTGTACATCGGCTAAGCATTCAACGCCTAGAACAGAACATTTGCTTAATCAAAACTAGTAATAATAAAATACAATCCCCCCCCTTTATTGTGTATGTTTTACAGCATATTTTTACATTCTTTATTATCTGTATAACCATTCCACTTACGGCTGAATGAATGTTAAAGCCCCTTGACATTCATCCGTATCATTTGTCGAACTATGATAACTTTGAAATATGAAAACTCCAAGCAATTAATAGAATCTATATCTTGGTCAATAATTATATATCTTTTAATGTTTACTTAATTTAAACTAAAATTACATTTGTAATGTCATATAAAACATAAAAAATTACAATTGAACCAAAATGAGAAAGAAAATTATTATTGGCTTTGCAGTTGTTGTTGCTATTGTTATTGCCTTTACCTTTTTTGGATCGTCCAATAAGGATAAATCCGCACCGCTGTTTGTCCAAGTAACTCAGGGAACGTTCGAAATACTTGTGAATGTTACAGGTGAGCTCAAAGCTCAAAATTCAGAGGATATAACAGCACCTACCGAATTACGTGGTAGAACGTTTAGAATTTCTGAGGTTAAAATTCAGGATCTGATTCCTGAAGGAACAGTTGTCGATTCGGGTGCATATGTTGCCACATTGGATCGCTCTGCATTGAGTAATCAACTAAAAACTACTGAGGATGATTTGGAAAAAAGCCAGCAAGCATACTTAAAGGCTCAACTCGACACAACTTTGCAGTTAAGAGAATTGCGTAATACTCTTATCAATCTGAAGTTTGATAAGGAGGAAAAACAGATAGTATTAGATCAATCTAAGTACGAGCCACCAGCCACTCAGCGTCAGGCTCAAATTAACCTCGACAAATCGATACGTGAATACGAGCAAGCCTTGTATAATTATGATCTTAAAAAAGAGCAGGCTGAAGCATCGATGAAGGAGGTTGCCATCAATTTGGAGCGTCAACGACGTGAGAGACAGGATATGCTTGGTGTTCTCGATAAGTTCATTATACGTGCACCTAAGCAAGGAATGGTGATTTACTACAGGGAATGGGGCGGAACCAAGCGCAAAGTTGGATCAAATGTTAGCCCTTGGGATTTAACAGTGGCAACTCTTCCCGATTTATCGATAATGAATTCCAAAACATACGTAAACGAAATTGATATTAGTAAGGTCAAGAAGAATCAATCGGTTCGTGTAACAGTTGATGCTTTCCCCGAAAAGAAATTTACTGGCGAAGTGGTTGAGGTGGCTAATATTGGCGAGCAATTACCCAATACCGATGCAAAGGTGTTTGAGGTGGCAATTCGTGTAAACGAATACGATCCAATTCTTCGTCCATCAATGACTACCGGAAACCAGATTATTACTAACGTTTACGATTCGGTGATGTATATTCCGTTGGAAGCACTTCATGCTGACGATAGTATTAGCTATGTTTTTACGAAAAAAGGGAAGAGGCAAATCGTAGTAACTGGCGAAATGAATGAGAATTACATTATAGTAGAGCAAGGGTTAAGCGTTGGAGAGGAAATTTATATTTCGATGCCCGAGAAGCCTGAGAATTTCGAAATGGTTGGAGAGGAACTAATTCCCATTCTGAAAGAAAAGGCAGAGAAAAAGAAAAAAGAGGCTGAGCGTATTCGTCAAGAACAGGAACTAGCGTTAAAAAACAAGGCTAATGCTCAAAAAATGATGATGCAATTTGGCAAAGGTGGACAAATGATAATAAAGGGCGATAAGCCTGCAAGCGAAACTAAAAAATCGGACCGTCGTGAAGGCAAGCGAGAAGGAAAGAAGGCTGAGTAAACTTGGCAATTCTCTCAATATTTTTCAGATTTATCGCCGTTATGCCCACGATATCAATATTGCCATTGAGGCAATAATGGCTAATAAACTGAAATCGATACTAACGGCATTAGGTATTATATTCGGTGTTGCTGCTGTAATTAGTATGTTGGCCATTGGAAATGGAGCCCAGAAAGAAATTTTGGAGCAAATGAAGATGGTTGGGGTAAATAACATTATCATTAATTCTGTTTTTGAAGCCCCCGATTCGGAATCGTCCGATGATAGTAATGGAAATTCTCAAAAACAGAAATTCTCCCCGGGTTTAACACTTGGAGATTTAGATGCCATGCGAGATATTATACCATCGGTAAAGCATATAAGCCCTGAGATTAGCCTTAACTCATTTGTTCAGTACAACGGTATTCGGATGTCTGCTAAGATAATAGGCGTTTCGAACGATTATTTTTCGCTTTTTAATTTACCGCTCGAGGAGGGAGTTTTTTTCGATAATTATCACGAGGAACATGGAATCCCTGTTTGTGTGATAGGCTCGAATATTAAAACTAAGTTCTTTAGTACGGTCAGTCCCATTGGAAAGTATATAAAATTCGGAAATGTTTGGTTAAGGGTTATTGGAGTGCTTTCAAAATCGAATATTAAACTAACCGGTTTCGAAAATAGCGGTGTAAATGTGTATAATGATAATGTTTATGTTCCCGCTAAGAGCATGCTGATGCGATATCAAAATCGTGCGCTTGTAAATGCCAAAAAGTTTTCGGAAAGCAGTTCAATGGTTGGTGGATTTGGTTTCTTTATGTTTGGAGGAAGTACCGAATCGCAAACACCAAAAAACTATCATCAGTTAGATAGGATTATTATTCAGGTTAAGGAAACCGAGGATATTGCTTCAACATCTGAGATATTAAGTAGAATGATGTTAAGACGTCACTCTGAAGTGAAGGATTTTGAAATTACAGTTCCTGAATTACTCCTAAAACAGCAGCAGCGAACAAAGGATATTTTTAACATTGTTCTTGGAGCAATCGCTAGTATTTCGTTGATTGTGGGTGGAATTGGTATTATGAATATTATGTTTGCTTCGGTGATGGAGCGTATTAAGGAAATTGGAACCCGATTGGCCATTGGTGCTAAAAAAGCCGATATTATTGCTCAATTTCTTTCCGAGGCTGTACTCATTAGCGTTAGTGGCGGTTTGATAGGTGTTATCCTAGGAATAATTCTTTCGCAATTAATTATGCACTTTGCGGGTATCTTAACGGTTGTTAGTCCAATGTCGGTTATCATTGCTTTTGGGGTGTCGGCAGCGGTAGGTGTAATATTTGGACTTTCACCTGCAAAACGTGCAGCCGAGAAGGATCCAATTGAATCGTTAAGGTATGAGTAATATCATTAAACAGATAAAAAATGAATAGAATAATAGTTTTACTACTAATAATAACAGTTACACAAAAAAGTTATTCGCAAAAGCCAGTAAACAGGTTAACTCTCGACGAGGTTATACAAATGGCAAAGGATCAATCGCCACAGGCAATTCTTGCAAAACATCGTTTTCGTGCGTCTTACTGGGAATATCGCACCTATAAGGCAGAGTTTCTTCCAAGCATTACGTTGAGCGGTGATGCTTTGAATTTCAATAGAAATTTGATTGGCGATTTGCAAAAAGATGGCTCATATGAATATGTTGAGGTAAATAATAATACATCGTCATTAGGATTTAATTTGAATCAAAATATTGGATTAACAGGTGGTAAAATTTATGTAAGCACGTCGCTGGATAGAACCGATTATTTTGATAACGATTCTTCTTCATATAAATCTATTCCATACTTAATTGGAATTTCGCAGCCAATATTCGGATTTAATACACTGAAATGGAAGAAGAAAATTGAGCCCATAAAATACGAAGAAGCAAAGCGAACCTACATTCAAACTATTGAGAATATTGCAATGGACGCTTCGCAATTATTTTTTAATTTAATTCTTGCCCAGCAGAATTTACGGACAGCAAAACTGAACTATGCCAATAGCGATACTTTGTACAAAATTGCAAAGGGTCGATATAATATTGGAACCATTGCGGAGAACGAACTACTGCAGATGGAGCTTAGTTTTTTGAATGCCGGTAGTGATGTCAGCGATGCTGAGGTTGATTTACAGCTGAAAAAATCGAAAATGAGATCGTATTTGGGGTTAAACGATCAGTACGATTTGGAGTTGATTATTCCTGATGTATTGCCGATTGTTGAGGCCAAGTATGATGATATTCTTATGTTGGCAAAAACAAATAATCCAGATATTTTGGGATATGACAGGCAGTTAATAGAGGCTAATAGGGATGTTGCTCAGGCCAAAGCCGATCGGGGATTTAGTGCTACGCTTAAAGCAACCTATGGAATAAACAGAGATGCAGAGTTGCTCTCGAAAAGTTACGAGAATTTTAATGACTTGCAAACCTTGAGTGTTGGACTCGAAATTCCCATTCTTGATTGGGGTTTGGGTCGTGGCAAGGTAAAAATGGCACAGTCGAACAGAGAGGTAGTTCGAACAACGGTTGATCAGGCAATTGTTGATTTTGAGCAGGATATTTTTCTGAAGGTTATGCAGTTTAATCGCCAAAACAATCAGGTAGAGCTGGCTAAAAAAGCCGATATTATTTCGCAGAATAGGTATAACGTTACTAAGGAACGTTTTTTAATTGGTAAGATTGATGTGCTAGATTTGAACGTTGCACAAACGGAACGAGATCAGGCTAAGACCAAGTTCATTAATACGCTTAATAGTTTTTGGCAGTATTACTATCAAATGCGCAAACTTACACTTTACGATTTAGAAACACACCAACCCATAAAAACAGATTTTGAGTTGTTGTTGCAATAATGAAAACAAGAAACCCTCGTTTACGAGGGTTCTTTTTTAATGTGCTATTCAAGTTTGACTGCTTCACTCTTAGCCTTTTCTATTATCTGATTGGCCTTGATATCGGCCTCGGAAATAACCTTTTGAGCCGATTTTTCTCCTTTTTTACGAATTTCCTTTGCTGTTTCTTTGGCAACCTTTTCGGCAATTGGCCCATTCTTTTTGCCTTCGGCAATGGTTTTCTGAGCCTGCGCCTCAGATTCCTTCCGAATTTTATCGGCCAAAACAGCTGCATCTTCACGGATTTTTGCAGCCTCCTTCTCTGCATCAGCAATTAGTTTATCGGCCTCTTCCTTCGATTTTTTCTTAGCTTCCACTTTTGCTTTTTGCTTAACCGATTCTTTTGCTGTACTTTCTCCATCCGAGGATGTGTCAAGCCAATCTACCCTAATATCAGGTTTTTCAGATGTTCCTCCAATCTTGATATTAAGCCGAACGTCATTTACAGGCTTTCCTCCAATATCACCTAAAAATTTGTTTACCAAATCGGTTACTGGACCTAAATACGATGATGGAACAGATAGTTTTGCTTTGAAGTTTAAGGTTTGATCTAATCCCATGTCGCCACCAATATTCATTTTGGCATCAACAATCTTTGTGTCGAATGGATCAATATAAATTCTGCCGTTTTTAATTCTGAAGTTAACATTTACGTCTTTCATAGAAGGATTACGGTACTTGTCGTTTTTAAGTACATCGGCTATTTTTCCGAATGCTTTTGAGTTATTGATGCCAATTTCGTTTGACTGCAATTTGCCGTATGCATCAATGCTATTCATTACTGGAGACATAGCGGTATCGAGCAAGGCGGCAAAATCAAATTGAGTGGACACTTTGCCTGTCATATCTTTTACACTTGGAGCAATTTTCTGTAATGATGAGAATGCGTTAAATGCAGATTGAATATCGATACTTTTCATGTTAAAGTCAAAATCAACCTTTGGGGCTTTAACATCCAGTGGGTTATATCTGCCACTCAACAGCATTGAACCTTCGAGTAGGTTCATTCCCAAATTCTTCATATCAACAATTCCCTCGTTAACAAGTAATTCCCCATTGAGATCGGCAATGTCCAGTTTGTCATAAAGAATATGAGAGATATTTAGTTTTAGGTCGAAGTTGATATTCTTAGGTACCTCAATAACGACCATTGCTGTAGAATCTTCAACATCAACCTCATTGTTACTGCTCTCACCAGAAAGAAATTCATTTACATCGAGCATATTAGATGTAACATTCAATCTTCCCCGAACTGTTTCGTTCTTAAAAATAAAAGGGATAAAGTTCTCTAGTTTTCCATTCATTTTTAGGTCACTCTTCCCAATTTGGCAATCGAATTTGGCCAAATCGACATATTTTGGCGAGAAGTTTAGAGTTGCTTCTTGAATTTTAAGTTCCTGAGGGAGAGCATTACTTGCATAGGCAAAGCTTAAGAGATGCAAAGAGCCATCGGCCTTAAACTTTTCATAATCTTCATTTTCGATATAGGAAAGTTTTCCTGCAAAATCAAGATTAGACTCCAAAATACCAGCAATTGTTGTGCTATCGAGAGGAATAATATCGGACAACGAATTAAAGTCTATTTTTCCAGTAACATTGCCGTTAACCTGCATATCGCTCATTGGTGTGGCAATGTGTAAATGGGCATCGAATGGATTGCCTCCAAGTTCCATGTGGAATTTATCAATGTTCACCGTTGTGCTATCCATATTGGTTCCATTGAACCAAACTTTTGTACTAATGTTAATATTATTTACCGATTTTGGAAGATCGGGATATTGAAACATTCCATTCTCAACAATTAAAGAGACCGATGCGTTAGGCATAGTTCTGTCGTTGAATATTCCTTTTACAAAGCCATCTATTCCAAATTTTCCGGATGTTTTCAAGCCATTAAAATCTTTCATATATATAGCCGGAACCATCGATAATATTTCTTTGAATTCGGTTGATGGAGTGTTGAATTTCAGATCAATGTCGATATCGTTGCCTAACATTTTAATTACTCCGTCGAAAAGGAGTGATAGCTGGTTAATTCTAAACTTGTTTTCCTTAAGAGTAAAGGAATTATTCTCAAGATTTGCCCCAACGGTTGTATTGAATTCAAGGTTTGCATTATTTACGTAGTTAATTCCAGCCATTCCTAAATTCAACGCTTCTATTGTTGTATTTAGCGTTAAATTGGTTTGGCTCATTCCCATATTTCCTGAGAGTGCAAGATTAAAATTTCTGGCCGATGCCGATATGTTTGAAGAGTCATCAATATAATCAATATTAGCATTTTGTATTTCGAACTTGGTTAAGGCAACCTTCGTATTGATTGGCGAACTGGTTGATGTGTCGTCAACCTCGGTTTCGGGAATTCCCGAAGTTTTGGCTATATTCCAGTTAACCATTCCATTTTTGGTGATTCGTGCCTTTAGGTGCGCACCATCAAGTAGAATAGACTTAACCTCTATATTCTGCATATCAATAACACTCCAAAGATTTACTTTCACGCTAAACTCGCGAAAGGCAACTAGTGTATCGCTAGCAAAACTATCGATGCCAACAACATTTAAACCTTTAAGCCCAATGTATAGGTTAGGAAACCCTTTGATTAGCGATACCTGAAAATCGTCGAACTCAACATTAGCATTTACGTTTTTATTAATTTCTGTTTTGGCAATTTGCATTAGTTGAGGCTTGAAAACAATGGGAACAATGATTGCTGCAGCGATAAATAGCAAAATCAGAATTACCACTACCCACATTAATCGCTTTAGTACCTTTTTCATGGTTAAGAGGTTTTATGTTATCAATATTTTAATTGATAGAAACAAACAAATTTAGAAGTTTATATATCATTTAAGGTTAGTTTATTGTTAAAAATGATTTTAGCATAATGTATCGCAAATGTTAAATCTGAGTTTATGATTTTGATATTTATCAATAATCAAGGATGAATTGAACATTAAGATTGATTCTTCGTGTTGTGCTAATTGCAAATATATTAAACATTTATGGAGAATATGTGTTGTGTTTGAGCGATGAGTTCCTGTTGATTTTCGAAAACTATAAAATGTTAGCCTTAAACATTATTTTATATTTGTAACTTAAAGTATCATAATTGATAAGTCAGAATCATGGATGCATTAATCTTTAGTCACCTAATTATTCCATTCTTAATTTCGATGTTTCTTGCTCTTACAATGGGAGGAAGTGGTACTGGACCATCGTTTTCGGCTGCCTATGGAGCAAATGTTCTTAAGAAAAGTGCCATTCCAGGTTTATTCGGACTGATGGTTTTTTTAGGAGCAGTTATTGCGGGTAAAGCCACTGCTAAAACGGTTGGCGCTGGACTAATTAATCCTGATTTAATGAACTATGCCCAAGTCTCGATTATACTTTTTTCGGTTGCCATATCGTTATTAATTGCGAATCTTTTCGGAGTTCCTCAATCAACAAGCCAGTCAACGGTGTTGGCTGTGGTTGCTCCTGGATTATACTTTCACGAATTTTCGTCACACAAACTTTTTTCCGAGGTAATTCCAACATGGTTTATCCTCCCGTTAATTTCGTTTATTCTGTGCTTTCTTATTGGACGATACATATATAAGCCTTTACGACGGCGAGGTTATACTATATCAAGCAAACTTAATGGTCATTACGTACTGAAAGGGGCAATAATTGGGATGTCGATGTATGTGGCATTTTCAATTGGAGCGAATAATGTTGCCAATGCAAGTGGGCCATTAACAACAATGACACTGAACGAACTTGGCATGCATGGCTCATCGGGTAGAATCCTTACTCTTATAATGATTATGGCAACAATGGTAGTTGCTCCTAGTTTTGGTATAGGAAGTTCGATTTTTGGTGATAAAATTCTGAGAAACACAGGAAAAGAACTCTTCTTATTCGGTAAAATTGAAGCAGTGATAATTGCATTTATATCGGCGTCGCTGCTTCTAGCTGCATCTTTATTCAAAGGAATACCAACATCATTAGTACAGCTCAATGTTGCAGCTATTCTTGGAATAGGCGTTGCAAAACTAGGTTCGAGGAATATCTTTAGAAAAACCGAAGTACGTAAATTTTTTGTGATGTGGTTAATTGCTCCAATGATCGCATTTCTGCTATCGTGGTATTTAACCTATTTGGCCGATGCTTACGGATATTTATAGGTGAAATTATGTGGATTAATCGAACTTAAGAGTCTTATCCGGGCTAATTCTCGATACAACCATCGATGGTACTACTAGCATTGCCATTCCAACCATGAATGCAACTATATTTAGAATAATAATGTGAATTATATTGATGTTGATAGGGACAGAGGATAAGAAGTAAAATTCCTCATCGAGTTTTATTAGTCCAAAGTGTTTTTGAAGCAAGCATATGCCAATGCCCAGAATGGTTCCAGTAATTAGTCCCTTAAACATTATGTAAGCCGATTGTAGCAAGAATACTTTTCGAATACTCTCATTACTAGACCCTAATGCTTTCAGCAAACCAATGGTTCCTGTACGTTCCAGTATAATTATTAAAAGCCCAGAAATCATATTGATGCCAGCAACTAACAACATAAGAATAATTAAAACCGCAGCGTTTATATCCTGCAAGCCTAACCAGTCGAATATATTGGTGTATCGGTTGGTAATGCTTTGTACTCTAAGGCGCGATTCATCATCGAGAAAAACAAAGCCAACAATATCGTCAACCTCAATGGCTAAATCATCAACATTATCGACATCATCAACGAGAAGTTCATACCCTGTTACCTGATTGTCCTTCCATCCATTTAGTTTTTGAATGTGATGCAAATCGCAGAGAACAAACATTTTGTCGAATTCAACCATTTTTGTATCGTAAATTCCAGTTACAACAAACCGTCTAAAACGGTATGGCTCCTGAACAAAGAACATGTCATATGTGTCTCCAACTTTGAGTCGTAAAAGATTTGCCAGAGTTCTGGATATTATTGTTTTGTTGGTTGCCGATGAATCGTTGGTATGAAATATTTCCCCATCAACTAGATTTTTGCTAAAGAAAGACCAATCAAAATCCGATGCAATTCCTTTCAGAATAACTCCCTGAATATCTGTACTCGTTTTTATGATGCCAGCTTTAGTTCCAAAAACTTGAATATGTTTGATCCCTTTTATTTTCCTAACATCATCGATACACTTTAAATCGGATGGAATTGGATTCGTTTCGACCGATTGATTACTGTCGTAGTTAATTATTTGAATATGGCTACCAAATCCAACTACCTTAGATTTGATCTCTTTTTTAAAGCCTGTAATAATTGCTATGGAAACTATCATTATAGCCAAACTAAGAGCAATGGATACAATAGTAATCCGAATGAAGGGTTTCGAAAGGCTAATTCCTTCCGATCCTTTTAAAAATCGTTTTGCTAAGAAGTTCTCGAAATTCACAATCTATCAATTTTCTCTGTAAAAATAGAAAAAGTTTTTAGTTTGTTTAGGGGTATGCTTTTTTATTGGTTACTGTTTTTAAATGTACAACTTCCGCAGATCAAGCCCCTAAGTCGTGTGTAATTGGTAGTTTTTTTGCAGATCAATTTGTTTGGTCGATACGCAGAAAAATGAAACAAAACATCACGTATCTTGCACCCGAATTTTTCTATTTAATTAACCAACCTAAACTTTTATTTTATGAAAACAAGAAAATTGTTAGCCCTAGCATTCGTTGCTGTAATGGCTGGTGTTGTATTCCAAAGTTGCTCTAAAGAAGGAGATGTAGTTACAGAAACCCAAGAGACTTCGTGGTCAGTTCGTCCTGATTTTGCTACACTTGATACACGTCCTGTAGATGTAATTGCAAATTCTCATCTCACTGAAAAAGATGCTTTACCTGTAAAACTTGAGGAAGGTGCTACTAAAGCTAAGTATGCATTAGTAATTGGTATTTCTGATTATTCAGGAACTCAATATGACTTAAACTATTGCGATGATGATGCTATTGATTGGAGAACCCGGTTGCAGACTGAAGGCTATACTGTAACTTCATTGTTGAACACTTCTGCTACAAGAAGTGCGATTCAGTCAGCACTTGCGACATTGGCAAGCAGAGCAACTTCTGGAAATGAAATAGCATTTGTTTATTCTGGACATGGAAGTAGTGGAAATATTGTAACAACAGACTTATACTATATTAGTAGTTCGTATTTCAAAACTACATTTTCGTCATGTACTAGTACAAAAATGTTTTTTACTTTTGATGCATGCCAAATTGGTGCTATGAAAACTGCTCTTAATAAAACAGGTAGAATAATTGCAGTTGCTTCAAACACTACGTTATACTCTTACGATGGTAACTCTACTATGCAAAATGGTGTTTTCACTTATTACCAAATGAGAGGATTTGACTATATGGGTTATACTTATGTAGAAAATGATTGTAGTTACGCTTGCACCCAAATGCAATCTTGGGCATCTTCTAATGGAGTTTCTGTTGCTCCTTCATATGTAGATTCTTACTCTGGAAGTTTTGATCTATAGTATTTGTATCAATATGGTTTATAAAGGGGAATGTCACTCGAATGAGTGGCATTCTTTTTTTACTTAGTTAGACTAATCTGTTTTATTTAAGTATATTTGGTTTAGTGATTTAAACCCTACTAGATATGAAAAAACATGTGGTAATATTGTTTTTACTAGTATTGCTATTCGCATGTAAGCAAAACAACAAGCAGATAGATGAGCAGCAATTGCTTGGAATATGGGAAACTGTTGATGGATTCGATTTTGAGGAGATAACTTTTAGTGTTGAGGATGAAAATAAGGTTGTTAGTTTAGTATTTGACCAGCGAGCGAATATGGGAAAGTGGAAAATTCAGAATGGCAATTTAGTAATTGAGAGTCCTTACGATACGATAAGTTATAACGAGGTTCAATTTTTGGCCGATACTTTAATTCTTGTTCAACCCAACGGTGCAAATTCTATTTTCATTAAAAAAGAAGAGAAACACTGTGATGCAAAGGAGATGCTACAATCGCTCAAGGATATATCCAAAGTGGAGTTCTCTGAAATTGCTGATACTCTCTTGGATAATAAAGTTGAAGCCTACTATATGTACATTCCGATTGAGGTTAAGGAAGATTTTTCTGTTCTAGGAAAGGCCATTTCTCCATTAGTTGATGAGTTGCCTAATGCTGGTTTTGAGTTGGATAATGAACTAATTACAGAGATTCAAACAGGATACTTTTTCAAGAGTTATAGATTAATAGTTACAAATCAATTTATTACACCATTTCCAAATTCTAACAAAAAACAGCAGGATGAAGATAATACTTCGGGAGTTTATGAGGCGATAATTATTTGCTACTGTCAGTAACCCTATTTTCTGCCGAAGTCAGCGGGGATTTCACCCCAAACTGGAGTTTCCCATTTAAGTATGGGATTTTCCCATTTATTGGTTCGCAACCAGTTTTCGGCTCGTGCAATAAGTTCAAAAAGGATAGCATTACGTGATGTTTGGGCTAGCTTTGTGTTGGCCTGCTTGCGCCTTACCCATGATATTGCTGTAACGGAATCGGTGTAAACTGGAATTTTACTTCCCTGTTTTTGCAAAAAAGCTAATCCATGAACAATTGCCAGAAACTCGCCAATGTTATTGGTTCCATCAGGGAAAGGTCCTTGCTTAAATATTTCTCTTCCACTGTGAGCATCAACTCCACGATACTCCATATCACCCGAGGCTGTATTCCAGGCTGCATCAACTGCTAACGATGGGTAAACTGGCTTTGGTGCATTTTCGCCAATTTGAAGTCGAGCCTCTTGTGCCGCATTTAGTTTCATATATTCCCCGTAACTAAGGCTATAGGCTTTTTCTGCAGCCTCTTTTGTTGGGAAGCCCTTGAATTTTGCATTATTAAAACCTTTTATCTGCTCTTGGCATTTTTCCCAATCATCATAAATTCCAGGATTTAGTCCTGACCAAACCACGTAGAAATTGTTTTTTTTAGCCATAGTATCAGATAAAGAATTATTACTCAAAATCGTCGTAAAGTAAATAATTCTTTCGGATTTGCTTGTACCGTTCAATTGCAGGTTGCCACGATTTTCGAATTGCCTCAGCATCCAGTCCCTCTTCAATCTGTTGGCGCAGAACAGGTGTTCCTGCCAAATTTCGGAAGAATTTATTGAAAAAGATTTTCTTATCGGGATAGGTTTTATAGGTATAGATTAACCATTCGAGGTTGATCGTTTTTCTATTTAAAAAATATTCGGAAGAATAGTCTCTAAGGTCGATTCCGTAACATGTTTTTCCCTTAAATGGAGGATTTAAACTTGCACCAACTTTTACTATAGGTTTAAATTTAAAGTGTTTTACAGGATAGCTGGGATAGCCAAAGATTTGAAAAGGAAAATCTGTGCCTCGGCCAACACTAACCACAGTTCCCTCAAAAAAACCAAGCGATGGGTAAAGGTATACAGAAAGTTGATTTGGCAGATTTGGCGAAGGTTTAATTGGTAAGTTGTAAGTTTGATTATGGGTATATCCACTGCAAGGAATAACTGTAAGATTACATTTTATGCTATTTTGGAGCCATCCCTCGCCGTTAATCATTTTTGCAAATTCGCCAATGGTCATGCCATGAACAAGAGGAACTGGATGCATTCCGACAAAAGAACTGCACGCGGTATCTAGGACAGGTCCATCAATGTAGAAACCGTTAGGGTTGGGTCTGTCTAATATAATCAGGGGAATGCTGTTTTCTGCACAGGCTTCCATCACATAGTGCATTGTTGAGATGTAGGTGTAAAATCGAACACCAACATCCTGCAAATCAAAAATGACAATATCTATATCGTTAAGTTGTTCCGGTTTAGGCTTCTTGCTATTTCCGTAAATTGAAACAATGGGCAAGCCAGTTTTGCTATCAATGTCGTTATTTATTAGTTCGCCAGCCTCGATATTTCCTCTAAATCCATGCTCAGGGCAAAATATCTTTTTTATATCAACATGCAACGAAAGCAATGTATCAACCAAATGATTTTTTCCTATAAGAGAGGTATGGTTGGCTACAACCGCAATTCTTTTGTTCTGAATTTTCGACAGATAAAGTTCGGTTTGCTCAGCACCTACCCGAATTGTCTTATCGTCATTTTGCGAATAAGCCGAAAAATATATGATTGATAATATAAGCGCTGTAACAGTTATTCTCATCTAAATAAAAATATCAACTCGTTAGTCAAAACTCAAGCCAAACAAAAGTAACGCTAAGGTAAACATTTTTAGTAAAATCAAAGGTTCTGTGCTAAAATGAGCAAGTTCTGTTTTCTGGCATCTCAAAATCACTACTTTTGTAAAGTACAAACAGGAGTATAAATGATAAAAGTCGAAAATATTGTTAAATCCTTTGGTTCGCTTACCGTTCTAAAGGGTATTACTGTTGAAATTCCCGAGAAAAAAGTTGTTGCCATAGTTGGTCCTAGCGGTGCTGGTAAAACTACATTGTTACAGATTATGGGAACTCTTAGCATACCCGATTCTGGCAATGTTTATATGAATGGCGTAAATTTATCGTTGATGCGGGATAAGCAATTGGCTAAGTTCAGAAATACCCATATTGGATTTGTTTTTCAGTTTCATCATTTATTGCCCGAATTTACTGCGTTAGAGAATGTTTGCATGCCAGCACTTATTGCTGGAAAAAGCATGATTTCGTCACAGTCAAGAGCAAAGGAGCTACTCGATTTTCTTGGACTATCGCATAGGTTAACGCATAAACCTTCAGAATTATCGGGTGGAGAGCAGCAACGTGTTGCTGTTGCTCGTGCATTGATAAATAATCCATTGGTTGTTTTGGCCGATGAACCTTCTGGTAATCTCGATTCGCACAACAAGGAGGAGTTGCACAACCTATTCTTTAAACTTCGCGACCAAATGGGACAAACCTTTGTTGTGGTTACACACGATAAGGATTTAGCCCAAATGGCCGACATGCAAATTACAATGAACGATGGGTTGCTTGGATAATGATTATTCCCCAAAGTAAAGACGAACTAAAAGAATTGTTGGATAGCCGATATAAGCGCTATGCCAACAAGTTGTTTTTGGTTGATGATCCAATTCAGATTCCTCATCGATTCAGTAAATCCGAAGATATAGAGATTGCAGGATTGCTAACGGCTACTATTGCCTGGGGTAATAGAAAATCGATACTGAACAGCATGACCCGTTTGCTTGCAGCCATGGGGAATTCTCCGTTTGAATTTGTTATCAATTTCAAGCCAACAGATCGAAAGTATCTGAAGGGATTTGTACATCGCACTTTTAATGAGGAGGACTGTGCCGCATTTATTCAGGTGCTAAATTCAATTTATACAGAACAGGGTGGATTGAGAAACGTGTTTGTTGATCCATATAATCAAAATCAATCCATTGCTGACTCCATCAATGCTTTTAGGAATTGCTTTGTAAATGCCCGTATTCCAAGCCGAACGCTAAAGCATACGCCAAACATAGATGCTGGTTCTGCGGCCAAAAGGTTAAATATGTTTATTCGAGTAATTAAGGTAGCAAATTAATCAAATTTTATCAATTCATCCTTATTTAATTCAATTATTGATTCCGCACTTTCAACTACCTCCAATCCTTTGAAATCAAAAGGTAACTCTTCGCTGTGACCCTTGGATTTCAGCAAAAAAATCATCAATTCCCTATCCTTCTGTAAATCTTCTTCTGAAATAGCTCGTGACCGATGGTGTGTCAACCCAATCCATTTTAATGCTTGTATATCAGTCATAAATGAAGTGCTTTCATCAAATCCATTGTATTCAATTACTAAATGAAAATAATTTTTCCCAACCTTGTCCTCTTGATAACTAATTGTTATTTTCTTTATTAGTGAATGAATAAGTTTTTTTGTTTCATTAAATCCTAAAGTTAAATTATAAGACCCTATTGTTTTTTTAATTCTATCTATTCTATTCTTTTCATCTAGTTCAATTAATTTATTTTCTAGTAATTCAATTGTTTCTGCTTTATCTTTAATTTTCTTTTTAGTTAATTTTAATTCTTCTTTTATCTTTTCATCATCTCCATAATCTGGGTCAAGTAAAAGTTTATATGCTTTACTTTCTGTCCTTTTTAACTTCTCAAGAGTTGCTTTTTCATTAGTTAATTTAGTTTTTAATTCATCCAAGGCTAATTTGTTTTCAGTTAGACCAACTAAATACTTTTCCAACTCTTTCGATATAAAAAGATGATGAATAATGAAGTTTTCTAATTTTGGTATTGAAATACTCCGAGAACTGCATATTCTGTAATAGTTGGATTTTCCTTTGCATTTGTATGCGTTATCTCGACCTTTTAACCGCTTTTTTCCTCGATATTCCTTGCCACAAGTTCCACAATACAATAGACCATTCAGTAAATAGTGATATTCATCCCTCTTGCCTGCATTTTTCTTGTTTTCTTCTAAATTTGAGTTAACTTTTTCCCAAAATTCTTCTTCGATAATGGCAGGAACTTCAACAAACTCCTCCCCCCATTTTCGCTTTCCCTTATAAATAGGGTTGTGTATAATGTCATGGATTACATTTCCTCTCCATTTTACTTCAGAGGTATTATATAGCGTAATTTTGCCAGTATCTTTATCCTTTCTTTTAAAAGTTTTATTGAATCTATTGAATTTTGCTTGAATATTTTCTTTGTTCAGAGTTTTTGCAATCAAATATGTACCCACACCATCAAAAGACATTTGAAAAATTCTGCGTATCACTGCGGCTTCTTCTTCATTTATTTTGAAGAAACCATTTTCGCCTTTTTCATACCCAAATGCAGTCATACCGTGAGTTTTTCCTTTTTTTGCATTTGCGGCTATTGCAAGTTTTACTTTTCTACTTGTAAGCTCGGCATAAAAAGAATTTAGCAATGAGACAATGTCTGTGAACAACTTATTTTCGAGTACATTTAAATCAAGGAAACTACCATTTGGATAATACAGACATCCAGCCGTGGTCATGGTATGAGTGAATAAATTCCAAATATCAGTATTACGTTCAATCCTTGATTGGTCATAACAATATACTTGGGTAACTTCTCCATGTCTTACAGAATCTAATAAATCTACAAATTCTGGTCTTTTAGACAAATCATCGCTTGCACCACTTACGCCTCTGTCAACAAAAGTTTTGTAAGTTAATCCTTGATTTCTAGCAAACTCAATACCCGATTTCATTTGAGTTTCAATAGAAACATCTTTACCTTGCTCTTTGTGTTTACTTATTCTACAATATATACCTATCATTCAAACTATTATTAAAGTTTAATCTTATGACAATTCAAGTAGTAATAACAAAAATAGTTCAATTTTTCTATAATATTTTGTTAATACCTATCACGTTATCTTAAAAGTAAACACAACCATAAGTAACATAAAGTCATGTATGTTTATTCCTTACATCTAAATAATCTTTGAATTTTTCATAATATTTGAAGATGAATGAGATATACAAATAGAAACAAACTTTCTAAAAAATAATAACTTATACTGGAATTTGATATGCACGAAAAATATGCAGATATTGCCTCATTAGTAGACAATTCTGGCCATTTATCTAACTTGATTATCATTCAAGATTTGGCTAAAGTGATTGATTTCCTTGACAATAAACATCTTGAAGATTTTATTTATTAAATTTGCTTACTACCAAAAATTGTAAGCAAAATGGAAACTAAAATCTTAAAAGAAATAAAGCAATTACGTGATTTGCTCTCTAAGTTGGTTGGTACATATGATTTACCAGCCAAAGAGCGTTTCTCAACTCAAGCACTAGATAAAGCAGCATTAGAATTTAAACGTTTATCCGTTGAACGAGGAGAATGGATTAGTGATTATGAACTTTCAAAAGTAATTAAAAAGGCCCCACATTATTGTGGGAAGTTCATTATTGAAAAGTTTCAATTTAAGAACTACTATAAACATGGGCATAGACTATATTTCTATAAAAAAGATGTCGTTGCATTAAATGAAGAATTGAAGAAAAGAAATATAAATCTCAGGCAATATGATGAACTCCTGAAAGACCAGGAAAAGTTTTATAAAAAGATTGAAGAGCTTAATAGTCAAATAGGTAAGTACAAGGGGAAAATATTTCAAATTCCCGATGGATTAAAGGATATTGAAAAAACACAGGTTAAGACACCATCTGAAGATGTTGTAATAAGTCATATTGCATCACTTAAAGAAGAGTTTCAAAAGTTTAAACTTTATGAATATATTGATTTATACTACGATGACACATATGCAATGTTAAAATATGAATTTCATTTTGATAGATACATTAATGCTGAGACGAAAAAACATTGCAGAAAATGGTGCTTTGATTTTAACTACGCAAATAATGCACTAAAAGAGATACATAATGTTCGAAGCGAACCATTATATAAGTAGTTTTTTTGCTGAAACTAATCATGATATATGCAAATCAAGTAGTATTTCTAATTAACTAAATTTTAATAGATTATTAACCTGTTGACTTTACTAAATAAACACAATATATTGATGAGGCTAGTCCCAAATACAAGATTGTTTTTTTTATAAATGAGCACTTGTTATTTTTGGGATAAAAATGACACAAACTCAGCGTAATTTTCAGCATTCAGACGTATTTAGATTAATCAATGAACAAGAGCCAGAACTCGCATTGAAATTAATCGACCAAAAATTAAAACTTGAAAATGATGTTGAAGAGCAGTGCTGGCTGTACCTCTACCAAAGTTGGATATACTATTCGGTCTACCAATACTATCCATTGGCACACAACGCATTGAATCAGGTTCTGAGGAATAGGGATGAGTTGAGCAATACTATTATAGTTGAAGTATACATGATTAGGGCACTTACACATATTAAACAAAATAAGTTGTTGTATTCCTTAGACTCTGTAGAGACTTGCCTTAAATTAGACCCAAACAACACATCTGCTAGTAAACTGCATGATTTAATTATCCTTTTATTGAGAAAGTAAATTTTTATATATAAGGTAAAAATTAAGGGTGCATCAGACTATTTACATAATCATATTTAAAGGCGAAAGGTACATCGACTTTAACACAATCCTGTATCTTTTAAATGGTTCAGATATAGACAATAGAGCAACCTTGTGGAGATACTTGAAACGCAATAAGAAAATTAGGTCGGCAAAGATAAAGAATCAAAAAATCTATCTACTGGATGACCTATTCGGTGATAGCTATTTGGTTGGTAAAATGCAAAATATACAAGGTCTAGCCAATGCGTTGGAGACCTAGAATAATTCTATTTTAGAGTAAATCTCAGCCCCATACCACTCATAATTCTTTCCATCTCCAATTTGATAACATCTCGGTCTGACTCCTTGCATAAGATGGAATCGTGCTTGGTATAAATAATATAGCCCTGCTTTCTAATTTCTGGATATATGATTTTAATAAAGATTTCACTCTCCAATCGCTGCAGCATAATGGCTAGTTGCTTATGGCTGTTATTTTTTTCTTTAAACTCATCCATCCAACCGATAACATTCGGAAATAGTTCCTTTAACCGCTTTTTATAAGGTGAATTCCATCCTGCCTTGGAGAACATTATCCTAATAAAAATGTTCTTGGCAAATGGCCTATTCCATCCAGTTTCTTGACATATGTAATCATATATTTTCCCATCCCCTGATAGTCTAATGAATAGTTGTACATCCTCTTCATGCTTATTAAGAGCAGGATACTGATAAGTATTTATGAGTCTGGGAAATATAACCCGTATATTATCTAGACTGTCAAACAGGTTTCCAAGCAAACACGGTTGTGAGTTTGATAGGTCAATGTCTTTTAAAGGCTCTCCCTGCAATGTAACATAACCGTTTTTTATGAAATCGGATTTTAGATTGGTCAAATTCGTATCCAACCTCCAATTGGTATCATTAATTGATGCATAAAAATTCTCGCTCTGAAGAGTTGATATTGAATAGAATTGGGATGCTCTAAAATTATTCACCCTAGCTTTCTTGAATCTATCCACAGAATCGAAGTAGCAATGGTTTTTGTACATAATTAAGTCTAAGTGCCTCTCTTTTGCCTTCGCTAAAGCCTTATCAATACTTGTGTTATATGTGGCATAGTTACCGTCAATTGTCTTACAGTATGTATCGATGATATCTACCACTTCCTCTTGAATCTCATCGTTGACCTGAATAAAATCATCTATGTTATAATTCATAACGGACTTCATCATTCCCTCAATGTCAAATTCTAATAGTTTAAGGTCTTTTATTACCTTTTTTATTTGATTTCTGCGGTGGTTAGGCCGCTTACTTCCATACTCAACTATTACAGGTTCGCTGAAATCGAAGTATTCATACGAGAACCGATAGCCGTAAGGTTTACTATGCTCCAAGGGAACGCCCCTATAACGACTAGTATAGGAACTATTAAAGTAGGGTTCTTTAAGAATAATTCGGTTATAGGTTAAGGATGACATAAACATTTTATTGTAGTTATGCGTGAAATTCTGTTTTAAAAATGTAGAAGTAATGTTTATGAATATATTCATACTGATATCGTTGTCTATTAAATGATTTTGGTACAAAAGATATCTAATAAATTCATAAGAATGATTTAATCTAATGCTTGATAACTCTAGGGAGATTAAAACTTCATTCATTTGTCTAGGAATAATAATATTCAATTCAAAGGGATTATTTTTATTATATAATCCAATAAGGATTGATTATTATATATTAGAGAAATTGAAAAGTTTAAATTAATTTCTATAGGTCTACCAGCAAGCTGGCAGACGGATGTAGATTTTACATGCTACGCATGATAAAATCTACTCTAGAGAAAATAATTAATAAGGAATTTCTGTGGTTAAATTTAAAATAACTAGGAAAGAAGTTTTGCCCTATACTAATTTATGTGGTGCGGTTTTTTTTGAAACGCACAATATATAAGCCTTGTGATATTAAAAATAGGTTATTAAGAGGGCTTGTTCTAAACATGTCAATCTGTCGATTTTGGATATAAAAGCAATGAAGTTACCCGCCAACAGTTCTTTGATTGCTCTATTGGCTTCATGTTTTTTCAGATGCCATTTGTCTTGCACTAAATATTCTAAAGGAAAATCGATACTGCTACTAAAGCATAGGCTAATAAAATAGTTTAGTTGATTAGTTGATGAGTCATTATAAGGGGTTATCTTCTTTTTGCTTATGAAAATATTTACAGTTTGTATAACTTTTTTACTATATATTAAAAGCCGTATACTGACAGATGAATTTATTATTTTTATTTTTAACAATCCAATAAGTTAAACCATTTGTTACAAGTTTACTTAAAACAGAGTTTACTTTTGATTCGAAGAGGGCTTAAAAGGTTTAAAATGTGCAAATTTGATATGGGTGGAAGATAGAAATTAAGGTTGTATTTAAAAAACAGGTAAGTATACAAATAGACATTGACTATTAAATAGTCAATGTAAGATTGGGTGCTGAATCTTAATGCAATTTATCCTTTAGAAATATTTTCTATTTAATAAGAATTGTAACAGGTTGTAAAAGTTTTAACTATTTGATATAAACGAGGTTCGTGAGCTAAATGCTATTATAATCAAATTCTAAATGAAATAATTATATTCAAAACTTTATAAATAAGACTTTTATCGTTAAATAGCACGTAACGGATTCTACATCAAAATTTGATTGATTTTATTAATTGGTTTTTAACCCCCAAAGCAATCTATAATAGATATATAAATAGTGCTCCAGTTAAAATAACTTGAGATGCTTAGAATAGTTGCGATTAAAACAATAATTGTAAAAATCCATAGTGTTGTGTATATCCTTTTTAATCTATTAATGTAGTTTATTTCATAATTATATTCATCATCATTTTTTAAAATGCGATTTATATCATTAATGTCAAGTAAGTCCGTATAACGGTTTTTTATATTCTCATATTTTCTAGTTAATCGTTTTTTTTCAACGTTTAAACTCCATAAAGAGAATATGAGAAAAATAATGGATAAAAGTAGAAAAGCTAAACTAAAAAGAGTAACATCTTTTGAAAACACAGCATCAACATCACCTCTAGTTAGAAATCGGATAACGAATACGGATATGAAAAATGACAAAAATGTAAAAATACTTTTTTGATAATTACTTAGATAGCCTTCAATAATACCTCCCGCTTTTTGTGAAATCCAACTTAACTCATCAACAATCTTATTTCGTATCTCAATATATTTCGAAATATTTTCTTGTAAATAGGTTTTGTATCCAGATTGTATAGAAAGATATGTGCTTTCTGTAATTGAAATATTACCTTCTACTAAGGAGAGTGAAATAATATTTCTTGCTAGTCCGATTTTATCACTAATCTTGCTATTTTCTGAATAAATCCAATCAAATATTTTGTAATAAATGGCATTGGGTTTTGTATCTAATTTGTCTAGCACTAAATAGCCTTCAAAAGACTTATAACCATTTAGTTTATAGTAAAGTTGGGTATCTTTTACGGCTGTAATGTCAAAAATGGATATTATACAAAACATTAAGCATAATTTATCCAAAGCCTCTGTTATAGAATTCTCCTTTTCTGGTCTTTTATTTAGATGGAAAAAATATGCATTGAATGGGTATTCTTCAATATTTCCAAAATGGCAGTTGTCAGAAATTGCGTTGTTTTCTTTTAAATCATTAACAATGTTACCTGAACTAAAGACAATATTGTTGGTATAAAATTCTTCTATGCCTTGCTCAAGATAAGAAAATCGAAGCTGACCAGTAGATAATTTGTGTTTCTTAATAAGTTTTAGAATATCTAGAATAGGGGTTGTTTCCCAGAAATTCTCAAAACTTTTAAAATCGTAGATATTAATCGCACAGTTAGTAACTTTTTTTATTTCTAGTTTAAAAAATACTTTTTCATCTTCATGAGTTTTTCTTTCGGCTATAACTTTTTGATAGAAACTTGATATCTCTTTATTTTTCAGTAAAATAGAATCATTATCTCCGATTTTAAAGCTTAATTCAAAATTGTCACCATTACTAATGAGGAATAACACTTCGCTTAGTTTCTCTTCATCAAAACTTTTGAAATTTGAGATGTAATAAAAGATAGAGCATGAGGTAAACTTATCAAGTATTGTTGTCTCCTCAATATTAAATGGGGTAAAAGCTTTGAGTGCCGTGGTAAATAGGTTCATACTATTTCTGGAATCTTCTATAACCTTCTTCAGTTTTTATAGCGATAAATTTATTGCCCTCTTCATCTTTAAATGGGGTTATATCATTCAAATCGGGAGCCCCTTTAAGAATCAATTCAATATCTTCAGTTAGAAAAAATTTATGTACAGCCCTTTTGTTTATTTCTTGTTTATCTATCGTGAATTGACTATCAAGGTCATACTTCTTGGGTATCTCTTTAACTTTTTCTTTTATCTTATCTATTGGCAAATCTTTATCCTTTGGTACATAATTCTTAAATATCGTGTCAAATAAGAAGTCTAGGTCAAAATCATTTTGAGCACGGAAATGACCAATCACTGAATTTCTGAGGGTCGTATGGTCAGCAGGATAATCTTTCTTTATTGGGTTGAAAACTTTTTTATCTAGTATTTCTAAGAAATTAATTGTATTGTGCTTATCAGTTCTAACCTCTGATAATTCAAAAAAATCTTGCCACCAATACTTTGTTAATGCATTTGTTGTGTCAGAAACCAAAACTTTTAGAATTTTCCCTGATGTATCAGTAATAGCAAGGAATGATTTGAAAATTCTTTTATTCCATGGTAACCCTTTATGAACTATAAAATCATTTGCATCCAAAAAGTCATTATGGTCTGCTTTGCCAATAATTATCATCTTTGAATCACCTAAGTTTATTATAGTTTGAAAAAGACTACCTTTTTGGATGGTGACATTTAATTTATTCATTTCTAATTGAGTCGACTGCTCAACTTTCATTAATCTTTTTGCGTTAATATCAACCGCCTCTTCGTATTCCCCTTTTATCAACAAATCAATAGCTAATCGAACTTCGGTGGTTGAACTTTTAAACTCAAAGGTTCTATTACTGTTTTTATCTTTTATATCAGTTAATAGTTTGCTAATATATTCGTGTAAAGCTCCGCTTTTGCTATCTATATCAATCGGAGTGATTATCCCAGTGTTATGGTCGATATGGTGTAGCGAAGTAAACTGCACCCCTTCTGAAACACTTTTTGTAGAATTAGTATCTGAGTTATTCTTAGTTATATTCATAGAGATGTTTGTATTTTTAGGGGATATTTCGATAATAATGTTTTAATGAGATAAAGTAAAAATTACCTCTATCTACTGTTAATCAGAGACTAAGTTAATAAACATTCTGTTAAATGCAATATGTATGCTGAATGTTTTTGGTAGTAAGCAATTTGAAACAATTCTAAAAAAGGATTTCAAGACCCAAGATTGTTAATACTCCCACTCCCCATGACTTACAGGAAACCTATTCAGTTCTTCTTTGTAAGTTTTCCATTGAGGGAGGAACTTGTCGAGGTAGGCTTGGAAGTGTTCGTTATGATGCCGTTCCAATAAATGAATCATTTCGTGAACTATAATATACTCTAAGCACGATAAGGGCTTTTTTGCCAACTCTAGATTTATCCAAATGCGTTTATCCTCTATGTTACAAGTTCCCCATTTGGTTTTCATCTGCTTTACAGACCAATCATCAACATGAACACCTATCACTTTTTCCCATCGTTTTATTATGGGCTCTATTTCCCTTTTTAGTTGAGTCCTGTACCACTCATTCAGTATTTCATTCCTTTTGTCTACGGAAGTATTGGGCCTAACATAAAGGTCGATATAAGTTTTAGTTTTTATCTCAACCCTATGTGCGGAGTTATGCTCTGTAACTCTTAGAAGGTAGCGTCTACCTTGAAAGTAGTGACTCTCCCTATCTACAAATGCTCTGGGTGATTGGCGTTCCTGATTTGCAAACTTGCGTTGATTCTTTTTTATCCAAGGAAGTTTTGAGATGGCAAACAGCTGAATAGCCTCATCGTTAACATCTAAAGGAACTGCTAAACGAACCCTACCCGATGGTGGATATACCGAAAGGTGCATATTCTTAATGTCTTTTCGGACAATATCGATGGTAATATCGTTCAGAACGATTTGTTGCATCTACTAGTACTCCCTTTGATTTGAAATCAACTCGAATAGTCGTTTTACCTCATCTTCATTCTCAATGCCATGTTCTTTAAGGACTTGCTTAATGGTAATCTCAACCTTTCTTCGCTTAATGTGTGAACTTCTCCAATCGTCATCCTTGGTGTATCGAACTTGGCTATCCATTGCAATTGATAACTCTTCATTTTTTTCGAGGTTGTCGTACAAGGCCTGGAGTGGCTTGGTGTTGATTTTTTCGGGATATTGCTTCTTGGTATTAGGTTGTATATCTTTTGCTAGTTCCTCATATTTTCTTAGAAGTTCTTCATAGGAGATAACCCCTTCTTTCCTTAACCGAATAAGTTCAAGTAGTAACACACTCATTCTTTCATAATATGCTGGATTTATGGGCATCTCCTGAATGATGGTTCTTCGCATATTATTCTCAATGGTTTCGCTCATTGCAGTTCTGCTACTCTTGATTGAATGAGGGAGTTTATCTGTAGCATCATTAATACCATTTTCAACGATTAGTTGAAGCAGTGTCGATTCGCCCAAATTCGATAGCATTCTGCTGGGGTCGGCAGTAAGGTACATGTCCAGCATCTGACGCATATCGGGCTCATACTTCTTTAGGTCAATATAGTCGGAACTGTAGTGCTTGATACTATTACGAAGTTCGGTGTAGTAGTTTACCTTATCCTTAATCTTATCAGCCTCTGCTTGGGTATAACCAGCATCCAGTATTTCTGGTGCAATATTATTGTATGCTCTTATAAGGGCTACCACTAGTTTATATAGCGTTAACCGCTTTTCTTCATGCTCTTTTAAATCGTCCTTGTTCGATGGGTCGCCACAGAAGTAATGATAGTATTGCTCTAACTGCTTGGGCTGGGGTACATCAAGGCAAAGCTGGTGTAAGGCCTCAATAGCATCTTCGAGTCGTTCTTTTGCCTTTTCCAGCCTATTGGTAAGTAATCCCTTAACATCTTCGGGGTCGAACTCGTCAAAAGCATCCGAGGTGTAATCGGTAATGGCTTTGTTTAGGTTTTTAAGTAGACTTTGATAGTCAACAATGTACCCGAACTCCTTGTAGTATGGGTCGTTCTTTTCCTCCTTACCAAGTCGGTTTGTTCTACAGATTGCTTGAAACAAGCCGTGGTCTTGCATCTGTTTGTCAATATATAAATAGGTGCAGTGAATAGCATCGAACCCTGTTAGCAGTTTATCCACAACTATTAGCAACTGCATATTGGCGGGTTCTTCCTTGAACTTTTTCTTGGCAAATTTCTCAAAAGTTTCAGCATCTTTAAAACCATAATCTTTTAGCATTCTTTGATAAATCTCAAATTGCTCAAGTTTTTCGGTTTCGCCTTCCCCTGTATCCTCTGTTTTAATTGAACTTTCGGTTGGCTCAAAGCTGGTTATGATAGCACATTTTTTAAATCCAAAGCTCTTAAAAATCTCATAGTAGCGACAAGCCTCATAAATGCTACGTGCAACAAGCATTGCATTACCTCTTCCATCCCTTAACCTTGGTTTAGTGAGGTAATCTTTTCTAATATCAAAAACTATTTTTTCGAGCCTGCTTTTAGTGCTTAAAACTTTCTGCATTGTACCCCATTTCTGCTTTAGTTCTGCCTTAGGCAGGTCGTTCATACCTTTGGTAACTATCTCGAACCATTCATCAATTCCTTTTTGGTCGTAAACGTGCTGGTCAACATCCCTTGCTTCGTAAAGTAAATCCAGAATAACCTCATCCCTTACGCCTTCATCAAACTTATAGGTGTGAATATACCTGCCGAAAACCTCTAGGCTTTTCTTCTTATCCTTTTTGAGCAATGGAGTTCCTGTGAATCCAATAAATATGGTGTTCTCGGGGAGTATTTCTTTCATAGCCTTGTGCAGCTCACCGCTTTGAGTGCGATGGCACTCATCTATAAACACCACAAACTCGCCAAAAGGTTTGAAATCCTTGGATAGTTGAAGCTCCGCAATGAAATCCTTGGCAGTAGAATCATCCTTGCTGCCAAACTTATGAATAAGACTGCAAAGTAAGCGTGGAGTTGTTTGACAAATCCGAGCCATTAAATCAGCCCCACTTTTAGTACGAACTATAGATTCACCAACACCAAGGAATACACCCTCAATTTGCTCGTCCAATTCAGTTCTATCGGTTATTATTAGCAGTCTGGCTTTAGGGTTATTTTCAAGAATCCACTTTGCCAGCCATACCATTGTTAAACTTTTACCGCTTCCTTGGGTGTGCCAAATTATTCCACCTTCCTTTTGGCTGATGTAATTTTGGGCGTTCTTAACCCCAAAGTACTGGTTTGGGCGACAAAGTTTCTTTGTGCCAAAATCGAAAATTACAAAGTTGTGGATGAAATCGAGTAGCCGCTCCTTATTGCAGAACTGAAGAATATGCTTATCGAGCAGTATCTCACCCTCGGAGTATGGGCTATTATCCTCCTTCCATTTAAGGAAATACTTCTCCTCTGTTTTGGTTGTCCCATAATACAAACCTTGACTATCGTTGCCAGCCAGTACTACCTGAATAGTTGTAAAAAAAGGTTTGTTAAATAGGTGCTGCTGATTGCTTATGCTTTGCCTTATACCCTCGGTAGCCGATACACTAGCCTTTTTTAGTTCGAGCACACCAATGGCAATGCCGTTGATATATAGAACAATATCGGGTCTACGCTCTTTGGCGTTTTTTATAGTAACCTCCTGAACAATGGCAAAGTTGTTATTGTGTGGATTTTCCCAATCTATAAAATGAACCGTTTCGGGCTTGCTAATAAGTTCGGCTTTTTTTGGTGTACCGTATCGAAGCATTGAGTACACCTCTTTATTGGAGGTGTAAAGGTCTTCGGTGGAGTTTATGGTTGCCTCCTTTTTAAGGGCAAAAATTGCCTTGTTAATAAGCTCATCGCTGTATTTATTGGTCTTCTTCAGGTACTTCCTTAGTTCATCCTCCTCAATATTGCTATTATTTTCACGCTCCTCCCAATTACCAAGATAGCAGTAACCTAGCTGTTCCTGAAACAGCCGAACGATTCTGTTTTGGGTTTCTCGTTCGATTTGGCCTACTTTACTCATCATTATTTATATTTTTACTGGTAATTCAATTCCAATTTTATAAAACCTAATGTATTCTTTTTCTATCTCAAGTTTGAAATTTTCGTCTTTGAAATCTTTTCTATTTGCTTTTTGATTCGAGTATACAACAAGACAATCAATAATCTTATCATTCTCAATATTCAAAAAATCATATACTTTTTTTAGCCTAGCATATCCGCTGATTTGTCTAATGTCATCAATGCTTATATTGCCATCTTGATATTGCGGTTTATATTTGGCATCCACTACCATTTTAGTTGTGCCATCATTTGTTTTTACTATAAAATCAGGTTCCAGATAATTGAATTTTTGATGATAGGTAACTTCTTTGTGCTGCATGAAACGTTCTTTCAATTTTGAAAACACATACAATTCAAAAAGTTTGCTCATGTCAATCCAGAATGGTGGAGTATTGATAACCGCTGAGTTGGCTTTTGAAATATTATATCCATAGCGTTTCAATATATGTTTGGCGAATTTCAAAGCCAGTTCATACTCTTTGTATAGTTTATTGGGTTTTATGTATTTTAATTCTTCAATATTTACTTCACTATCAACATTTGTAAATGCAGGTTGTATATAGTTAATTAAACCATTCAATATAGAAACTTCAATTCCTTTTATATTCTGCATTGCAGCTATTGAAAACGCCAATGCTTTTTTCAAAACCTTATTTTCAGTGCTATTTATGCCGAACTCGGTGTATTGGCAATAGTTATAAAGCATTTTATTGTTGAAGTGGTTTTTTTTGATTGTTTCATTAATTAAAATTTTACCTTTTATTTTAGCATTTAAATTTTTTGTAACAGGATAATAAGATTTCTTTAGCCCTTTTTGAACAATTTTTTTTAAGATGTTGATGTATTGTATGAGGAGCAAAGGAGTTAATATGTCTTGATTTTGTTTAATTGCAATACTTGGTTTTTCAAAATAAATTTCACAAAGTTGGTCTAAGTGATTGTAGTTTTCAGGCTCTTTTAATGCGTCAAAAAGCATTTTTATATAGTTCACTTCCGATGTATTCTCGTCTAGCTTTGGCTTTACATAAATAGGCAATTCGTTTTCTACAATCCAGTCTACACCTACAAAATAGGATGTCTCGAAACGGTAAGGATTGCTTTCATCTGGTGTATGGATTATGTTAAAGCAATATGCTTTATTCTCGCCACGTTGAATAGACTTGCCGTACGACCTGTGTTTTAATGCAGCAGCAAAGCGTTCAATATTATCAATTGACCTCGGGCTTTTATAGCCATATTGTTCGCTTAGTTCAATCATTTTTATAATGAATTAATAATGGGTTCTGCACTTTGTTTAAGTATTCCGTCTTTTACATACTCTTTTAAAATGGGGACGATTTCATATTTTTTTCTTAAAGAGAAATCATCTTTACCTTTAATAAAATAGCTATGCCCTAACCAAACATCCTCAGGTCTGAATTCTTCAGACAAATGCTCTGATACCTTTAACCCAACTGTATCGTTTTTTATATATTCATCGAAATTCTGAATAAATAGTGAAGATACTTGCTTGAATAGTTCCAGTTCAAAATTATCCACCTCTAATACCTTTGGTAAAATTTCAATAAAGGCAAATCTTCTGCGTATAGCGTAATCTATATGTCCTACGCTACGGTCGGATGTGTTCATTGTTCCAATGATATAAAGGTTGGGTGGCAAAATCAATGTGTTGCCGTCTTCTATAGTTGAATACATACTTTCAACTTTCTCGCCTCTGTATTCCAAAGCATATATTAATTCTCCTAAAACGGCTGGTAGGTTAGCCCGATTTATTTCATCTATAATCAAAACAAATGATTTGAGGTTCTCATTTTGTTGTTCATTCTCTAAATATACAAGTTCTTTTTCTTTTAAAAACTCTTTAAACAAATCCAGCACTCTGATGTAATAGCTTGCATGATGATGTGCTAAACCAGACAATCGTGTGTTTTTCTTTACATCTTGTCTGGATTTGTTTTCATCATAATATGCTTTGATTATATCAGAGAACAACATTCTATTGCCATTTTTCACCCAGCCTTCTTGTCCCTTGTATCGAAACGCATCGGTATCAATATCGAAAATTGAAACCTTTTTAGTCAATTCAATTTTCTCTTCCAATTCTAGTTTTTCTTCGATATCTTCAACAAAAGATGAAAACTGCGTTTCTATCCACTTTTCTTTTGAATACACATCGGGAGCTTTGCTGCTATTGACATAATTGGCATATGCTGCTTTGGCAAATTCTGCAAGCAATTTATCCTTTGTTTTATATTCAATCGTCTCACCTTTGCTCTCAGCCACAATTCCTCTCACAAAATCCTCATAGGAATAAGCAGGATGAAATTGAATTAACATAAATTGGTCTGAACTTTCAAGATAAGTCTTTTGTAGTTTTTTATCTTGTGAAATTTTTGAAGATAGCATTTGTTCGGCTACATCTTTTGCCGTATAGGTTTTGCCTGTACCAGGAGGGCCTTGTAAGATAATTTGACCTTTATGCATTAATGCATCTATTATATTTTGATTATCCATAGCTACTTTACTAAAGTTGTTTTTGTCTTTGAAAATGATTTGGTATGCTTGAAATTGTTTTTTTAAATCTAAAATAATACAGTCAAATACACTGTCTTCAATAAAAAAAACTTCTTCCGTATCTTCTACATTTATACTTTTTCCAAAAAGAGTGTATTCATTATTTTTTGGTTTTTTAAGTTGCTGAATATTCCCAAAAACAAAATCATAGTCTGGTAAAATCGCTCTAATTTCTTTTTCGTTTTTAAGAAAGCCAAACATATAAGGTTGCATATATTCAATGGGACTCATTTCGTTTGCAAAAGGTACGTATTGCGTGTTGAAACCTAAGCCATATTGGATTTCCAAAATATCGTGATAAAAAGCAAGATGGTATTGCAACTCAGTCCCACCACCTTCATTTATTACCCAATCTCTGTTTTCATTTTCATATTTGAATAAAATTCCACGCTTAGGTGCTTTTCCTAAACCTGCAAGTTCTTTTCGCTTAGAACCGAATTCATTACAGAATTCACCTAAAACTGTATTTACTTTATCTACTAATTCTCCGAAGAAACTAAATTCCATATTATACCAATCTTATTTTCCCAGTTAATAGCTGCTGCATCATTCCCACCTTAATTTTCCTGTACTTCTCAAGTTTAAACTCCAAAGCTTCAACTTCCTTATCCATATCAGAAAGAATGGTGGCTATTTGTTCTTGTTTCTCTTTCTTAGGAAATGGAAGTTCAATTGGTCTTAAATCGCTCGGGTGAATATGTGGTTGCGCACCACCTGTCTGCATTTTGTATATTTTATCTTGTATAGATAGCAATAAATAAAAGATATATTGGATTGAATAATCTTTGTGTTCCTCTATTGTTGAGCAATCTGAGGCAAATATTGGATAATTATGAAATGCTACATATCCAGCACTTGCCCCAGAACAACTAACAGTTATCGTTTTACCAAAACGATTTGCCTTATTATGAAAATATGCAGGCGTTTTACCACCAGCAATTACAGGAATATTCCCATTAATAGTTTTGCTCTCGGTTATAAGTTGTCCTTTTTTAATAACTAAACTATCCCCCAATTTCTTCATTTCCCACCCCTCCTTAGGTTTAAGCAGTTCCTGCATTGCCCCTTGTTTAATTAGGCGTTTCTTGGCAATTAGGTTCTCAAGGCTTTCAATTAGGGCATCGGTATCGGATAGGGCGGTGGCTATGGCGGTTTGCTCTTTGTAAGAAGGCAAAGGTATTTTTACTTGTGATAATAATCTCCCATTAGTCAGTGCTCTTGTTGTATAGGTACTCTTATTTGTTATCTCCTTGCGAACTTGTTGGGTTGAGAAGCAGTACTTTTTATAATTATCAAAAAGTGAATTATTCTTTGGTCTTGCTCTTAATATAAACCCACTAAAAACAGTGTCTTTTACATCTTCAAGCATAACACTCGACACCCCAATCTCGTCTACAGTTTCAGACGTTCTTGTAAAAAACACATCACCTTTTTTGACTTCGTAATTTTTAATTTCCTGTCTAGATAACGTAACCTTTCCCTGAATACCATTAGCATATAACCCATTATTCTTATACACATCCATGTAGTTGACAATGGGAGTCCCTTTGCCAAAGTATTGTTTTTCTTTATTTAAGCCATTCTTAAATTCAAATAAATTTCCAATATGAACGACCTCCCAATCCTCAGGAATAATCCCAATTTCAGTTTTCTTATATCCTTGTTTTACTTCCATACAAACCCCATTTTAGATAAGTGATTATTCACTATTTCTTCGAGATTCTTCGCTTCGTTCAGCATTACAGGCAGAGGGGCCTCATAACGTTCGGCCAGCTCTTTTATGCGTTGAGTTAGGCGTTGGCTAATACGTTCCATTTCGGTCTTAACGCTTTTCTCAATGCTCGCCATCCACTTATCGTCAACCACTAGCTGCTTTATTTCATCGGTGGTTAGGGTTTTATATCGGCTAAGAGCCTTGCCATCGAGCGCAATGGTGGCATCCTTAATGGTTCGGGTTAGTTCGGCTAGTTTTTTGGTAAGGCTTAGGTATTGCTCAAGTACCTCTGTTTCCTTGGCTGTAGTTCCATACTCAGCGGTAGGCTCGGCTGCTTGGCTGTACTCCTTGGTTTCCTTTTTGGATTTCTTTTTTGCGGCATTTATCTCGTTTAGCCTTTTCTGTACTGAGGCTTTGTTTACCTTGTCGAAATCGGCAAAATAACCTTCCTCTGCCGTATGCTCCTCTTCTAGCTCTGCAATTTGAGCCGTGATGGTTTCCTTCTGTGCCTCCAGCTCCTCAATATGTTTTTTCTCCTTACTGAAGTATCGGTCAATTACGTACGCTTTAGGAACAAGGTCGCACTCCCAGCCCTTATCGGTTTGCTTGCCATTCTTGCCTTCAACCAGAATACGGTATGGTTCGGCTTTCCATCCATCAACGGCAATAATGTAGCAATCGTCCTGCATCACCTCGTTCCAGAAGTTCATTATATGCTGGTACACATCGTACTTATCAATCAGTTTCTTATCGGTATAAGTGCTTAGTGCATCCTCGGAGATAGCAGTAATTACCTGCTTGGGTTTGAGTCCAACCGTTAAGGATTTAAGGTACTCGGTGTTTCTAACTTTCCATTCGCCAAATAGGTTGGCCAATTTTTGTGTGAAATCAACAAATTCGGGATGGTGGAATATGGTGTTCTTTATCTCTGCCTTATCAACGTTAAGCAGGCTGTACTTCTCCCTATCGCTTTTTTTGAAAAGTAACTTTTTTAGCGATGGGTAAACCTCCCAGTACTGGTTCAGCGCATCAATATCAGTGTTTGGAATACCGCCTAGCAGGTGTGCCTCAATATCCTGTATATCTTCCACCTCTTGGTTGTCAATATACCTTGGGATATTCAGGTTGTAATCATTCTTGGGGTTACTAATCTCGGCAATACTTACAAAACGGCTGTACTTGGGCAGCTCTGTTTGTTTGTTGAAAACATCGGTAATTTTATGGATATCCTGTTCACGCAGCCTATTCTTGTTGCCATCCTTTATGTATCCCTTGCTTGCATCAACCATAAAGATACCTCTTTGCTCATCGGGGAGGTCTTTGGTTGCCTCAGCATTCTCCATATCCACCACAATAACGCATGCAGGAATTCCTGTGCCGTAAAACAAATTGGCAGGTAACCCAATAATACCCTTTATGTATCCTTTCTTTATTAGGCTTTTTCGTATCTCTGCTTCCACATTTCCACGGAAAAGTACACCATGAGGAAGTATGCACGCCCCTTTACCTGTGCTTTTAAGCGATTTAACTATATGCAGAAGAAAAGCGTAGTCGCCATTCTTTGCGGGTGGTATTTTGTCGGGTTCAAATCTGCCAAAGATATCGTTGGCAGGGTCGAATCCATCAGTCCAGTTCTTGGATGAGAACGGAGGGTTTGCAACCACAAAATCGAATGTCTTTAAATTGCCCAGTTCATTTCTGTGCAGAGGGTCGGAGAGGGTGCTTTGCCCTTTCTCAATAATGGCTTCGGGGTTGTTGTGTAGAATCATATTCATGCGGGCAAGAGCAGCGGTTACAACCGTTTTCTCCTGTCCGTAAAGGTTCACTTTGGTTTCGGCCTCCTCGGCTACTTTAAGCAGTAGCGAACCCGAACCACATGTTGGGTCGTATATGGTTTGCTTCTCCTTGCTTTCCTTTTTAACACCAATAACTTTTGCCAACACACGGCTAACCTCGGCAGGGGTATAGAACTCACCTTTGCTCTTGCCGCTATCTGAAGCGAAGTGGCGCATCAAATACTCGTAGGCATCACCAAGAATATCATCGCCCTCGGCTCTGTTCTTGCTAAAATCGAGTGCCTGATTCTCAAATATGGTAACTAGGTCGGTTAGCTTATCAACCATTTCCTTACCCTTGCCCAACTTCTCCTCGTCCTGAAAACTGATTACATCGATAACGTTCACAAGGTCGTTCTCCTTTGCAAGGGCACTTATGGCTATATCCATTTTTTCGCCAATATCCTTTTGCCCTTTAAGGGCAACCATATCCTTAAAGCTGCCCCCTTTGGGAATCTTTATAAGCGCATCGGGGTCGTTAGCATACTTATCGGAAACATACTTAACGAATAGCAATATCAACACATAGTCCTTGTACTGACTGGGCTCCATAGAACCTCTCAGTTTATCGCAACTTGCCCAGAGTGAGGAGTATAACTCGGATTTCTTAATAGCCATTTTTCTATTGATTTAATCTTTTAAAAGTAATAAAATGTTCTACAACTAGATAATATTCAGCATTCTATTAAGATGCATTACGTAAAATCGTATTAAATATTTGATTTAATGACTTATGTATAAAAGAGTAGCGTGTTATGCTACTCTTTTAGAAGTAAAGATAGAGGAGTAATTACAATGATTCTGTCAATAATCTATATATTTGAATCTAATTGGAAACCTAGGTTAGAAGCAAAAAATTCTATATTTGTACGATTTTCGTCTGTTGCTCTTTTTTTCAATGCTTCTATAGTTTCCTCTAGATAGTCTTTAGATTGCTTTATAATACTCAGAACTTTCTCATTGTTTCTAAATATTACATTTTCTAAGTTAGTATTATCATTAATTGAAGGGATAATAATTTTTCTAACAACATCATCGATTTTATCTTTATCGTCAAGCGAACCATGTGCAAAAAGTCCCTTTTCAAAGAAATACATTGAGCTAGGAGACACAACTTCGGAACTGTAAATGTATTTATCTCTTATTTGAGTATAAGTGTATTTTAGTTTTTTTGCTTCTAAAAAATCAAGCAATAAATCCCAAGCAGATACATCTTCTGGGACTGTACCATTATTTGCTATATTCCAAATAGCATCCTTATATGCATTTAATGCTTCTTCTGATAATTTCTTGTGTTGATATTTTTGATTTTTCAGCAAACTATTTGTAAGACTAAAAAGGTATGAATTTTGAGAACTGTTGAATGCATTTTGCCATTCTTCCTGAGTTTTTGACGAAATATAATTATTTGCTTTTTCGAAAGTTAATTGGGTTAATTTATTAGATACAAGGGAGCAGTCATTAACAAAAGAAACATTGAGAATTTCGGAAAAGCCATTATTTTCAATAAGCACTTTGTAATCGTCATACCATTTATCAAGATTACTTATGAAGCGAATAGTGAATTCCTTATCATCTTTTAATATATACGACTTTATACTATCATAAGTTTTTACTATCTCTTCGATAAATAGTGTTGTATTATCATTTGGATTTAAAGTTAAATGCTTGATTATTTCAATTAACAACGGTTGCGGATTAGTTATTGCCAATTTTATTATATCTCCATATGTCATATGGTACTCAGCAATTAAAGAAGCTTCTTCTACTCTATCGGTTTTTGCTAAAAGGCTAATAGTTGTTTGGTTTGATAAATATGTAGGGCGTTGGGGTATGTCGGAAAGTATACTGAACAATAAATCAAACGCATTTGATTGATTAGGATTGGCACTTAGCATCGCCCATGCGTGATTTGTTGGAATTCTGGTTGGATGAGGTTTTATTTTTGCAACAGTATGATAAACATAATATAAGTCAGATATTGTAGATTGGTAATTTGATACACTAGCCGTCATTGCTTTTAGGTGGACTTCAACTTGAGAAATAAGGGCACTGTAATCATACTTACCTTTAGTCGTTTCAAGGAAGGTTAAGTTATCTGAAATGTTAGACGGAAGTTTTGAAATTAGAAGTTGGTTTAAAGTATCGTTATCTGCTGCAACATTATACTGCTCGAAAGGGTTCTTGCAAGAATCAACAAAGTCGATAAAGTCCTCTGCGTTAAAAATAATTTTAGGACACCTCTCGAAAACATTTATTTTAATAGAGTTTGATTTAAAGAATGCGTCCAAGTCTTCAATTATTTCAGAATACTTTGCACCTCTGAATACGAATTTTTCATCCAACATGAACTCTTGGATTTGAAGAAGAACATATTTAAGAAGGTCTAATCTAAACTCATCGTTTGGGAGATTAACAAACAAAATTTTATAGTAATTTTCACTATCAGGGAAATGGAGTTTAAGTTTACGCAATTCAATGCTTAAATGAATCCAATATTTTTCAAAAATACTTTGTTTCTTAATGTTATCATCTAATTCATTAAATGCATTAATAGTGCTATATACATTTACATCAGTATTGTAATAGCAGCTGTCAAGAATTGTTATAAAAGCAGGGTGGTTAGAAAGTGGTTGTAAGTTGCTTTCACCCCTAAGAGTTTTTTCAATACTTCTTCTCAGTAATACTTCATTAGCCTTATCAATGCTAACATTAAAAACTAGTGCAGATGTATATTTTTCTAAATCATTATCTCCTTCAAAAATTGATTCAACTTTCTTAATAAAACTTCTTTCAATAATAGTTTTGACTGGGTTATCAAGAATCTCAGATTTTGTTAAATAAAACAAACTACAATATCGTAATGGTATCTCATCACCCCATTGCTTATTTAGAAGCACTAGATTATTAATATAATCTAAAATTTCTCTTGGTTTAATAGTGTTATCCTCATGCAAATAATCAAATAAATTAGCAAGGTGCTCCTGAGGAGGAGGAGTGAAATTGAACGCTTTTTTGAAATTAGTTTCGAAATAAGTTTTCCAATCGGAAAGAATTGGAGGAGAGACTCTGAATACTATTGAGAAAGTTTTCTGTATATAGCTAATTGTCAGATTGATATCCGAACCATTTTCCCCATTAAAAACTTTACATATGTGTTTCTGGTCATACGGAATCAATACCCATGACTGAAAACTATTGGTTTCAACTTCTGCAAAAAAGGTGTGTATTGAAGACCAAATTTCTTTAACATTCTTAGAGGGGAGTCTGTCCATGTTATCAAAAACAAGAATTATCCTTTTTGACCCATTAATATTTGAAACAAGGTCGTTTAGAATTTTTCTAAATTCACGTACAGACGGTTCTAAACTTGTTATAGTCTCATGCTTATTGGTTGTTATTTGTTGACCTTTATATACTAGAAAAAGTTTTCCAAGAGTAGGCTTTTCTTTTTTTGAAAAAACCCATATGAGAAGGAATGTTATAATTACTATGCTTAATGTTGATAATAAACTTAGTAACCCTGGTAAAGCAGCCCCATTTCTTATAAAAATGTATTCGAAGCCAATCTTAATTAAGGGAGTTGAAAGTATTAATAGTACCAAAAAAACTAAACGGGTATTTAATTCTGGCGTGTTTTGGGTTATTGTAATTCTATTTGTTGCAAGTCTCTCTTTAAGATTTTCTGCCCAATTTTCAGAAAGTAGTTTATTTCTTATTAGGTCATCGGTGAATTCTTCAAGAAAGGCTCTTCGAGTTAAGTCTTCTTGATGTCCCCATGTGTCGAATGTGAATATATGATACTTTGACTTGGTCTTCTTCTTTATAATTTCAATAACATTGGATTTTCCAGAACCCCACTCACCATCAATTCCAATGACTCTTTTCTTACTTTCATCATTATCTTCAATAAAGGAAATAATACTGTCAGCAATCTTATCTTGAGACTTTCCTTCAAAAAGGTCTTCTCCAATAGGATGGTCATTAATAAACCTTGGGAAACTATTATTCATAAGCAAAAGGGTTAAATGTTGTGATAAAACCAATAACGAAAATAATCAATATATTAATTGTTTGGTTTAAAAGTTAATAAGTTCTTTTTTTGTTTTCCTTATTGGTTCGTAAGGCTAACCGTTCAGCCAAATTCACAATATCATCTCTTCTCGCCAATTTATCCAACCATTCCTCTGGAATGCTATTTAAACCGTATAAAAGCGCAGCTAATGAACCTGTCACGGCCCCCATAGTATCACTATCATCGCCTAAATTTACAACCAAAAGTACAGCATCTTTATAACTGTTTGTCTTGAGAACACCCCAAATACTTGCTTCTAAGGTATGTATCACGTAGCCACTACTCTCAATCTCGTCTTCATGAAGTTTGTGAATATCTCCCTTTAGTAATCGGTTAAATAGAGCAATCTCTGATGGGTCAATGGATAGGTTGTTTAAGAATTTTGGAACTATTGATTGCAGTTCCTTGTATGTTTCAAACTTGTCTTTACCCATTAGTAAAAGCCTCATAAACTCCAAATAATAAAAGCAAGATAATACTGAGCGAATATGTCCGTGAGTTATCGATGAAACCTGTCGTGTCAACTCAAAGCGTTCCTCTATAGGCTTATCTTTAATAAAAAAGAGCAGTGGGGCTATACGCATTAAAGACCCATTCCCATTATCTTTTGCTTCTCGACCACCTGCCAGCAGTGGGGCTATACCATCTTTCAGTCTGTATATGGCATGCCTAGTGGCATTACCAACGTCAAAGACCTCTCCACAAGCTGTCCAGTAACCTTCAGTATACCACTTTACAAGGTTTTTGCCGATAGTATTTAGGTCAAACCCTTCTGTCAATGCCTCTGCTAAGCAAAATGTCAACGAAGAGTCATCGGAAAAAGTCCCTTCGGGTTGGTTATGTGTGCCATAACCTTGCATCCCTATAACTGGATTCCGCTTGAGGTCTTCTCTGTCATAGAACTCCACGGGAACTCCGAGACTATCACCAATGGAAAGTCCAAGCAAGACGGCTTTGATTTTTTCTGTTAATTCATTTGTATTACTCATATATTTGATATTATGCTAATAAAGATATTGGTTTGACCTCTTTAAAAAAAATCTAAATAGGGTGATTTTTTTTGTTCGACCAATGCCGTTAGTTTTGTAGAAATAATAAAAAATGGAAGAGAAAAAACAGACTTTGATAGCTCATCAAGATATCTTTAATTCCGATGGAACACTTGAATTCATGATAGTTATGGAGTATAAGGAAAAGGAGGGAAAGGTAGAGCATGTGTACAAAGCAAAGTATCCAAATCACTATTTTGCCCCAGACCCTTTCTTGGAGCGTTATCGAATGGTATTTAATTAAATGCCAATTTCTTAATCCTGCGGACAGTGTTGATTGAGTGTCCTGTAATTGTTGCAATTCTTCGAATGCTCAATTCGCTTTTATCAAGTAAATCCAATATATTCCTGTATTTTTTAAACAAATTATCTTTATCGGCCACTGCACCTTCTTTTCTACCACAGTATTTATTCTGAACTTTTGCAATGGCTATCCCTTCTCGTTGTCTCTCTTTTCTTAGGTTGTTCTCTAACTCTGCGCCTATTGACATCATTTGGCATAGGAGTTTAACTGTTGGATTTTCTTTGCCGTCTTCAAGTGATATCATATTAAATTGTTGAATGTATAAAGCAATGCCCTTCTCGTGAAGAAGCTCAATTGTGTTAAGAATATCTGTGACTCTTCTTCCCAGTCGAGACACCTCCGAGAGCATGATAAGTTTTATCCCTTTAACCTCTGCGTATTTAAGCATTTCGGTAAATTCTCTTCTACTGTTTGCCTTTGTAGTTCCACTAATCGATTCTGAAAAGGTTCGAACCATCGTCCATCCTTTTTCCTCTGCAATCTCCTTCAAATTGACCAGTTGGCGTTCCCAATTTTGGTCTTCCGTTGACTTTCTAACATAACAAACTACATCCATTACTGTATCATATTTAGTGTGAGCTAAAATATGAAGCAAAATCTGAGAAAAAAAGCTGAAACTGGATGTGAAAAGTGTATCAACTTCAGGTATACTCTAAAGTTGATGCAGATGATATTGTGTTTGTTTAGTAAAAACAGAAATGTTTATTATATTTAAAAAATGATAGTATTATTCTTTATTAACAATAAAAAATAAATAATGGAAAAGGGTAATTTCAATCTTACAAAAATAAAGCAATGGCTACAATACTATAAAAATAGTTTAGCAGACGCAGACCGTAAATTAGTTCAGGTTTCTGGAGAGCCTATTCTCGTTGAAAATTACTACATTGAAAATGTTCCAGTTGATTTTGCATTTTCTTTATGGAATAATTCTAAGGATAAAGAAAACGAAGATTCTCTTGTGGCTGTTGATATCTGTCCATGCTCATTTCAGTTTGAATATGAGCATGCCAAAGGAAAAGGGAAGCAAGTTCAAATTGTTTATCCTTTTTGGATTCCTGCAAAAATGTCTAAAGATGGTCAGTTGTTTCCAAACGGAAAACCCTTTTTCGTCCGAGATTATTTATCTCCAAACCCTAAGTCATTCTATACAATTTCTTCTATTCAAAAGGTTGATGAATGTTTGCAGAGAACCGAGTTTAGTTCAAATAACTGGAGAAAGTATTGGTCGGATTGTGAGAGTTTTTTAAAGTTAGCAATAGATAAAGATTTTAGCGAGTATAATATAGAAAATGAAAGGAAGATTTATGTACAGAAAGGAGAATTAAGAAACTTATCGGCAAACATTCTAAATCTCTACAATAGTATTTTAACATTACCAGAAAAGCATGTTCTCCTAAATAAAATTATGGGGTTTGAAAATATTGTTGAAAAGCCGTTTCCTTCTACTTTCAACTGTTTCTATAATACCTTACACATCGGTCAAATGAGTGATACATTCCCTTTGTCAGTCTCTCAACGACAAAGCATACGAGTGTTCAATCAATTAGGATATGGCGATGTTCTTGCAGTTAATGGCCCCCCAGGTACAGGAAAAACAACTCTGTTGCAAACTATTCTAGCTAATAGTATAGTACGTGGAGTTTTTGAAAATAAACCTCCAGAACTTATTATTGCTAGTTCAACCAACAATCAAGCCATAACGAATATTCTTGAAAGTTTCAATTTGACATCAACTTCGGATTATTCAAAGCGTTGGATTCCAGAATTGTCATCATTTGGTCTATACCTATCAACAAAAGTTAACAATAAATACCAGACCTGCACGTCTCCTTTCGGTGATGGATTTATTTCTGACTTTGAAAGTTCGGATATCATTTCAAAAACAGAATATTTTCTTGAAGAATATGCAAAGTACTATGAAAAAGAGGATGACCTTAATGCTTGTATTTATAATCTTAGAAAAGAGGTGAAAGACAGGGTTAGAAAGATTGAAGATTACCTTTTAATTACTAAAAGATATGAAGAAAATGAGGAACTCTTAAATACACTTGGCTGTAAAACGGTTCATGAATTGGTTGGTATAATCAATATCGCTGATAATCAAATAAAAGATGAAGCAGTTCATCAAAATTTTCTAAAGTTAGCAGGGGAGCAACTGTTATCAGCAAAAAAGAATAGAAGTTTTTTTGATAAACTTTTCTTTTTTTTGCCAAAAGTGAAAACTCGAAGGGCTCTATCTTATCAAAGGGCGATGATTGGTGTTCAAATCCCGACAGATGCAGATTACTCAAGTTATAGTGAATTAACTTTTCAAATTGATAAGCTCTTTGTTGCATCGAGTCAAAGAGAGTTTTTAGCAGTAGAAAAAAAGGCAAAATTGACAAAAAGTTTGGCAAACATTAATCTCAACGAAGATAACTACAATTCAATTATTTCAGATTGGGACGATAAGTATCCAAATAAACTTTTAAATCTTTATAGAGACACTGGCAATGAATACAAGAATCTATCACCATTAGAGGACATAAGTGTTCGTATGGATATTTCTTTCAGGAGTGAGGCATTCTGGCTATCAATTCACTGTAGAGAAGCAGAATATCTTGTAGAATGGGGGAAAATAATGAATAGTACGCAACAGCAAAAAGAAAGAGCAAAGGATTCTTACAAAAGCAAACTGCATCGAATTGCTTGCATTACACCAATTTTTATATCTACATTTCATTCATTGCCCCGATTTACCACATATTATTCAAAGGGAGAAGTAATGCCTTATTTTGAACTTTTTGATTTAATGATAGTTGATGAGGCAGGGCAAGTTTCTCCTGATGTTTCTGTTCCTTCTTTCTCTCTTGCAAAAAAAGCAATTGTTGTTGGAGATGTCTTACAAATAGAGCCAGTCTGGTCTGTTGAAGAGAATGTGGATATAGTTAACCTTCAGACTAATAATATAATTGATTCAAACCACACAGATGAGGATTATGAGTTACTGCTTGATTCTGGACGGCTTTGTTCATCTGGAAATTTGATGAAATTAGCACAGAATGCTTGTGAATATAGTATAGGTGGATTTAAGGGAGCACTTCTAAGAGAACATAGACGCTGCCTTGATTCGATTATATCTTACTCCAATAAATATGTCTACAACAATCAACTTCTTCCCAAAAAGGGTAATTTTCATTCAAAGCAGCATAATCTCCCCTCAAAAGGATTCTTCCATATAAATAGTGACAGTGAAGTTGAGGGTAAGAGCCGAGTAAACAAGACAGATGCGAGGGTGATAGCAAAGTGGATTGATGAGCAATGTAATGAACTGGAGAAAGCATATTGTAAAGCAATTGAAAATATAATTGCGGTTGTGACACCATACAAATCTCAGTCTTATTGGATAAAAAAGGAGTTGACATTAATAAATAGAAAGAAATACAATAAGATAATTACGGGGACAGTTCATGCATTGCAAGGTGCAGAAATGGAAATTGTTATCTTTTCAACAGTGCTTTCGAAAGGGGATATAACTACATTTGTTGATAGTAAGTATAATATGTTAAACGTTGCTGTTTCTCGTGCTAAGCACAGTTTTCTTGTTTTTGGGGATATTAGGGTTCTTGACTCATCAAAAAATACTCCTTTAGGTAATTTGAAAAAATGGCTTTTAGAAGAGGAAAACTCTGAATTGTCAAACAAATTGGTGTTCGATTCAACAATTACTCATGATAAATCCGTTAAGCGAATTAGTAAACTAAGTGAGCATGTTGAAATGTTGAGACATGCTTTAGATTCAGCAAAAAATGAAGTAATTATTGTCTCCCCTTTTATTTCTATTCATGCAATTGAAGCAGACCAACTGGTAGAAAGAGCGAAGATTGCCATTAATAGAGGTGTGAGAGTTTTAGTGTATACGGATTCAAAACTAGATACAAGAAATGGTAGTTTGAAAGATTCTTCTCAAAAAGGGAGAGATGTCTTAAAAAATACAGGTGTAATTCTGAAAGTTGTGGATGGAATTCACAACAAAACATTAATTGTTGACGATTTTTTACTAGTAGAGGGCTCGTTTAACTGGCTTTCAGCGGTAAGAGAAGAGTCTAGTCCATTTTACAGAAATGAAACGTCAATAGTTTTAAGTGGAGAGGGGTTTTTGGAACAAATCTCACAAGTCAAAAGGATGTATTTGTCGTAAGATTACAAATTGTTATAAAAAAAGTTCGTCTTAATAACGATTTCCCTTTTAAATCGTGTTAATTCGTTATTTTTCAGTTGAACTCTGTAAATATGAGGATAATAGTTATCTATCTTCTTCATAGAATTCTCTTTTCATTTCTTCCCTTATTCTTAAATCACAATATCCAATTTGCATAGTTGCATATTCTTTATGTTCATAATAATCTAATCTATTGGGTAATCTATCTATTACTGAGATAACATTTTGCCATATTTCTTTTTCATTTTCTAATATAGGTATATAACTTCCAGACCAACTCTTGTTTCTTTGAATTATTTCTAGACTCCTAAAGTTTTCAAAGACAATATTTAGTTTTAAGAATCTCTCTAAGAAGCCCATCTTTTGTTCAGGATACTTATAGCAAACAATACTAAAAACAACATTCATGTAAATGTCATCTTGAGATTTTTCATCAATTAATGTTTCTAAATATTTGAGAGGTCTATCACCATGTTTTTTTACTGATACAGGAAAGAATGAGGCAATAGCTCTTTCGGCAAAAGAAAAAACTTCGGTATTAATAAAATATTCAAAAATTGAATCTATTATTTCTAAATAGTTGTCTAACTCCCATATAAAGTCAAAGTTCTTATGCTCTAGGTCATGATAAGATAATCTATGGGGAGAACTGAATTTTAATAGTTGAATAATAATATTTGAATCTAGTTCTATGATTCGTCTAAGCAATTTCTTGTCATAATCGAAAAGCCGTTCAAATCTTTCTGAGTACAAATAAGCCTCAATAATTTTCGAAATCGGAAAACTATCTAACTCAATACATTTTTTAATAAAAGGTTTACCTGCACTGATTCTTACATCCTCTTCCTTGTTTTTTGTTAGAATGACATCCAAAATCTCAGAGTAAACGTCTCTTTCATTCTTAATTTTTTTGTACTTACTCACAAAAGTCAAGTCCCAGAAAAAATATTGTGAATCTATAGATTTTATGGAGTTAACTAAATCTTCATAGAGTAAAGGCAGGTGTTCATCTTTTACATCCTCAATTCTTATTGTTTGATGATAAGAAAACTTAATATAATTCTCTAAACCTTGAATTTGTTCAAAAAGTTCAAAGTAAAATTGAGGATTAAATTGGAAAAAAATATTGAAGATGTATATGTAATTGAGATTAAAATGGAACTTATTAAAGTTCAACTTGAGTACTTCAATAAAAAGAGTTGAGTCTCCTTGAGCTAAATTACCAAAGATTGTTTTCAAAGAGTGCTCATACTGCCATTCAAGATTTCCCTTTTTTACATACTCTAATATCGAAGAAATGTCTGATAAAAGTATTAAGTAATTATCTATGCTAAACCCATCGCAATAATCCTGCAATTCCTTTTGGTGTCTCTTTTCTTCCTCCTCAATACTTAATTCATGTATTCTTCTTCTATCGCTTTTAAGTACTTCTGCTAACTGAAATAATTTGCTATTATATTTGTTCTTAATTTCGTTTGTATAATCTACATTTAGCCAATCGAGTCCTTCGGTAATGTTTTGAAGAACAAAACAGTCTTCGAAGTTGTCTTCATTAATGTGTTTGCTTATTATTTGATAAAGGAATGGTAGGTCATGCTGCAATATCTCTTTCGAGTTTGTGTATTCATAATAACTTAGACGATATAATACATTCAATACTGTAGTTTTACTGGCACTAAACAAAAGAAAATTAAAACATTTTTGCCTAAAATCTTTTATGGACTCCGAAAGACATAAATGAAAAGTGTATAGTGTTATTGTTCTTCCGTTTCCCTCGTCCTCGTTAAACTCTATTTTTAAGAAACTAGGTAGTACTTCGGATAGAAATTTCTCATAGACCTCCTTGTTTTGAGAGTTCTGTGCATTATTTATTAAAAAATTTATTAAGGTATGTTGAATGTAGTCTCTTTGAATGTAGCCATGCCTAGAAAAGTTGAATTTCTCTTTAACCGTATATACTACTGCGGGCATTTTTGATGGGACTCGTATTGCGAAATAAAACATTAGTTCTAGAGCATCTCTAAAATAATCACTATAACCTCTATAATTAGATAAAATTTCGAGTTCTTCTCCTGTCCCAAACGAGAATTCATTTAATTCATAAGAAAATCTATATTCAGGATTTTTTGTAACTTCTTGTTTATCTATTCTTTTCTTTAAGAAGGAAAATACCTGAGGACTTAGATAAAACCAAAATAGTTTAAGAAATTTTATGGAGTTTTCATCCCCCCCCTCTTTTTCAATGGCAAGCCATTTCTTTTGGATGGTTGGTTTTAGTTTTTTTTCTATGTGCTTATAGTCGAATGTCTTTAATACGGGGAAAATTGTATCTGTAATTCTATTCTCATAGTTTAAGTAATTGTCAAGAAAGAAGTTAAAGTTCAATATTCCATTTTCAATAACCGTTTTGTAAAAAATATATGTTGCAAAAATTTGGTCTGAAATTTTAACAACTTGGTGTTCAAATATGTCAACAAGTTCATATTCATGCAAGGAATAGCAGACCTCCCAAAACTTGTTTTCGTCAATGTTTAGTTGATTAAATAAATGGTCGCAAAGTTCTCTGTTGTTTATGTCTATACGAGAAAAAAAAGATATTATAGATAACGTTTTTTGTGTTGCTGGTTCTTTCAAAATGTCTACTTCATTGAACAAAGGTTCAAAGTATTCATCATAGATTTGAGAGGCGTCTTTAAGGTCTAATATATTTTTAGATTTAAGCGCAGTTTTGGTGTACATAATTGCCAAACGAGGATTTCCTTTTGATACTTTGACAATCCTATCTAAATAAAATGGTTCATCAACTCTAAAGTCATTAGATTGAATTATTTTCCTTATCTCTTCATCTGAAAATAAACTTATTTCAATGGTAGAATAATAAAACTCTGAGGCAATGTCCTTAACCTTTTGGAATGCATAATCTCTAACCGTAACAATCAACTTTAAACTGTTGGGTTCTCTATCCTTCAAAAGACTCAAAATGAGTTGAAAGTTTTGAGTAAGTCTATTCGCATCATCTACAAGTAATACATACTTCTTATCTGGTTTTATTGTTGATTTTAAGTCTTCCCAAATTGATACACCTTTATTGCCTATGCAAAAGAACTGAAAGTTATTCTTTTCAGAGTATCGCATAGCCAGTTCAATCGAATATCTTGATTTTCCTGTACCTGCAACTCCATAAACCAACAGTATATCGCTCTGACTTAAAAAGCCAAGTCCCTTTTCAATATCTTTATCTCTACCCAAAAAAGTATTACTTAACGGGGTGGAAATTCTGTTTTTTTCATAGTTCTCTATGAAATAAGAGGGTTCTTGTATTTGACCCGACCCAATTTTAATCCCTAAATAATCACCTAATGCTGGATAGTCATGAACTGCAAATGCTAAATCTCTTATCCCTTTTAATTCAAGTTCACAATTTGGATTATGCTTTTTGCATAGTTCATCAAGCCTTTTCTTTTCATCTGGCTTTATGCGTTCAGTAAAGCATAATATCACTTTAACTATTTCTTCCTTTTTTACTCCTGTTTTTGAGGTGTCGAAGCAATTCTCAATGTCAGACTCTAATTTTTTATAAAAACTTTGTCCCCTTTTAAGCCTTTCTTGTGATGTATATTCTGCAAAAATTAGTTCATTGAATGCATTGGTAAGGTAAGAATCAGGGATTCCTTTTCGTGATTTTTCTTTACCGATAACACTTCCAATAGGTGTTATGGTATTCGGATTTAGCTTTAAGTACAGGTAGTGATTGCAAAATTCCTGGAATATATCTCCATTAATTCGCTTTAAAGCATTCTCTATCTCAACGATTTGAATCATGGGTTAATTTCTTTAGAAGAATTTATTAGTACGTGCAGTCTTAATTGATAAGGCGTTACGCTCTAAATATATCAACTAATTGAATTCAAGATAGTTTAAAATGCCTAAAAGTACTAAATAAATTTAGTCAAATCCCTCCGAAAAGAATTCTTCCATAGTAACCCCTAAAGCTTTTACAACTTTTATTAGGCTAGTATAGCGTAGGTCTTGCCCCTGCTCATATCTTCCATACTGAGCCCGAGGTAAATCATTGTCATAAGCAAAGGTTTCGTAGTTGGAATAGCCTTTTTTGATTCGCAAAGATTTAATTCTCTTCGCCAATTTTTCCAATTCAATATTACCTATATCCTGCTTTTTCATAAAGTAAAAAAAACAAGAATACCATAGATATGTAACCACTTATTGATTACTACCTATAAGTAGTATTAATTTAAAAAATATTATCTTTAAATTTTTAATGCGACTTACTGTTAAGTGAAAAGACTACAGAGTATTGATAAAAACTATAAAAGGTAATGGAAATGAAATCAAGATTAAACAATTCAATCCTTAAAATGATGTTACTGGTTCTAACCTCATCTTTCTTTGTATCCTGTAACAAGGAAACAGACGAACCAAAAACTGTTATCTCAGTAACCACAATAGAGGTAACCCAGATTACATTAAATTCAGCCAAGAGCGGTGGTAGTATGACTATTACAGGTAATGCAACCATTGATGGTAAGGGTGTATGTTGGAGTACGAGTAGTAACCCAACCGTAAGTTTATCTACCAAAACTGCTGATGGCACAGGAAACTCATCTTACACTAGCAGCTTAACAGGATTAACACCAAGTACCACCTACTATGTGAGAGCATACGCAACCTATACTGGAGGGGTTGTTTATGGTAATGAGTTAACATTTACAACTGGGGTTGTGGTTCTACCAACCGTATCAACAAGTAGTATTACTAATATAACACAAACAACTGCAACCGTAGGTGGAAATGTGACATCGGATGGTGGTGAAACAGTTACCGAAAGAGGTGTGTGTTATTCTACCACTCAGAATCCAACCGTTGATAATAGTAAAGTTCAAATTGGAAGTGGTACAGGAACATTTACTTCAAATATTACTGGATTGACAGCCAATACTACTTACTATGTAAGGGCATACGCTAAGAATTCTGTAGGAGTTAACTATGGTAGTCAAGTGTCATTTACCACCCCTCTACCAGCAACAATGCCATCAGTAACTACATCTGATTACGGTGACCTAGGTGTAAACTCAGTAAAACTAGGTGGTACTATAACATCAAACGGTAACACAAATATTTATCAGTATGGTGTTTGCTACTCTAAAACTAATACTTCACCAACTGCTTCGGATGAATGCGTTTATGTTACTAGTAACTTTAATGTAAATACTCCATATAGTTTTACTGTAAGTAACCTACAACCGAACACCAAATACTACTATAGAGCCGTTGTTTCTAATAGCGTTGGTATTGCTTACGGTGAGGTTAAAGAATTTACCACTTTAAATATTACTGTGGGTATGTCTTACCAAGATGGTATTGTTGGGTATATCTTTAAATCGGGTGATACTGATTATGTAGCAGGTGAAATTCATGGTTTGATTATAGCAACAAACGACCAAGGTACAGCTACGTGGAGTAATAATAATAATTCAATAACAACATTACATACAGTCGGAAGTGGAAAATCAAATACTGATAATATTATTGCAAATCAAGGTGATGGAAACTATGCTGCTAAATTATGCAGGAATAAGGGTTCAGAGTGGTTTTTGCCTAGTACAGCTGAATGGATGAGAATTTATGATAATAAAACATCTAATATGAATTTTAGTACATCAAACCCAGTATATTGGTCATCATCTCAAACAAATAATAACCAAGCAAATGTTATGAATATTGGTGGTGGAGTGGCAACTCAAATTGATAAATCAAATGTAAGAAATGTTCGAGCAGTAAAAAAATTCTAACCGATTCACATATAGCAAAACAGAGAGTCCTACCATTTGGGTGGGACTTTTTTGGAAAAAATTAATATATAAGAAAAATCATGAGCAAGAAGATAATAACCAAGATGAACGAGTACAAGGAACATCAAATGGGTATGGTAGTGGAAATGGCTACCATTAGCGGTAAAGATTTTCCATATGTAGTATTCGTGAAAGGTGAAAAACTCCTACGGACAAGGAAGAAATGAGTATGGTGAACCACGCTTTCATTTTACCGATAAAGTAAAAGGCAGTAGTAATAAATTAAGCATACTCATTCCAGATGAGAATATTTGGAATGAAAGTAAAGAATTGTATATCAACAGTGATGATAGCACCCAAAACAACTGGTGTGGACTAAGAAAAGAGAAACGACTTCTCATTGAATGGTTAAATAAACCGAATACTAAACTTCTTGTTATTACAAACATACAAGCAATAATATATTCGTGGGATACGCTGAATGCTGATAATAAAAATGTTAGAAAAATTAAGGAATAGTAATAACTAAAAAAGGTGTCCTAAATAAGACACCTTTTTTGTTTATGAATTAAATGTAAAAAAGTGACATTTAATTAACTCGTGGTTCGATTTGAGTGCATTACTTAACTTGACAATAGTTTCTCCTACAATTTCTAGGTGTACTATATTTGATTCTATAAATTCAAAGTAAACAGAAACGCCATCAAATGATATACCAAAAGTCAAAGTTTTACCATCATTGAAAGTGAGTTCATAGGTTATCTTTTGTGGTGAATTTATCAATACTTTAAAATCGACTACCGAATAACCAATAGATAAACACGGTATTATCTTATTTTGAATAATACTATTAATACTGTTTGACATAGTGGTAGGTTTTGATAGTTTAACAAAGAGTTTAAACACAAATCTACTCAATTGTAACTTTATTTTTTTCATAATTATATTTTTTTATTTATATATTAAAACACACTGTTTCAAAAAAAATTACTTTCTACGAAGTTAAGGTAGTTTGAACTTTCAGTTATTTCTAGTCAAAATAAAGATTAAACAAAATGAAGTTCAAAACAGGACTCCATTTATTATTTAGACCTAGTGCGTTAAAATATATATGTAGAAATAACAATACACATATGAATAAAATTAAGAATTTAATTATAAATTTATATTTAAAGAATCTAAACCGATTAGTCAGTGGCAGGATTAAGAAGAGTCTGGAACGAAAACTCATATTCGAAAGCACTGAAGAATTTTTGAAATATGTTAAACTGTTATTTTTTGATGATATGAACATTAAAACAAAGAAAGGAAATTCAAACGAAAGGATTTCGGATGGAATATTTGAAAGAATTGGATTTGTAACAAAAGTTTTAAGGGAAGAAGATTATGGTATTGACTATTTGTGTAGTGTAGGTAGAGAAACGGAAACATCAATATATCCTACTAAAAGTTTTGTGGTTCAATTAAAGTCTAATTTTGATGAAATTGTTTATGATTTGACTAATGTTGAAAAAAATAGGTGGTTGCTGGAAAATAATCTACCGTTGTTTTTTTGTGTGTATGTTGAAAATGAGGGAAATTTATTTTTTTATTCGAGTTCGATGATTAATGACTTTAATATTAGGAAATATAGAGATATTGAAAAAATAAAGTTTACATTTAGACCCCCTAATGATGAATTATGTGCTATTGATATACATAGTGTATTGAAAACGGAGGCTAAATCTTACGATATTGATTGCGGTATTCCGTTTTTAAAAATATCTGTTTTGGAAACACTTGCTGATAACCCAAAAGAATTTAACAATTATAGGGATATTTTAGAAAAAGTAGTGAGAAAAGAAAATGAAAATATTGTTTACAGAAATATTGGACTTCCATTTTTTTCGTGGTTACACCAATACAAAACAAATAGTACGGAAATTATTTTTGGTTGGGCTGACTATTCTGATGATTGTATCATCAAAGGTGATGAACTTTTAAATATATTATTTCAGCAAGTTTTGACTTTATGTAACACATATTTTCACGAAAAACAAAACGATAAGTTTATGAAACTTAGATATTTTGTAGATTTAATAGACTATAACGATAAAACGAAATCAGTTCTGGAAGTATTGGGTTACAGAGATAAACAAGGACGTATAATTAATAAACAAATTGATGAATAAATAAGCAAAAACTACCACATCGTGTATGTAAATTTGGATTTGTGGTTAATTTATATGGTGCAGGTTTTCTAAACAAGGTTCTTATTCATCAACAAATATTTTCTGTAACTTCATTCGTCTGCATACTTCGTTCGGGGTTAGGGAAGATACTTCTACCTTGAATTCACTATAATCTAATTTCAAGTTACTTATAAAGTTATTGAAGTTAACAGTGGCATCTTTGTAATTTATATTCTCTCTTAACTGTGTAAAGAATACATTCAGTAGGTCGATAGTTCGCATTTGTGTGGTAAAAGTGTATGCTAAATCAACACCCTCGTAATGGTTCTGTATAAATATGCCATGCTCTTGATTCAATACATAAGTTACATAGTTTATTTGTAGTGAATTTTGGTTAATCAACCTAGTAAAATCAGCGAATATTGGTTGGATTGACTGTGCTGAATAATCAGTTTTCTCAGTTGAGTTACTTGTGGTGATTAGTATTTTAAACTCTATTCCATTCCACCCATAGTGTAATTTGAACTCAACTATTTTGTTTGATGCAACTATCTTAACGAAATCAAGTTGCTCAACATTAATCGCTAACATTTCTCGAAGTATCTTTTCAGTCATAACTTTTTTTGTTTTTATATATTAAAAAAGACTTCTCTTAGAAAAAGATGAATTTTGAGATATTTAAGATATAATTTTCTTGTATCTATATGAATATGTTTATTTTACATTTTGAGGATTGTGTGAAAAATGAGTTTGATTTACTGAAACCAGTCTACAAATGAAACGATTTGTTTCATCCTAGGTCTTCATCAAAAATGTACATCCCTGTAATAATGAGATATGCATTTATATTTTGTGCAAAGGGAAGGACTACTTAAAAACTATGAATTAACAAAATGCATTACCTCTTTCAATTGGATAAAGTCACAACGTGTCAACCAAGTAAATAAACTTAAAAATTTTCATAAACACCAAGACCAAACAAAGCGAAATCGTATTTAACAGGGTCATTGCAGTCCATTTGACGTAATGTTGAATCCAGTTCGAAAACCGTTTTAGCATCATTCTGCTTTCTTTCAATTAAACCAAGTTTTCTTGCTACATTCGCTGAGTGAACATCTAGAGGGCAAGATAATATTGATGGTGAAATATTTTTCCAGATTCCAAAATCGACACCCGAATTATCTTTCCTAACCATCCACCTCAAATACATGTTGATTTTTTTCGCTGCCGAACCTTTAATAGGGTCGGATATATGTTTCTCTGTCCTAATCGGGTGAGGAATCGTAAAGAATTCTTTTTTAAGTTGATGGATGGCTGGTTGCAAAGATTCTTCTGTTTTAGATTCATTAATGACTCCTTCTAATCCATTTTTCTCTTGGTAAATGTGTTTAAGTGCTTTTATAAAAAATAAAAAGTCTGTTGAATTGAAAGTTCGATGGACAAACCCATTGATTTTATTTAGTTGTTCATCCCGATGGTTTAAAACAAACTCGTATGGAGAGTTTCCCATCAACTCCATCATCCTTTTTGCATTCTTAATAATTGATGTTCGATTTCCCCATGAAATTGTTGCTGCGAAAAAACCCGAAATCTCTATATCCTCCTTTTCAGAATACATATGAGGTATTTGAATCGGGTCTTGTTCAATAAAATTTGGGGTATTGTATTGAATAACTTTTTCTTCAAGAAAATCTCTCAGTTCATTAAAGGTTAATTCCATACGATTATAATTATACCGTACAAAAATACTAATAATCATAGGTGTTTCCTATGCTACCTTAATTACTCGGGGGGATATGTACTTAAGGTGGATGACCCGGCCAAATGCTGAAGGAGTTGATTTTGGGTTATGGACCGAAATACCAACCTCGGCACTGCTTATTCCACTCGATGTTCATTCGGGGCGAGTTGCTCGCAGTTTAGGTTTGCTGCTACGTCAACAAAACGATTTCAGGACAGTTGAAGAGTTAACCGCAGAACTTCGCCAGTTTGATGCCAACGATCCAATTAAGTACGATTTTGCTCTTTTTGGAATGGGAGTAAATGGTGAACTTTAGCCTAATTTGCATAAAAATAATACCTTTGCTTGCCAAATAAAAAAGCAATGGCCAATAGTTATTTCAAGTTTAAGCAATTTACAATTCATCAAACACATGCGGCAATGAAAGTTGGAACCGACGGTGTTTTACTTGGTGCTTGGGCTGAGATTACTAATGTAAATCAAATTTTAGATATTGGTACAGGAACAGGTGTTATTGCTTTAATGCTCGCACAGCGTAATACAACGGCATTAATTGATGCGGTTGAAATTGATTCACCATCGGCCAAGCAAGCAGAATTAAATGCGGAAAAATCACCTTGGGAAAAAAGAATCTCTGTTATAAATAAATCCTTTCAGAATTTTGTGGAAGAGAATGGCAACAAATATGATCTAATAGTTTCGAATCCGCCGTACTTCGATCAATCGTTAAAATCTCCATTTGAGCATAGAACATTAACTCGTCATAACGATACTTTACCTTACGATGAATTGCTAAGTGGAATATCGAAACTGCTTACAGCAGGGGGTAAATTTTGTGGTGTTTTTCCTTACACCGAAGGAAATGTTTTTATTGCCAAAGCCTCTGTTTATGGTTTGTTTTGCAATAAAAAATTAAATATACAATCGAAACCAAACCGCAATACGCTTCGAATACTTATTCAACTTGAGTTTGAAAAGAAGCCAATTGAAGAATCAACCCTTTGTATTCACGATTTGGAAGGGAACTACACTGATGATTACAAACAATTAACGGTAGATTTTTATCTAGCCTTTTGATGGTCTAATTGACTGTATATCTGTTTTTACTATATTAATTTAAAGCGATTTCTTTTTTCTGAATTCTTAATTCTGCATTCTATTTTCAGGTTTTCTACTTTCAATTTAAATACTAAATACTTTTAAATTCTTCATAATCATAGTTTAAACATCAAACTAATTATTATCTTTGCAGCCTAAAATTAAAATGGCTAAAGAGTTAGCCTAACAAGTTAATATTTAACACTTAAATGGAAAGATCAAGCAAGAAAAGGGAGGTTAAACGCGAGACGCGGACTAACGCCCAAGAAGAACCTGCAAAGGTTTACCGTCCAAGGACAATGGCCCCTAAATCCATTAATCCTGACACGGAAAGTGACACTCCTAAACCTCGTTTTAACGATAGCGAGGAACCTACCAAAAAGCCTAGCTTTAGTTCAAAAGAAAAATCATTCGATAAACCTCGTAAACCTCGTCGTGATGATGAGCAAGATGGAGCAAGTGGCTATAAGCCAAGAACTCTGAAGCGAAGGAATGCCGATGAAGTTCCATTCAGAAGCAGGTTTGCACCCGATAACAGAGCCGATTCATCTGATGAAAATGAAAGCGATGAGCGTTTCCCTTCAAAATCAAAACGTTTTGAGGATAACGAAGAGCGTTCAAATCGTAAGCCCCGTTTCGATTCGAGAAGCAATAACGATACCAGAGAGCGCAATAGCCGTTCTGGCTCAAGAACAAGCCGATTCGAGAAATCTGACGATCGGAAGGAACGTGGTGATAGATTTTCGACTAAGCCAAAACGTTCCGAAGAATCCGATAATACTTCAGGTTATAAATCGAGAACTTTCAAGAAAAAGAATAACGACGAGTTTACACAAGAATCAAAACCTCGAAAAGATTTTAGCAAAACGGCTAACTCGGAGAGAGAGGACGATGGTTTAATTCGCTTAAATAAATATATTGCAAATTCAGGTCTTTGCAGCCGTCGTGAAGCCGATGAACTAATTCAGGGTGGCATGATCTCGGTAAATGGTGAGGTTATAACTGTTCTGGGATCGAGAGTTAATCCTAACGATGAAATCTGCTATAAGGGAAAAACATTAGAGTCTGAACGTAAAGTATATATTCTGCTAAATAAACCCAAGGATTACGTTACAACAGTTGAGGACCCTCATGCAAAACGCACTGTAATGGAGTTGCTCGATGGTGCCTGCGACGAGAGAATTTATCCTGTTGGCCGTTTGGATAGAAATAGTACAGGAGTACTGCTTCTTACCAACGATGGCGAGATGACTAAAAAGTTGACGCATCCTAGCTTCATGAAAAAGAAAATTTACTATGTGGAGCTCGACAAGAAAGTTTCGTTTGAGGATATGGAGAAAATTCGTGCGGGTGTTGAGGTTGATGGCGAGATTCTTACAGTTGATGCAGTTGACTACACCGAAGAAAGCGATGGAACAGAAGTTGGTGTTGAGATTCATACTGGACAAAACAGAGTTGTCCGTCGTATCTTCGAATCGCTTTTCTATAGGGTTGTTAAGCTCGATCGAGTTTACTTTGCTGGGTTAACCAAAAAGAATTTACCCCGTGGAAAATGGAGATTTCTGACTCAGAAAGAGGTGAATGCGCTCAAAATGAATAGATTCTAATTTATTTAGATTATTCATCTAAAACTTTATGTCTAATAATCTAGAATCTACTGAAATGACACACCGTTCAGGTTTTGTAAATATTATTGGAAATCCCAATGTCGGGAAATCAACGCTAATGAATACTTTGGTGGGTGAAAGGCTATCAATTATCACCAGCAAAGCGCAAACAACCCGTCATCGTATTATGGGTATTGTGAATGGCGAGGATTTCCAAATTATATATTCCGATACTCCTGGAGTTCTTAAACCAGCCTACAAGCTGCAATCGGCAATGATGAAGTTTGTAGAATCGGCGCTTGAAGATGCTGATGTTATCCTGTATATTACCGATACTGTTGAAACACCAAGTAAAAATCAGGAGTTTCTGGATAGGTTACAGCAGATTGATATTCCAATTATTTTGGCAATTAACAAGGTCGATTTATCAAACCAAGATAATGTTGAGGGATTGGTTAAGCAATGGGCCGAAATATTACCCAAGGCTCAAATATTGCCAATATCGGCGTTGCATCGCTTTAACACCGAAGCGCTAATTAAAATGGTTAGCGAACGTTTACCCGAAGGACCAGAGTTTTTTCCAAAAGATACGCTTACCGATAAAACCCTTAGGTTTTTTGCCTCGGAGATTATTCGCGAGAAGATTTTAACTGCTTACCAAAAGGAAATTCCATATTCGGTTGAGGTTGATATTGAGGAGTACAAAGAGGAGTCTAGAATTGATCGAATTAGGGCAATAATCTATGTTGATAGAGAATCGCAAAAGTCGATAGTAATTGGACATCAGGGAAAAATGCTTAAGAAGGTAGGAACCGAGGCGCGCTTGGATCTGGAAAAGTTCCTTGAGAAAAAGGTTTTCCTTGAACTTTTTGTTAAGGTTGATCCTAATTGGCGTAACGACGATAAAAAGCTGAAACGCTTTGGATATAATTTGTAGAAGACATTGAATCTAGATACAAGACATCAGATAAAACAAAGTCTAAAATCTGAAATTAACTAAATATGGGAAATATAGTAGCAATAGTAGGCCGCCCGAATGTTGGAAAATCAACATTCTTCAATCGCTTGGTTTCTGGGCGACATGCCATTGTTGACGAGGTGGCTGGTGTTACCCGCGATAGAATTTACGGTAAATCTGATTGGAATGGGGTTGAGTTCTCGGTAATTGATACTGGTGGCTACGTAGTAAACTCCGACGATATTTTTGAGGAGGAAATCCGCAAGCAGGTTAAACTTGCCATAGAGGAGGCCGATACAATCCTTTTCCTTGTTGATGTTAGGGTTGGAATTACCGACATGGATCAGGCTGTTGCCGAAATCCTTCGTCGTTCTAAAAAGCAGGTTTACCTTGTGGCAAATAAGGTTGACAATAACGATCTTCAGTACGATGCTAATGAGTTTTATCGTTTCGGATTAGGAGAGCCTTACTGTATATCATCAATTAGTGGTTCTGGTACTGGCGATTTGCTCGATGAGGTAGTTAAGAATTTTGAACAAATCGAGGATGAAACTGTACAAGAAGATATTCCTAGAATTGCAGTAGTTGGTCGTCCGAATGTAGGTAAATCGTCACTTATAAATGCATTGATTGGAGAAGAGCGTAACATTGTAACACCAATTGCAGGAACCACTCGCGATGCAATTGACACTCATTACAATAAGTTTGGACACAACTTCATTATTGTTGACACAGCTGGATTGCGTCGTAAAACTAAGGTTAACGAGGATTTGGAGTTTTACTCGGTGGTTCGTTCGATTAGAACTATCGAAAATTCTGATGTTTGCTTGCTATTACTCGACGCAACTCTCGGTATCGAAAGACAAGATTTGAATATTTTCAACTTGATAGTACGCAATAAGAAAGGTGTTGTTATTGTTGTAAATAAGTGGGATTTGGTTGAAAAAGATAACAAAACCACAGTAGAGTACACAAATGCAATTAAAGAAAGAATTGCGCCGTTTCAGGATGTTCCAGTAGTTTTTGCATCGGCACTTACAAAACAACGAATTCACAAGGTGTTAGAAACTGTAACTCAGGTTTATCAAAATCGTAAGCAAAAAATTACAACCTCTAAGTTGAATGAGTTTTTGCAAACTGCACTTGAAATTCAGCAACCGCCAGCCTATAAGGGCAAGTACATCAAGATTAAGTATGTAACCCAACTTCCAACGCAAACTCCGTCGTTTGCATTCTTCTGTAATTTACCGCAGTATATTCGAGAACCTTACAAGCGCTATATGGAGAATAAATTGCGCGAGACTTTCGATTTTTCGGGAGTTCCATTGCAAATATTCTTTAGAGCAAAATCGAAATAAAACAGAAAACCCTCGTCAATCACGAGGGTTTTTGTTTTACTTGTTAATCTACTTTTTTCCACTTTCGACTATAAATCTTTGCAAGTAGCGAAAGTTTATAAATATCGAGAAGAATTATGGATGGATTATTTCCACATAATCTACTTTTAATTACAGGAGTTAACACTTTAAATACCCAGCGTAAGGGATAAAGCATTCCAATGTGTCGAAGAAAACGAAACACTCTTAATAGTTTGATTGATTTTTCGATTTCGCGACGCATGTTGGGCATGATATGAAGTATTCGGCTTAGATTTACCACACCTTGTTCGCTTTTAACCAAAAATTCATAGTTGGTATCCAGCCCAATATGTACCGATGGATTATCGATATGTAAAATATCTACCTTATGCTTTTTTAGATCAAGGCCGAGAAGTGTGTCTTCGTGCCCATATCCCGATAGTTCTTCGTTGAATTTAACGCTATGAAATGTATCGTATTCAATTAGAAAATTTCCGCTGATAAATGAGCTATATGGGTTAACCTGTCGGAAAAATGCAGTTTTGCACTCTCGTCCAACGCCATATTTCCAACGAAGAACGAGTTCGTGCCTAAAAGGTCGAGACCCATATTTTCTTCCGCCACAAATAACCTTAGCTTTTGTAAGATTATCTACATATCTTTTTAAGAAATCTGGATCATCGATGACTACATCGCAATCGAGGAATAGAAGCCATTGTCCGGTGGCAATATCTGCCAAACGATTTCGTATTTTGGAACGTCCTATGTTGAAATCGAAGTCGAGGTAAACAACGTTACTTTTCGATCCTAGTAAAGAGTTACGTTGACGGAAAAAACTCTGTGAATGATCGTCGAAAAGCAGTACCTCTACTGGATAGCGGAGGTGATTTGCTTGTTTTAGCAACTCCTCTACCAACTCGGTAACATCGAAATTATATATTGGTATGCAAATCGAAATCATAAAAAAAGTCTAACTGTCAAACATCGAAATTAAGGTTATCTTACAAAAAGCAAATATCACAATTTATTGATATAATTTATCGATAAAAACAAAAATCCATACTATTCCATCAAACTTCCATTCATTTCATCCGGAATACTTTTTTTGGCTTTAGCACCAAGTTCTTTAAGTTGTTGGGCTTGGTTTATTAGATTCCCACTGCCATCCTTAAGTTGACCCATCGCTGAGTCGTATGTTTTCTGCGCTTTTGACAAATTATCACCTATTAGTTTGAAATTTTCAAGGAAACTTACAAACTTATCGTAAAGTTTTCCGCCTCTATCGGCAATTTCAATGGCATTTCTGTTTCTATACTCGCGTTGCCACAGATCGTATATCAACTTTAGTGCAGCAATTAAGTTTGTTGGACTAATCAGTAGTACCCGCTTGTCGTAAGCGTAATTCCAAATTGAATTATCGGCTTCCATTGCAATCATAAAGGCTGGTTCAATAGGAATGAACATCATCACAAAATCTAAAGAGCCCACCAAATCGGAATAGTTTTTTCCCGAAAGCCCATCGATATGGTTACGCAACGATTTTAGTAAGTCGTCAATGGCTTTTTTCTGCTCATTGGCGTTGCTGGCTGAGCAGTAACGTTCGTAAGCAATTAACGATACCTTAGAGTCGATAACTACTTTCCGTTTATCGGGATATGAAATAATAACGTCGGGTTGATAGCGCTTTCCCTCTTCGTCCTTTAACGATTCCTGCGTTGTGTATTCCCGCCCTTTAACCAAGCCAGATTTATCGAGGATTGATTCGAGAATCATTTCACCCCAGTTACCTTGTGTTTTAACCTGTCCTTTTAGCGCTTCGGTTAAATTTTTTGCTTCTTTGCTTATGGTTTGATTAAGTTCGCTGAGTTCTTTAACCTTTTCGCCAAGCGAAAAACGCTCGCGACTTTCCTTCTCGTACACCTCTTGAACTTGCTTCTGAAACTGCTTGATATTCTCGTCGAGAGGCTTAAGCAATCGGTCGATATTTTCTTGATTCATCTTGGTAAATCGCTGGGATTTATCCTCGAGAATTTGATCGGCTAGTAGTCTAAATTCTTTGGAAAATTGGTTTCCAACTTCCTCTAAATCTTTGCGCTGCTTCTCTATCGATTCCTGCAAATATTTGTTTTCTTTTTCTAGTTCAATAGCCTTGATTCTAGTTTGGTTGAGCAGTTCGATCTGTTGGTTCAATTCAACTTTTATGCCTTCATAATCAGCCTTATACTGTGCAAGAAGATTGTTTGCATTCGAAAACTGGGTTTGAGATATAGATAGTTGAGAAACGGTTGTAAGGTGCTCCTCATCTTTTTTGCTGATGCTTTGCTGTAATTGCAGAATCAACTCATTGTTCCGGTTAAGCCTATCGTGAGCAATGCTTAATTCAGAATTAAGTGTATTGTTGGTTTTGTTAAGTTCATCAACTTGATTTTTGGAGTTTAGCGCATCGCCAAGTCTGCTTCTAAAGAACAGCCAAGTAACAATGACTCCAAGTATGAGCCCTATAGATAAGTAAATTAAGTTCATTGCTGAATGGTTATTTAGCAGTAAAAGTATTACTATTAGCCTAAAAATAGTGGTTAAAATTAAATTATTTATGAACCATGCTTTGAAATATAAAGTCATCAATATTCAGGAACAGTTCATAAACATTATGGCGATGTACATAAAAAAAACTAATAGAGTGGTCAAAATCGTCACGCTATTTGCATATCTTTATAATCAAAAACTGGTTTTATGTATAATCCATACAGAATAATTATTGGAGCAACGGCGTTGTCGTTATTGATATTGTTAGGAAACCCAACACTTGCTCAAAATCAACAAAATTTAAATAAAGTCTTTGAGAACGAAGCCAACGCTAAAAAATCGGCAAAGAAAAATAATGGGAAATTTAAGAATGTCGAAACTCTTAGCTATTATCCAGATACTTTACCATCGTGGTTTTTCACGCTTCCTGTAAATGGAGTTGAGTACTATGCGATGGGAATTTCTGATCCAGACATGGAAGTTTCAAAGGCTAAAGAATTGGCAATTATTAGGGCAAAATCGAATGCACTGCTATTTTCGAATGCTAAAGTTCAGTACTATAGAGATATTTACACATCGGCTGAAGAATCTGGTCGGTATACAAATTTACGCCAGCGTTTCGACACATACTTTAAAATATCCGCTTCGTCAATGATGAGTAACGAGATGTTTGCTGTGGTTGATACCCATTTTACCCGTTACAACGAATATATGGTTCTGCTAAAGTACACTCCAAATTTGACAGCCTTTAGCGATACCTTCAATTTGACAGCAGTGGGAACTACCCTTTTTATTGAGGCTAGCGTTGATGATGCATTCGAGCAGCAAGCCGAGTACGAAATGATGAGCATTTGTCAACCCAATCAATGTGAACAGCAGAAGGCGCATTACTTGTACCGAGAGAAGGGTAGTCGATTCTTATCCTACTCCGCATTTGGTGGAGACGAAAACGATTACCCTGTGTATGTATATACCTATGCATCGCCATTTTGGACTACTGCTCGTCATGCGTTTACTAGCTATAACGGACTGTGGAGTATATATACACGGCAACTGTTGAATTATCTCACGCTAAATAGCCAGCAGAGTAGTGTTAAACTTAAAAATATGGGAGAACAGTATAGCTCTGAATTATCATCGCTTACACGCGAAATTGCTTCTTTTACAGCTAAGCTAAATATAAACGGCATTAATTTTGATAGTGACACGCTGAAACTTGATATTCAGGTCGAGGAGTTAAGTCGGCTTATCAAGTAGAAACATTTAATTTCATTCATAACAATTGACAAAAGAATAAAATATTGTAAATTGTAAAAACTATTTAATACCCTGAAAAATGAAAACATTAATCCGTTTGGGGATAATAATAGCCTGCTTTTTCTTATATAGTTCGGCTAGCTATTCTCAGGAGTTCAATAAACTCACCCCAAAACAGCTTGGCGAAAAAATCAACTTAGAGTATGCTATTTCGGGTGAAGGAATTGGTCAGCAATTCAATGTTACACCTTATTATTCGGTTGATGGCGGTAAGTCGTTTTTACCTTTGAAGAGTGTAAAAGGGAATGTCGGTCCGAATGTCCCTGGTGGCCGAAATCAAATTATTGTATGGGATGTTTTAAAGGATTTTGGGGAACTGGATAGCGATGTGCTATTTAAGTTGAGTGCCAATACAAAGTCATCAATTCCTATTCAGGACGATTTTCGTCAGGTAGTATTTCAGCTTGAAAGTTTTCATCGTACAGCCGATGGAAAAATAGAATTGCTGCTGTCTATTACCAATAATGGGCCAACTCGCGATCTTAAAATGATTAACGGTTTAATTACTATAACCGATTTCAAGAAACGTAAGTTCGATGCACAAAAAGGAAAAATTGCTGAGGTAGAAGGAAACGAACGATACTCTACTCCACAGCGTACTATAAAGCAAGGAGAAACAGTAAATGCTTCATTTATCTTCGAAAGAATTCCTGCTGATTTAGATCGTGCAATGCGTCTAGATTTAGGGATAGAACTTATTACCGACGAAACATATGGTATTGATTTAAAAATTGGAAAACTTCAATTCCGCGATCTTCCTATTTCTTCGGAGAAGACCACTAGCATGAAAGTTGAAAAAACAAAGGCTTTCGAATTGGTATCCGATGTACAGCATTTTACTATTAAGAAGGCAGAGGTTCTTGATACAAATCCTCCTGTAATTGCACTTACTCAACCATCGAATGTACCATTGGTTGGAAAAGAATCGACTCGTGGTAGACCATATGCTCAATCGTTAATTGGAATGGATAACAAGCGCTTGCGTTCGCTTGAGAGCGGTGAAGAATATGCTACAACCGATGAGAGTATGGTTATTAAGGGAACGGTTACCGATGAGAGTGGAATTTATGAGGTTGTTGTTAATGGTGTTGAAGCAACAATTGGAAGCAATGGGTTATTTGAGGCTAATGTGCCATTGTCAGTTGGTAAAAACGAAATTATAATACGTGCTGTTGATTTACGCCAGAATAGTGTTGAGAAAAAATTCTTTGTACTCCGCAAATCAGCATCGGGCAAAGTTGCAAAAGGCGATACAGAGGAACTTGATCTTGTTTTTGATCAGCAAAAATCGCCTCCAAAGTTCTATGCATTAATTATGGGAGCAAACGATTATACCGATGGTAATATCCCAGATTTAGACAACCCAATTAGTGATGCAACAAAACTTTACAAAGTGCTTGTCGATCGTTATACTTTTGATCCTAACAATGTTATTTTCCTTAAAGATCCAACGCGCGAACAAATCATTAACGAACTCGATAGGTTAACCCGCAGGGTTGGTAAAAATGATAATTTATTAATATTCTTTGCAGGCCATGGTTATTGGGATAAGGAAACCGATTTTGGCTATTGGATTCCAACCGATTCAAAATCAAATAGCACAGCAAACTGGATGGCTAATAGTCAAATCAGGGATTATGTGGCAGCAATAAAATCGAGACATACTTTACTAATTGCCGATGCTTGCTTTGGAGGAAGTATTTTTAGAGGACGTAAAGCATTTGAGGAAGGGTCTAGTCCAGTAAAGAAAGCGTACGACGCACCCAGCCGGAAGGCGATGACAAGCGGAAACTTAACTGAAGTTCCTGATAGAAGTGTTTTCTTAGAACAACTCGTTGGTAGACTGAACGATAATACAAAGAATTACATCACAGCAGAGGAGATATTTGGCAGTATTAAGGATATTGTTATCAACAGTAGCCCTGTAACACCTGTATATGGAGATATAAAAGATGCCGGTGACGAAGGCGGTGATTTTATCTTTGTTAAGAAATAGAAATTGTATACTCATAGTAAGGCTATTCTAAATTTAAGGAATAGCCTTATTTTTGTTTAAATTTTCGAAACACAAATACCACTTTCACGTAATTTAATTACTTACTTTTATCGAATTTATTCGTAACTTGTATTAATATTTAACTCCAAAACTATGAGAAAACATATACTCCTAAATTTAGCCCTTTTTGTTGTGGCAGCGCTATTCAGCCAAGGCTTAATGGCTCAGGAAGATGCCAAACTGAAAAAACTGGAGGACAAAGTCCAGATTGCTCAGGAGAAACTCGATAAAGCAGAGGCAAAAGTTAATTCTGCTGATAGTTTGATAGAGGCTGGTAAAACTATTTCGCAGGATGCATCGGCCGAAATAAAAGAACTTGAAAGCGAGCAGAAGTCAATGGAAAAGGATCACTTCAATGAATTGAAGCCTTTAGAGAAACAGCTGCGATCGAAAGATAAAGAAGAGGTAACAGCAGCAAAAGCCGACATTAAAAATGTTGAGACAAAATTTAAGGAAGACTTCAAGGCTTGGAATGTTAAGTACAAAGCGGCTCTTAAGAATTATGAAAATGGTCAAAAAATGATTAAAAAGGGTGAGGAGAATATGAAGAAAGCCAAGGATGGTAAAAAAGAAGCCGAAAAAGCATTGAAGGAAGCTGAAAAGACTTTACAAAAAGCAAGCAAATAGATAAACGTTATTTATTATCTGAAAGGCTACTTTGAAAAGTGGCCTTTTTCTTTATTAATCCGTATCGATGATAATAGGCAATTCGAGTGAATTAATCCAACAAACTCATCTTTTATCTATTAGCATTTAAGATTTTATTATTTTTGCGTTTTGATTTTTTATTAAAGACAATGGATAACTTAAAGGAACTTTCTGCAAAGTACAACCCTGTTGAGGTTGAGGATAAGTGGTATAAATACTGGATGGATAAGGGTTTCTTCCACTCTACTCCCGATAATCGCGAGCCATACTGTATTGTGATTCCACCACCAAATGTAACCGGAGTGTTACATATGGGACATATGTTGAACAATACATTGCAGGATGTATTGGTCCGCAGGGCTAGAATGAAGGGAAAGAATGCTTGCTGGGTTCCTGGAACGGATCATGCGTCGATTGCTACTGAGGCTAAGGTTGTAAACAAGCTAAAGTTAGAGGGTATTGATAAGTCAACATTGAGCAGAGATGAATTCTTGAAGCATGCTTGGGAGTGGAAGGAAAAGCATGGCGGAATTATTTTGGAACAACTTAAGAAATTAGGTGCATCGTGCGATTGGGATAGAACCAGTTTTACAATGGACGAAACCCTTTCGGCAAGTGTTATTCATGTTTTTGTTGATTTATACAAAAAAGGTTATATCTACCGAGGTGTTCGAATGGTAAACTGGGATCCACAGGCTAAAACTGCCGTTTCGGACGAGGAGGTTATATACCGCGAGGTTCAGAGTAAGATTTATTACTTAAAGTATAAAATTGAGGGCGAAGATGGCTTTGTAACCATCGCAACAACTCGTCCCGAGACAATTTTAGGAGATACTGCTGTTTGCGTAAATCCTAACGATCCTCGATATACAAGCCTAAAAGGGAAAAAGGTAATAGTGCCGCTTATCAATAGAAATGTGCCAATTATTTATGATGAGTATGTAGATATGGAGTTTGGTACAGGAGCACTTAAGGTAACTCCTGCGCACGACATCAACGATTACATGCTTGGCGAGAAGCATAGACTTCAATCAATTGATATTTTCAATGACAATGGTACTTTGAGCGCAGCAGCCCAATTATACATAGGCATGGATCGATTCGAGGTTCGCAAGGTTATTGTTGGAGACCTTGAAAAGTCGGGAAATTTGGATAAGATTGAGGACTATGTTAATAAGGTTGGTTTCAGCGAGCGTACCGATGCAGTAATCGAGCCAAAGCTATCGATGCAGTGGTTTCTTCGTATGAAAGACCTTGCTCAACCTGCTTTAGACTCTGTTATTAATGGAGATATTGAGCTATATCCACCAAAGTTTGTAAATACTTATCGCCACTGGATGGAGAACGTAAAGGATTGGTGTCTTTCGCGTCAACTATGGTGGGGGCATCGTATTCCTGCATGGTATTTACCCGAAGGAGGTTACATAGTTGCAAACAATGAGGCTGAGGCTTTGGAGTTAGCCAAGAAGGAGTGTGGAAATGCCAATCTCACCATTTCAGACTTACGTCAGGATGATGATGTTCTTGATACTTGGTTTAGTTCTTGGTTATGGCCAATTTCTGTTTTCAACGGAATTCTTGAACCCGAAAATCAAGATATAAAGTATTATTACCCTACCAACGATTTAATTACAGCTCCCGAAATTCTTTTCTTCTGGGTAGCTCGTATGATTATTGCGGGTTACGAGTATATGGGCGATAAGCCTTTCCGCAACGTTTACCTTACAGGTATTGTTCGCGACCATTTGCATCGTAAGATGAGTAAGCAATTAGGAAACTCTCCCGATCCGCTCGATCTTATTGCTAAGTATGGAGCCGATGGTGTAAGGGTTGGTATGTTGCTATGCTCTCCGGCTGGGAATGACCTTCTTTTTGATGAGGCATTAACTGAACAGGGTAGAAACTTCTGCAACAAGGTTTGGAATGCTTTTCGTTTAGTGAAAGGATGGCAGGTTGATGAAAATGCACAACAACCAGCGGCTGCTAAAGCAGGTATCGAGTGGTTCAATAATCAGTTGAACAAGGCTATCGAGCAGGCCGATGATGATTTTGAGAAGTATCGTATTTCTGAGGCATTGATGAATCTTTATAAGTTGTTCTGGGATGAATTTTCGTCTTGGTACCTAGAGATTATTAAGCCTGCATACGGGCAACCAATTGATGGAAAAACATACAAGGCTACACTCGATATATTCGAAAAAATGCTTTCGTTGCTTCATCCCTACATGCCATTTATTACCGAGGAACTGTGGCAACATTTGCGCGAGCGTAACGATGGAGAGAGCATTATGGTTAGTTTAATGCCAAAATCTAATGGTTACAATATTGAGGTTCTCGATCAATTCGATAGGGTAAAATCAATAATTGCAGGTGTGAGAACAATTCGTCAGGAGAAGAATATTGCTATTAAACAGTCGTTATCTACATCTATCCGTTCTGCCGAAACATTTGAAAGCGGTAACGAGGCCATAATTGTTAAACTTGCAGGTTTGGATAATCTTGTTTATGTAAATGATAAGATTGGTGGTGCTGCATCGTTTATGGTTGGTACTTTAGAGGTGTATGTTCCTCTCGAAGGATTGGTCGATGCTGAAGAGGAAAAGGCTAAACTTATAGAGGAACTTAACTATACTAAAGGCTTTTTGGAAAGTGTGATGAAGAAGCTGAATAATGAACGATTTGTAAATGGTGCTCCTGCTAATGTGGTTGATTTAGAGAAGAAAAAGCAGGCCGATGCATTGGCAAAAATCCAAACATTAGAGGAAAGAATCGCTTCGCTTAAGTAGTTGAAATAAAATTCGGTATAGCCCTTGATGAACTCATCAAGGGCTATTTTTCTATATAAGATATCGATTTTGGTAGATTATTCTACAACTTGAATTCGTGTTATAAAATGATGTTACTAAACATTAACTCCCAAAGAAATAAATATCTAACATTTAGTAGTTTTGGCAAAAGTAAAAATTAAAAACGGGAGCAAATGAACGATTCCGAAATATTGATGAACCCCAACGAGTTGGTTCGTTTTCTTAAAAAGCCATCGGCAGAATTCACTAAGGCTGATATTATTCGCTTTTGTGAAGAAAATGATATTGAAATGGTTAATTTCCGCTACGTAGCAGAAGATGGAAAACTTAAGACCTTGAATTTTGTCATAAGTTCGAAGGAGCATTTGGATTCTATCTTATCTGCAGGAGAGCGTGTGGATGGTAGCAGTTTATTTTCGTTTATCGAAGCAGGTAGTAGCGACCTATACGTAATTCCTCGTTACCGGACTGCATTTGTAAATCCATTTGCTGAGGTTCCTACCGTGGATATTCTTTGCTCGTTTTATGACAATACAGGAAAACCACTAGAAAGTGCGCCTGAGAATGTATTGCGCAAAGCACACGAATTGTTCCGACATGAGACAGGGTTTACATTTAAGGCTCTTGCCGAATTGGAGTACTACGTAATTAGCGAGCGAGAAGATTTTTATCCAGGAATCGATCAAAAAGGATATCATTCGTCGGAACCGTTCTCTAAATGGGAAAATCTTCGTCGCGAGGCTTTAGTTTACATTGCAAAAGCTGGTGGTAAAATAAAATACGGTCACTCCGAGGTTGGGTGTTTTATGACCGAGGATAAACTTTACGAGCAACACGAAATTGAATTTCTCCCCATGCCAGCGGAGGATGCCGCAGATCAATTGGTTATTGCAAAATGGGTGGTTCGTATGCTGGGCTATCGTTATGGCGTTGATATAAGTTTTGCGCCCAAGATCACCGTGGGAAAAGCTGGAAGTGGCCTGCATTTTCATATGATGGTTGAAAAAGATGGCAATAACCTTACGGTTGAAAATGGAAAGTTAAGTGACATTGCGCGTAAAATGATTGCGGGCGTTTTAGATTCAGCCGATGCACTTACTGCTTTTGGCAATACAATACCCGTATCATATCTCCGTTTAGTACCACACCAGGAAGCACCAACCTACATTTGTTGGGGCGATCGTAATCGTTCTGTGGTGATTCGTGTTCCTTTAGGATGGACTGGCGCTCAGAATATGATTGCTGATGCAAACCCAGCCGATTGCAGTTGTCAACCACCTAGAATGAGTAAGCAAACCTATGAGTTTAGAGTTGCAGACGGCTCTGCAGATCCCTATTTAACTATTGCAGGACTTATTATTACCTCTCTTAATGGACTTCGTCGTTTCGATTCGTTGGAAATGGCCGACAGATTATACGCCAACGTGAACATTTTCAGTTCGGAGTTTAAGGACAAATTAGCAATGCTAAAACAGTTGCCTGCATCTTGTTATGAGTCGGCTGAAATCCTAGAGAAAAAAAGAGCCATATTCGAAGCCGATGGTATTTTCCCAAAAGGAATGATTGACTCGAAAATAGCAAAACTCAAATCGTATAACGATAAGGGTTTGAGCGAAAAAATTTATGGGAAAACCGAAGAAATAAAGAAACTGGTAGATCAGTATTTGCAAATAGGATAGCAGAAAACTATATATGTAAAAACCCTATGATAACCATAGGGTTTTTTGTTTTAATAATATCAATCTGAAAAAAAAATTATAAATTACCTGCCTTAACCGCTTAGGGGATGGCATCTAAAGTAGCGTTGTTATTTACAAATGAGATTTTACCTGTTTCTGTATTTTGCAAAGAACTCGAAGAAATAGGCTATTCTTGTATCATAATCGAAAATCTAACAGGTGATATAGAGTTACCTAGTTTTAATGTTGCAATTGTAGGTATTGGTGATATAAAGCAAAAAGATTTAGTGATTGCTCTGTCTCAAAATTTTCTAGATAAGCCATTCCTTTTCTATAGCGGAGGCGAATACTCCAACGATTTAGATATATATGAGGTTGTTTCTGAGTCTAACTTTGTTAGTTCTAGTTTTACTCCCAAAGAATTAAAACTTGCTATTGAGTTAACTAACCTAAAACGGAAGCAGAATTTTGCATCCATTTTTTCCGATAATAATCCTAACTCCAATCATGTTAGGCTAAAAAAGATACTTTCGGAAGAGCAGGCTTGGAGGGTTCTTTTTGAACAATCGCCCAATGGAGTGCTTCTTGGCGACAATCATGGGAATATTGTTTATACTAACAGAGCTGCAGGGGAAATTCTAGGATACACACCTCAAGAGTTACTTAAAATGCGATTTCACGATTTAGCGTCACAGGATGAGGCTGTTCAGGTTGATATTAATATTAGAAGAATTCTTGAGGGTGAAACTCTGTTAACTGAAGTTTGTAATTTTAAAAAGGATGGGAGTAAACAGTATGTTCAACTTCACGAGACTAGAGTAATATTTCCCGATGGAAATTTCGGGATAATGGTTGTTTCTACAGATATATCGAGAGCAAAGCAAGCAGAGGAGGCTTTGGTTGAATCGATGGAAAAATATCAGATTTTGGTAGAGCGTTCGAACGATGGGATTATGTATATCAAGAATGGAGTCATTATTTATGGGAATCCCAGAGTTCTTGAGATGATTGCTGTTTCATGTGAGGAGTTTATTGGAAAGCTATTTTCGACATTTATTCATTCAAGCGATCGCGAACATATATTGGAACGCTATAACAGACGATCTAAAGGTTTTAGCGAGCCATCCATTTATGAAACGCTCCTTATAAGCCCAACAAAAGGATTGATTTATGTAGAGTTTAATGTTAATCAGGCTCATTTGCACGAAGATATAATTACAATTGTATTTATTCGGGACATTAGTAAACGAAAAGAAATCGAAAAAGCAATTAGAGAAAGTGAAGAAAGTTATCGGGGCTTGTTTGATAATTCCAGTGAAGCAATCTGCATTCTCGATTCTAGCGGTGTTTTTTTAGATGTAAATCGGAGTGGTCAAAAAATGTTTGGGTATACAAAGGATGAAATAGTTGGAATGACCACCGATGAGATTGCCGTTAAAGACTTAAATGATATTTCGTTGATAAGGCGGAAAATAAAACAGGCATACCAAGGACATAATCAAATACTTGAGTTTTGGGGAACTAAGAAAAATGGACAGGTAATACCCAATGAGATATTTCTAAGTAAAGGTAATTATTTTGGTTTGCAGGTTGTTACAGCGATGGCTCGTGATATTTCTGAGAGAAAGAACGCAGAAGCAATTCTTAAAGAAAGCGAGGAGAAATTTAGAGCTATGATAATGGCAATCCCCGATCAACTATTCCGAATTACAAGGGAGGGGCGATTGCTTGATTTTGCTCCAAGTGAGCAAGTTTTTTATCCAGAGTTATCTGTCGACAAGATTGGTAATTTCTTGGGAGATTATTTGCCGAAAGAGGCCTTTACAAAATTTACAGCGGCAATTGAGCTGTGTCGTGAGTTGAATTCTTTGCAAACATTTGAGCACAAAATTGAGGTTGATGGCAAAACCTATTTCTACGAATCAAGGATTATATCTGTTGGAAATGAATCCTACCTTGTTTTACAGCGCGACGTTACGCAGCAGAAAAAAATAGAGGAAGATGTAAGAATGCTTGCTCAAGCCATAATGAATGCTAATGACAGTATTTCTATAACAGACCTGGATAACAACATAATTTTTGTGAATCCAGCATTTACTCAAATTTATGGATATTCTCAGAGTGAGATCATTGGGAAAAATACGACTATACTAAAGCCCCTCGATTCGGATCGTGCGTTGGATTATCAGATTATGATTGAAACAATGCAGTCTGGTTGGAAAGGAGAACTAATTAATGTGAAAAAGGATGGATCTGTTTTTCCTATTGGTTTGTCTACTTCAAGCGTTTTTGATGAATTTGGCTGTCCTATAGCAATGGTTGGTATTGCAAATGATATTACCGAAAGGAAAAAAACAGAGCAAGAATTAATAAGAGCCAAGGAAAAAGCAGAAGAGTCTGATAAGTTAAAAACGGCATTCCTTTCCAATATGAGTCACGAAATCCGATCTCCGATGAATGCGGTTCTTGGCTTTATTCAACTATTAAAAGAAGAAGAACACCTCACAGAAACAGGAAAGCAGTATATTGATTTAATCCAGAATAGCGGGAATCAATTGTTATCGTTGATAGAGGATATTATAGACATTTCGAAAATACAGTCGAATCAACTTCGAATTTCTAAAAGTCCTTTCGATTTGAACCAGTGTATGGAGGAATTATTTACAATATTCTCATCACAGCTTAAATTTAAAAGCGAAGTAAAAGCGATGTTATTTCCTCCTGAATTAGCAAATACATCTCCTTTCATAATTTATTCCGATCCGTTACGGATTAAGCAGATAGTAACAAATCTCTTAAGCAATGCTATTAAATTTACACCTAGCGGTAGTATTAAATTTGGTTACACGTTGATTATTGATGATGATTCGTCTCTGATTAAGTTTTTTGTAAAGGATACTGGGATTGGAATATCGTCGGAGAAATTGAATTTGATTTTTGAACGCTTTAGGCAGGCCGATGATTCCTATTCGAGGGTGTACGGCGGCTCTGGTTTAGGTCTGGCAATCTCGAAGGGATTAGTTGAATTGCTGGGTGGACATATCTGGGCTGATAGTCAAATTAATGAGGGTGCAGAGTTTTACTTTACAATTCCGTATGTTGTTGATGAGTTTAATGACGAGGACAAGCAGATGTTCTCGACTTCTGTTCAGATTAATGGTGAGTTATTACTTACAGGAAAAACTATACTGATTGTAGAGGATACTAAGGATATTCGATTATATTTTGAAAGGATACTTGAGCGAACAGGTGCTAAACTAATTTTTGCAACGTCGGCAAAGGAAGCCCGAAAACTTTTCAAGCAGGAGAAGAGTATCGATTTGGTACTGCTCGACATAAGACTTCCCGACTCTGATGGATATAATCTAGCGCTGGAATTTAAAAGGGTTAAACCCAATATGCCTATAATTGCTCAAACAGCCTATGCTCTTCAGTCTGAACTAAACAAGAGTATTGCCAGTGGGTGCGACGATTACATTACAAAGCCACTTGACTCTGAAGCATTGTATGGTAAAATTCATAGGTTGCTCAACAACAACCCGTCGTCGATCATATCAGGGAGCTAGTCGCTCAATGATCCATCTTTCGTTTACGAAGGTGTACTGAATTCTGTCGTGAAGACGGTTTGGACGCCCTTGCCAGAATTCTACAAGCGAAGGCTGTAGTATGTATCCACCCCAATTTTTGGGACGTACCACATTTTTTTTCTGAAATTCTTCCTCGTAGTCTGTCATGAGATTTTCAAGGTATCGTCTACTTGGAATTACCTTACTTTGAGGTGAAGCCCATGCTCCAATTTTACTTTTTTCGGGACGGGTGTTGAAGTATTTATCGCTTTCCTTATCGTTTACTTTAGACACTTTACCTTCGACTCTTACTTGGCGTTCTAACTCCGACCAGTAAAAAACTAAGGCTGCATAAGGATTTTGTAAAAGATTCTTTGCTTTACGACTTTCGTAGTTAGTAAAAAACGAGAATCCCTCGATGGTGAATTGTTTAAGAAGAACAACTCGTGCCGATGGTTTTCCTTCAAAACTCGATGTTGCAAGAGTCATTGCATTGGGTTCGGGCAAGTCTGCAACAATGGCTTCATTTAGCCATTGTTCAAACAGCATAAATGGATTTTTGCTTACACTTGCTTCGTTCAGCGATTTTAGAGAGTACTCCTTACGTAATTTAGCAATATCAACAGGTATCATTCTATTTGAAGATCGATTTTAGTATGGTGGCTATTTATTGCAGTGCGAATACTTGCATTTAGGTCGAATCCTAAAATCAATCCAAACGCATTGAAATAAAGCCAGATTTGAAAAACAATTAATCCTCCTAAAGAACCATAAAACTTGTTGTATTGACCAAATTGATTTACGTAATATGAAAAACCAAGCGATGTAATAACTATAAGAACAGTCGCAAGTAGAGCGCCTGGCGAGAAGAATCTAAACTTTTCTTTTTGGGCTGGCGCTAAATAGTAAACTGTTGATATTCCTATAAAGAATATTACAACCACTAAAATCCATTTGCCAATCAACAAAATTGTCATAGTTGCTTTTAGTTTTATTAACCCCCAATCGAGCAAAAGGTTCATAAAGTACTCGCTGAAAAATATAAGAGCGGCACCAACAATAACAATCAATGGCAAAATAATGGTTAGTAAAAACGCTATTATGTGTTGCTGAATAAAACTTCGAGTTTCGATGGCATGGTAAGTGGCATTAAATGCATCTATTAGAGAACTTACTCCATTATGGCTAAAGAAAAGAGCAGCCAAAAAACCAAACGATAACAGTCCCGTACTTTTGGTTGTGACAACTTCAATTAAAGTAGCCTCTACGGTTTGGTATGCATGCATTGGCATTATGCCTTTTATGACAGATAAAAGTTGAGCCTGAAAATTTGAAACAGGAATATGTGGTATTAGCGAAAATATAAATATCAATGTTGGAACTGTGGCTAGAAAAAAACTGAACGCAACAGATGATGCTCGTGTTGTAATTGCTCCGTTTACGATACCTTTAAAGAAATACCTTATAACAGAAACAACGGGAACTCCATTTAACCCTGGTGTTGTGAAACGTTTAATTTTGCGAAAAAGCCATTTTGTGCTGATCCTTGAGGAGCGCTTTATTCTAGGAATAAATTCAAATTTTGCGTTTTTGAACATAAGTTTAAACCTTTTTCAGGTTCATATCTATGCTTTTAATCTGATGTGTTATTGCTCCAACTGAGATATAGTCAACTCCACAAAGGGCATAATCTCGAATTGTATCAAGGGTAATACCTCCCGACGATTCGGTTTCGAATTTACCATTTATCAGATTTACAGCCTTACTGGTTTCTTCAATGGAGAAATTGTCTAGCATTATTCTTTGGACTCCACCTATTGCAAGAACCTTCTCTATATCTTCTAGTGATCGAGTTTCTACTTCAATTGCAAGTTTTTTCCCAGTTTCGCCAATATAGTCGTTTGCTTTTTTTATAGCGTTAACAATGCCTCCTGCAAAGTCAATATGATTATCCTTTAGCATAATCATATCGAAAAGCCCCATGCGATGGTTGTGACCACCTCCAATTTTAACAGCCATTTTGTCGAAAACTCGCATTCCAGGGGTAGTCTTACGCGTATCAAGTACCTTTGCCGAAGTTCCTTCGCAAAGTTTTACGTACTCGCGGGTTTGTGTTGCAATGCCGCTCATTCGTTGCATAACGTTTAAAACAATACGTTCTGCCTGTAGTAGCGTGTGCGTATTTCCTTCTGCATGAAATACTATATCGCCGATGGAGAGTTTTTCTCCATCATTTTTAAAAGCCTTGTAAGTGACCGAAGAATCGAGTCGATGGTAAATTTTTTCTGCGATTTCAACACCTGCTATAATTCCAGGTTGTTTCATCTTTAGTTGAACTCCACCTTTAGCATCCTTAGGGATGCAGGAGAGCGAGGAATGATCACCATCGCCAATATCTTCAGCGATTGCCAAATCGATTAGCGAATTAATAAAAGGCTCGTAATTCATATTAATGATTGATTGTCAATTTATTGGCAGCGAAAAACCTGTAGGTTGTTGCTTTTTGCATACTTTTTAAAATGGGTATTTTGCCATTTAACTTTAAACTTATTAGTTGCTACTTTCGTCGTCTTTTTCTATCCGGAGTTGGTGTATGTACGATTGTCCATTCTCCGTTTTTAGAAAGATTGAGACGCGTAGTATTTCGCTTTTTGTTTGTAGTTTTCCAATTGCGAATGCCGATAAATCTTTAACGCCCTGATGGCTTATAGTAAATTTAACTGGTTTATTTTTTTCAAAAAAATTCTTCATTAGTTGTATCGACTGTGATTGGCTGTAGAAATTTTCTTCACCAAGAATTTCAATTTCTACCGTTTTATAGAAGTTTTTCGAAAGGAGTTCGGCGTTACCACTCTGTATTGCTTCCGAAGCCTTTTTAATCACTTCATTTGGATCCTGCTCGCTAATAAGCGTATTGGCTGTTGAGATTGTCAACAGAAAAAATGTTAGTAAGTAAACCTTTAATTTTATCATCTTTCTCATTTTTTGCATGTTGTTAAAATTTATGTTTTACAATGCAAATTCCCACAAAGTAAAATACAGCAACAAACCTTAAGCCAAAAAGATACTGAAAAAATGATATTTTTCAGACTGTTATTGTTCCTTTTAGGACAATTATACTACAAAACTTGGGTAAAGTTATGCCGTATTTGTCAAAATACCTAATTTTAATGTTTGTTAATACAACGTCAAAATTATATCAAGTTATATCCTATGAAGATTATTTTAATTCTTGTTGGCAAAACCGATAAGGACTATTTTGTGAAAGCGATTGATGAATATACTAAGCGTGTATCAAGATACTGTAAGTTTGAAATAAAAATTATTCCAGAATTACGTAATACTAAGTCGATGTCTGTTGATGTTCAGATGCAGAAGGAAGCTGAAAGTATTTTACCGTTAATTCAGAATGTGCAGGAGGTGATACTTCTTGATGAGCATGGACTGGAGTTCAATTCCATTGAGTTTTCGAAGTTTATTGAAAAAAAGATGGTCACTGGTCTGCGTGATATTTGTTTTGTGGTAGGCGGACCTTACGGTTTCTCCGAAAAGGTTAAAGCAGTTTCTCATACAAAAATCTCGTTATCGCAACTTACATACTCTCATCAACTGGTGCGGTTAGTATTTATTGAGCAGTTGTATAGAGCGTTCACAATTATAAAGGGAGAACCATACCACCATCCTTAAATTAAGGCCTGATTTTTGTTGCAAAACGAAGCATTTAAAATTTTTTGTCCATGAGCAAACGGTTAATAGCAATACTTCTTACGCTTTCGGCAGCGGCTGTTTTGATATGTATTTCCGAATTTGCTCCGCATTTTGCTCCTGGAATTCAGTTGGATAAGCCGAACACAGCTAAACTAGAGCGACGAATTGAACGAGAACTCAAAAAGTCGAGAGAGTTAGCGTTAAATTTTTTTGAGGAAACCAAAGAAGACTGTCCTTCAGAATTATTCGAAAATGGTGTTGATTATTTTGAGGATAAGCTAAAAGCCGAGGGTGTTCAGTTTTTCTTATTCCGAGGTGATACGCTATGCTATTGGTCTTCAAAAATAGATATCTCGGGAGTAAAGTTCGATACGTTAGACATTGCTCTGCAAAAGATACAGAGCGATTATTTCTTTTCACAATGGATTAAGCGTGGAAAAAACCGAATACTTATCCTTAACCATTTGTGTTCGGAGTATCCATATCAGAATAAATATTTAAAAAATACGTTTGAACCTGCTTATGGTGGGCTTCGCGATTATAAGGTCTCATTGAAACTTGTGTATAATGGGATTCCTGTAAGGGCTAATAGTGTTACTAATTTTTATCTTGTTCCAGTCGATTCTTACCGAAGAAGTACAATAGCCGTTTCGAAACCAATTGTACAGTGGGTTAGTTTTGTTCTGATTATCATTAGCATATACTTATTTTTTGGATTAAATATCTTTCGTAAAAGGGTTGTTCTTAAGGTATTTGGCTTTATTGGCGTTATAATCCTGATTCGCATCATTAGTATTTATTTTACAATTCCATTAAAAACAGATGGAGAGTTTTTTGGCCCACAGCTTTTCGCCAATTCTGTGTTTAATTCATCTTTAGGCGATTTTTTGGTTAACTCAATTTTTATTTTTATTTGCGCGGCCTACATCTTTATCAATGCCTCCAAGCTATACAAAACGATTAATAGTTCTTCGAGAATACTTGTAATTGCTACAGCACCAATTGTTATTGGTATGTACGTATTGGTAGATGGGATGTTTAAATCGTTGATACTACATTCTACGCTAATTCTCGAGACATACCGAATATTTAATGTTTCCTTATACTCTATTGTGGGGTATTTTTCCATTGCGTTGTGGGTTGTCTCCACTTTCTTGATAAGTAACACTTGGCTAAAACTTTTTTTTCATAGTTTAAAGTTAAAGGGTGTTTTAATACACTTAGGTGTAGGAGTCTTGCTTGTGGCTATTTTTTTAGTTATAGTTGGGGTTATTCCTACTATCTATGGTGGGTTGTGGGCTATTCTTACTCTAGGAATATTTATCTTCTTGAAGTACACAAAGCGTGAAATTATAAATCTCCGAGCCTTTATTGTCATTATTAGTGTTTTGTCGGTTTATTCTGTGGTTACTGTTTCCGATTTCTCATTTCAAAAAGAGGAGGATATTCGAAAAGTGTTGGCAATAAATCTTAGTTCCGAGCGCGATCCTGTTGCAGAGATGCTTATTACGCCACTTTACCATAAGTTACTTACCGATACTCTGGTGAGGGAGTACATTCGGAACATTGATAATTACAATGTAGCATTGTACGATCATCTTCGAAAAGAGTACTTCAAAAATTACTTAAATAGATATCAACTTCGAGCTACAGTGTGTTTGTCGAATTCGGTTATTACCATGGATGCGGGCAACACTGTGAATTGTAATCAGTTTTTTAATGGATTAATAGATAAGTATGGCATACTAATTCCTTCGTCAAGATTTTTTTACCTAAACCTTCAGAATGGTTCCATCAGCTATATTGGTGTAATTGGTTACAGATATGGCGATGAACTTCGTAACTTATACATTGAACTTGATAGCCGACCAAGTTGGGAGTTGTTGGGATATCCAGAACTTTTGATAGAGGGTAGGGGAATGCAACCAATGCTAAAAGGCTATTCTTGGGCAAAGTACCATAAGGGCTCGTTAATTACACAGGCCGGAAGTTTTCCTTATAAAACGAAGTTAGACTCTGTAAATTTTAAAGAATCGTCATATGATCTTTATAATTACATGGGGTATAATCATTTGGTATATCATCCCAATAAGGAGGATTCCGTTATTCTTAGTAAGCCTAGAGAGGATGCATTAAATACCACGGCATCATTCGCATATAACCTGATATTCTTTTTTGTGGTGATATTTATACTGATGAAGTGGGCAAAGTTTCCAGTTCAGCTTCGGTCGCCAAATCCTAGTTTTAAGAATAGAATTAGTTGGGCTATTAGTTTGATAATAATCCTGTCGATGGTAATGGTTGCCGCAGCAACAATTCTTTATAATATTAAGAGTTTCAATTTGCGCAATGAGAAGAATTTGAGCGAGAAACTCATGTCTGTGATGTTTGAGTTAGATCGGGATATTTTTCTGATTAATAATTCCGGTAAGGATATCGATAGGTTAACCGATAGACTTATTGAGTTATCCAATATTTTTTATACCGACATTAATATATATGATATTTCAGGAGTGCTAAAGGCTACTTCGCGACCAGAAATGTTCGAGAAACAGTTGCTTGGAAGACGAATGAATCCAGCAGCATGGAATGCAATGGCTTATATGCATAGTCCAAAGTTTGTTAATACCGAGAATATTGGTAGAATGACATTTCTGAGCGCATATGTACCAATTATTGGACAGAATAATAAAACTATTGCATATTTAAATCTGCCCTATTTTACGAAACAGGAGGAATTACGGAGTGAGCTATACTCTATTATTGTTGCGATCATCAATATTTATGCCCTATTGGCTCTGTTAGCCATTGTTGTAGCACTTTTAATTTCGGGGCAAATAACTCGACCGCTAGAATTGATTCGTGAGCGAATAAGTATGGTTAACATAGCGGGAAATAATGAGCAGATTAACTATAGTGGTAACGATGAGGTTGGTCAGTTAATTCGTGAGTATAACAGAATGGTTGATGAGTTAGCATGGAGCGCCAAGGAGTTGGCCCGAAGTCAGCGCGAAAGTGCTTGGCGCGAAATGGCCAAGCAAATAGCGCATGAGGTTAAGAATCCGCTAACGCCCATGAAACTCAGTTTACAATATTTGGTTAAGGCAAAAAAGGATTGTGTACCAGATTGGGATCAACGATTCGAGCGATTCTCGGAGTCTTTAGTGGAGCAAATTAATTCTTTAACAAGTATTGCCAATGAGTTTTCGTCGTTTGCAAAACTTCCAACATCCAATATTAGTCAGGTGAATCTATACAAATTGCTCTCCGATATTGTAACTCTTTACTCGGGGTACAAGAGCATGACATTCACATTTACTAATAGTTTGAGTTATGAGCCAATAGTAATGGCCGATCGCGACCAACTGTTGCGAGTATTCAACAATCTAGTTAAAAATGCGATCCAAGCTATCGAAAAAGGAATGCAGGGAGAGATTGGAATCTCTATTCTATTTAGTAGTGAAACTGTGGTTAAGGTTGAAGTATCGGACAATGGAATTGGTATTCCTGATGATGTTCTTGCAAAACTTTTCACGCCTAACTTTACAACAAAGTCAGGAGGATCCGGTTTGGGATTAGCAATAACCCGGGAGATTATTCATGGTTTTGGAGGTAACATTAAGGTTCGAACTCAGGTAGGAGAAGGCACTACCTTCTCAGTTGAGTTGCCTTTGGCGAAAAAAGAAGAGGTGTAGTTGTTGCACAATAAAATCCTTGATACATTGGGAGATTAAATGCAAAATCCATCTTCATTTTAATGAGGATGGATTTTTTGTAAGAAATTAGAATTATGATCAAGTAATTCCTTATATATTCTTTTTAGGTGCTAAATATCTGTTAAACAGATATAGTCCAAGCATTGTTGCAACACCAATTAGGCTGAACATAAACCAGAGAAGTCCAGGTTTTCCCATTTTGGTTACAAATTTAACATAGGTGTGTGCGCCCAGTATTCCACCAATTCCGCTTCCTATAACACCGTAAAGGAACGAGTATCCAAGGTATAACGCTTTTTTATCTTCCGGAGCAATTAATCCAATATAGGAGATGAATTTTGGGTGTGCGGTCATCTCTCCAAGCGAGAAGATTACCAAACCCAAAATAAATATCCAAGCGTTACTTGAAATCGCCAAAATCCCCATTCCAATGGTTCCTAGACCAATTCCGGTAATCATGGTTGGTAGCGCTTTTGTATTTTTAACTATTGATGATATAACCAATTGTAATGCTATAATGGTACCTGCATTAATTACAGTGACATGTTCTGCATCGAATTTCCAGCTAGGGTTGCTCACGAAGTGGCTTAAAAATGAGTTGACAAAGTTGTCGACAGGGGTCATATCCATATATTCTTTAAGATACCAAAGAACAGTATCGAACATTTGGAAGTAAAGAATCCAGAACCCAGAGTAAATAACAATCATCAGTATAAACTTATAATCGCGAATTACCAAAATCATTTCCTTTAGAACCTGAACTAAACTTTTCTGAGTTTGAGGTCGCTTGGGTTCCTTGTATACTAGCAGGTTGAGGATTAATAGCCAGCCCGTACCTACTGCGGCCATTATAAAAATGTAGTTCCAACCAAGTTGTTTCAAATAAGGTATCAATAGTAATGGCGATATAAATGCACCTAAATTGATAGACCAGTAGAAAATACCAAATCCTAAAGTCGAGTTGCTACTATCGGTCGATCGGGCAATAGTTCCTGAAATAATTGGTTTAAAAACGCCTGCGCCGAGTACCATTAGCAGTAAACTTGCAAAAACGCTTACATAGGTTGTACTTATACTGGTAAGAAAGTATCCAAGACTCATTACTGTAAATGCAAAGAATAGTGTTTTCCGGTATCCAAATCGGTCGGCTATAGCTCCCGAAATAATTGGAAGTACATACAGCAATGGAGTTATCACGCTTTTAATTATGCCGACGCTTTCTTTTGAGAAACCAAGGCCTCCCTCGTTTACGCTTAAAACTAGAAATACTGATAATACGGACATAACTCCATAGTACGAACCACGCTCAAAGAACTCCATTGTGATGGCTGTCCAAAAGTTTTTAGGGAATGATTTTATGCCAGACTTCTGCATGATGCTGATTTTATTATATACAACAATTATGATGGTAAAATACTGCTAGGGTTTATTATTAACCTTGGCAAAATAGAAATAAATTGTCAATTTTTTAGGTAGTAAAAGAAATACCGAATTGTTTCAGGGTGTGCTAAAGCGTTGACTGTTGGCACAGAATATGTTATATTGATATAAAATTACTGTTATGAAAAAACTAATTCTTTTGTCAATAGTTCTAATATCAATCGGGGTAAATGCTCAAAACTTTGTAACATCAATACCAGATTGGTACGATAATCCGCCTAAATCTAGCAGAAAATTTTACGGTGCAGGAGTTGGTACATCGCGCACAATTGATGTTGCTGAAAGCAAGGCCTTGCTTGATGCTAAAACAAAAATTGCAGAGCAGGTTGGTACCGTAAAGTATGATAATAAAAAAGTAACGACTAAGGTTGGTGTTAATGGGAAGCAACAGGAGACCGTTCAAAGTAAACAGATTGAAGCAGAACTTACCGATGTTAGATTGATTAAAAAAGCCGTTATGCAAGATGGCGAGAGCTACACTGTATACGTTTTGTGCGAAATGAAAAGGAGGAAATAAATCCTCCTTTCATATTTATTCTTCAATCTGTTTCTTAGGACTTTGTATTGATTTTAGATCTTCAATCCCTCTGATTAATACCTGCGGTTTTCGTTCTTTGGATTCAAGGTCAATATTTACTATGATCAAATCCTTGAACTTTTCGTTTAAATAGTCTGTTTTTGCTAAGCTATCGGTTTGAACATAGATATAAAAAGACCTGTCAATTTTAATGTCTGAAATATTGTCAAATCGCTTGTTGTTAATTTTTATTACAACATTATCGGACATTTTGTTAATGTTCGCATATTTCTTCAAAACATCAGAAAGCGATAGAAATTCAACCTTTTCCTTTGAGGTGATGTATACTTCTCCGCTGGGTGTTTCTTTTTTTGTGTTTACCTTTTCAACATTTTGATGATTGAAAAAATGCTTTTTTATATCTATCCTTACAGAGTCAAGATAGTAGGTTGGGTTATTATATTGTTGAGCAAATGAAGTAAATCCATAGAGAATGGAAAAAATTAAAACATAAAAAATTTTGTTCATTATCACAGTATATTTTTAATTAGTATTTTTCCAGCAGATACTCTTCCTTCATTTGGACTCCCTCCGTTTCACCTTGAATTTTAACATGGAGTTGGCCGTTTTCATTCTTTGTATAAACTATTCGTTGGGGAAAATCGTGTTCGTAGTTTACAAAGTTCCATGTGTCATTGTCTGAATTAATCAGGGTGAATAGGATCGGGTAGTTTTCTTCTATGGTGGCAATGTAAACCCAGAAATCGCCTATTTTTTGGATGTGTAATTTTTCCCTGAAAAGAGTATCACTTTTGACTACATTATACCCTTGGCCTTCTAGTGTATTCTCATCAATCTGTGCCCAGTTTTCAAGGAAGATACCACCATTGTGATTTCCCTTCCAATTGCCAATTATCCACTGAAATTGGGAAATATCCTCAGTTTGTGCTTTTGCAATACCAATTGTGCCTAGCACAATTAAAAGTATTAGAGAAAGTTTAACCCTATTCATTTTACATATTTTTTATAGATATCAGACATTAGATTTTAGACAGTGAGATTATGTCGATCTTGGGTCTTATGTCTAATATCTTGTGTCTCGTATTTACTTTCTAAACTTTCTTATAAACTCTTCAACCTCAGGAACACCGCCTTGATAAATTAAATAACCATTGTAGGGTTCACGTTCGGTAATTTCAGAGTTAATAGGAGTTAACATCAATCGACGAACCTCCACGGGATCGTTTGTTTGACCAAGTGCCCAGCCTAGTTTAATATAGGCTGTTTCGGGTAGCATATTTTCTGCAGGAATAATTCCTTTGGCCATAAGATCGCGGCCTGTATCGTAAACGTACATATGTGCGTAACCCCAAAGCGTTTGAACGGTCATATAGATATGAACGCCTTTCTTTGTTGCACGCTCAATGGCAGGATAAAGCGGCTTATTGATGTGTCCCAGACCTGTTCCTGCAATGATAATTCCCTTGTAACCATTATCAACCAACGAGTCAATAATATCGGGTTGCATATTGGGATAGTAGTACACGATTGTCACCTTTTCCTCAAAGTAAGGTAATATCTTTGCTTTACGGTCTTTCCTGCGGTGGTTGTAATTTTCCTTTAAAGGTTTAACTCCTTCTTTGCGGCTAACTGTTGCAATTGGAGTGTCGCCAATGGTACGGAATGTACTGCGGTACGATGAGTGCATTTTGCGCACGCGTGTTCCGCGATGTAGAAATCCATACTCGTCAGATGTTGGGCCAAACATACAAACCATAACCTCGGCAATGTCGGAATTTCCTGCTGTATAGGCGGCGTGCATCAGGTTTAGAGCAGCATCGCTGCTAGGTCGGTCGGAGCTGCGTTGCGAACCCACCAAGACAATAGGAACGGGCGAGTTTTGCACCATAAAGGTTAGCGCAGCGGCTGTGTGGCTCAAAGTATCGGTACCGTGACCAATAATAATTCCATCAATTCCGTTCTCAATCTCCTTGCCAATTGCAATTGCAAGTGCTTTATACTGCTCAGGGCCCATATTCTCGCTGAACACAGCGAAAAGTTTTTCAGTGGTTAGGTTGCAGATATCGGCTAGTTCAGGAACAGCGCCGTAAAGTTCTCCAGGCGAGAATGCTGGAATAACTGCACCTGTGCGGTAATCGAGTCGCGATGCAATTGTACCGCCAGTACCAAGCAGTTTAACCTTTGGCAAATTAGGTGTGAAAGGGAATTCCTTTTCGGGAATTTTGTAGGTTGCTTTATAGTAGCCAACCTCCTTCATACTAGTAATTGTAAAAATATCGATACCTACATTATAGCCGGTATCAATCTTAATTACAATATGGCAATCGTCATCGTTCTCAGCACGAGGAAGGACGGTTCCTTTAAATTCTCCTCGATTAGTTTCAACTACAGCCTTACCCCAAACCCTGACGTTGTATTTTTTTAGCACTTCCAGTGCTCGACCTTTATATCCTTGAAAAATATCTTCCATTGTAATAAGTGTTGATGTGGTTGATTAACTATTTACCCTCTCTTCAATCCGCTTTCGGAGATCCTTTAAATCGGTATTGCCCAAAGCCTGACGGTTCAGTTGTCCCATCACCCAATTCACAATAATATCGGGGTTATTGCCTTTAGTAACCCGAATTTCCTTGAACTTTTCAACTAGATAGTCAACAGGGGCAGTTAACTCATCAACTGTGCGTTTCTTAAAGTTGATGCTGGTAAGCACAGAGTTGAAGTCCATATTCGGATGCTGATATATAACTGGAAGCATCAATTTTGATAGGGATTGATGCAGTTTTTGCTTTGAAAGGAAAGCAAACATCTCCACAATTCGGCGATAGTTAAAATCCTTGTGCATTGGAATATGTCCCTCAATGCATTTCAGATTATGACCAAGCAATGTTCCCACAAATCTTGCAGAGAATCCCATATTGGAAACCTCCTCGATTATGGGTACTAAGTTGCGGCGTAGAATATATTTATGAGTATCCTCAGGAATACGCATATTGGCCAGTTGCTGGAATCGTTGCCAGATGTCAACAGGCAGATTTCCGCTCAGTTTTTTGATATAGGAATCCTCCAATGGAATTGGAGCAGAGTCGGTGTCGGGGTACATACGATCAGCACCGGGTAGCACTCGCTCGAATAATGTTGTTCCATCATCAAGTGGCCTACGAGTTTCGCGAGGAACTCCCTCAAATGCCATACGGCAACGTTCGTCAATAACATCTAACGCGGTTGGAATATCCTCTTTTGGCCCCCAAATTAGAACAATTGCATCGTCCTCCGATGCTTTTAGCAACGATGCTAGTTTAACAGCATCCTGCTCCGATAGGGGATTCACCAAATCCTCATCGCTGGTGATATTTGGTTTCTCAACGCAAGCAATAACCTTTAGCCTATCGCTTAATTCGTTGGTGAAACTCTTTTCGGGCTGTGTAAAGTGCGATAGAATGCCGTGGAATGCAGGCAGTGCAACGGCTACAAGTTTATACCCGTTGTCAGAGTATTTCTGGGCAAGTTCGTGCTCTAAATTGTGAGAATAAGCATCTACCTCAATGTGACGTAATGCCCAATTTGTAGGATTAGCAATACGTTCAAGTAATATCTTACGGATATTTAACAACGCCCATTGGCGGAAACATTCGTTGTGTGATAGTTCAGGTAACCACTTACTGTGCGATACACCCTTAATCTCAACACGTGTACCGCCCTCGCAGCTAACGTTGGTATCTTGGCGTGCCGCGCCAATCCCTGTTCGCACCTTGCCTGTACTGCGGTTTAAGAATCGGATATAATCTCCTGCCTCGCGAAGCTCATCAGGAGTTAAACACTCAGGATGGGTAACAGTTTCAATCAAAGGCATCCCCAAACGATCGGTTTTGTAAATTCGTTGATGCCCAATATCAGATATCTCACGACAGGCATCCTCTTCAATGCTCAATTGAATAAGGTTTATCTTTTTATTCTTGAGTTGAAGTTCACCTCCAACTCCAAGAATTGCTGTGCGTTGGAATCCGGTTGGGATTGAGCCATCCAAATACTGCTTACGTGTGATATGAACCTCGCCTACAATGCTCATCTTGCAGAGCAACGAAATCTCCAATGCGATCTCCAAAGCCTCGCGGTTAACGGGAAAGGGTGGAGTGTCGTCTATTTCGTAGGTGCAGGTTGTTTTATTGTTTATGCGGTAAATGACCTCTTTCTTGGTTTTAAACTCCATCAAGGCAGTTCCATCGTATTCACCCATCTCACTCAGAGTAGGACGCATATGGCGAATAATTTCCGCATGGTAATCCTCATTTTCGTGGAAAATGCCTGCAGGACAACGGCAAAACAGTTTTTTCTGTGTTTTAAGTTGCTGGTGTACCTCAAGACCTGATTTGAATCCAATCCGACGGTAATCCTCAGGAGTGGCATTGCTAAGGCTAACATAGCCAATAGCCTTCATTGTAGCCAAATAATTTTTCTGGGGGTCGAATTGCTTAGGAGTGATAGTTTTCTTGGCCATTTTAAAAAATCGGAAAAAAGGGTTAATAGCCTTCTAAGTTAGTTTTGTTTTCCGTCTTTCCAAATGATTTTTGAGTTAAAATAATAGATATAAGGTATTAAGGGCTGAGAGGAGTATGGTTGTGCAGTTTATCCTTTTTACTTTTGTTGAATATGTCATGACTTTAGAATTGTTGTATTTGTAATGAAGTAATTAAACATGGCATCTAGATATAATTCATTATATTTACTGTGTTTGAAAATCAACATAGTAAATTAAGCCTTAGGCCCAATTTATGAGAAAGCAACTTCTATATTGGTTGATAGTCTTTATGGAATTTATTATGAGTTCTTGCTATACCCGTGAACTGTACTACTCTTTCGAACCATCTAGTGGTGGAGTTACTGTTGGATCGTCATATTACTATCTTGCTCAGGTGCGTGAGTATAGAATGCCCGAAGGTATTAGTCGTTTCCCAGATGGAGGAATTTCTAAGGAGGTGAGGCAGGTTTTTGGTTTTTTCCGAACCGATAGCGTTGAGGATAAAACGTATCTTGTTTCCCGCTTGGATGAAATTTGTTGTTGGCCATCGTGGTATGCAACTCGCATTGAAAGGAATGAGAGCGTTATCGTCTTTGGAATAATGAATGTTTGTGAACACGATTCCTTGGAAGGAATTTATATTTATGATCTGGAGAATAAAACGTTGCGAAAATTCTCCAAGGCAAAAGGATTGCCTGCCATTTCTAATTTTACAAATAGAGTAGCATACTGTGTGGATAATAAACTTTGTATAGATGATATAGATGGCACGCCGCTTTTCTCGTATATTCTTAATGCTAAGCCTGTTTTTGTAAGTTGGAATAATGATGATGAGATCTTTGTTTTCCTTTCTAATCCAAACAGGGTGCAAACCATAAAACTCTCTACAGGAAAAACTACCGACACTGATTTTAAGTATCTGTCAAACCATGGACAGGAAAAGTTCAAAAGTAATATTCTAAAGGTTTTTAAAGATACAAATCCAGATTTGAAGCAACTTCTTGATAATTTTATTCCCAAGAAACCTTGACAATTCTTTGTTAATGAATGACTAAGATTCTTATATGGTTTATTCTATGTTATTTTTTCAAAACACCTAAATCGATTTAGATAATTATATATATTTGCCATAAATAGATTCTTGAATGAAAAAGCAGAGAGTTTCGTTGGACGATATTGCACGCAGCGTAGGGGTTTCGAAGGCGGTTGTTTCCTTAGTGTTGAATGGGAAAGGGCAGCAGTATGGTATTTCGGAGCGGACTCGGATTCGTGTGCTCGATATGGCAAAGGATTTAAACTATAAGCCAAACCAGTTGGCTCGTGGATTACGGCTGGGTTATACAAATACAATCGGTTTAATTGTGTCGGACATTTCCAATGTTTTTTACGCAGCAATTGCGCGTAATATTGAGGATTTGGCCGCAGCTATTGGTTATAATGTAATTATCTGCAGTACCGATGAGGATGTTGAAAAAGAGTTGAAGTTGATAAAATTACTTCGCAACAGACAGGTCGATGGTATAATCCTTTCGTCTTCTCAAAAGAATGTTGAAGAGTTAAATAATCACTATTCAGAAGGATTGCCTTTGGTTCTTATCGACAGATACTTTGAAAATTCTGGAATTCCTTCGGTGGTGGTCGATAACTATGATGGAGGGACTCAAATTGCTGGACATTTATACGATACGGGATATATAAAACCAATGGTTTTAACACTTTCAACATCGCACGTATCAACGGTGAAGCACAGGGTGGATGGATACTGTGATGCTTGGCGGCAAAAAGGGATAAATGCAGAGGTTGTTGAAATTCCCTTTGGGAATATAGAAGAGTCAGTAAAAGATTTACTTTCGAATAGGCTGATGATCAGATCGTTACCCGATTGTCTTTTTGCTGTAAATAACAACTTAGCAACAGCTGTATTACAAACGTGTAGCGATTTAGGGCTAAAAATTCCAGCAGATATGGCTTTAACCTGTTTTGATGATTTGCCATACTTCAGGTTTATTAAACCATCGGTTACGGCGGTGTCGCAGCCGATTGTCGATATATGTAATAAGGCATTCGAATTATTGATGTACCAAGTAAAGCAGGAAGAATTTGAGAGGGAAAGTGGGTTGCAGGTTTTCCCAATAAAGCTCAATATAAGAGAATCATCTCATAAATAGTAACAAACCTAAACTAAAACCATATGAACCAAAAAACAATTCCAATCTTTTTAGCATTCCTCACAATGGGTATTGCCGATGCAATGGGCCCAATGTCCGATGCTGTTATGAATCAATATCAACTTAACAATGTAATGGCAACGCTGCTCCCTTTCTTTGTTTTCATTGCATTTGCGGTATTTAGTGTGCCTGGAGGATTGTTGGCTGCACGGATAGGCAAGAAGAATCTTTTGCTTTTAGGATTGGGATTAAATGCGGTTGCACTGTTGATACCAACTGTTATTGCTCCTAGTTATGTTTTACTTTGCCTTTGCATACTTACTCTAGGTATTGGAACTACATTTCTTCAGGTGGCAGGAAATCCAATTATGCGTGATGTAAGTTCAACGGGAACATATAGCCGCAACTTGGCATTTGCTCAAGGAATTAAAGGGATTGGGAGTACTGTATCGGCATATCTTGTTACTGCTGTTGCTGCACTTGTATTGTTCAGAGATTTGGGCTGGAGGGCGGCTTTCCCAGTTTTCTTTATATTGATGGCGTTAACATTTGTATCTGTTCTATTTATTAAGGTTGAGGAAACCAAAGCCGATGTTCCTCCAAGTTTAAACTCGAGTTTGGGGTTGTTGAATAAACCTGTGTTCCTGATGGCAGTAATAGGAATTTTCCTTTATGTAGGTGCCGAGGTATGTATGGCTCGATTCCTTTTGCCATTGAATAAGGCCATAGGAATGACACCAGATGTGGCAGGCAAATATGGTGCGCCTTTATTTTTCCTTTTGCTCACTATTGGTCGATTGATTGGTGGTGTTACGCTAACAGTGCTTAGTCCTAGGAATTTCTTCCGCATTTCATCATTGATGGGATTGGTTGGAATTCTGCTCCTTATGGTTGGAAATCCTATTATGTCTGTTGTTGGCGTTATTATTGGCGGATTAGGCTTTGCCAATATTTGGCCTTTACTTTTCTCCATTACAGTTGAGGAAAAACCCGAGGCGGCAAATGAGTTAAGCGGATTGATGTGTATGGCTATTTCTGGTGGAGCTGTAATTCCATTGCTAATGGGTAAAATGGTTGATTTGAAAATGAACGCATTCTCTTTTGTAGTTCCTGCAATCTGCTTTGGATATTTGCTCATTCTATCGTTAAAAGGAGCAAAAAAGGTAGTTGCGTAAAACCAACCTCCATCTTTCTTTTAACTTTTCACTTTTAACATTTCACTTAAAAATGAATTACAAAAACGATAATAGAATAGTTCTAACCCTCGATGCCGGAGGAACCAACTTTGTTTTCTCTGCCATTCAGGGAATGAAAAGTATTGTAGAACCAGTGACCTTGCTCAGCAATGGCGACAACTTGGATAAATGCTTAAATACAATTATAGAGGGATTCAAAACAATAATCTCTAAACTTACCGATAAACCAGTTGCAATTAGTTTTGCTTTTCCTGGTCCAGCCGACTATCCTAATGGAATTATAGGAGATTTGGGCAATTTACCCAGTTTTAGGGGTGGTGTTGCATTAGGGCCAATGCTTGAGGAGCATTTTAAACTACCTGTTTTCATTAATAACGATGGCGATTTATTTGCCTATGGAGAGGCAATTGCAGGGATTCTTCCTGAGGTGAACGAAATGCTTGAGAAGGCCGGAAATCCTAAACGCTATAAACACCTTTTTGGCATTACGCTAGGAACAGGCTTTGGGGGTGGGCTTGTGGTGAATAATCAGCTCTATATTGGCGATAATTCAGCAGGTGCTGAAATTTGGTTGATGCGCAACGGTATCGATGTTTACTGTTTTGCAGAGGAGGGGGCAAGCATTCGGGCTGTACAGAATGTTTATCGCAGTAATTCTCGAAATAACGAAACCGAGAATCTTTCTCCAAAAGATATATACGATATTCTTGATGGTAAAAAGGATGGTGATATGGTGGCCGCAAGGCTTGCATTCCAAACGCTAGGTGTTGTGGTTGGCGATGCGCTTGCCAATGCTGTAACACTTACCGACTCATTAGTTGTTATTGGTGGTGGTTTGGCAAATTCCTACAGGTATTTTGCTCCTGCAATGTTCAACCAGTTGAATGGAAAAATACAGAATTTGATGGGCGGTGAGGTTGATAGGCTTGAACTTAAGGCATTTGATATGGAAAATCAGCAGCAACGAGAATTGTTTACAAAGGGGGAACTACGAAAGATTAAAGTTCCATTCAGTACTAGAGAGGTTGATTATGATCCGTTGAAACGGTTTGGAGTAGGTTTATCGCGCTTGGGAACAAGCCACGCAGTGGCTGTGGGGGCTTATGCTTTTGCTTTGAATAAGTTAGATGAATAAAGTTAGTCGTGATGAGATTTTCAATCCGAAATATTCGGTGTTATCTAACGGTACTGATACTTTTCTGCAGTGTTTTTGAGGTATTCGCACAACAAACCTTTCCTCTTATTGGTGCGTGGCGATTCCGCAAAGCAGGTACTGCTGATGGGTGGCAATTAACAACCATTCCGGGCACAATTCATACCGATTTATTTAAGAATGGCAAAATTACCGATCCTTTTTTGGGCTGTAATAATTTGAATCTGGGATGGATTGATGAAACCGATTGGGAGTACACTACAAAGTTTAAGGTTGATGAGCATTTTATTAAGAACAAGCACGTTGATCTTGTTTTTGAAGGATTAGATACCTATGCTGAGGTTTATTTGAACGACTCATTGATTTTGAATGCTGACAATATGTTCAGAAAATGGGTTATTCGTTGCGATAGGTTGCTGAATAATGGTGAAAATAGCATACGGATTTTATTTCGATCGGCGTTAGGTGAGGCAAGGAAAAAAGCGAAGGAGTTACCCTATACATTACCTGGAGGAGAATGGGCTTACGTTCGCAAAGCGGCCTATCACTTTGGATGGGATTGGGGGCCACGTTTTGTGACTTGTGGAATATGGAAGCCTGTTTACCTACAATCGTGGGGCGATTTTAATATTGATGATATTCAGATATACACCGATTCAATTTATAGGGGCGATGCCTATTTAACCGCAAAGATTTCAGTCCCTTCAGGTCGATTTCAACATATCAAGGTTAATGTATCAGATGGCAAGCGTGTGTTTGCAACGGTTAAGTCAAGGGTTGGCTCTGGGAAAAACGTTATTACGGTACCTTTTAGGATTAAAAAGCCAAAGCTTTGGTGGAGTAATGGCTTGGGAGAGTCATACCTGTATAATTTCTCATTTACAGTGGAGGGAGAGAACGCTCAACGAACAAAAAGTATAAACTACGGAATTAGAACAATCGAATTGGTTCAGGAATCCGACAGTGTTGGGAAAAGTTTCTACTTCAAGTTAAATGGTATTTCCGTTTTTATGAAGGGTGCGAACTTTATTCCAAGGCAAAGTTTTCTTCCATCTGCATCAAAAGGGAATTTAAAACAACTGCTTGTTGATGCTGCAAATTCGGGATTCAATATGTTGCGTTTGTGGGGTGGGGGAGCCTATGAGGAGGATAGTTTTTACGACTTATGCGATAGCCTTGGTATTTTGGTTTGGCAGGATTTTATGTTTGCCTGTAGTATGTATCCTGGCGACTCGTTGTTTCTTGCAAATGTAAAGGAAGAAGTAAAGCAGCAAACTTTAAGGCTCCGAAATCATCCTTGTATTGCATTATGGTGTGGAAATAATGAGGTTGATGAGGGCTGGCATAACTGGGGATGGCAAAAGCAGCATTCCTTATCGGTAAGCGATTCATCAAAAATTTGGAACGATTACCTGAAGGTGTTCCATCAGTTAATACCCAGTGTTTTATCGAGTACAGATCCGCAAAGACCCTACTGGCCATCGTCACCCGAGTTTGGATGGGGTCGAAAAGAGAGTATGACTCACGGCGATTCTCATTACTGGGGTGTTTGGTGGGGCGTTGAGCCTTTTGAAAAGTATCAGGAGAAGATTCCCCGTTTTATGAGCGAGTATGGTTATCAGGGTGCGCCATCAAATCACACTATAAAGCTATTCAGCGATGGAGGTGAAAATTCCGATTCTATTGAGATGCGTTGTCATCAGAAACACCCGGTTGGATATGAAACCATAAGAACTTATATGGAGCGTGAGGGTTTTCACCCTGAAACTTTCGACGATTGGGCATTTCAGAGCCAGATAACCCAAGCAATTGGCTATAGAGTTGCTATAGAATCTCAACGTTTGGCTTCGCCACGCTGTATGGGAACGTTATACTGGCAGTTGAACGATTGTTGGCCTGTGGTTTCGTGGTCGAGTATCGATTATTTTGGGCGTTGGAAAGCGGTTCATTATACTGTTCGCGATTGCTACAAGTCTGTTTTGTTATCTGCACAGGTAAATGATAGTGTAATTGTGGTTAAAGCCGTTTCGGATAGTTTGAAATCGGTTAACGGAAAAATTACTTTGACAGTACTAAGTACTTTAGGTGATACCCTGAAACAGTGGAAAAATAATGTTTCTTTGCAGCATAACATAGCCATGGTGGTTGGCACCGTTGATAATCCTGTAAAAAAAATTGATATCAATAAATACTTTATTCATACCCGTTTGAGTTTAAAGGATGGACACGAGTTTGAATCTGTGTCGTTTTTTGGGAAAGTTGGGGAGCTACAAGTTGAGAATCCTCAAATAGTTCAGGAGATTAATAAAACAGACGATGGCGGAACTATTGTTTTATCATCTAAGTACCCAGCATTCTTTGTGGAGTTAAGTAGTAGTAATCCCAATTGTAGGTTTGAGAGTAACTATTTACACATAATGCCCGGACGAAAATATGTAATTAAGTATATTGGGAATTTGGGTGATAAATTGAAGTTGAAACACCTTTAATTTCTTAAAACTAAATAATGAAACGATAAATAAACACAGATATACAATGAAAAAAACTCAACTACTTGCAGTTTTGATGCTTATTAGTATCGTTCTGTTTTCGCAGGAGAAAAAGCCAGTGGATTATGTCGATCCATTCATTGGAACCGATTTTCACGGGCATACATATCCCGGAGCAACGGTTCCTTATGGTATGGTGCAGTTAAGCCCTGATACTCGTTTGACAGGTTGGGATGGCTGTTCGGGCTATCACTATTCCGATAATGTGATTTACGGTTTCTCGCATACACACCTTAGTGGAACAGGTGCATCGGATTATGGCGATATTCTGATTGCTCCTGTAACCGGAAGTCCAGTTTTTGATAATACCAAGTATTCATCGCCATTTCAGAAGTCAAGCGAAATAGCAAAGGCTGGTTATTACTCGGTTTTTCTCGATAAGTACAAGGTGAAAGCAGAGATGACAGCCACAGCAAGGGTTGGTTTTCATCGATATACATATAACAAACCAAAGAAACCTGCTTTGGTTATCGATCTTATGCATCGCGATAAGGTATTGGAGTCGTGGATTAAGGTTGTTGGAAAAAATGAACTGCATGGTTATCGCCGTTCAAAACGATGGGCCGACGATCAGCAGATCTACTTTGTGATTCGATTCTCCGAGCCCTTTATAAAAGGCCCTAATTTTACTGATGATGACCAGATAACCGTTACAACAGAGGAGAATGGGCAGGTTCGAACCGAAGGAACAAAACTTCGTGCTTGGCTTCAGTTTCCAAAGTTGAGTAATGGACAGTTGCTCGTAAAGGTTGGCATTTCGGCTGTTAGCGAGGAGGGTGCATTGAAAAATCTTGAGGCAGAACTTTCCGGTTGGGATTTTGATTCGGTTGTAGTTAATGCTCAAAAACTTTGGAACGAAGAATTATCAAGAATTAGCGTAAGTGGCGGAACTTCTGAACAATTAACCACATTTTACACTGCGCTTTATCACGCTATGGTTGTTCCAAATATTTTTTCTGATGTTGATGGAATGTATCGTGGTATGGATAATCAAATTCATCAGGCTGATGGATTTACTCCGTATACCGTTTTTTCGCTTTGGGATACTTACAGGACTTGGCATCCGCTGATGACCATTATTGATACAAAACGAACTGGAGATTACATCAATACTTTCCTATCAGATTACCGTTTTGGAGGGCGACTTCCAGTTTGGGAACTTGCTGCTAACGAAACCGAATGTATGATTGGGTATCATTCTGTTCCTGTAATCGTTGATGCGTGGAAAAAAGGAATCAAAAATTTCGACGAAAAGTTTGCCCTTCAGGCAATGAAGCATAGTGCTAAACTCAACCATTTTGGGTTGAAGGAACTTAAGCAGTACAACTTTATACCCGGCGATATGGAACACGAGTCGGTTTCCAAAACCCTTGAGTACGCTTACGACGATTGGTGCATTGCTCAATTCGCAAAAGATTTAGGCGAAAACTCCGATTACGTTGAGTTTACAAAGCGTGCGCAGGCGTACAAAAACTTGTTTGATCCTACTACCCATTTTATGCGACCCCGTATTAATGGAGGTTGGAAAGACAACTTCAACCCAGCTGAGGTTGATCAGAACTTTACTGAGGCAAATAGTTGGCAGTACAGTTTTTATGTGCCACAAGATATTGCTGGATTGATAAAGTTACATGGTGGTAAGGATAATTTCGAGAGGAAGTTAGACGATCTATTCTCAACGTCATCTGAATTGTCGGGAAAGAATCAGGTTGATATAACTGGGTTGATTGGGCAGTATGCTCATGGAAACGAGCCTAGCCATCACATGGCCTATCTTTATAACTATGTTGGTAAGCCGTGGAAAACGCAACAGATTGTTCGTAAAATTATGGACGAGATGTACTCTTGTAAACCTGATGGCCTTTGTGGTAACGAAGATTGTGGACAAATGAGTGCTTGGTACATTATGAGTGCGGCTGGTTTTTATCCTGTTTGCCCAGGTAGTACGCAATATGCAATAGGTTCGCCACTGTTTTCAAAAATTACATTTAACCTTGAGAATGGCAAACAGTTTACAGTGGTGGCCGAGAATAATTCAGCGCAAAATATTTATATTGCATCTGCATCTCTAAACGGCCAACCGTTAACTCGGAGTTGGATCGATCATTCAGATATTATTGCTGGCGGAGAGTTGAAACTGGTTATGTCCAATCAACCCAATAGTACATGGGGAACCTCTGATGAGGATATTCCTGTTACTAAAATTGACGATGATCCAATAGCAGTAGCCCCGGCATTCAACACTTCAGCATATTCCTTTACCGATACGTTGGTGTTGGGTATTTCATCGAATCAGCCCGAAGCGATGATATTTTATTCGTTGTTTGATATTGATAAAACTGTTGGAGGTTTGCAATGGCGGCAGGGTAATAAGGTGGTGTTAACCGAATCGAAAATAGTAAAAGCCTATGCAGTGTTGCCAAGTGGCGAAACAAGTGCAATTATTGAGGGGCGATATATTAGGGTAAATTCTGTGAAAGATATTACTGTTAAGGGTGAATATAGCAGCCTTTATACCGGAGGAGGAAAGTTGGCATTGGTTGATGGCCTTAGAGGAATTACCAATTTTAGAGTAGGTAGATGGCAGGGCTACCAAAATCAGGATTTCGAGGCGGTGGTCGATCTTGGCTCCGAGAAGGATATATCCTATTTAGGTGCAGATTTTCTTCAGGATATAGGTCCATGGATTATGATGCCAAAGTATGTTTCCTATGCTGTTTCAACCGATAATGTGAATTTCACTCCAGTTGGTGACGTTCAGAATACAGTTCCTGATACCGAGCAGAGTCCAACGATTAAGGAATTTGGGCTTAATATAAAAACTAAAGCACGTTATGTTAAGGTTTTTGCTAAATCGTATGGAAAACTGCCAGTAGGGCATTTGAGCGAGGGAGAACCTTCGTGGATATTTATTGACGAAGTTGTGGTAAAATAATGATCAACTTGAGTTGTAGTATGGCAATAGCGGTTTTTTAACCGCTATTTGTTTTTGAATTCAAACGTATGTCAGGAATATTCATCTAACTTTGCATTTCAATTCAATTTATTCGGTGATGATAATAAGTATAGACGATATTAGAAAATCTGCAATAATTACTAAAGACAAAAATATCTCTTATGAAGAGTTATTTCGGCTAATTGAACAGTATTCTTATATTTTTAAGGATAAAGGATATAAGAAGGTTGCAATATTTTCTGAGAACAGAGTTGAATGGATTTATGCATTTTATGCGGCATTGAAGAATGAAAGCATTGTAGTTCCTGTTGATTTTATGGCATCAACCGACGATGTTGCTTATATCCTGAACGATTGTAAACCCGATTTAATTTTTACCAGTCAGAACCAAACAAAGGAGATAGAGAAAATTAAGCCGCGCTTAAATTACTCTCCCGAATTGTTGATTTTCGAAGAGCTACACTTACCATCAATAGAGCCAACTATTGAGCCAATAATTCCTTCCGATGTAAAGAATACTGCCGTTATTATCTATACATCAGGAACAACAGGAAGTCCAAAGGGTGTAATGCTATCCTTCCAGAATCTTTTGGCTAATATAAATGCAGTTTCGGAGGATGTTGTGATTTTTACACCCCAAAGGCAGGTACTGATGCTGTTACCAATGCATCATATATTCCCGCTTGCTGGTTCGCTGATGGCTCCATTGAAAGTAGGTTCTACTATTGTGATGTGCCCATCTATGCAATCGTCCGATTTGCTCGAAACGCTCAAAAACAATCAGGTTGCAATTATAATTGGAGTTCCTCGCCTTTACGAGTTGATCTACAAAGGAATTAGGTCAAAAATAGACAGCAGTTTTATTGCCCGATTGCTATTTGGATTTGTTAAGTTGACTAAAAGTAAAGCGTTAGGGACAAAGATTTTTGGAAAGGTGCATCGTGGTTTTGGTGGGCATTTGGAGTTTTTAGTATCGGGTGGAGCCGCATTGAATAAAGAGGTTGGTGGATTCTTTCAAACGTTAGGTTTTGATGTTTTGGAGGGATTTGGCATGACAGAAGCTGCTCCTATGATAACATTTACACGTCCTGGAAAAGTGCTGATAGGTTCTCCTGGACATCCACTTCCTAAACTCAAGGTTGAGATTCGTAACGGCGAGATTGTGGCAAAAGGACCAAATATTATGCAGGGTTACTACAACCGACCAGAGGAAACCTCCGAGGTTTTAAAGGATGGCTGGCTTTATACTGGCGATTTAGGTCGCTTCGATAAGAAGGGTTATTTGTTCATTACTGGTCGTACAAAGGAAATCATCGTTCTCTCTAATGGAAAAAATATCAACCCAATTGAGTTGGAGGAAAAACTTGAGAAAGCATCGCCATGTGTAAAGGAGGTGGGGGTATATCAATTTAACGATGCTCTTTGTGCTGTAATTCTTCCCGATTACAAGAGTTTATCGGATTTGGATGTGAAAAATCCTGAACAATATTTTCGCGAAACATTATTGCCAGAATTCAACAAACACCTAAGTTCCTATAAGCGCATAATGCATTTTTCGCTTGTAAATGTTGAACTTCCAAGAACTCGATTGGGCAAACTTCAACGTTTCAAATTGACCGAATTGGCCGAAGCCCCAAAAAAGAAAAAGGGAAAAATTGAACATCCCGATAATGATGAGTATCGTGCGGTAAAATCGTTTATCGAGAGTCAAGTAGATATCGAAATTTCGCCCGATGATCATATTGAGTTTGACATTGCACTTGATTCGTTGGGTCGGCTTTCGCTTATCGACTTTATTGAAACCAAATTTGGGATTAAATTCGATAACGAGAAGTTGATTCGTTTTCCGTCTGTAAAGGCAATGGTTGATTATATTCGCGAACACAAACTGTTTAGTAAGGATGAAGGTACAAATTGGACCGAACTTTTAAAGGAGAAGGTCAATGTTAAGCTGCCTAAAACTTGGCCAACGCAGAATTTTATCAAGAATATTTCCAAAGGATTTTTCAAAATATACTTCAAGCTTCGAAGTGAGGGTACAGAGAATATTCCGGAGGGTCCCTGTATTATTGCGCCAAACCATCAAAGTTATTTGGATGGGTTATTAGTTGCTTCTTTTATAAAACGCAAAACCTTTAAGTCGACATATTTTTACGCCAAAAAGAAGCACGTCAATAATTGGATAGCCCGATTTATGGCTAGCAAGAATAACATTATTGTGATGGACATTGACAAGGATCTAAAGGAGTCAATCCAAAAATTGGCGGAAGTGCTAAAGAGCGGCAAGAAAATAATCCTTTTCCCTGAAGGAACTCGTACACATACCGGCGAATTGGGCGATTTTAAGAAGACTTTCGCAATTCTTAGCCGCGAGTTAAATGTTCCGGTTGTTCCTGTTGCCATTGACGGTGCATTTAAGGCATTTCCCCGTGGGTCTAGAATTCCACGTCCACATACCACCATTCGGGTAAGTTTCTTGCCATCAATAAATCCTGCAAACTATGAAGTTGACTCGTTAGTAGATACAGTGAAGCAACAGATTAAAAGCAAGGTTGCTGAAAATAAATAAAGAATTAGGTGTTTATGATGGATGGATATTAAAAATTTGTATATTGCACCCCGAAACAGCGCACAAAATATGATTAACACAACCATCATTATTTTTCTCATTATTGTCATTGTCAAAAGATTATGACTGGGGAGTTGTGTGGTATAAATAAAGTATAATATTACAAAAGCCTTCCCGGAAATCCAGGAAGGCTTTTTAGTTTAAAACAAAAGATGCATAAAAATTCAGGTAAAATACTTTTCTCTATTATGAATATTGCGAGTATTCTCGGTAGTCTCCTTGTCATTGACAATCATTCTGTTATGGTGATTGTCATTGCTATTGTCATTATTATTCCCCCGCCTTGGTGAGATAGAGAAACTTGAACTACTGAAAGTCCTGTCTTACCATTGAAAAGACAGGACTTTTTGTATTTATAGCCTTATGAAATCATTTAATTTTTTTAGTATGAATTACTACGACAACAAAACAGAGGTTTACTTTAATGGGAATTGGATTCCTGCTGCATCGGCTAACACAAGTTTGTACGATCAAACGTTGCACTATGGCAATGGGGTTTTCGAGGGTATTAGATCGTACAAAACGGTTAAGGGTGCAAAAATCTTTAAGGCGAAAGAGCATTTTGAGCGCTTGCTATACTCTGCAAAAGCGATGCACATTGATTTGAAACTTTCGGTTGAGGAATTAACAGATCTTGCTTACGAAACACTAAAACGCAACAATCTTAAGGATGCCTATATTCGTCCACTTGCTTGGACAAGTCCAAATATGAGCCTCACTCCAGCCGACGATGTTAATTTTTTTATTTGTGCATGGGAATGGGGAACCCTACATGGAAGTAATCAAATTAGGGTGATGACATCATCGTACCAGCGCCCCAACCCAAAATCGTGTCACGTATCGGCAAAGGTTGTTGGACATTACGTAAATTCTATACTGGCAACAACCGAGGCCAAACAGAATGGTTTTGATGATGCCCTTTTAACCGATGCCAATGGCAATGTGGCCGAAGGTCCTGGAGCAAATTTTTTTTATGAGAATAATGGTGTTCTGTTCACGAGTCCTCTTGGAAATATTCTACCCGGCATTACTAGAGAAACCATTATACACTTAGCAAAACAGCGTGGATTTGAAGTTCAGGAAAAGTACTTTACAATAGATGAAGTTAAAGTTAGCGATTCGGCATTTTTTGTTGGAACCGCGGCAGAGGTTGCCTGTATCGTATCGCTAGATAACGTTCCATTCCGAAAAAAATGGGAGGACACTATGGGCTACGCACTTGCCTCCGATTATCAAGATTTAATAAGAAGTTAACCATTTAAGGAGTTATATATGGAATTAAAGAAGTATAGCAAACAAGTAACACATAACGAAACCCTACCTGCTTCGCAGGCAATGCTTTATGCCCTAGGATTAACCGATGAGGATTTTCTCAAACCTCAAGTTGGTATAGTTAGCACTGGATACGAGGGAAATCCTTGCAATATGCACCTTAACGACTTGGCCGTCTTGGTAAAAAAAGGTTGTGCTAATAAAGATTTGCTGGGCTTGATTTTTCACACCATTGGAGTTAGCGATGGAATAGCAAATGGAACTGAGGGAATGCGATACTCGCTTCCATCGCGCGAGATAATTGCAGACAGCATTGAGACTGTTGTTGAAGCGCAGCATTACGATGCTGTTATTGCCGTTGTTGGGTGCGATAAGAATATGCCTGGAGCCGTAATGGCAATGGCTAGGTTAAATCGACCTTCATTAATGGTTTACGGCGGCACTATTGCATCGGGGCTTCATAATGGCGATAAGTTAAATATTGTATCGGCCTTTGAGGCCTACGGGGCTAAGGTTGCTGGCACAATCAGCGACTTGGAAATGAAAAGCATTATCCGAAAGGCTTGTCCGGGTCCAGGTGCTTGTGGCGGTATGTACACTGCCAATACAATGGCATCGGCCATTGAAGCATTGGGATTGGCACTACCCCACTCCTCATCGAATCCTGCGGTTAGTAACGACAAAAAGAACGAGTGTATTGCTGCAGGTGAGGCAATGAGGCTGCTACTCGAAAAGGACATTAAACCCTCCGATATACTTTCAAAAGAATCATTTGAGAATGCAATCACCCTTGCCATTGCACTTGGCGGCTCAACCAATATGGTTTTGCATCTTATTGCTATGGCAACCACAATTGGGGTTGAACTTTCTTTGGACGATTTTCAGCGAATTAGCAATAAAACGCCATTGATTGGCAACCTTAAACCCAGTGGCAAATACCTGATGGAGGATATCTATACAATAGGAGGAACTCCTGCAGTAATGAAATATCTACTCGATAAAGGAATGCTCTATGGCGATTGCCTAACGGTAACTGGCAAAACAGTTACGGAGAACCTTCAGGACGTTAGAGTTTTCGACAGTTCACAGGATGTAATTTATCCATTGGAAAATCCGCTTAAGCCGAATGGACATCTACAGGTTTTATACGGAAACCTTGCCGAGAAAGGAGCTGTAGCCAAAATTACAGGCAAAGAGGGTGAAAAGTTTGTTGGCAATGCCAAGGTGTTTAATGGCGAGGCCGAGGCTAATGAGGGTATTTCGCAAGGGAAGGTCTCCAAAGGAGATGTTGTAGTTATTCGCTACGTTGGACCTAAAGGTGGACCGGGAATGCCTGAAATGCTAAAACCTACCTCGGCAATAATTGGTGCTGGCTTGGGCAACGATGTTGCGCTAATCACCGATGGTCGATTCTCGGGCGGTTCGCACGGATTTGTGGTGGGCCATATTACTCCTGAGGCACTAGATGGTGGGCTAATTGGCCTTGTGGAGAATGGCGACACAATCTCTATTGATGCTGTTAAAAATGAAATAAGCCTCCACATCTCTGAAGAAGAGATTGAAAGGAGACGGAAAAAATGGATAGCACCTCAACCAAGTGTTAAAACAGGGTACTTGGCAAAGTATGCTCGGTTGGTTTCGTGTGCATCGGACGGATGTTTAACTGACAGATAAAACAATGAATTACAAGTTAGAAGAACTACGAAAAAGCGAGCACCCCATATCGGGTGCAGAAGCGCTGGTAAGGTCGTTGCTGTGTGAGGGTGTCGATACAATTTTTGGCTATCCCGGAGGTGGCATTATGCCTGCCTACGATGCAATTTATCATTACAAAAATGATTTAAGACACATCCTTGCCCGTCACGAACAGGGTGCAATTCACGCAGCGCAAGGCTACGCCAGAGTATCGGGTAAAGTTGGTGTTGCCATTGTAACATCGGGGCCCGGTGCAACCAATGCCATAACCGGCATTGCCGATGCGTATGCCGATAGTACTCCTTTGGTTTGTATCACCGGTCAGGTTGGTGCTAAACTGCTAGGTTCTGATGCCTTTCAGGAGGTCGATATCATCAATATTTCAATGGCTGTTACAAAATGGAGCTTTCAGATAAGCAATGTTGAGTCGATTCCTGAAGTAATTAGCAAAGCATTTTTGGTTGCCCGCAGCGGTAGACCTGGACCTGTTTTAATTGATATTCCCAAGGATATACAATTTGCAACTAGTCCTTTCGAGCATCACCCTTTTACTGAAGTATTGGGCATACAGCAAAAGCCAAAACTCAACGGCGAAATGCTTCTGAAAGCATCGGACCTAATAAATTCCTGCCAAAGACCTATGTTGCTGGTTGGTCAAGGTGTAACGCTTTCGAAAGCCGAGAGTGAATTGCTTGAATTTGCCGAGAAAACAGGGTTTCCTGTTGCATCAACACTACTTGGTCTTTCTGCGTTCCCTTGTGGTCACCCTCAGTACGTTGGAATGCTTGGGATGCACGGTAACTATGCCCCCAATATTCAAACAAACCAGTGCGATTTAATCCTAGCTATTGGTATGCGTTTCGATGATAGGGTCACTAGCGATGTGAGTAAATATGCCAGAAATGCCAGAGTTATTCATATTGATGTGGATAAATCTGAGTTGGGGAAAATTGTTCGATGTGATATTCCAATCCACGCCGATGCAAAAGAGGCGCTAAGAGCGCTAATATCAATGGTGAAATCCCGAAAATTGGAGGCTTGGCTGGACAAATTTAGAAAAGGGCTACAAATCGAAACGGAAAAGGTTATCAATGCCCAACTGTTTCCAGAAAAGGGAATAACAATGGGGCAAGTAATCCGTGTTCTAAATGAGGTAACTCAAGGGAATGCAATTATTGTAACCGATGTGGGACAGCACCAGATGATAGCCTCGCGTTACTACAATTTTCATCAAAACAGGAGTCTTGTCACTTCGGGTGGTTTGGGAACAATGGGGTTTTGTCTTCCTGCATCGCTAGGCGCAAAACTCGGAGCATCAAGCCGTACTGTAATTGCAGTTGTTGGCGATGGTGGCATTCAAATGACCATTCAGGAATTAGGCACAATGGCAACCGAAAAAATCCCTGTTAAAATAATCCTGCTTAACAATGGCTACCTAGGAATGGTGAGGCAATGGCAGGAGATGTTTTTTGATAAGCGTTACTCGTTTGTGGAGATGAATAATCCCGATTTTGGACTAATTGCCCAAGGGTATGGTATTAAGTACTCGAAAGTTATAGAGCAAAGCTCGTTGACTAGCTCCATCAAAGAAATGCTTGAGCATAACGAACCCCACCTTTTGGAGGTTTTGGTTGTGAAAGAGGACAATGTTTTTCCAATGATTCCTTCGGGGTGTGCAATTGACGAAATAAGACTAGAGTAATTTTTTGACAATTAGACTAATGTCACTATTAAAAAACACAAATATGGAACAGTACGAAATGGTAGTTCACTCATCGGAGCATATATCGCTTTTAACCAAAGTGCTTATGATGTTTACTCGTCGAAGAATAGAGGTTATCCGGGTTGTGTCAGAAACCGACTGGAATACAAGCCTGTATGTTATCACTTTCAAATCAAGAAAGGAGGAGGCCTTTAAACTTCAGCAGCAAGTTCAAAAAGCGACCGATATTCTAGACGCAACGCTCAATAAGGTTGATTATATCAGAGCAAAATATAGCAATCGCTATCAAAGTCATCAATTTGTAACAAAATAATAATTTCTTATTAACTAAATAAAACAAAAAAATGGCACTACTAGATTTTGGAGGGGTTACAGAGAATGTAGTAACCCGCAACGAGTTTTCAGTATCAAAAGCAAAAGAGGTTTTAAAAAATGATACCATTGCCGTGGTTGGCTATGGTGTTCAAGGGCCTGGACAAGCGCTGAATTTGCGCGATAATGGGTTTAACGTAATAGTTGGGCAACGTAAGAATAGTCCTAGCTGGGATAAAGCCCTAGCCGATGGATGGCAGCCCGGTAAAAATCTTTTCGATATTGACGAGGCTTGCGAGAAAGGAACTTACATTCAGTTTTTGCTTTCCGATGCAGGGCAGATAGATGGTTGGCATACTGTAAAAAAGCATTTAACTGCAGGTAAAACACTAGGGTTTTCGCACGGGTTTGGCATCACGTTTAATCACCAAACTGGAATTGTACCACCTAGCAATGTGGATGTTGTACTTGTTGCTCCAAAAGGTTCTGGAACATCGTTGCGTAGACTATTTCTACAAGGCAAAGGGTTGAATTCGAGCTATGCAATTTTTCAGGACTCAACAGGGAACGCTCGCGATAAAGTTCTTGCTTACGGTGTTGGAGTTGGCTCTGGATACCTTTTTGAGACCGATTTTCGAAAAGAAGTTTATTCCGATTTAACCGGAGAACGCGGTGTTTTGATGGGAGCAATTGCAGGAATTTTCGAAGCACAGTACGCCGTTCTTCGTAAAAATGGACATTCGCCTTCGGAAGCATTCAACGAAACAGTTGAAGAGCTTACCCAAAGCCTTATGCCATTAGTTGCGGAGAATGGGATGGACTGGATGTATGCAAATTGTTCCGTTACTGCTCAGCGAGGAGCTTTGGACTGGCGACACAGATTTAGAGAAAACAATATTCCTCTTTTTGAAGAGCTCTACGAGAATGTTAAGTCGGGCAAGGAGTCGCAAATTGCCATTGATAGTGGACGGAATCCCAACTATCGAGAAAATCTAGCCAAAGAACTTGCAGAGATCCGCGAAAGTGAACTATGGAGAGCCGGTAAAACAGTTAGAAGTTTAAGACCCGAAAACGAATAATTTCAATGATAGTAGCCGAGAACGTGTGTTGGATACCGCAGTTAGTTGATGTTCAAAAGGCATCAACTAATCTGCAGGGAGTGGCAGTACGAACGCCATTGGTCAATAACATAAACCTTTCCGAAAAATTCGGTGCCAATATTTGCCTAAAACGAGAGGATTTGCAGCCTGTGCGTTCGTACAAACTTCGTGGAGCTTACAACAAGATTGTGTCATACAGTCCTAGTGAACTCGCAAATGGAGTTGTCTGCGCTAGTGCAGGAAACCACGCTCAGGGAGTGGCTTACTCCTGTAGCAAGTTAGGTATTAAGGGAACTATTTTTATGCCTGAGCCAACACCAAAACAGAAAATAAATAAGGTAAAACAGTTTGGCCGGGAGTTTATCGACATTAAGATAGTTGGCGACGCATTTGACGATTGCTTAAAAGCAGCGGTTCACTTTTGTGAGCTTTCCAAAGCAAAATTCATTCATCCGTTCGATGATACGAAGGTTATAGAAGGCCAGGCCACGGTTGGTGTTGAAATTATAGAAGATACCGAAACACCTATCGATTACTTGATTGTACCCATTGGTGGAGGCGGATTAATCTCCGGATTAATTGGTGTTTTCAAGGAGCTATCACCCAAAACCAAGATTATTGGGGTGGAACCACAAGGTGCTCCCGCTATGCAACAATCCATTAAAGCAGGGTTTCCTGTAGTTTTGGATAATATCGACACATTTGTTGATGGTGCTGCCGTAAGGCGTGTAGGTGACCTAACCTTTGAAATAGGTAGGAACGGTATCGATAAGATTATTACAATTCCAGAAGGAAGAATTTGCTCGGTTATGCTCTCGCTCTATAACGATGATGCTATTGTGGTTGAACCTGCAGGAGCACTCTCGGTTGCAGCCCTTGATTATTTAGCGCCAGAAATTTTAGGGAAGAATGTGGTTTGCATATTAAGCGGCAGCAACAACGATATTACCCGGATGGAAGAGATAAAGGAACGCTCGCTTTTACACGAAGGGCTTAAGCATTACTTTGTGGTTAACTTTCCACAAAGAGCCGGAGCCTTAAAGGAATTTGTTGTGAATGTGCTAGGCAAGTCGGACGACATCACCTATTTCCAGTACAATAAAAAAACAAACAGGGAGAAAGGCCCTGCAATTGTTGGTGTTGAACTTAAATCTATCGACGATTTTGAGCCCTTGCTTTACCGAATGAAAAAGGCAAACTTTTATGGCGAATACCTCAATAATAGCCCAAAGCTATTCGAGTTGATTGTATAAAAGAAAAGGCTGATATTTCTTAATTGATTTTTTTCATAGGGTAAAAACCACTTCAAGTATCTCATTTGTGGAGTAGCTATTCTATACCCTTTAACCTTTTGAAGCACCCATGTGTTGTATTTTTCTCATATCATGGGTGTTTCGTTTGTTTTTGGTAAAGATTATATAGCTTAAATAATTGTAATCAATAATTTAAAATATAATGAAACATTTAATACTGTTTTTTTTAATTGCACCAATTATGACTGTAATTAATTCAATTACAGTATATGGCCAATCTGAAGATAAAATAAATCAACCCGAATTAACCCCTAAAATTTTTGCCCCGGGGTTTATCTCTACTGGAATGTACGAGCGCGACTTGGCCATAACAATGGATGGTAACGAGATTTACTACTCTCTTTTTCAGGGCGATTGGAACACAATTATGATGACCAAAAAGGTTAACGGTGTTTGGCAAGAACCAGTTGTTGCTCCTTTTGCTCGGGACACAATGTTTTTCTTTGCAGAACCAACTCTCTCGATTGATGGCAATAAAATCTTTTTCCTCTCTACCAAGCCACGTGAGGGAGAAACCCGAAAACCGGGATGGAATAATCAAAATATTTGGTTTGCAAGTAGAAATGCTGATTGGACTTGGAGTGAAGCAAAACCTTTGCCCGAGAATATTAATGCACTGGAGGAGTTCTACCCCTCGCTAACCAACGATGGTACGCTTTACTTCTGCCGCACCGATGAAAAAACTAACATTTCACAAATTTTACGTTCCAAATTAGTTGATGGAGTCTACCAAGATCCAATCGTACTGCCAGCCCCAATTAACGGAATGGGAACAATTTTTAATGCTTGCATTGCCCCTGATGATAGTTATCTTATTGGATGTGCTGGTGGCCGCGATTCAACCAACCTTAGACGTGTTACCTATATGCTTTTCTTTCACAATGCCGATGATAGTTGGACAGTGGGAATCGACCTAGTTAAGGAACTTAATCTCCCCTGTCCTAATGCTATAAGTATTTCAACATCGCCCGATGGCAAAATACTTTTCTTTGCTTCAACTGCAAAAACAATAAAGTTCAGCGATATACAACCCAGCTGGAACCTAAATTCAATCGCAAAAAGAAGGATATTACCTGGAAATGGAAACTCAGATATTTATTGGATAAAAATTGAAGAAGGATTTAAAAAATTAAAAAAATAGTTTTGGTTCTAACTGGGTTAGTAATTTGGTTAGGTATTTTTGATTTGAAAATGACGCAGAGTTTATCTGCGTCATTTTTTGTTGCCACTATTTCCAAGTTATAATTTGCTCCAGCATTCTTCGGGTTTTAAAGCCTTGCGGATTTTTCCTATAACCGAATGCCAGCATATAGGCAACTCCATACTTGTTGGTGTCAACACCAAAATCCTTAGCCAGAATCTCATCCGTAAGTTTCTGATTGAAACCCTCGATAGGGCAAGAGTCAATGCCAATCATTGCGGCAGCAGTCATCATATTGCCCATAGCAATATAGGTTTGCTTGGTGGCCCAGTCGAAAAGTTTACGATCGTCGGATAGGTCAAAATCACTTTTCTGAAAATTCTCATAGAATTTTTCCCTGCGGGCAATATACTCGTCGGATAATTTCTGAACTTCTTTTGTGAACTGCTTGATATAATGACTGTCGTATTTTATAAGTTCCGATTTCATTGCAAGGCAAACCACCACGTGGCTTGCGGTATCCAGTTTTAAAGGTGCACCCCACGCTCCTTCCTTCAACTTCTCACGCAGTTCTGTACTTTGAACTACAATAAAATGCCAAGGTTCATATCCAAATGAACTTGGCGAAAGCCTTGCCGTTTCGAGTATAAACTCAAAATCTTCATCAGAGATTTTCTTAGTACTATCGAACTCCTTGCAGGCGTGGCGAAACTGAAATGCCGAAATAATTTCTTGCTTTGTCATATTTATTAAGATTATTTTTTCCTGCTTAATTCTAAAATAAGGTTGGAAATAACGTATTATTTTAATCTACTAAGGTTCTAAAGAAAATAAGGTTTATAAACAGTAAACACTCTATTCTATGGAACAACCTTAGTCGAAACCATAAGACTATTAAAACAACCTTATTACCTTATCTTTTCAATTTTCTAAATTCAACTAATTGTATTAAAAATTTTGAACTTATCTGAATTGTTTAAATAAACAGTTTTTTTAGATGATTTGTTCTCAACAAACATTCAATCTGAAAATCTTCTAAACATTTATTACTTTTAGGGTTGCGAACCTATTTTATCTAAACAAACTAAACATAACCGATGAAACGCATAATCCTTCCAATTTTGCTTGGTATAGCACTTTTATCCTGCAAACAGCAAGAGATAAATATTATTCCAGCACCCATTCAATTGATTCAGGAGCAGGGAACTTTCAAGTTAAGTAAATCTACAAGAATTGTTGTTGATAAAACCGATAGCGCAGCCCTTAAGGTTGCCGAGTACTTTCAGGAGATGCTCAAAGCTAAAGGGATTGAACTGGAGTTGTCGAATATTGTAAACTCATCTGCAACCAGTAGAGATATCTACTTTACTAGGGTTGATGTTAACGATTCGTTGGGTAGCGAGGGTTACAGGTTATCTGTCACTAAAAATGGTATTGTAATTCAAGCAAATTCAGGTTCGGGATATTTCTATGCTGTTCAAACGTTGCGTCAGTTAATGCCAGCCGATTTTGAGAATGTCGATTCAAAGTACAGCAAAATATCAATTCCGAATGTGCAAATAGTTGATAAACCAAAATTTGCGTGGCGTGGACTAAACTTAGACTGCTGCCGTCATTTTATGACCAAGGATTTTGTGAAACGCTATATCGATTTACTGGCTTACCACAAGATGAATATCCTGCATTGGCACCTGACTGAAGATCAAGGATGGCGAATCGATATTAAAAAATACCCCAAGTTAACCGAAGTTGGTGCTTGGCGCCAGTTAGCCGATGGCACAAACTATGGTGGATACTACACTCAGGACGATATTCGCGAAGTGGTTGCCTATGCTGCAGAACGTTACGTAAACATTGTTCCCGAAATTGAGATGCCCGGGCACTCGGTTGCCGCTCTTGCAGCTTATCCTCAATTCTCGTGCACAGGGAAACCATTAAAAGTTGAAACCAGCTGGGGCGTTTTCAAGGATATTTACTGTGCAGGAAACGACTCAACCTACATCTTCTTGCAGGATGTGCTAACCGAGGTTGTTGAACTGTTCCCATTCCCATACATCCATATTGGTGGCGATGAGGCACCAAAGTACCGCTGGGAGAATTGTCCAAAATGTCAGCATCAACTTAAGAAACAAAAGTTACACGATTACGAGGAATTACAACGATACTTTATAAGCCGAATAGCGCAGTTCTTAGAAACAAAAAACAGAAAAATTATAGGTTGGGATGAAATTTTGGAAGGAGGACGCCCACACAATGCCACCGTACAGGCTTGGCGAGGGATTGATAGAGCCGAAGCCTCGGTTGCTGCTGGTGCGCCAGTAATTGTTTCACCAACCAGCCATTGCTATTTCGATTATCCAGTGGAAGTTATCGACTTGCAAAAGGTATATTCATTTAATCCAATCCCCGATGGAATTGCTAACGAGAAAGACGAATTGATAATGGGTGGAGAATGCAATATGTGGAGCGAACGGGCACCTCAGGAAACTGTGGACTCCAAATTATTTCCACGCATATTAGCAATTAGTGAGGTATTGTGGACAAGTCCTGCGGAGCGAAACTATGAGCAATTCCTAAAACGTGTGCGCACACATTATGGCCGATTATCCAGTATGGGCGTGAACTATGGATTCGAGCAAAGTGCAGTGAAAATTAATAGCCAGCTCTCCAACAACCTCAAATCGATCACCGTAAGCATTGAGCGAGGACAGGAGAACCTAGAAGTTTACTATACTACCGATGGAACCGAACCAACTACAAAATCGATTAAATACTCACAACCATTTACCGTTACAAAATCAACAACCATTAATGCTGCAGCGTTTATTGGCGATAGTAGAGTTGGGGAAGTATTTAGTAGGGAGTTTGTGCTATCGAAATCGACAGGGAAAAGTATTGAGCTAGGATTTACACCTGTGCAAAAGTATATGGGAGGAGGCCTTCAGGCCTTGGTTGATGGTCGTAAAGGAACAGGCTCATACAACGATGGCATATGGCAGGCCGTTCAGGGTTGCGATATGACGGCAGTGGTTGATTTGGGTGAAGCCCAAGCAATAAACTCGGTTTCTGTTGGATTCTTTCAATCCAACCCATCGTGGATATTTGTTCCGAAACAGGTTGAGTTTTTTGCCTCTACCGATGGCAACAACTACACAGCAATTGCAACAATTGACTCTCCCGTAAAACCCGAAAACGAAGGAATGTTCCGCCACGATTTTAAAGCCGAGGTAAACGGAGTAACTTGTCGTTATATCAGGATGGTTGCTCACAGTATAGGCAACTGTCCCGATTGGCACCCAGCCGCAGGCTCACCATCGTGGCTCTTTGCCGATGAGATTGTGGTTGAATAGGGATGTGAAGTTTATGATAATAAAAAGATGCTTAATTCAAGCATCTTTTTATATTTTGGAGAATTGATTTCTACAAGCCAGTTAACCTTTTAATTTCATTCAACTTGTTCAAAGCCTCTATTGGCGTTAGGTTATTGACATCAAGTTTTTTTATCTGATCGCGAATTTGCTTTAGTACAGGATCTTCCAGTTGGAAGAAACTTAGCTGATAACCTTCTCTGTTTGTTCCAATATCTGCAACTGGCTTTTGAAGTGTTTGACTTTGTTGCGATTTTTCAAGTTCGGCGAGTATTTCATTGGCGCGTTTAATCACGCTAGGAGGCATTCCTGCCATTCGGGCAACGTGAATACCAAAACTGTGTTCGCTGCCTCCGCGAACCAATTTACGCAGGAAAATCACAGTATTATCTAATTCCTTAATGGATACATTGTAGTTCTTAACCCTGTTAAAGGTCGATTCCATCTCGTTTAGTTCGTGATAGTGCGTTGCAAATAGGGTTTTAGCCCTTGAATTTGGATGCTCGTGCAGATATTCTACTATTGCCCAGGCAATTGAAATACCATCGTAGGTTGAAGTTCCACGTCCTATTTCATCGAGAAGAATTAGGCTTCGATTCGATAGGTTATTAAGAATGCTAGCAGCCTCCTGCATTTCAACCATAAAGGTTGACTCGCCTTGTGATAGGTTATCGGATGCGCCAACGCGGGTGAATATTTTGTCAACAATGCCAATATTGGCCGATTGCGCAGGAACAAACGATCCAATTTGTGCCATAAGCACAATAAGTGCAGTTTGCCGGAGTAGTGCCGATTTACCGGCCATGTTTGGTCCAGTAATGATAATTATTTGCTGCTCCGATGAATCCAAGAAGACGTCGTTTGCTATATATTCATCACCGGCAGGTAGCATGCGTTCAATTACTGGATGACGACCCAGTTTAATATCAATTGTTTCGCTTAAGTTTACTGTAGGTTTTGAGTATTTAAATTGATCGGAACAAATGGCAAATGACAGAAGGCAGTCGATTTGGGCAACCAAAAAGGCATCAAGTTGAATAGATGCAACATATTCACTTAAACTATGGATTAGATTTTGGTAAAGACCTTGTTCTATGTCAGCAATTTTCTCTTCTGCTCCCAAAATTTTTTCTTCGTACTCTTTTAGTTCTTGGGTGATATACCGTTCGGCTGAGACAAGTGTCTGTTTACGAATCCAATCCTCGGGAACCTTGTCCTTGTGGGTATTCCGAACTTCGATATAGTAACCAAAAACGTTGTTGAAATTCACTTTAAGCGAAGGAATTCCTGTTCGTTCCGATTCTCGATGTTGTAGGTTTAACAGGTAATCCTTGCCATGATGCATTATTTCTCGTAAATCATCCAGCTCGCTATTAAATCCAGCTGCAATAACGTTGCCCTTGTTTAGTTGAATAGGAGGATCGGGAACTATTTCGCGTTCAATTCTATCGCGGATTCCGAGGCAAGGATTTATTTGTTCACCAATTCGTTCCAGTGTTGGCTCATTCGAATTTTCGCAGGCCTCTTTCACATCTACAAGTAGCGTTAAGGCATTTTTAAGTTGAACCAATTCTCGGGGAGAAATTCTTCCTACAGCAGCTTTGGATATAATACGTTCAATATCTCCAATGTCACGCATTTTATCGATCAGCAGTTCGCAAACTTCGGGATATTGTGTGAGATATTCAACCACATTAAGCCTATCATTAATGGCATCAATATCTTTTAATGGAAGGGCAACCCAACGCTTAAGCAATCGGCCTCCCATTGGCGATGAGGTTTTGTCAATTACCTCTATAAATGTTCTTGCATTATCGTTAATCGATCCAAAAAGTTCAAGATTTTTCGCTGTAAAACGGTCAATCCAAACATATTTGTCCTCATCTATTCGAGAAATGTTTGAAATATGCCCAATTTGATGATGCTGAGTTATATCGAGATAGTAAAGAATTGCCCCTGCAGAGATTGTTCCTAGACCAAGATTTTCAACACCAAACCCTTTAAGAGATTGAGTTTTGAAATGATTAAGGAGTTTCTCCTTAGTGGCATCGGCATTAAAAGCCCACTCTTCTAGTTTAGTTGTATAATGCTTATTTCCGAATAGTTCAATAAAGTCACGTTGTTTAGAACGTTCAATTAAAACTTCTTTGGGTTTAAAATTGTTCAGCAATTTATCGATATACTCAATGCTTCCTTCAGAGGTATAGAATTCACCTGTAGAGATGTCGAGAAATGATATTCCTGCTAGTTTTTTCTCGATATAGACACATGCTAGGAAATTGTTCTCTTTTCGTTCTAGAACATTATCATTGTATGACACACCCGGCGTAACAAGTTCTGTAATGCCTCGTTTTACAATAGTTTTTGTTTTCTTAGGATCTTCAAGTTGTTCACAAATGGCAACTCTTTGGCCTGCTCTAACTAATTTTGGAAGGTATGTGTCGAGTGCATGATGTGGAAATCCTGCTAATTCAACATATTGAGCAGAGCCATTAGCTCTGCGGGTTAGTGTGATCCCAAGTATTTCTGATGCTTTTATGGCATCTTCCCCAAAGGTTTCGTAAAAATCGCCCACTCTAAAAAGCAAAATAGCATCGGGATGTTTGGCTTTGATGCTTAGATATTGCTTCATTAGCGGTGTTTCCACTATATTTTTCTCATTCGTAGTATCGCTCACTTTTTCTAGATATTATAAAAAATTGATTGTTGGGTAAACAATCTTGTTGTTGTCGAAAGCAAAATTATCAATAATAGATCAAGAATTGTTTTGATAAATAAATAATTAGCTAACAACTTTTGTTCATCAAATAATTGTATCAAAATATACTACACGTATCAACAAAAGCGTTTGTTATTGGCATAACAACACTTTCATTGCTGATTTTCAGATTCTTGTTTTGTTTTGTAACGCAAAAAAAGGTTAAAATAAAGTTAAAATTTCAATATTTAACACTTTGTGATTAAACGATTATATACTTTTGGTATCTCTTAATAAGAGAAAATCCTCGACTCTGATCAGTCAAGGATTTTCAGGATTCAGGTATTTAATCTAGATTGGAAAATAGAGCTATAAATTTATAGATTTTCAACAACAAAAGCAATATTTTAGGTTTCAATAGAGGTTACCGAAAACTAATCAGAAAAAATACTGAATCTTAAAAGGACAGGTTAATTCCTGTCCTTTTTTTATATAAAAATGGCTCAATTTTAGTTGAGCCATTTTTTTGTTATTTAATTATTTTGTTTTTTGGTCATCTTTACGCTTATCTATTTCATAAGCTAATGGAGTTGCTACGAATATAGATGAGTAAGTTCCTATCGCAATACCAATAATCAAGGCAAAGATAAATCCTCGAATAACCTCACCTCCGAAGAAGAACATTGGAATTAACACAATTAATGTCGAGAACGATGTCGAGAACGTACGACTTAATGTATCGTTGATAGCATTGTTGATGTTCTCTTTTCTGCTACGTTTTGGATGAAGTGTCATATACTCACGAATACGGTCGAACACAATCACAGTATCGTTAATTGAGTAACCGATAATTGTTAGGATTGCGGCAATAAATGATTGGTCAACCTCCATTCCAAAAGGAACTCTAAAATATAATAGAGAGAACATACCGATTGTAAATAGAGAGTCGTGAGCCAATGCTACAACAGCACCTGCACTATAGCTCCAATGTCTGAATCGAATTAGAATGTAAAGGAATATTGCTAATAATGCAAATATTACTGCGATGTATGCATCACGTTTAATATCATGTGCTATAGTTGGTCCAACCTTTATCGAACTTTGCTTGTAATTTTCTTGGAAATTGCTGAAAGTAACATCGCTGGCCATGAATGGTTTTGATCCTGTATAGATTAATGAATCAACTTCATTATCAACATTTGGATCATCGGATGCAATCTTATATTTAGTAGTAATCTTTACTTGATTTGCGCCTCCAATAGTTTTTACTTCTGGAGCTTCACCAAATACTTTCTTCATTTCATCGGCAACCTCAACTGTAGTTACAGGCTTTTCGTAACGAACTACATACGAACGACCTCCTAAGAAATCGATACCAGGGTTAAGTCCTCTAATTAGTAAAGAGCCAATCGCTAATAAAAGAATTGCAGCAGAGAAACCGTATGCATATTTTCTTATACCAATGAAGTCTATATTAAGTCCACGGAAAGCATTTTCTGTTGTCTTTGTGGAGAACATAAGGTTCATGTTGCGTTTCTCCATCCAAAGAATAATTAAACGAGTAATGAAAATACCTGTGAATAATGTGGTAAGAATACCAATTACAAGTGTAGTTGCAAAACCGCGAATAGGACCTGAACCGAAAATGTACAGAATAACACCGGTTAGTAGAGTGGTTACGTTACCGTCGATAATTGCAGATAAGGCATTGCTAAATCCTTCCTTAATGGCAAGGCTTAATCCTTTTCCTGCACGAATTTCCTCGCGGATACGTTCGAAGATAAGCACATTGGCATCAACAGCCATACCCATTGTTAGAACGATACCGGCAATACCTGGTAGCGTTAGTGTTGCTCCAAACGATGCCAAAACACCCATCATAAAGAATAGGTTGGTTAGCAATGCAATGTCTGCTACTAAACCTGCGCTACGGCTGTAGTAGAACAACATGTATATAAGTACTATTACAAAAGAGAACATGAATGAATTCAACCCAGAATGAATTGCTTCTTTACCAAGTGATGGACCTACAAGTTCTTCTTTAATAATATGGGCAGGAGCAGGAAGTTTACCTGACTTAAGAACGTTTGCTAAGTCTTTTGCCTCGTTAATAGTAAAGTCTCCAGTAATTTGAGAGCGGCCACCTTTAATCTCGGTTTGAACTCTTGGTGCAGAATAAACATAATTGTCAAGAACAATTGCAATGCAACGACCAACGTTTTCGCCAGTTAAACGAGCCCATACTCTAGCCCCTTCTGCATTCATGCCCATATCTACTTCTGCAGAACCCTTACGTTCTCCAAAAGCTTCGCGAGCATCGGTAATTGCACCTCCGTCAAGAGGGGCATTTCCATCGCGGTTGGTGAGTTTAATGGCCATTAATTCATATAGACTCTTGGATTCATCCCACTTTGGAGGTTTAACAGCCCATAAGAATTTTACATCGCCTGGGAATAAACTGCGAATCTGATCCATATGAAGAATCTCGTTGATTCGTGCGGTATCTTTATAGTGAGCCATACCAACGGTAGGACCAACTACTGGTTGATTTTGTGCATTTATGCTAGGACGAAGAAGTGCAAAAAGAGGATACTTTTTAGCCATATCGGAATTTGTAACCGCAGCAGTATCTTTGTTTTCGTTCTCTTTTAGTTTTTCGATAAGATCTTCAGATGTACTGTCCTTTTTCTCTGTTGACTCTGCGTTTTTCTTAACCTCAGAAGCCGTTTCAGCAGCAGGTTCTAACGCTTCCTGAATTTCGGCTAATTTGTTATTTGCGGCAATAAAACTTCCGTAAAGATCCGAAAATTCATATGTTTCCCAGAACTCAAGACTTGCAGTTCCCTGTAGAAGTTTACGAACACGTTCGGGTTCTTTAACACCGGGTAATTCAATAACAATTAACCCTGAGTTCTCCATACGTTGGATGTTGGGTTGAGCAACACCAAACTTGTCTATACGGTTACGGAGAATATTGAATGAATTATCGATAGCATTTTCGGCTTCTTCCTTAAGAACTTTTAGAACATCCTCGTTCGATGAATCGAAATTTACTCTACCACGAAGTTCTTGTGTTCCGAAGATTGATGCCAAACGTACGTTGGGGGCAACCTGTTGGAATGCTTTGCCGAATTTATCGATAAAATGTTCGCTACCGGGCATCTTCATAGCAACATTCATGGCCTTTACAAAGGCTGAATCCTTGCTGTTGTTAGAAAGCGCGCGAACCAAATCGGTAACGGATACTTCGAGCATTACGTTCATACCGCCCTTGAGGTCCAAACCTAAGTTGATTTCCCGTTCCTTACACTCTTTGTAAGTGTATTTTCGGATCCAAAGGAAGTTATAAACTGTTTCCGAGGAAACTGAATCGAGGTAGTGATTTTCTTTCTTTTTATCTACCCCATTGTCAGCCAAAGCATATTCACTAGCTTTCTTTTCTATTCTTTTAGTAATAAACGTAAACGAAAGCTGATAGACGCATACTAGCGCTAATGCAATGGCAATAAATCTTACTGCACCTTTATTCTGCATTGTTTAAAATATTAATAATTTGATAAATTTTCTTTTTTCCAAAAATATCGGGCAAATATATTACTTTTTTTGAGAAATCATCAAGATTAATGAATTAGCAATAAATTTGATATCTGTTTGTCTTTGTTTATGCTGCAATTTTCTGACATATATATTTTTTAATGATCTTTTTTGAAGAAAATTTTTCTTGTTTGAAAGTTTATTGATGTTACATTTTTTACAAGAAAGTCGCAACCAAGTAAACCTCCCACATTAACTTCAGTCATTTTAAGGTAAAGATCTCTTAGAGAACTTAAATCGGCAAGTGCTACTGGGAATTCTGCGAATTTAAAGTTTTCTAGAAACATGTTGGGAATTAAGGCAACTTCGATAGTCATATTGTCAGCTGTGAAACCAACTGCAACATTATCGCTTACGCCATCAATCCTAATACCGGGATCGTACTGCTTATCTATTACGGAGCGCGATGCACCTGTATCAACAATAAGTTTAATAGGAGTATCGTTGATAGATGCATTTACTAGTATGTGATAACTGTTAGGTTCGAGTTCAACTAGTTCGAAGGGGATGTAAGGGCGCATGGTACAATCTTTTATCAGTTAACTGATCTCCGTTAATTCTGAATTAGTTTTCCGCTACCACTTCTTACTAATGAAATGTTTGGACTTCCAGAATAATAAACATTTCCCGAAGACTCGATTTGTACATCGAATTGGTTGCCAACATTGATAGATGCATCTACAATACTTTTTTGGTAGTATTCGCACGTTTCGGTTTGAAGTGCAGAACAGTCAATTTTTGCCGATCCTCTGCCATATATTGTGGAGGTGTTAGTTTTACCAGTAATAATATAGGTTCCAAAACTGTCACCCGATGTATGAATTGCAAGATTGTTAACTTCGACGGAAACATTGCAATCGGAATAATCGCTCCAGTCGATTAGATAGAATGAATCTGTTTTAAAAGTTCCGACTGTCTCTATTTTAATAGGTTTGTGGATGTTGATAGTGGAAAGGGTTGGCAAGTGTAATTCGAGTTTAACCTTATCGTATCCGTTTAGCCATCTGTTTTTAATGCTATGATCAAGTATGAGTGTGTTGTCTTCAACTTTTACATCAACCTTCGATTGAAAATTACAACCGCAAATTATATCGACATAAGAGTTTTCGTCTTGAATAAGAGTGATTTCAAAGATGTTGTCAATATTGATATCTTCAAAGCTATTGGTAATTTGAACAGTCCTAACTTCAGTTTCACCTGGCGACCATTTGTCAATCAGGCTGCAACTACAAAGGAACGAAACGGCAACGCTCACTATAAAATTACGTGCTTTCATGATTAATTTCTTCTAAGAATATTATAACGAATTCCAAATTCAATAAAATCGGCCTTGGCAAGCCAATGCGCCTTGATGGCCATAGAAACTAGCATATTGGGTGTACATTGATACCTAAGTCCAACTTTGTTAGTGGCTAAACTATACTGATTAACAGTATTTCGGAGATACAATCCTGGCTGAAATGTGAATAATACTTTTCCAAACCTTAGAGCATATGTTGGATTGAATGTAATATTTATGTAGTCTATATCTTTGAAATTTTCCGCATCGTCCGGATCGCTTTCATCTTTATTCGATGCATCGTAGTAAGCAACAACCTCGCCACCAATCGATGTCGTTGGATTTAGTTCGTATAGATATTCTCCAGTTAACCCCACAATGGCATAGGTTTTATCATCTAATCGAGAGATTGATTTGCATCCAGAAACAATACCTAAATAGAGAGTGTGCCGTTTCTGAAATTCATCTACAGTTGTAGCATCTTTAAAAACATTGCGTTCGTCCGATATGGCATATTGCAGCCCAAAACTCGAAGTAACAATGTTGAATCCTTTGTTGGGATCCTTAATGCTTCCGTTCGATGTATGAGTAAATCCGAAACTTCCTTTTAGGCTAATGTGAGAATTTATGCGAAAATAAGCCATAATATCGTACTGTATAAAGGCATTTATAGGTGTTGCAATAATTATATTTTGGGGATTTGTGTTTTTGTCGTAGTATTTGCTTACGTGGCTGGCTCCAAATGCGATTCTATTACCAATGTTAAAACGGTAGCGCATGGGTAAGAATTTACGGTCGATGTAGAGATATAAGGCATTCATCTTACCGTATATTTCATCGTTTCCTAATGTTGAGTGATAAAATCCTGCACCAATTTGTGGATAATTGTAGTATTTATGCCAATTCTTTGTGCCTAATGTTAGCAATCCCACATTAAGTTGAAATCCAGTTATATTTTCTTCCAAGAAGTAGGCCATATAGTCATGATGTGGCATTACAAACCCCCATTGTGGTTCTACACTAAATGTTAACCGTTTTACAAAAGAACTATCTTGAGCGTATGTCGTTTTATTCAGAATTAATATTAATGATACTAAAATTAATAATGCTGTGTTGATTTTCTTTAAAGGCATTTTTCCCCTGTTTATATATTTTATACTACAATTTATAACGAACAATTAACTCTAAAACTTGATTGTATTGACCCTTATCGAGCCTGTAGGTAATGTTACCTCTGTGTGGACGAATTGGAAGTATTGAGTAGCTGCAATAGGCTCCAATAGCCAAACACTCACTGTAATTGTATTCGACACCACCAATTCCTGCCATCTCGTATTTCTTAAACGCTTCAATATCTTCATCGGGGAACGAGCCAAGATCGGTCATTTCCTGAGCGCGCCCTAAATATCCTAAGCTTAACCCAGCTATAGCCTGAAATCCATTGACGAATCGATAACCTATAAATAGGGGAATCTCAAAATAGTGTAACCTTATTCTATAGTAACTCGAGGTTTCCTCGGATGTTTTTGCGTAACTTCCTTTCTGGGCATACCTAAGTTCCATTCTTCCAAAGCAATTACTATGGAAATTACGGCTAACCCAAATTCCGACAACCGGTCCAGCTTTATCGAATCCACCATAACTATCGCCATCAACCTGAGTTGCAGCAATTCCGAGCGAAAATCCAGCATCGAAATTCTGAGCTTGAACGTTAATGCTTAAAAGCGTAAATACTACTATGAATATTCTTTTTAAATTCATCCTTTGGAATCTGTTTCTACCTATCTAATATGGACGTATTAGCCATAAAAATAACAATTTAACATCATTCTTTTGGATGATGCCAATTATTGCAAGCCGACAAAGATAGTAATTTTGTAAATTCTGTCTATAAATCGGTGAAATTCTTTTTGTTATGATGCAAGATGGTGATAGTTAATTGTTAATCATATTAAGCATTTTTGGTATACCAATCGATGCCTTTTCTTTTATTACGGTTACATCACGCTGCCAGACAGAAACATTATTGGGATCGATTAAATAAATTGGACAGGATTGAGGAACGTAGTCAATTAAGCCTGCTGCTGGATAGACATTCAGCGAGGTTCCTACGACTGCAAATATTTCGGCACTTTGAACTAATTTAACGGCATCGTTCATTGCAGGAACAGCCTCGCCAAACCACACTATGTGTGGGCGAAGTTGGAATCCATTTTCGCATTTATCACCCCATTTTATATCTTCGTATCCAATATCTACAATGTGATTTGGATTGACTGTTGATCTTGCTTTCTTAAGTTCCCCATGAAGATGGAGTATGTTCGAACTTCCTGCACGTTCGTGCAAATCGTCAACATTCTGGGTTATGATATGCACAATGTAGTCTTTTTCAGCATCGGCAAGTGCTTTGTGCCCTAAGTTAGGTTGTGCTGTTCGTAGTTGTTGTCGACGCTCGTTGTAGAAGTTTATAACTAGTTGAGGATTTCTTGCCCAGCCTTCAGGGCTTGCAACTTCCATAACATCGTATTCTTCCCATAAACCTCCCATTTCGCGGAAGGTTCTTATTCCGCTTTCTGCACTTATTCCTGCACCAGTCAAAACAACTAATCGCTTACGCATGTCTACTTTAGGTTATATTGAACGGAGTAAAAGTAAGTAATTTGTTTACTAATTTCTTCATAAAATTTTTGAGCGTCAGTTGGATCAAACTCTTGCTTATGCCATTTTTCGAATAAACTGTTGGTCTTCTTTATAATCTCATGATCGAAATTGGTAGTAAATTGAATTAGCCCAGTTTGATCTCTGTTTATTAATTTATCTATTTGCACATAGTTTTCACCCTCAGTCCATGATCGCAATGGAAAGCATTCTTCCTTGAGTTTTAACGTGAAATTGCACAATTTGGCATTTTGGTTTTCTGGTGCTGTTAGTATTTTAGGTACGTTATTGCCTGCAGCAACCCATAATGGAAATGCAATAGATGCTGGTTGAAATCCTAACTTTACCCACATTGTTGAGAAATCTGCAGGTTCGAAACGCTTGACACCTTGAATCACCACCGTTGACGAAGAGTAGTAACGAACTATATAGTCGCGAAGCGGAACAGTTTTATTTTTGCCAATTTTTATTTTTGACAGGTCTATTCCTGTTAAATCTTGCCGAAGACTGACAGTGGCTTCAGTTAAGAAGAATTCGGGTGTTAATTTTTTCTTCAAATAAGTTTCGTTAATAAGATTTGTTGCAGTGTTGAATCTTATATATCCAGCACCTTTATTTGCTTGACCAGATAAGGAGAAGTTTGTTCTAATTATATATCCATTGGGCGCATCGATGGAACTATTTGCATCGAAAAATTTATAGTAATAATTGTTTGTTTCGAAGTAACCTGCTCCACCTCTTGCATCAATAATGCCAAAATTTGCGGAAACTCCCAATGGTTTTTTTAGCGTATCGAGAAGATTTGCAAAGTCGGATATTGTTGCGCAATTTCCCAGAGCTAGTTTCATTATAAATCCCTCAAGATCCTTAATTGCAGTTGAGTCTGTTTCTGGAATTAAATTGTATGAGGCTGAATTCATTATTGAAAAACCTACATTGTTGGTTCCAGCCCAAACCTGATGAAGTGTGTCATCTGAATTTATAAGCCCTAGATAGTTATACTTAGTGCCTTTTTCGTAGATTATTTTATTGTTAAAGGATTCGGTGTCGCGATGTTTCCAAAGTATGGGGCGTCCATCTGGAGTAGCCTTGCCACTAATTACCGCAGTTGTGCACGCTATGGACGTATTCCATAGTGAGGTTAAAGCAATAGCCACGATTAAACTCTTTTTTGCCATAGGAATATTGGAGGATATGAAAGTTCTATATCAAATTTACGAGAAATAGTGATTTGCAGTTTTTTTTCTGCATAAATGTTTGTCACCTATAATGTATTGTTAATCAAAATTCAAGTAGAAGATGGGCTATTTTATAACTCTAAAAGGGCTAAACACTCGACATGTATAGTTTGTGGAAAAAAATCAAACGGTATAAGTTTCTTTACGCTATATCCATGTTGTGTTAAAAGGTGTATGTTTTTATATAATGTGCCAGGACTGCAAGATAAGTAAGCTATTTTAGAGGGCCTTCCTTCTTTTACAATCCAATCAAGGACTTCGATTTCAAGTCCAGTTCGGGGTGGATTTGCATACATCATTATACGTTTGCCATTTGCTCTTTCTTCTTTTGTCCAACTGTCAATTTGTGGGACTCTTTGCCGACAGGCTCCTCGTAGAGTCGTAGCTTGGGGAACATTAATTTTTGCAAAACGAACAGCATCGCCACCAAGTTCAATTCCTAAAACAGTAGCACCAGCATTGCTCCATTGTTTCATTGAGTTGCCAGTGCCACAGTAAAGGTCTATGATGGCATCTTGTTCTGCTATTTCAAAGAATCTACAGGCTTCTTTTAACGACTCATTATATAGTTCAGGTATTAACTGCTGAAATGCAGCAGGGCCATAGCACAAATTGTTGTAATCGAGAGACTGAGGCCTGCCCCATAGTAATTGCCATTCCGATTTTTCAAAGATTCTTTTGCCAGTGGAAGGATTAAGATGAATCCACAAGCCTTCGACTCCTAATGTTTTCAGTTTGGATTTTAGATTATCATCAACCCATGATAGATCAGGTATTTTCTTTGATTTTATTACCAAAACAACCTGAGCATTCGATTGGACTACAAACGTTAATTGGAAATTATTCGACTTTGGAATGCTATTCCTAATTACGTTCATAGTTTCATTGATGACGTTGCTATGCACCGGGCAGTGGGGGATTGGAATTAACTCATCGCGTGCTTTCATCCCGAAATGCCATTCTGCGCCATCGTAATATGTGCTTAATGTGGTTTTGGATCGATACCTCCAACGCTTGATATTATCAACAGATCGGACTATTTCCAACACATCGTTCCATAGAGCAAGTTTAGTTTTGAGAAAATTGTATTTCTGAGTAAGGCTTTCGTCCATACTCCATTCGCGATGTTTACAACCTCGACATTTTTCGACACATCCAGAGGGAATCATATCTTCTTTCAAAAATTCAAAATTAATCAATTTTAAAGTTGTAGGTAAACTTATTCTGAGTAGATATATTGATACCGAAATAGCTATATTTACATGCTATTTGAGACCCTATGAATCTGCTTTCTAAAACATTTGCTCTGATTGTAGCACTCGCCTTTGGTTGTGTTTTGCGTGCGCAACCAGTAATAGAAGTATACTTAAATGTCGTTGCGCCAGCATCTAGAGGTGCTAATTTTAGTTGTGTAGAAGAAACTCATGAAACTTTAGTGTTGAAGGGTGAGAAAGTCCCTACGTTTAGAATAGTTAAGAAATTTAATTCGTTGGGTAAACTAATTTCTGAGATCAAGTACAATAGTGCAGGAGGTGTTCAGTACGAGATTAGTTGGGATTACAATGCTATGGGCGAACCTGTCAGAAAATTTATGCGTCAGTTCATCAACTATAAAGGGTGGACTACCGAGGAAGTCCAATTTAAGTATAACGATACCACGGGATATTTGCTGGACATGTTTTTTCTATACGAAAAGGTTAAGAAGCAATCTGCTCAGATTAATTGTGATAGTATAGGTAGAATAAAAGAAGTTCTGATTTATAATGAATCGGGAGCCTTTACGAATATAGAACGTTTACTTTATGTGCCTGCAAATAATTCGTTAAGAGTTGTGGTTCTTAGAAGTTCGGAACAATTTGTTGCGGCATATATTTATCCTCTCGATTATACGAAGCAACCACCAAAATCATCGCTAAAGCGAGAGTATTATCCGAGTGGCGATATAATGCTAGAAACTCTGCCCGATTCAAAAATGGAGCAGGGCTATTACTACGAGTATAAATTCGATTCTTATGGAAACTGGGTTGAAAAGTTCACCTATCAATGTACAGTGTCCTCCAGTAATAAGGTGAAGAATAAAAAACTTGAATACAAAATCACCCGAAAAATCACTTATTAGGGTTTCTTAATCGTGCTCATGTAAATTTGTCAAAAACTTATTTCGTATTTCGACGAAATAAAAATATTTCGTAATATTGCGAAATATTTAATTTATCTATGAGCAAACCAAAATATACCGAGGAACAAGAAAAGATTGCACGTTATGCAAAGGCGTTGAGCCATCCTGTGCGAATACAAATCCTTGAAATACTTGCAGGTCAGAGTTGTTGCTATAGCGGCGACATTGTGGACGATTTACCCATTGCTCGCAGCACCCTGTCGCAGCATTTAAGCGAGCTACGCGATGCTGGGTTGATACAGGGCGAATTCAATCCTCCTAAAATTAAATATTGTATCCGAATGGAGAATTGGGAGGAAGCAAAACTGTTGATTGGAAACTTTTTTGAGAAAAAGAAATTGTCGAATAACGAATAGGGAGTTTTTGATTAAACTCACAATTCCTTATTCGACATTCAAGAAATAAACCTTAAATAAAAATAGTATGGAAATTAAAGTTTTAGGCACAGGATGCCCAAAGTGCAAAGCACTTGAAAAATTAACCCGCGAAGCAGTTGCAGAACTTGGTGTTGATGCAAGTATCGAGAAGGTGGAGGATATTGTTAAAATTATGGGTTATGGAATTATGCATACCCCTGCACTTGTTGTCGATGGAAAGGTTGTTTTGAGTGGGCGCCTTCCAAATATCACCGAAATAAAAAATCTAATTGAGAATAAATAATAAATTAAACAGTATGAAAACCTTAAAACTTTTAGTTATTCTATTCAGTGTTGTTTTAACTACATCGTGCAATGCACAGGGAGGTTCAAAGAATACAACTGCACTTACTTCGGGAAATATCGAAGTTTACTATTTCCATTTTACCGCAAGATGTGTTACTTGTAAAACAGTAGAGGCCGAAGCCCAGAAAAACATTGAAACTCTTTATGCTGAACAGCTGAAATCTGGCAAAATATCTTTTCAATCTATCAATTTAGATGACGATAGCAGCAAAGCAATAGCCGAAAAATTAGGTATTTCGGGGCAAACCTTACTAATAGTTTGCGGCGATCAGAAAATAAACATTACTAATGATGGTTTTATGAATGCCCGCAGCAATCCCGATAAGTTTAAGCAAATTATGAAGGAGAAAATCGACAAATTGTTGTAATTGACAATAAAATGGAAGGTTTTCTTAGTTCGCTTCTCGATAGTAGTTCGACTCCTTGGCTCTCTGCATTTTTGCTTGGGTTGATGACCGCAATTAGTCCTTGCCCATTGGCAACGAATATAACGGCAGTTGGTTTTATAAGTCGCGATATTGAGAATAAACACAGAGTATTCTTCAATGGAATATTATATACACTTGGAAGAGCAATTACCTATACCGCAATACCGTTGGTTATTTTCTTTGGTGTAGATCAACTTAAATTTTCTGGATTTTTTCAGCGATATGGCGAGAAAATAATTGGTCCACTACTTATTGTAATTGGCCTATTTATGCTCGACTTTATTAAGTTGCAATTCCCTGCAATGAATAGGTTGTCTACACGAATGGAAAATAAAACCACGTGGAGTTCTTTCGATGCTATTTTGCTGGGAGTTCTTTTTGCATTGGCTTTTTGTCCTTACAGCGGAGTTCTTTTCTTTGGCATGCTTGTTCCAATGTCGGTAAGTAGTGCTTCGGGACTGTACTTACCAATTGTTTTTGCCATTGCTACAGGAATTCCTGTAATTATCTTCTCGTGGGTATTAGCCTATACTGTATCTGGCATAGGTGGATTGTACAATAGGGTTAAAACCTTCGAAATATGGTTTAGGCGGATAATTGCATTGCTATTCATTGTGATAGGTGTTTACTACATATTTAGGGTATTCTTTTGATTAATTTTTTGATTTATCGATATGAAGAAATTCTATAGTTCTGTTTGGTTTCCATTGGCACTATTACCTGTTTGGTATGTGGTGTATCATTACCTTCAGCCCGTTACAGATTGGCTCGTTTTTTCTGTTTTTGGGTTGGCTAAAGGAGCGCATCTAACAGAAACCCTACGCTTTTTCATTTACGAGTTTCCGAAAGTGATTTTACTGCTTACGCTAATCATTTTCTTTGTAGGAATTATTCGCACATTCTTTACCCCAGAGCGAACCCGAAAGGCCTTAGAAGGTAAAAAAACTTTTACAGGAAATGTAATGGCTGCCTGTTTGGGCATTGTAACACCATTCTGCTCTTGCTCTGCAATTCCTTTATTTCTTGGTTTTGTTGAGTCTGGAGTTCCTTTAGGCGTGACTTTCTCGTTTTTAATTGCAGCTCCAATGATTAACGAGGTTGCCGTGGTGCTTCTTTATGGAATGTTTGGATGGAAGGTGGCCGCAATATACATTGGGACAGGTCTTTTTATAGCAATAGTTGCTGGTTGGGTTATAGGATTGCTAAGACTCGAGAAATGGGTAGAACCTTGGGTTTATCAAACAAAAGTTGGAAATAGCGGATTAGACGAAGAGCGATTAACATTTGCCAATCGAATTAATCAGGGATATGCTGCCGTTAAGGAGATTGTGGGTAAGGTCTGGATTTATGTTGCACTGGGTATTGCAGTTGGTGCTGGTGCGCACGGCTATGTTCCTGAGGATTTTATGGCTAGTTTAATGGGAAAATCGGCTTGGTATTCAGTGCCTTTATCAATCCTTATAGGAATTCCATTGTATTCCAATGCTGCAGGAATTGTTCCTATTGTTTCGGTATTAATTGAGAAGGGTGCATCGCTTGGAACTGCTCTTGCATTTATGATGTCGGTAATAGGACTTTCATTGCCCGAAGTAATTATTCTAAGGAAAGTTTTAACCTTGCGTTTGATAATTACGTTTATTGGCATTGTTGGGGGAGGTATTATGGTGGTTGGCTTTTTATTTAACTGGATATTTTAGACCTTAATTACATATATAACTATGGAAAGTAAAAAAGAATCGGGATGCCTATGTGGCGCAAGCGAGTATATGGTTCTTGCCTGTTCTGGGGCTTGTGATTTGGGACAAATAACCGATATAGTTGCCCGAAAATTACGCGATAATGGCGTTCGTAAAATGAACTGTTTAGCCGTTGTTGGGGCGGGCATCGAAAAATCAATCGAGGATTTTAAAACTAAGAACATCCTTATGCTCGATGGCTGCCCGGTTGATTGTGGAAAGAAAATTCTAGACAAAGCAGGAATTTCCGATTACAGGTATGTTCGATTGACCGATTTTGGTTACACCAAAGGGCAAACACCAGTTACCGAAGATGTCGTAGAAGATATTTATCAAAAAGTTGAAGTGATTTACTAATACGTTTACTACAAACCTCATATTCATTGATACGAATCATTGTATGAGGTTTGTTTTTTTAAAAGCAATGCCGTATGTTTGCGACATTGGTAATAAATTAACAATGAATAAGTCAGAAGTTTTTGATGAATCGTTGCAGGAGTTGGCACTATTTGCGAAAGTTGTATCGCATCCTGCACGCTTAGCCATTCTAAAATTCTTGGCAGAGTCTAAAACTTGCATTTCGGGTGATATATCGGATTATTTACCCCTAAGTCGCACAACAGTTTCGCAGCATATAAAGGAACTGAAGGAGTTGGGAATAATTCATGGAACAATCGATGGACTCAAGATCAACTATTGCCTGTGCAATGCAAACATATCAAAATACCTTGATATGTTCGAGACCTTCTTTAAACCGATTAAAGAAGCGAGTGTTGATTGTAATATTGATGTCTAATTAATGTCAAATGAAAATATCAACATTTTTCATTAATAGTTTTAGTAGCGGAGGAATAACTAACATAACTCCTAAAGACGCTTATGCAATAGCCCAAAAAGGTGATTCGGTTATTGTTGATCTTCGTGAGCGAAGTTTTACAGCGTATAAGCAATTAAATGTTCCAAAAATTATTTATTGTCCAATTAGTCTTCTTCCAGACAATCTTGAACTTATCCCCCAAAATAAAGCAGTAATACTTGTCGATACAGCGGGAATTCATAGTCGCGAAGCATTTGTAATACTTCAAAATGCTGGTTATGGAAATATAGCCAATTTGGCTGGTGGAATTGTCGAGTGGGAACGCGATGGATTGCCCATGAAAGTTGACTATATGGAGCAACTGGATGGATCGTGTACCTGTCAGCTAAAACCACGAAATCGTTTAAAAAAATAATAATATGACAAAGATTCTAGTTCTGTGTACAGGAAACAGTTGCCGAAGCCAAATGGCACACGGATTTTTAAAATCGTTCGATCCAAGTTTGCAGGTTTACTCTGCAGGAACAGCGCCAGCAACAAGAGTTAATCCTAATGCTATTACAGTAATGAATGAAGTTGGTGTAGATATCAGCCAACACACGCCAATTCTCGTGGATAAGTATTTAAACGAAGAATGGGATTATGTGATAACAGTATGCGGTGGAGCTAATAAAAATTGCCCAGCTTTTATCGGGAATGTTAAGCATCGTTGGCATTTGGGTTACGATGATCCCGCCGAGGCAACTGGAACATTAGAAGAAATCCTTGCAGAATTTCGTAGAGTTCGCAATGAGATTAAGGAAGGATTTTATTCATTCTACAAAAGTCAGATTTTAGGAGAGTGTTCTTGCGGCTGTTGTCATTGAGGTAAATTAAGTTCTGAAGTCTAATTATTAAATTTAAAATATGGCAAAACTACAAGGAATTTCTTTTTTTGAGCGATATCTAACTCTTTGGGTATTGCTTTGCATTGTTGTTGGCATAGCCATTGGTAAATTGTTGCCAATAATTCCTTCTACTTTAGAAAAGTTTGAGTACGCAAAAGTTTCAATTCCTATTGCAATTCTGATTTGGGTGATGATTTTTCCAATGATGCTAAAAATTGATTTCACTAGCATTGTGAATGCGGTAAAAATGCCTAAAGGATTGACTGTTACTATAGTTGTGAATTGGCTTGTAAAGCCATTTACAATGTTTGGTATTGCATGGTTATTCTTTTATGTGATATTTAGGGCTTTTATACCAGGCGATCTTGCTAAGGAATATCTTGCGGGAGCAGTTCTTTTGGGAGCAGCACCATGTACTGCTATGGTATTTGTTTGGAGCTATTTAACCAAGGGAAATCCTGCCTACACGCTTGTACAGGTAGCAATAAATGATTTGATAATTCTAATTGCATTTATTCCTATTGTTACTTTTTTGCTTGGAATCGGCGGAATCACAATTCCTTGGAATACGCTGATGATGTCTGTTGTGTTATTTGTGGTTATCCCCCTTGTAGCGGCAGCATTTACTCGACGTTTTGTTATAAGACATAAAGGCCAAGAATTCTTTGAGCAAGTATTTTTGAAGAGATTTACTGGAACTACAATTGTTGGGTTGCTTCTAACGTTGATAATTATTTTTTCGTTTCAGGGAGATGTTATTGTTGAAAATCCTTTGGGCATTCTTTTAATTGCAGTTCCATTAATAATTCAAACATTTCTAATATTTGGAATTGCGTATGGATGGGCTTACTTCTGGAAATTACCTCATAGCATTGCGGCTCCTGCATCGATGATTGGGGCTAGTAATTTTTTTGAGTTGGCTGTTGCTGTAGCAATTGTTCTTTTTGGGCTGAATTCAGGCGCAACACTTGCGACTGTTGTTGGGGTTTTGGTTGAAGTTCCAGTTATGCTTACTCTGGTAAAAATTGCTAATAAAACCACAAGTAAGTTTCCTGTAAATTAATTCTATAGATTGAACAAAATGAAAGAGAGGAAACTTTTAGATTTCCTCTCTTTTTATTTTTTGTTACTTCACCTCTTCGGCGTCTGTAATTTCGTCCTTTTGGCTTTGCTCAACACTTTTGCCTTTCAGATAACTCGGCAATTCCATTCCGGCCATTTTGAAAAGTTCCTCGAACGGAGGGATTGAACCAAGCATTCCAGAAAGGAAATTGGCTGAGGTTGGAGATTTTCCATCTTTACCTGAGCCCATATTGTCCCAAACAGTAATCTTATCAATCTTAAGATTCTTAATGGCTTCAACCTGTGTTTTAACCAATTCTGGAAGTTTGTCGGCTATCATCATCATTACTGCATCCTGAGAATTTCCCGCAGCCTTACTTAGTTTTTCGAAACCTTCGGCTTGTTTACTTAGAATCTCGAATATACCTTTTGCCTCGGCCTGCATTTTCATGTAGATAGCATCGGCTTCTCCTTTTGCATGACGGCGAATTTGTTCGGCCATAGCCTCAGCATCAATCTCAATCTTTTCCTTATTGATTTGTGCTGGTACCACGATATCGGCCTTTTGTGTTGCTTCCTGACGGTTTGCACGAGCCAACTCAGCCTCGCGTTCTGCGGCGTAAGCCTCTTCTAGAGCTTTTGCTTGGTTAACCTTTTCTGCTGCAATTGCAATTCTTTCTGCTTCTGCTTCTTTTTCTCTACGAACAGCGTTTGAATTAGCTATGGTGATTTTAGCTGTGTTCTCACCTTCAACGGCAGTTGCATCGGCCGAAGCAACTTGAACACGCTGGTCGCGGAGCGCATTTGCTTCACCAATAGAACCGTCTCGGTTCTTTTCGGCAACGCTCTTTTTTGCATCGTTAATTGCCTTTGCTGCGGCTTCTTTACCTAATGCCACTATGTAGCCCGATTCGTCGTTAATATCGGTTACATTTACGTTGATTAGTTTCAAACCAATCTTCTTCAATTCTGCTTCTACGTTCGACGAAACCGCAGCAAGAAATTTATCGCGATTGCTGTTGATTTCCTCAATATCCATAGTTGCTACAACCAAACGAAGTTGACCAAAAATGATATCCTTAGCAAGATTGCTGATATCCTCTTGACTTAAACCTAGTAAACGCTCAGCAGCATTGTCCATTACACCTGGTTCTGTTGAGATACCTACGGTAAACCTCGATGGAACATCAACACGGATGTTTTGCTGCGAAAGAGCGTTGGTTAGATTAATTTCAATGGAAAGAGGTGTAAGGTTAAGAAAAGAGTAGTCCTGAATAACAGGCCAAATAAAAGCAGCACCACCATGAATACATTTTGCAGAGCGAGCTTCGGCAGTTTTTCCTTTTCCAACTTTACCAAAAACAACAAGAACTCTATCCGAAGGACAACGTTTGTAGCGTTTAAATAGCGATACAATTAGGATAAATATGAATATTATCCCGATTACAATTGCAAATACAACAAATTGACTCATTTTTAGATATTTTTAGGATTTTTGATTGTTACATCTTTTTTACTAATAGCAAATCATCGCTGATTACGGCTGTAACCTGTACAATAGTGCCATTTGGGATATCTTCGGTATCATCCGTCATAGCATCGATTGTTCGATAGCCTTGGTGTTGAATCTGAATTTTCCCGGCAGCCTTCCGATTGGCTGGGATAATTAAATAAACTGTACCGTTTTTTCCAATGGCCGATTCCATCACAACATTTCCAGATTCTACCAATTTTCCCATAAAGTAGAAAATAGAGGCCATTATAACCATCATTAATAAACCACAGAACAGAGAGATTACAATTGTTAACGTAACTGATAGACCCGAATCTAAACAGGCAATACCGCTCCAACCAAAGATGGTGAAGAATCCTATCAAGTTCTTTAGACTAATTAATTGGAATCCAATTCCATGATCGGAGTCGATGCTAGCATCAGCATCTCCAGTTGCATCAAAGTCCCCAGAGTCAGAATCAGCGCCAATAAAGGTCATTGCAATCTGAATGAGAAAAATTGCGGAGGCAGGGATTGCAATCATCCAGTATACTTTCGATATGGTTGATAAACCTTCCCACCACGAATTAAAACTTAATATTTCCATTGATATTAGGATTGTTTCTGTGAAGGTAATAAATTTTTGAGGATAGCAATTATTTTGCGGCGAAGTATTTCTTAAAAAAACTTAAATTGATTTTGTTTGTTATTTGTTTAAAATTAGGATAAATGGAGAATCACATATCAGATCATAGTTCGCAGTCTCTCAATAGGGCATTTATTGTAGGAATTGCCATTAATACAATTTATGTTGTAGTTGAGGTCTTTGCTGGCATATACTACAACTCACTTTCTTTAATATCCGATGCAGGTCATAATTTAAGCGATGTTGCAGCGTTGGGGCTTGCCATGTTGGCATTCCGTCTTTCAAAAATTAAATCGAACGAGAGGTTTACTTATGGCTATAAAAAATCGACAATACTGGTATCCCTCATCAATTCAGTAATTCTTTTTGTAGCTATTGGCGGAATTTTGTGGGAGAGCATTGGGCGAATTATGCGTCCAGTTAATATTGATGGAGTGGCAGTATCTGTTGTTGCTGGGATTGGAATTGTTGTTAATACTGTATCTGCGTTTCTTTTTTTTAGGGACAAGGAGCACGATTTGAATGTAAAGGGAGCTTATTTACATTTACTGGCCGATGCTGCAGTTTCTTTTGGTGTCGTTGTTTCTGGGATTTTTATCACGCTCTTTAGCGTATACTGGATTGATGTTCTTATGAGTTTTATTATTGTTATCGTGATATTTTACTCTACATGGCAATTGTTTAAGGAGAGTTTGTATCTAACTCTCGATGGAGTTCCTCATGGCGTTGATTTAGACTTCGTATCAGCGGAGATAATGGAGATCAATGGTGTAAAATCTATTCATCATATACATGTTTGGGCACTTAGCACTACCCAAAATGCATTTACAGCGCATATTGTCGTAGATTCATCATGCAATTTATCGGAACAATTGAACATAAAACAAAAAGTTAGGAAGTTTTTAGAGGCTAATAACATTCAGCATGCGACGGTTGAGCTCGAAACAAGTCCTACAGAATGTGCGCAAATACAATGCTGACAATCAATGAATGTGTAACAAAGTTAAATACAGTCAATAATTATTGACTGTATCTTTTTTTTTCTTAAATTGGTATGGCTTGGTTATAAGTCATTTAAAATTATTTATTAGAAAAAATGCATTGAAATGATTAGTGATGATTTTCAGATATTCACGACACCTTTATTTACAGTAGATCTTAATACAAAAAAAATTTATAGTTGGAATACTAGTTTTTTGGATTTGTTAGATCTTGAGGATATTAAAGCAAAACATTTTTTGTTTGATAGTTTGTTATGTTTTATGCATATTGATGATTGGGATGCTTTCTCGCAGAACTTCTTTATAGATGGAGGAAAGTATGTTGTAGGTTTAAAGTACCCAGAAGAGAATCGAATGTATTATTTATTTCAGGCAAGTTTTCTTGAGAATGCAAGTGGGCGATACATTCTTTTTCAAATGCTTAATACTTTAGATTATAAGTTGCAAGTAGTCAGAAGTAAATTGCCAGACAATTCGGAAGAGAATATAGCAGAAAAAGATTATAGTAGTGTTAGCGTAGCAGATAATTTATTCTTTAAACTGTTTCAGTTAAATCCACTTTGGATGTTGCTTTATTCTTTTGAGGAGGGTAAAATTATAGATGTAAACAAGGCATTTCTTAATGGTTTAGGATATACTTACGACGATATAGTGGGAAAATCGTTGTACGATGTAAGTTGCTTATCTTCTCCACTTGAAATTATTACGCTTTGCGAAGAGGCCATTAAGCATCAAAAGGTGTATCGCAATGATCATGTATTTAGGGACTCATTGGGTAATTTGCAGTTTGGATTATTTTGGGGAGAAATAATCCAAATGTCCAACAGAAAATACTTTTTGGCAACATTTCAGGATATGACTGCTTACAGGCAAATTCAGAATGAGCTGAAAGAATCGCAGCAAAAATTTTCCTTGGCATTTAAGTTGAATCCAAGTTGGATGGGAATATGTAGGATGAGCGATGGTGCTTTTGTTGAGGTGAACGATCGATTTTTACGGGGCGTTGGCCTTAATGAGAATGAGTTAATTGATAAATCCATATTTTCACTTGATTTAATTAATGATAAAGAGGCTTTCAGGCAAATTGTGAATAGTTTGTGGGACACTGGAAATGTCACCAAGGATATTTTCGAAATTAACTCTAAAGTTAGAGGTACAAGGAAAGGCTTTCTTTCTGTTTCTAAATTCGAAATTAAGAAGGAGGATCATTTGATTATCAATTTCGATGATAGAACCGTTTTTATTAAACTTCAGGAAATGCTTAACGATAGCGAGGAGCGTTACAGGAGCATGTTCGATAATGCGCTGGCTGGTTTCTATAGAGTATCGTTAACAACTGGGCACATTATTGAATGCAATCATCATTTTGCCGAACTTGTTGGATTTTCGGGACCCGATAAGGCTTCTTGTTTTCCAATAAAGGAGTTAGTTGTAAATAAAAAAACATTCACCGATTTTATCAATAAACTTTATGATAAAAACTCGGCTATTTTCGAAATGCCCATAAAGAGGGTTAATGGTAAGGAAATCTGGGTAGCAAACTACTCTCGCCTTTTCCCTAGTAAGAATTATTATGAGGGCGTTATTGTTGATATTACGGAGCGGAAGAAAATAGTAGAACTTCTGGCTCAGAACGAGAATCGATTTAGAACCCTTATTTCAAACTCCAACGATTTAATAACAATAGTAGATGATTATGGCAATTGTCAGTATGTTAGTTCTTCAATTACTAATGTTTTGGGGTATAGTAGTCGGGTTCGTATTAAAAATATCACAAGGATAATACTGGATTCAGATATAGAGAAATTTTTGAGTTTCCTGAGTACAGTAAAAGAGTCGGGTACAGAATATTTGCATACCGATATTGTTTTTAAACACAAAAATGGAACATACAGAACCTTGAATCTGATAGCTTCGAATATGACAGATACTCCCGAAATAGGAGGAATTCTTATCAATGCACACGATATTACTGAGAAAATTAAAGCGCAGGATGAAATTTCTATGGCTTTGCAGAAAGAGCAAGAGTTGCATCGACAGAAAACACACTTTATTTCGGCTGTGTCGCATGATTTTAGAACGCCTTTAACAAATATTTCACTCAACATTCAACTTCTCGAAAAGTATCTTTCCGATGGCCAGATTGGTAGTGCTGCAAAGAATTTATCAAGGCTCAATAATGCAACAAAACGTTTAACGGCTTTAATAAACGAGGTTTCGTTAGTTAGCAAGGAGCAAAGCGGGCGCTTAAAGTTTAATCCGGAAAGCATTAATTCGTTGAAACTAATTGATAGCATTGTAGAGCAAATCGATTATTTATTCCAACCCAATGTAATTATCAATATAAGGAAAGGAGAGGGTCGTGAATTGTTGGTTGACAAAACACTGGTTATTCATATTATCGACAACATCTTGAATAATGCTATTAAGTTTAGCCCAAATAAGAGCGAGGTGAAGTTTTCCATCAAGATGTTCCCGAACATGCTAAAAGTATTTGTTAACGATAAAGGAATTGGTATTCCTAAAGATGAACAGCGATTTTTATTCGATCCATACTTTAGAGCATCAAATATTAGCAACATAAGTGGAAGTGGTCTTGGATTGAGTATTGTAAAACGGTGTGTCGATTTGCATAACGGGAAGATTGAAATAAAAAGTATTGAAGGATCAGGAACAAAAGTTACTATTGCAATTCCTATGTAAGGAAGTCTTTATCATGAACATTAATAATATTGACAATGTTCATTTTTTTATTAATTTAGAAGGATGGAAGAGAAGCGAAACACAGTACTGTTGGTTGAGGATGATTTTGATCTGAAGGAAACAATATCGGAGTTCCTCGGTAAAGAAGGTTTTGAGGTTATTCTTGCAGAAAATGGATCGCAGGGTATTCAAAAAGCCATTCAGTATCGACCCGATGTTATTGTTTGCGATATTACAATGCCAGGCATAACTGGGTATGAGGTGTTTAATATGCTTCATCAAATCAATACAACATCTGTTATTCCGTTTATATTTCTTTCAGCAAAAGCAACCAAAGAGGATATTTTACTGGGTTTGCATCTTGGCGCCGACGATTATATTCCTAAACCATTTGAATTTAGCGATTTGGTTAATATTCTTAGAAATAGAATAGAAAATCGAAAAAAAATAATTGAAGTAAACGATGAAAAGTTTGATGCTTTACTCAATAATACTTTCAGTGGCACCGTTATTTTGAATGGACAAGTAATTGAGCATGTCAATAAACATTTTGCCGAGATGCTTGGATATTTTCAGGAAGAACTCATTGGTAATAATTTAATCAACTTTGTGCACAAGGATGATATTTGTACCGTAGTTGATAATATTTCGAGGTGTGAGCATGGGGCAGTAAAAGACTTTAAGGTTATATTTAAGGCTATTCATAAGAATAACAATCTTGTAGATTTGTGTTTCAAAGGATCTAATGTAATTTTTAAAGGTGAGAAGAGGATTGTTTCCAGTTGTTCAATAGATATGGCCGAAAGCGACGATAACCATGATTTTTCAAAGAAAATAGGACAAGTAAAGCTTACAGTTAGGGAGATCGAGATTCTGACTTTAATATGCCAAGGGCTCTCTAATGCACAAATTGCGGCAAAGTTATTTTTAAGCGAGCGTACTATAGAGGGACATCGAGCCCGATTATTCGATAAAACAGGGACAAATAGTGCTGTAGCATTGGCAATGTGGGCTGTTAAAAATAAAATTATCAAAATTTAAAATTAAGTATTTATACTCTATGAGGATTGTGAAATGGTTTTTACATTTGGGCGTTAATTTTTTTTAGATGAATAAGAAGAAAATAGTCATTGTTGAAGACTCTTATATTATTCAGCTTTTAATACAAACCATTCTCGTGGATTATGGCTACGATCTTAAGTTTTTTTATAATGGAAAGGATGTTTTGCCAACTTTGAAAAATGATCCTCCTGATTTATTGATTCTCGATATTATGATGCCAGTGATGGATGGTTTCACATTGCTTGAACAAATTAAAACTGGAAACAATTATCCTATTCTTATTGTAACAGCCCGAACAGATTATACAAGTATAGAAAAGGCTATGGAATTAGGTGCTAGCGATTATCTTATAAAACCTTTTAATGCAATTGATTTAATTAATAAGGTGGAAAGATTGCTGCCTGTAAATGCCATGTAGATATAGTTAGAAATTTATATTTTTTTAGTTCAACCACCGCATTATTACCTATCCATCACTTGAATTTCCAATAAACAATTTCGGGAAACCCTAATATTTATATTTGTCTTTTATCCATTTTTTAGCATTGATTTTATGTAAAATGCAGAAAATTAGCACGTTGTCACTATTTTCGAATTAAGTGATTTTACCTGAATTTAAAAATGGAGTGCTGTTACTCTAGAATATACATTTACTCAGATATAATTTTATATTAGTGTATTAGGATGATTTTTTGAGTAGTTGTCATTTCAAAAACCATAGGAATGGTGGGAACGAGACGATAATATAATCTCTTATTTAACAGGTAAATAGGTGATGAGGCATTTTCCATTCTAAAATTATTAAAACGCCTAATTCACCACAATTTAAGTTGCTTGACAATGTGATTTGTGTAAGATTATTGGTTGAAGAAGTTTGTGAAGTTCTTTTAATAGACGAGAATAAAATTCACCCCCCTCTGTTGCTTTGAAGTTTTAGAACATCAATGATAATAGGAATTGTTAAAATAGGCGATAGTCTGATAATGAATGCAATAAGCCTCTTTTCTGATTCTGGTTTAAACGATGTTTCCGAAATAAATATTGATAAACGCGAAAAAATTAAGTGATGTTAAATATTATGTACTAATTTAATAACTACGGCTATGAGAATTAACGATCTAAAAATTGGAACAAAGATTCTTTTTGGCTTTGGACTAGTGGCTATTATTGCTTTATTGGTTGGATTAATTGGTCTAATAAGCACAGGAAGTGTATCTAAATCATTTGTAACGGTAGCGGAAGTTCGGCTGCCTAGTGTTGATAAGTTAAAGGAAATGGAGGCTGCATTTGAGAAGTTAAGAGTAGCTCACAGAACATTACTAATTCCTGGTTTATCTGAAGAAGATAAGCAGCGGCAGTATAAAAATGCAGATGCGGCAAAGGTGCTTTATTCTCAAGCGATTGATGAGTATGGAAAACTTGATAAATCGATTGATGAAAATGTTTTGTGGAATTCTTTTACCGAGGAGTTTAATAACTGGGAAAAGACTAATGACAATTTTGAGAAACTGATGAAAGATATTGATAACATTGGTATCAATAATCCCGTTGAACTTCTTAAAAATCTCGAAAGATTTGAGGGAGATCATTACCAGTTGCAACTTAAAGCAGTAAATGCTATAAGATATGGACATACAATAGATGGGGGCGACGATCCTACTGCTTGCAATTTAGGGCATTGGTTACCGACTTTTAGCACTTCAAATTCATCAATTAATAGTGCTTTTAACGAAATGCGTCAGCACCATTCTTTATTTCATGAGGCGGTTCATGAAATAAAGAATGCTGTAAGCAGAGGGCAGAATTCTAAGGCTTGGAATATTTATGAAACACAGATGGTTCCTGAAGCAGAAAAAGTATTTCAATATTTTCAGGTTGCAATTAATGAGGCTGAAAGAATAGAAAGTTTGTCGAATGAAGCAGAAAAACAGAATTTAATTGTTGCTCGCGATGCTCAGGTAAAAGCATTAGGCGAGTTGAAAAAGATTCTAGATTATAATACGAAAGCGGTAGCGGAGGATGTTCAGAAGGGCGAAGGAACCGTGTTATCGAGTAGAATACTGATAATATCTGGTATTTTAATAGGTACAATTTTGGCTATAATACTCGGCCTTGTTATTTCTAGGATAATTACAGGAGGAATTAAAAAGAGTGTAGGTTTTGCAGAGGTTATTTCAAATGGAAATTTGATGCTTGATGTTGATTCTGGATTCTTAAGGCGAGAAGATGAGATAGGACAATTATCCCGTGCATTACAGGGTATGGTCGAAAAACTTCGCGAGATAGTAACAACAATTCAGGTTGGTGCAAATAATATCTTGTCGGCAAGTACACAAATAAGTTCATCATCGCAGGAAATGTCTCAAGGATCTAATGAGCAAGCATCCTCAACCGAGGAGGTGTCTAGTTCAATGGAACAAATGGTTGCCAATATTCAACAAAATACGGATAACTCACAGCAGGCCGAGAAAATTGCGACACAAGGAGCTGATGGAATAAAACGAGGGAGTCAGGCTACGGAGAAGGCTGCTGATAGTATGAAACAAATCGCCGAAAAGGTTAAAATTATTGGAGATATTGCTTTTCAAACTAACATATTAGCGCTTAATGCTGCTGTTGAAGCAGCACGAGCGGGCGAGCATGGAAAAGGTTTTGCTGTTGTTGCTGCCGAAGTGCGCAAGTTAGCAGAACGAAGTCGAGTTGCTGCAGATGAAATTGATAGGCTGACTATGAATGGTGTGAAAGAAGCCGAAGATGCAGGACGTCTATTATTCGAGATTGTACCCGAGATTGAAAAAACAGCTCGGTTAGTTCAGGAAATTGCGGCAGCTTCAATTGAGCAGCGCTCTGGGGCAGAGCAGGTAAACAATGCTATTCAGCAGTTGAATATAGTTGTTCAGCAGAATGCTGCAAGTAGTGAAGAACTGGCTTCGAGTTCTGAGGAAATGAGTAGTCAGGCCGAACAACTTACCGAGAGCGTATCCTTCTTTAAGGTAGATAGTACAATAACAAAGGTGAAAAGAGTAAGAAAACATAGTGATGATAGTAAGTATGTTAAGATAGCAAGTTTAGAAAAGCAAAGTGTTAATGGAAATCGTGGAAATGAAAAAGGGGTTAAATTAGCGATGACAAACAGTGCTGATATTGTTTCTAATATGGAGGACAATCAGGTTTATGTTAGGAGAAATGGAAATGACGAATACGAAGACTTTTAGTTAGGTCTTGACTAGTCCTAATTAAGCGGCATTGGTATTCCAGTGCCGCTTTTTTTATGAGCAATCGTATTCTGTTTTACAATTTAGGGTGCGAGTATTTTTACAGTTGTTCATTAATGCAACAATTGCTTTTGTACAAAAATATGTGGTAGATATAATCTATTCTTTTGTAATGCTCGAAGTTGGTTCAAACGACTGATTTTCGGAAAATACTCAACACCCCGTCTGTGCAAAAAGTAACAACACCCTAATTTGAATTTTTTATGTTGTTATTTCGTTAACAATCAATGCAATATGCTGATTTGCGAGACGTGTTTTTACCTGATTGTTTAAAACAAGTACTAATACTCTAGAATAACTTTAAGACCCATTGTAATTTTACTATAAATGCAGCCGGTGCAAGAATTCGAATTCTTTTCAAAATAAAAATTTAAGTTTATGGAACGAGAAACTGACGAAAAAATAATCTCATACTTAACCTTTAGAATAGGCGATGAGATGTTTGCAACGCATGTGAGTGTAGTTCTGAATATAATTGAATTGCCGAGAATTACTAAAGTGCCAAACACTCCGTCCTACATGAAAGGAATTATCAATCTACGAGGAATGATTCTTCCAGTAATTGACTCCCGCGTAAAATTTGGATTGCAAGAAATCGAGAATACCAAGAAAACCTGCATTATAGTGATGGATATTAAACTGAACGAAGATATTGATCATGTTGGATTATTAGTAGATGAGGTTAGTGAGGTATTACTGATAGATGATTCTCAAATTGAATCACCACCAATGATTGGAGAAATGTTTAAATCTTCAATGATTAAAGGTATTACAAAGGTTGATGAGCGTATGATAATGATTGTAGATATTATTAATCTATTTACAACTCTCGAAATGGCTGAAATTTCAGGTATTCATGCAAAGTCACTTGATGTTATGTAATTCTGTTTTGCTTTAAACAGAACATGTTTAGTTAACTTTTAATTATTAAATCTATGAAACTTAAAGATATCAAAATTGGGAAAAAACTTGTTACAAGTTACGTAATAGTTGCAGTGCTATGTGCTGTTGTAGGAGTAATGGGTATATCAAAAATAAAGGAAGTTGATAATGCCGATACCAAACTTTATGAGCATATGACAGTTCCTTTGGGTTATGTTACTAATTTAACTTCTTCATTTCAACAAATTAGGGTAAATCTCCGCGATTTTGTTTATGCTCAGGATGAAATCGATAAAAGAAAAAAGCTTGAAAACATTAATTCGTTAAAAGCAAAGTTTGATAGTGATATGCAAAAGTATCAATCAAAATTGCTCAATGAAAAGGATATCGAACAATCCAACAATACGTTAAAGATACTCGATTACTATTTGTCGTTTATGCCCGAGACGGAAAAGTATGTCATGGGGAATGAGCAAGAGAAAGCCGTTGCATTAATGAAAAGCGATGCATGGTATAAGGCTGCTGTTGATATTGATAATGCAATGAAAGAATTGGTAGAGACTAACATTCTGCAGGCAAAACAAACAGCCGAAAATAATACATCAATCTCAAACAGGGCAAGTTTAGTTATGTCGATTATCGTTGTTGTTGCTGTTGTTTTTGCTCTTTTTATAGGGGTTGTTATTTCTCGAGGAATTACAATTCCATTGGCAAAAGGAGTAGTATTTTCCGAGAGATTATCGAAAGGAGATTTAATGGCAATCATTGATGTTGAACAGAAAGATGAGGTTGGTATTCTGGCTACTTCATTGCAGAATATGGCGATAAAACTTCGAGAAGTATCTACAGTTGTTATGAATGGTGCAGATAATATTCTTTCTGCAAGCATACAAATTAGCTCATCATCGCAGCAAATGTCCCAGGGTTCAAATGAACAAGCATCTTCAGCGGAAGAAGTATCTAGTTCAATGGAACAAATGGTTGCCAATATTCAGCAAAATACCGATAATTCACAGCAAGCCGAAAAGATAGCCATAATCGGTGCCGAAGGAATTAAGAGGGGGAGTATTGTTACCGTAAAGGCAATGGAAAGTATGAAGCAAATTGCCGAAAAGGTTAAGATTATTGGTGATATAGCTTTTCAAACTAATATACTTGCTCTCAATGCTGCCGTTGAGGCTGCAAGAGCTGGTGAGCATGGAAGAGGATTTGCAGTTGTTGCAGCTGAGGTTCGGAAGCTCGCAGAACGGAGTAGAGTTGCCGCAGATGAAATAGACAGATTGACAAAATTAGGAGTAAAGGAGGCCGAGGATGCTGGTAAGTTGTTGGCGGATATAGTTCCAGAGATTGAGAAAACGGCAAGGTTGGTACAGGAGATCTCTGCAGCATCATTAGAGCAACGATCGGGTGCTGAGCAAATAAATAGCGCAATTCAGCAGTTAAATGTTGTTGTTCAACAGAATGCAGCAAGTAGTGAGGAGTTAGCTTCAAGTTCCGAGGAAATGAACAGCCAAGCAGAGCGTTTAACCGAGAGTATTTCATTCTTTAAATTAGACCATGGAAAAAACTCTAGAAGAACGACAAAACAGAATGTATCATTAGGAGAAGTGCGGACGAAGCATGAAAAAATTAAGCATATTGAACAGCAACTTCAGAATTCGAGTGAGGCTAGGAGTGGAGTAAGTCTTTCTATGCCTAACGAATATGAATTTCAATCGAATAGATCTTCGAATGGAAAGGTTGCAGTTGTCGATGGAGAGTATGAGGACTTTTAGATTTATTTAAAAATAAACTTATGGAGCAATATATTATGGACAACCATATTATGTTGCTCCTAAAAAAGTTTTATAATATTTAGAATAGCGTGTAAGTATGATGATTATAAATAGAAAAATCTCTTTTTTTTAATTATTAACTATTAAATAACACAGCTATGTATAAAATTGAGAAAAAAACTTCGGGTTATGTCTTAACCTTTTCGGGAATTGTTAATGCTCAAGAAATGAAGCAGTGGTTTGATGAATCAAGATTTCGATTGGCAAATGAAACGTCAAATTCATTCGGAGTAATTGTTGATATGAAAAATCTTAAACCATTGGATGCCGAAGCCTCTAGCATTATGAGAAATGGACAAAAACTTTATAAAGATAAAGGAATGCATCGATCTGCGGTTATATTGAGTACAGCGGAACTCTGTGGACAATTTAAGGCTATTGCCTCAATGTCTGGAATATTGGCAACTGAACAATATATTGATGCGTCAAACGAGCCAAATCCAATTGCAAAGGCTATTAGATGGGTAAAAGAAGGAGTTGATTAAAAAGTTGTTCTGTAATCCTAATGTAAATTGTATCAAAAGCACTTAATTTTTTGATGATTGAAAATGCAATATATGTCCAACGATTGTACAATTTAGAATTGCAGAACAAATTAGTTGACAAAAATGCAAAATAGTTCTGTTTTTAATGATATGAGAAATACTGTTTATCACATAAACTATTATAGTTATGCGAGTACTTATTGTTGATGATGACATTGATTATTCATTATCGCTAAAAGAAATGATAGAAGAGGAGGGCCATGAAGTGACTGTAACCAATAGTCCGACTGATGCGCTCAATCTCGAGAACCTAACCCCATTTGATATAATGATAACCGATATTATTATGCCAGAGATGGACGGACTTGGGGTTATACAATATGTAAAGGCAACCCATCCTTCAACAAAGATCATTGCAATTTCTGGGGGGGGGTATTTTTCTGCTTCTGATTTACTTATGATGGCTAGGGAATTTGGTGCAAGTATGGTACTTAGTAAGCCATTTAGTTTTTCTACATTACGAGTACAATTAAATGCCTTTTCTGTAACAGAGTGAGAACTTTAACTTCTAAAACCAACAGTTATGCAAGTTCTATTCTTGAAGAAGAAAATAAATATTTCATTAAGGAAAAGATTTTTCTTTACATGGTTTGGATTATCACTATTTATTGCGGTAGGGACGGTTTCTTTTTATCATAACGAGAGAAAACGAGCGATAAGTAAACTTCAAAATACTATTGAAACTATAACTGCCATCAAAGTTAAAGAGTTTGCAGAATGGCACAAGGATAGGCTTGCTGATGCTCAGATGTTTGCACAGAGTCCGTTTCTGAGTAGTGCACTTTACGACTGGGCATTACATCAGAATAGGGTTGATTTGAAAAATGACATAATAAAAAGATTTAATCTTGTTAATATAAATCAGACCTATTCTTCAATTCTGATTGCTGATAGGTATGGCGATGTGTTAATTTCAATAGGAGATTCTTTGACAATACTAGATAGCTCAACTAAATCTCGTATTGAGAGTATTGTAAAAGATAAAATTATAGGTTTTACTGATCTTTACGAATGCAGTACTCATAAAACATTGCATATTGACTATATTGCTCCAGTTGTGAATAGGGTTGACTCCGTTTTTGCAGTTATACTATTTAGGGTGAATCCCTTCCAGAGTTTATTTCCGATAATAGAGGAATGGCCAACTCCAATTGAAACAGAAAATAACTACATAGTTATGTACAATGGAGATTCTATTGTTTTTCTTAACTCTATATGGTGGAATAAGGGAATATCATGTAATAGTAAAAAATTAAATATATCTACAGATCAACTAATCAATTTATTATATCATATTGGCGATTTTGTAGAAGTGACTGGAACTACTGGAAACCCTCAATTTATATATACATCACAAATATCAGGTACAACTTGGCGTTTTGTTAAAATTTTAGCAGAAAAAGAGTTGTATAAATACATGGGTTTTAGCATCCTAACAATAATATTAATACCGTTATTGTTAATAGCCTTGATGTCTATCGCCTTTATATCATATTACTATGCAATTCGCAAGAATGAGTTTCTTAAGGTTATAGCGAAAGAGCGCAAGTTAAGTACTTACTATAAGGAATTTCAAGCAATATTTTACAGCATTGGCGATGGTATAATTATAACTGATATTAATGGTTTAATTACCAATATGAATTTTGAAGCAGTTAAGGCTACAGGGTACAGAGAAAGTGAGGCTTTTGGCAAACCTATCAATACAATATTTAAGGTTATAAGTCAAGATTCGAGAATGGCAGTTGAAGATCCGGTTCATGCGGTTATTCGTTTACATAATTTGGTTGGCGTTTCGGATAGAGTACTTTTAATTAATCGAGATAATTCTGAGATTCCTATTTCAAATACTGCGGCTCCCATTTATAACGATAAGGATGAAATACAGGGCGTTGTATTGGTATTTCGTGATAAAACAAACGAATACGAGTCGGCTCGTAAGATTAAAGAAGGAGAAGAGCGTTTCAAACTTATAGTGGCCTCGACCAATGATGGCCTTTGGGATTGGAATATTAAAACTGACAAAGCATACTTTAGCCCAGCTTACTATACGATGCTTGGCTATGAGGTGGATAGTTTTCCTGCATCTGGTAACGCATGGAAGAATTTGTTGCATCCAGATGATTATGTATACACAACCGATTTGATTGGTAAATGTATTAATGGTGAGTTTGATAAATTTGAAATGGAGTTTCGGTTGAGGACTCAAAATGGGAATTGGCATTGGATTTTAGGACGAGGAAGATGTATAACTCGGAATAAATTAGGGAAAGCAACCCGGCTGGTAGGGACTCACATTGATATTACTGAACGAAAAATTATAGAACAGAATCTAAAGGATTCTGAAGCAAGACTAAACTTAGCGTTAAAAGTTGCGAAGATGGGCTATTGGCAGTATAATATTAATGCTAAAAAAATAGAATGGTTTGGAGGACAGACTGATTTATTTGGATATTCAATTCATGATTTTAATGGAACAATTGATGAGGTTGAGAGAATAATGCATCCTGCGGATAAAAGACCTTGTGCTATTAGTTTGCTGAATTCTATTAAGCAAAAAGTTCCGTTCGATAATATAATTCGTATATATACCGAAGAGGGAGAGTTAAGATGGCTGCACTCTTTTGGCTATTACTATAAGCAACCTCAGGGCTTAGATTATATTTTTGGAGTAACCCAGGATATAACTGAACAAAAATTAAGCGAGGAGTCGCTAAAGCAAAGCGAGGCAAAGTATCGGGTGCTATTCAATAATATGACACAAGCATTTGCGCTTCACGAGATAGTTCTTGATGATTCAGGAACTCCTATTGATTATCGTTTCTTGGATGTTAATGATGCATTTGAGATGCTTACAGGAATGAAGGCTAGTGTTGTAGTCGGAAACTCTGTGAGAATGTTGATGCCAAATATAGAGCAGTATTGGATAAATGTATACGGGAAGGTTGCTCTTACTGGAGAGCCAATAAGGTATGAAAATTATGCAGAAGGTCTAGGAAGATATTATGAGGTTTGGGCGTTTAGTCCCAAGAAAGGACAGTTTGCCACAATCTTTTCCGATGTTACAAAAAAGAAAAAGGCGGAGGAGACAATTCAAAAACTTACCAAAGGAATAGAGCAAAGCCCTGTTGTAGTGGTAATAACAGATATAAAAGGACGCATAGAGTATGTAAATCCTCGATTTATAGAGGTCACTGGTTTTAGCGCGTCTGAAGCCATTGGAAAAAATCCCAGAATTGTAAATTCAGGAAATCATTCAAAAGAATTTTTTAAGGAATTATGGAGCACAATTCTTAGTGGAAATGACTGGAAGGGTGAAATTCTTAACAGGAAGAAAAGCGGGGAACTTTACTGGGAATCAGCTTTAATATCCCCAATCAGAAATGATAAAGGTGAAATACGATTCTTTATTGCTATAAAGGAAGATATTACCGAACGAAAGTTACATGAGATTGCTCTTCACGAAAGAGACTTAAAACTCAAGAAACAGAATGAAGAGTATATTGCTTTGAACAAAGAATTAACAGAGAGTAATGAGCGCTTTATAGTAATAAATAAGGAGTTAGTTATAGCTCGAGAGAAAGCAGAAGAGAACGATAGACTAAAGTCTGCATTCTTGGCAAATATGAGCCATGAAATCCGAACTCCGATGAATGGTATTATTGGATTTGCCGAACTACTTAAAAGACCGATATTGTCAGATGATGAAAAAGAAACTTATGTTGATATCATAAAGCAGAGTGGACAGCGGTTGCTAGATTTGATTAATAATTTAATTGATATATCGAAAATAGAAGCAGGACAGCTGTCTGTTACAAATACACAGGTTAATGCCTCTGCAGAACTCAAGGCTCTGTATAATTTTTTCAAAAGAGAAGCGGAAATAAAGGGATTATGTTTGTTGCTGCAGGGAGGTAAAGAGATACCCGATCTTTTTCTTATGACTGATAGACAAAAGTTTGTTTCAATTGTTTCGAATTTAATTAAGAATGCGATTAAATTTACAACAAAAGGAACAATAGATTATGGTTTCTCTATTGGACAAGATGTTGTTGAATTTTACATTTCCGATACAGGCATGGGAATTTCATCGAAAATGCAGAATCGTATCTTTGAAAGATTTGTACAAGGTGATATATCCTTAACGCGCCCGTATGAAGGGGCTGGATTGGGACTTGCAATCACAAAATCGTATGTAGAATTGCTCAAAGGGAAAATAGGTTTTGATTCAGAAGAAGATGTTGGAACTACTTTTTACTTTACACTTCCATTTGATGTGTTAGAGGAAAATCAGATTCAGAGAGAAGAAGAAGCGCTTGCAGATTTAATGATTGAAGGGAAAAAGTTGAAGATATTAATTGTAGAGGACGATAAATCGTCAAAAATATATTTGCAGAATTTGCTTGATCCGATTGCCGAACAGTTGTTTTTTGCAAGCAGTGGTGAGCGAGCAATTCAGATTGCTTTCGATAACTCTGATATAGATTTGATTTTAATGGATATTCGTTTGCCCGATATTAATGGGATTGAAATAACTCGTCGAATTAGAGAATTTAACCCCAAAGTAATAATCCTCGCACAAACAGCATTTGCTATGTCGAACGACAAAGTCGATGCTATATCTAGCGGTTGTAACGATTATCTCACCAAACCAATAAAACCCGAAGAACTTTTCCAAACTATTAGCCGATGGGTAAAGAACAATGATTGTTCAATAATTAAGTAAAAAACTCAAATATTGCTAACTTTACATGGATTTTAATCTGAAATTTAATGCAAAAAAGAATTCAGCCCTATGCTGTTTACAGCGACGGGTGTGGTAATATTTTTGAAGATACGCAACTTTATGCAGTTGGCCGTTCTGGCCAAAGTTACTATCCTTTGTATCTTGACGAAATGATTCCATTACCCGATGGTAGCGATCTATTCGAACTTCCTGGCCGGAAAACTTTGGGATATACAAAGACGGGTGAACTTAAAGTTAGACCTAAAGGTTTTGCATGTTCTGCATTTATTGCGCCTGCTAATACTCAACTTTCAATTACTGCATGGAGAAAAGGGCCTAATGCTCCAGTATTACCCCTTTATGCATATACTGCGGTTGGTTGGTATAAGGGGAAGTTCTATGTTCCAGCTGTAAGAATAGATTCCGATATACGTCAAGACTGCGAACACTTTGATCAGAAAGTTATTATTAAGAGAGGCAAGGAAGTTCTAAAGAAGTATAAGAGTAATAGATTGGTCGATCATATCGTAAATAACTGTGCATTTACATACTTTTGTCCTGCGGCACGAAATTTTGTTATGGATAGATGGGAGGCGCCTGTTCCAACATCGCCAAGTTGCAATGCTCGTTGTGTTGGATGTATTTCCTTGCAGGATAAAAAGGAATCACCTATATCAGAGACACAGCATCGACTAGATTTTATTCCAACTGTTGATGAGATCGTGCAATTTACAGTTCCTCATTTGGAAAATGCCCCGAATGCCATTGTGAGTTTTGGACAGGGATGCGAAGGAGAGCCTTTGATGCAATGGGAACTATTACGCGATGCAATTAAGGCTGTTCGTGCAAAAACCAGTAAGGGAATTATTAATTTAAACACCAATGGTAGTAAGCCTAAGGCGGTGGAGGAATTGTTTAAAGCAGGACTCGATAGCATTCGGGTGAGCATGAATTCGGCACAGGAGAAGTGGTATGACATGTATATACGACCAGTTGGGTTTAAACAGGCCGATGCTTGGGAATCGTTAAGGGTTGCCCGTAAGTATAAACGTTGGGCATCAATTAACTATTTTGTTATGCCTGGCGTTACAGATACCGTTGAGGAACTTGATGCTTTAAGAAGGTTGATTGCCGATACGAAGCTTAGCATGATTCAGTGGCGTAATTTTAATATTGATCCCGATTGGCTTTTTAGTCGAATTGAGTATTCTGGTTCTGGTGTGCCAATTGGAGTTAAAAGTGTAATGGATCAGATTCGACAAGAATTTCCGCATGTTTATTTCGGATATTTCAATCCGCACAAAGATGTAATTATTAAAAACTTAGTGGAGTATTAGTTTGTGCTTATTACATTTTAACGGATAACTGTATGGAAATATACTATTGTAAGAAATGTAACAATAAGTTTGAATCCAAGGGGAGCAAAATTGAGTGGATTGATTCTGTATTTGGACCGTGTAGCAAATTGGTTGCGAACTGTTCAGAATGTGGATCTGAGTGCAATGAATATAACGCTCCAAAACAAAGTGGAAATAAATTCCAGAACCATACGCCTCCATGTGGATCGTGTTGTGGTGGATGTGGTTTATAGCAAAAAAGAAAGGGTAGTCAAAATGACTGCCCTTTTATAATTTTGAAAATCCCCAAATTACCATGCATTTACATCGTAATCGGGAATCTTTTTCACATTTTTGGCAACATCCTGACCCTTATCGTTTTTAGTAATAGTAAATTCAACCATATCGCCTTCAATCAGTTCATCAAAATCACCATCAACCACATCAATATAATGGAAGAATAGATTATTTGGTGGGTACTGAATGAAACCATATCCGCTATTTACTTTTAAAATTCTCGATTGCTTAACCTCACCGGAAATTTCTTCCTCTAAGGGTTCTGGCCTAGGCTGTCCAAAATCCTGAACAGTAAAGAGATTTGATGTTAGTTTATCGTTACTTTTTAACCCAGAATTGATTAGGTCGTGCATTGCAATTGGGTAAGTTACTTCGCGAAGTAATTCTTGCGATGTGCGGGTTGTAACGTCTCTACCTTGATCATCGGTGTAGTCAAAATCCCAAGATAGCACCATTACTTTTGTTCCTAAAGAGTTAACTTTTCGGATTAATGGAACATAATCGCCATCGGAGGTAATTAGCACCAGCACATTAAAACGTTTGTAAAATGTTTGTTCAAAGGCCTCTAGGGCTAACCATACATCAATTCCTTTGTCTTCACGTCTTCCTCCTCTTGGACGGATAGGAAGATAATGGGTTACAACTCCTTCTGACATTAATATGTCATCGAAGACCCTATCGTTATACAGTTGATTACCTCGCTGACTCGCCTCTTGTGCACTTATTCTACCGCGGAAAAAATGAGCTTCAATTACTTGACAGTAATTAGCATCGGTATCTTCCTCGCGAGCTACCATATTTCTAATAAACTCGTGTAAACCAGCAATATTTAACCGTTTCTTTCGAGGATGAAAATAGTTGTAATAGTTACTAACGTGTAAAAAATAATTGCCATCATAGAAAACCCCAACACGTAACAATTCCTTTTTGCTGTTTTTCATGGTTTTATTATCAATCTTTAATATTAATTCAACACCAACAATGTTTATATCTCTACGTTTTACATCAGTATAAAATGATATTTTCTATAGATGTATATATTTGAATAACGCAGAAAAGCAACATTCACCTTAAACCCTGAATTCTGTATAAGGTTGCAATTTTAATGTATTTTTTTACAAATACATTAAATAAATCGATGAATGGACTATATCTATAGATATGTTGCAATTTAAATTCTGAAGAGAAAAATTATTTAAACTCCAAATCATACAAAGATTATAATCAAAAAGATCTCATGCAAATGTAAGAATTTGTTCGTTACATTCAATTTTTTATCAATACATTTACATCAGAAATATTTGCCAATGAGAATATTTAAGTAACCAATTTATCTTTTTTGTTAGGATTTGATGTATCATAGAATAGATGGAGATGAAGGATGAATTCCTCTGGGTGTAGTTTCAATGGCTCTATCGAGTTGCTCTAAAATAGTGTCCTTATCTTTCGACAATGTTCCACTCAAAATTAGGTTATTCGATACGTGATTGCTACGATAAATCACATTGTTCAAATCCGTTAGACCAATAAATGTTCTCAACTCCTCAAAAAGTTCAACTATTGTCAATGGAATGTATTCTCCCTGAAATCTGCTTCTAAAATGGTTTTCGCCATATGGCATACTCAACGTTAGGGTTGAAAGGAACTTGGGGTTAATTTGATTGATAACTTTTGCAGAATGTACAGCGTGCTGCTCGCTGTATTTTTTGCCACCAAGACCATTGATAATCATTATGGATGTTTCAATTCCAGCGTTGTGTGCCTTCAGAATTCCTTCAACAGTAGAGCTCGATGTTTCGCCTTTATCGATTAGTTTCAAGAGCTCATCGTCGCCAGTTTCAATGCCAACATACAGAAGTTTAAGCCCAAGTTCTTTGAGCGATTTCAATTCGTTATCGCTTTTGCTAAGGATATCCCTTGGCATTGCATAGGACGAAACCCTTTGAATTCGCCCAAAGTTTTTGTTGATTTCTTCTAGTATTGGTATCAACTTATTTGCCGATAGTACAAATGCATTACCATCGGCAAGAAATACCTTTTTTGCATCGGAGTACATCCTTGAGAGAGTCTCGATCTCAGGCTTAAGTTCGTCAATGTTGCGAACTTTAAACTTCTTTGAGGAGTACATCTCGCAAAAGGCACATCTGTTCCACGAACAACCAAGAGTCGCTTGGATTATTGCCGAATAGGCCTCGGCGGGTGGCCTAAAAAGTGGTTCGTTGTATCTAAAATACATAGCAAAAAATAAAGCATAAATATAGCCCTTTTTAATGGTCTAAGGAATCAAACCCCAGTTGAGAACATTAAAATAGCCCTTCTACGCTCAAATACTTTTCCGCAGAATCATAAGCAAATGTTAGTATTCGTTTGTTCGATTCAATATCTGAAAGCAATGCTGTTACCGCAACCAGATTTGCTCCAGTTGAAATCCCCGCTAAAAAACCTTCGGTTTTAGCGAGTGTTCGAACCATTTCGTATGCGTTGTTTCCTTTTACAGTAATCACCGAATCAATAATGCTTTTGTTGAGATTTGAAGGGACAAAGCCAGCACCAATTCCCTGAATTGCGTGAGAACCCGATTTGCCTTCCGAGATTACCGAAGAATCAAATGGTTCAACGGCAATAATTTTCATATAGGGAAAAGTTTCTTTCAGTTTTTTCCCAACGCCAGATATATGACCTCCCGTTCCGACTCCTGCAACTAAGTAATCTATTCCATTAGGAAAATCGGCAATTATCTCTTTTGCTGTATTTGTATAGTGAGCCTCTGGGTTGGCAATATTGGAGAACTGCATTGGCATCCAGGTGTTTGGTATCGTGCGAATAATTTCCTCTGCTTTAGCAATGGCACCTTTCATTCCTTCTGTCTTTGGTGTTAGAATCAATTCTGCACCATAGGCGCTGAGCAATCGTCTGCGCTCAATGGACATTGACTCAGGCATAGTTAAAATTAGTCTATACCCTTTTATTGCAGAAATCATTGCCAATCCAATGCCCGTGTTGCCCGACGTTGGTTCCACAATCACACTTTCATTGTTAAGAATGCCGTTTCGTTCTGCGTCTTCAATCATTGCCAAGGCGGCTCTATCCTTTATGCTTCCCGACGGATTTCTGCGTTCGTCCTTAATCCACACCTCGTTACTTGAAAATAATTTATTTAAGCGGATATGAGGTGTCCCTCCAACTGTGTTGAGTAAATTCTGTGCTTTCATTTCTTTATTTATTTTCTGTTGCTGTTTCTCGTTCTCTAACTATTACTTTGCTTTCGTGATAAACCAATGAGTTTGGTTCAACGCTCTTTGTAAGCCACACGTTACCGCCAATAATGCTATTATGCCCAATTGTTGTATTACCTCCAAGGATTGTACTACCGGCATAGATTACAACATCATCCTCGATTGTGGGATGACGTTTAGTTTGAGCAAAACCCTTGCTTACGCTTAACGCGCCAATGGTAACGCCTTGGTATATTTTAACCCTATTACCAATAATGGCTGTTTCTCCAATTACAATCCCAGTTCCGTGATCGATAAAGAACTCTTTTCCAATTGTTGCTTTTGGATGGATATCGATTCCTGTTGTTGAATGAGCCCACTCAGTCATAATTCTTGGAATTAATGGAACATTTTTACTTGCAAGAGAGTGTGCCAATCGATAAATGCAGATTGCCGAAAAACCGGGATATGTAATAATCACCTCATCAATTCCGCTTGCTGCAGGATCGTTTTGGGCAATATAGTGGGCATCGGCAATAAGTTCCTTTTGGAGTGAATGCAGCTCTGTAGTAAACTGTTTGGCAATAAAACTTGCTCTCGAATCATTGTTAATTTGATTTTTCAACAATTTTCTGAGTTTCCGATAAACTTCATTGGAACTAACCTTAAATGTTCTACGGTTTAGCATTTGAGGGAAAAGATGCATTAGTACAAGTTGTGTAAAATTTTCAACTTCAACCTTGATATTGTATTTCTGTAACAATTTAATTCTCTGTAAAATCATAAGTTTAAATTTTAAAAATTGATAAAATAAAAAAACCCTCCGGATGCCGGAAGGGTTATATTTGATTGTATTAGTATCTACTTAAAGTATCATCCTAAATATAGCAATATCCCTTGCGGCCAAGTGTTTTCTTGACAACAACAGATACAACAAGCCATATTTTGGTTTCTTTTCATCGCTACTAAAGTAATGAATAAAATAACACTAAAAGTTAAAAAAAGTTTAATTACTTGCCGAGTATTGCAACAGCCTGTTTAAATCGCTGAGTAGTTTCCTCTTTTCCTAGCACTTCGCAAATATCTGCAACACTAGGTCCTTTCGATGCGCCAACCAGACTAAGCCTTAAAGCATTCATCACCTTACCCATACCGTATCCTTTTGCGTTGATGAATTCCTTGATTGAGTGCTCAATGGTTTGAACATCCCATTTGTCAATGCCAGCAACAACCTCTACGACCTCGTTCATAATTCCAGCGGTATCCTCTTTCCAGAATTTTGCCACGGTTTGTTGATCGTACTCCAAGGGGCGTTCAAAGAAGAAGTTGGTTTGTTCCCAAATTTCGTGAACAAAGTTCAAACGTTCCTTAACTAGGCCAACAATGCGAACCAATTTTACAAAAGGAACATCGAAGTTATACTGATCAAGAATTGGTTGGAACATTTCAGCCAATTCCCTATCGTTCTTGCGAATTAAATACTGATGGTTGAACCACTTTGCCTTTTCAGGATCGAAACGTGCTCCCGATTTGTTTACACGCTCAATGCTGAATAGCTGGATTAACTCATCCATTGTGAACATTTCCTGTTCAGTTCCGGGGTTCCATCCTAAAAGTGCAAGTAGGTTTACAAATGCCTCGGGAAAGTATCCATCCTCGCGGTAACCTCTTGAAATCTCACCTTCGCCCGATTTCCAAAGAAGAGGAAATACGGGGAATCCCATTTTATCGCCATCGCGCTTGCTAAGTTTTCCGTTCCCTGTTGGTTTTAGGAGTAAAGGTAGGTGTGCAAACTGAGGCATTTTATCTTCCCATCCGAATGCACGGTATAGTAGCACGTGCAATGGTAACGATGGTAACCACTCCTCGCCACGGATTACGTGCGAAATTTCCATTAGGAAATCATCAGTAACGTTAGCTAGGTGATAAGTTGGAAGCATATCGCTGCTTTTGAAAAGTACCTTATCGTCGAGGGTTGAGGTGTTTATGTGAACCTCGCCGCGGATTAAATCCTGCATTACAACCTCTTCGTTCTCTGGCATTTTGAAACGAATAACCCATTGATCGCCATGCTCAATTCGCTGCTTAACCTCATTGGCAGAAAGCACAAGCGAGGTTTCCATCTTTTCGCGGACTGCGAAGTTGTAGGTAAATGCTTCGCCTTTTGCCTCGGCATCAGTACGTAGTTTATCAAGCACTTCTGGAGCATCGAAAGCGATGTATGCATTGCCGCTTTCCACTAACTTGTCAGCATATTGCTTATAGATTGCTTTGCGCTCGCTCTGGCGGTATGGAGCGTGAGGCCCACCTTCACGAACACCTTCATCTATAGTAATGCCACACCAACGCAAACTTTCGTTGATATAATCTTCGGCGCCAGGGACAAAGCGTTGTGAATCGGTATCCTCAATACGAAGTATAAAATCACCGCCGTGCTTACGGGCAAAGAAATAGTTGAATAGTGCAGTTCTAACTCCGCCAATATGTAATGGTCCTGTTGGACTAGGGGCAAATCGTACTCTAACTCTACGGTTACTCATCTTTAATCAATTAAAGGTGTAAAGTTAAGTTTTTTTGTTTAAACATTAAATCTGTAAGGCATGTTGTAAATATTGACTAAATTGTATTGATTTATAGTAGAAAAAAACATTAGCTTGCAAATTGGTTTGTTTATCATATAGAGAATACTATGAGTTTGACGGAAAAGACTCGAGAGGAACTTCTTGAGGAATTGAAAAAACTAAAGGAGGAATATGATTCCTTACAGCATTCATATGGCAAATCCGTCGCTGACCGGAATCAAACTGAAAAATTATTAATAGACATTATTGAGAATAATCCAATCGCCATTCAAATTGTTGACAATGATGGATATACATTATCTGTAAATGCCTCTCATACTAAAATGTTTGGAGGTATACCTCCGTCTGATTATTCTGTGTTTAACGACTCTCAAATGAGAGAGTTGGGATACGATACTTATTTTGAGCAATTAAGGAGTGGTACTGCAGTGCGTTTCCCCGATTTGAAGTACAATGCTCATATAGTTGATTCAAAAATCCCCGATAGCCCTGTTTGGATGAGAATGATTGGGTTTCCTTTAAAATATTATAGAGGAAATCAAGAGAGATATGTTTTTATGCAACAAGATATAACGGAGCAAAAAACTTTTGAAATTGCATTAAGAAATAGTGAAGAAAACTACCGAGAGTTGCTAGACCTTGCACCCGATGCTTTTTTCCATGGAGATAATAAAGGAAACTTTATTCTTGTGAATGAGAAAGCGGAACTCATGCTAGGATACTCCAACGAGGAATTACTTTCGATGAATATGAGGAATGTGTTTGCCCAGTCGGAGTTGAATATGAAACCGTTGAGGTACGATTTACTTGATAAGGGTGAGATTATAACTGCTGAAAGGGAAATTATAAGGAAAGATGGTACTACTCTAATAGTTGAAATGACATCCCGAAAAATGCCTAATGGTACATATCAATCATTTTGGAGAGATATAAGCGAACGGAAAAAGACTGAGTTAGCGATGAAGGAGTCGGAATATTTATATCGTACAGTTTTTGAGAATACAGGAACGGCTATGGTTCTTATTGATGAAGATACAACAGTTTTACTTGCTAATTCTGAATGGGTAAGCCTTTCTGGATATTCTAGAGAGGAGATGGAGGGAAAAATGAGTTGGACTCAGTTTGTTGTTCCTGAAGATTTAAATAGAATGAGGGAATACCATAGAGTTCGTAGAATTGAACCTAATAGTGCTCCCCAAAAATATGAATTCCGTTTTATACGACGTAATGGGGAGATTCGCAACATTCTAAATTGTGTAGGAGTGGTTCCCGAAAGCAAGAAGAGCATTTCCTCAATGATGGATATTACAGATTTGAAACAGATAGAAAGGGTGCTTGAGGAAAATGAATTAAGACTAAAGACTATAATTGAAACATCCCCCGATGGCATTGTAATTTCTGCGCTGGATGGAACTGTTCAATTTTTAACTCAGCAAATTGTCACTTTATGGAGGTACAACTCCGTGGATGAGATTATTGGTAGAAATGTGATAGAATTTGTAGATCCAGATTATAGAGAAAAGGCTACACATTTTATTACAGAGATGCTTAATGGTAATTTGACAGGAGCAGCAGAATATATAATGGTTCGAAAGGATGGTAGTACTTTTTACTGTGAATCCAATGCCAATGTGCTGCACGATGCAAACCATAATCCAATCGGAATCTTATATGTTAATCGCGATATTTCTGAGAGAAAACGAGTAGAGTTCGATCTTATTGAAGCAAAGAAAAATGCGGAAGAGAGCGAAGCTAAATACAGGTTGATATTTGATAATGCTCCGCTTGGAATTTTGCATTATAATGCAAAAGGGGAGATTCTGTCATGTAATGATAAATTTGTTGAAATAATAGGCTCTTCTAAAAATGTACTTATCGGATTAAATATGGATGTATTACCTGATAAGAATATGGTGGCTGCACTTCATTTATCCTTTGCAGGAAATATTGGGTATTATGATGACTATTATCATTCAACTACGGCAAATAAAGTAACACCGGTTCAGGTTACATTTGCTCCAATTTTTTCAATTGACAAGGTTGTAATTGGAGGCGTTGGTATTATTGAGGATGTTACAGATAGAAAGCGAAACGAGTTGGCACTAAAAAAACAGAACGAAGAGTATCTTGCATTGAATGAGGAGTTGCTACAAACCAATGAACAATTACATATAGCAAAGAGACGGGTTGAAGAGGATGAAACCTTCTTGTTTAATATTTTCGAGAATATCCCTAATATGATATTCATAAAAAAAGCAGATGATTTTAGTTTTATCCAAATTAATAAGGCGGGAGAGGAATTGCTTGGAATAAAGCGTGAGGAGATAATCGGAAAGAATGACTATGATTTTTTTCCAAAGGAGCAGGCCGATTTTTTTACATCAAAAGATAGAGCTGTTTTTGAACGTAACGATATTATAGTTATTGAAGAAGAAAAAGTTACAACTAAGTTTGGGATTAAGTCTTTGTATACAAAAAAGATAGCAATAAGAGATAGCCAAGGAAATAATAAGTATTTATTGGGTATATCGGAGGATATTACAAGAAGAAAGGAAATAGAGCAAGAATTGATAGCGGCAAAGCAAAAGGCAGAGGAGAGTGAGGAACGCTATAGAGCGATGGTTTCTATTCTTCCCGATGGTGTGATAATTCATCAAAGTGGGGTAATTGTTTTTGCCAATAAAGCAGCAGGAAGCATCGTTAAAGCCCAACCCAATCATAATTTGCTGGGCATGAACGTAATTGATTTTGTTCATCCCGAATATCGTGAAATAGCAATAAGCCGAATTAGGCATGGCATTATGAATAATACTCCATTGCAAACAATAGAGGAGGTATTTGTGGGATTCGATGGTGAGCCTAAAAATGTTTTGGTTACCGCATTTCCATTTCAATACGGAGGTAAGCCTTCAATGCTTACAGTGTTTTCAGATATTACCTCGATTAAGCAGTTTGAGAAAGAGTTAATAGAAGCCAAGTCTGCCGTAGAAAAAAGTGAAGAGAAGTTACGATTGATACTTCGAAACTCGAATGATACATTTGTTTTGATGAATCAAAATGGCGAGCAGTTCTATATTAGTGATGCAGCAGTTCGTAGCACTGGTTTTTCGATCGAAGAGTTAAAGGGACCTATAAAGAAATTAATTCATCCCGACGATTGGGATTCATTATTAAGAGTTTGGAATGAAGTTTTAAATAAAAAGGAAGAAGCCTTTAGGGTGCAATATCGCCATGCACATAAAACCAAAGGCTACGTATGGTTCGAGGCTGTAGGCCAAAACTTTTTAGACAATCCTCTTATCAATGCTGTTGTGGTTAATATTCGTGATATAACCTCTATTAAAGAGACAGAACTGGAGTTGATAAAAGCAAAGGAGCGAGCCGAAGAGAGCGATAGGCTTAAGTCTGCTTTCCTTGCAAATATGAGTCATGAGATTAGAACTCCAATGAATGGAATACTTGGCTTTGCTGGTTTGCTTAAGCAGCCGCAGTTAACGGGTTCGCAACAAAAGGAGTATATCGATATAATTGAAAAAAGCGGAGCCCGAATGCTAGGCATTATTAACGACATTATAGATATTGCCAAAATAGAATCGGGTTTAATTCGAATTACGATTACTGAAACGAATATCGATGAACAGTTGACGTATTTGTATAATTTTTTTAAGCCCGAAGCAGAGAAGAAGGGTTTATCATTAAAGGTTGTGAATAATGTGCGTGTCAACGATAGCTTAATTTATACCGATAAAGAAAAACTCTATGCAATACTTACGAATCTTATAAAAAATGCTGTTAAGTTTACCGATTCGGGCAGCATTGAGTTTGGATCTAGAAAAGTTGATTCCTTTATAGAGTTCTATGTTAAAGATACCGGAATTGGAATACCAAATGATAGGCAGCGTGCCATTTTTGAACGTTTTGTTCAGGCGGATATTGCCGATACTCGTGCTTTTCAGGGTGCCGGATTGGGTTTGTCAATAACAAAAGCGTTTGTCGAAAAACTTGGTGGAACAATTTGGGTTGAAAGTGCTGCTACAGATGGATCTGTTTTCTATTTTACAATTCCAATTAATACAACAATAAAGGCAAGGCCTAAGATCGATGAATCCGTATTAAAAAATCAACCGCTTCAAAATGGGAAAAGATTGAATGTGCTAATTGCTGAAGACGATTATGCTTCAGATATGTTAATTACCCAAATGTTGAGCAGGAATAATTTCAACATAACACATGTTAGAAACGGGCAAGATGCAGTGACTCGCTGTAAGGAGGACATGAACATTGATCTAATTTTGATGGATATTAAAATGCCAGTATTGGATGGATACGATGCTACAAGGCAAATTAGAGAGTTTAATGATAAGGTGATAATTGTTGCTCAAACTGCGTATGCATTATCGGGTGATCGTGAAAAGGCTTTACTTGCGGGATGTAACGATCATATTTCGAAACCGATAAATTATGAAGAGTTCATGAGTATTCTTCGGAAGTATGGGAAAATATAAATTATAGGTTTTGTTACATTTTAGGGTATGGCTATAATTATTCAATATTTCGAAACCGCCTTAGGTGAGTTGATTTTAGGCGATTATGAAGGTCAACTTTGCCTCTGCGATTGGCGTTACCGTAAAATGAGGAATGTTATCGATGAAAGAATTCAGGAAGGATTGGATGCTGAATATGAAATTGGTGAAACCTCATTGATTATTGAAGCTAAAAAGCAGTTGAATGATTATTTTCTGAAGAAACGGACTAGTTTTGAATTGCCTTTAATATTAGTCGGGACTCCTTTTCAAAGGAGTGTATGGGACGAACTTGTTAAAATACCATATGGAAAAACAGAAACGTACTTAGGGTTGTCGAAACGTATGAAAAACGAACGAGCCATTAGGGCAATTGCTGCTGCAAATGGTGCAAATGCTATATCAATAGTTGTTCCGTGCCATAGAATAATTGGGAGCAACGGAGAACTTATTGGATATGCCGGGGGAATCAATGCAAAAAAGAAACTTTTGAATATTGAGAATTCATCGAGGTTTGTGGAGCAGTTAAAACTTTTTACTTAGTTTTACACCTAGAAAGTTTAATAGGTGAACGAATCCTTTAATCATTACTTGAATGAAGAAATATATAGTTGGCTTAGCGCTTGGTGCTATTGCAGGATTTATTGATGTGACTCCAATGGTTATTCAGGGGCTAACATGGGACGCAAATTTGTCGGCGTTTAGTTTATGGATTGCTGTTGGCTTGCTTATTTCTGCGGTTGATTTTAAAATGCATCCAGCATTAAAAGGCTTATTGGTTGCAGTTTTGGTAGCATTGCCATGTGCAATAATAGTAGGATGGCACGATTTAATGGTGCTTATACCAATATCGACTTTTACTATAATTCTTGGGAGTTTATTAGGATTTTTAATTGATAGAATAAACAACAGAAAAAACTAATATATCTATGACACGCGACGAACAGTTGACATTTTGTAAGGTTTGTAAGAATCAGAAATTCGATCCTAAAATTGGCATTATTTGCAGCATTACCGATAGGATTGCCGATTTTGATGAGCATTGTAAGAGCTATGACGAGGTTGAAGTTCTTAAGCAACAGTTGGAAGAAAATATGCAGAAAAATTATGTGATTCTCAATACTGCAAGTTCTGGAAAGCGATTTGCTAATTATTTAATCGACATGGTTTGCTACTGGATTTTCACCTTTGTTTTTGCCTTTTTTTTCGCAATTATAGTGTCTATCGTTGCTCCATCGTTATTGTATTTATTTACGGAGGGAAATAAATTATTTAATTACATTATAGCCTATATTGCAGGCATGATTTACTACTCAACATTTGAGTTTATTGCAGGGAGAACAGTAGCCAAATACATTACAGGCACAAAGGTGGTAGATGAGAACGGCAATACTCCAAGTTATGGTCGACTATTGTTACGATCGGTTTGCCGCTTTATACCGTTTGAACCGTTTTCATTTTTAGGTGATAATGCAATAGGTTGGCACGATACTTTATCAAAAACAAGGGTTATTGATGTTAGCAAAAAATCATAGCACAAAAAACACCCAATTAGGGTGTTTTTTGTGTATAACTGTTAGTAACCAAAGAGTTCTTCTAAGTTAACCATTTTCACCTCGCCCATCTTGTTCAAGATTTTCTTATCGATGGCTTTTGTGTTTCCAATGATTAGATATGTGTATGGTTTGCTTTTGATGTAACCGTCGAAAAATGCTTTTAAATCATCCATTGTCCCATTCTTAGCCGCTTCGTAAAGATCCTTTCTAATATCGTGGTTAATCCCTAAATCTTTATAACGCAACCAGCTGAAGAATAGTTGTTCGTTTTGGATTCGTTCCGACGCAATTGTGTTTATAATAGCTTTACGCGATATTTCCAAGGATTTGTCGTTTTCAACCATGTTGTTTAGTAGCCGTTCAATTGTAGCTGAAGCTCCATCTAACTTATCGGGCTGGGTTCCTATGAATCCTGTTAAGTAGAATGAGTTGTCTTTCTTCGAAGGAGAGTTATAGCCTAACCATGCTGAGTACGACATGCCCTGCGCTTCTCTAATTTCTTGGAATACAATTGATGACATTGAATTTCCAAAGTATTGATTAAATAGATTCGATTTAACGTAAACGTCCTCGGAGAAAGGAACACCTTTTGAAAGGAGAATAAGATTTACCTGCGACATATCATAATCAACAAGAAGAACTTGTTTCCCTTTTGTGTCGAGTTCGGGATAATCCTTTTCTGCTGGGATTTCAGTGAGAGTTTCGGGCGTTTTATGATATTTCAGAATAGCATCTTTTACATTGTCTTTATTGCTTGGTCCACAGTAAAGTACCTTATGCGGATAAGAGGTTAGAGTCTGCGCTAGATCAGTAAGTTCTTTTGGGTTTATGTTCCTTAATTCATCGTTTGTAACTATATCGTTAAATGGCGATTTGGCTCCGTAAACTGCATAGTTCCACATTCCATCCCAAAGAATTCTATCCTGGTTTAGTTTTGCATCATTTCGGTCTTTTATTACACGCTCGGCATATTTTCTGAATGCGGCGGTATCGGGTTCCGACTCGTTAAGAATTTCTTCCATCAATTCTAAACCTTTTTCATGGTTCCTATTTAAGCCCGAAATGTAAACCCACGATCTTCTATTGCCACTGTAAACATAGGTGCTTAATCCATAGCGAAATAGTTCGCGTTTAAGATCGGCTGCAGAGTGTTTTTTTGTTCCGATATATGGTAAGTAATTGATTGCAATAGGTGCCTTGATGTTATGGTTTTTACCAAAATCTACAATGTAGTAATTGGTGAAAAGTTCACTTTTCTTATTTTGGATATAGCTTAAATCGATGCCTTCTTTTACAGGAATAGATTCAAATGCATTAGCATAATCAATAAATTCGGGTTTAACAGAGTCTGCAGGAATCTTCAACCAATCTTCGTAGAATTTACTTCGGTCTGTTCTGTTAATTGTAATTGGGGTGATTTTAGGCTTATTTACCTTAACGAGATCCTTTGCTTCGCCTCTACGTTTGTAAACGGCAACGTAATTATTGCCTAATAATTTATTTGCATAGTCAACTATTTGTTGCTTGGTTACCTTTTCAACTTCATCGGGAAAAGATAGGATATCGCTCCAATCGCGCTTTTGAATAAATGCATTTAAGTAGCTATAAACTCGCCAGTTTTGCTCAAGTCCGCGAAGTGACGAAAGACGACTTTGATTTGCAATAGCAGTAGGCATCCAGTCTGGGAAATCTCCTTTTTTTAGTTTATCAATCTCCATCAGAATTTCGTCTTTTACCTGCTCGAGTGTTTGGTCATTTTTTGGTTTTGCGTAGATTGTAAGGGTGCCGTAATCGTTAATGAAATTTGAGTATGCATAAGCCTCTAGCACTTTCTGATCCTGTAATAAATCAATATCAATTAATCCGGCAGTTCCGTTATAAAGAATTCTACCAAGCAAATAAAACATTTTTCTATCCTCAGGGGTGTTATTATCGCATCTGTAAGCCATGGAAAGGCTTTCGGCATCGGGACCAAATACCTCCTTTTCAATTGGTTTTTCAATTGGTTTCTCTGCTATTTTATCAATAGTTGGCAGTGGTTTCGACTGCATTTTACCGAAGGTTTCGTCAATCATCTTAATGACTTGCTCCGAATTAAAATCACCCGAAAGGCAAATAACCATGTTGTTAGGAACATACCAGGTATCCTTAAATTTTAAGATGTTTACCATCGAAGGATTTTTAAGATGCGATGGATACCCAATTACATCGTGACCAAGAGGATTTGTCGGAAACAGTGAACTTTGCAATGCAACATCGGCTCTCATCTCATCCCTATCTTGGTACATGTTGAATTCTTCGTAAACCGTTTCAAGCTCGGTATGGAAAAGTCTTAAAGCGATATCGCCAAAGCGGTTGTACTCAAGGTTTATCCATTTTTTGAGTTCACTGGATGGTACATCGTTGATGTATGCAGTACGATCATAAGATGTAAAAGCATTAGTATAGCGGGCGCCAATTTCCGAGGTCATTTTATCGTATTCGTTAGGAATTGCATACGTGGATGCTTCTACAGAAAGTTTGTCTATGTTGGCATAGATAGCCTTACGTTTTGCTTCATCGGTTTCATTTCTGTAAACCTCGAATAGGTTCGAGATTGAATCGAGTAAAGGTTTTTCCTTTTCCCAGTTGGTAGTACCGAATGAACTAGTTCCTTTGAACATGATATGCTCCATGTAATGGGCCAATCCGGTGGTTTCTAATGGTTCGCTGGTCGATCCAGCCCTAACACCGATAACCCCCATTACACGTGGTTCGTTGTGATTGGGCGAAAGGTAAACTTTTAACCCATTATCGAGAGTGTAAATTCGAAGATCGGCAGGGTCGTTACTAATCGATTCATAGGAATAGCCATTGCTGTCCTTCACGTTTTTTTTCTGATACTTATTGCCTGAACATGCTGCAAGTGTTGCCGCTAGCAATAAACATAAAATTTTAGATTTATTCATGTTATAGATTTTAGGGTGTTGGTTATAATTGTAACGTTTGTAATATAAAAATATCAATATTTGTAACAATTTAGCATTATTTATTTGTACTTAACTGAAATTTAACAGTTTTATTGTGTACTTTTATTTTTACTATTAAAAACGAATATCCCATGATAGATACAATAGAGGCAAGTGTAGATGTTGGCAAAAAGTCTTTGGATTTTATTGAAACTGTAATTGGAAAAATAGAAAAATACCAACGAATTAAGCAGGATACTACGGTTTATCTTAGGTTGCTTTACATTGAGATTGTGAATAACCTTGAGGTACTGAAAACTGTTAATTTTGATAAATTTAGTAATACGAAAGCCAACGATTTTCAGATAAAAACAATTCTAAAGTTATTGCAAACCGATATTTTGGAGAGCGTTTTCTACAAATCCGACGAAAATAAGAATATTGAGTTATATGAAAAGTTGAAGAAACGTGGTAAAATCAGCAATAGGGGACAGGAATTGATTAAAACATCGAATAAGGGTGACGAGATAAAGACCAAGAGTAGTTTTGTGTACGAAAATATTCTTCAGGCAATATCGTTTGTGGTAACAAAAATAGAGGTGATGAAAAAGTATTCTTTACTGACAAATGAGGAATTAGCAATTGTAAAAAATATGAATTTAAAAACTCGATTGATAAATATAAATCAACGGTTGTTGATGATTAAAAATGTAATGGATGGTTTCGATGAAATTAGGGAAATGGCAAGATAAAAGTATTTTAAAGCAGATATGAGCAAAACGGTAAGAAAATTTGGAAATTTTGAGTGGATCGATATCGAAAAATCGACACATGAGGAATTAAGGGAGGTTACCCAACCCTTCAATATCGATTTCAATTTATTGGAAGATAGTATTGAGCATGGGCATTTACCTAAAATCGAAAGAATAAGTAATTATACATTTATCATTTTAAGGGCATATTCGGCTCATCATTTGGCCGATGTTACTACAGTAAGCGATATTTCCAGCAAAATAGCATTCTTCATTAACGATGAAAGGCTAATAACTATTCATCGACCAAAATTTGAATTTCTGAGTAATCGTAAGCAGAGTTATTTTTGTAGCCAGGAGTTAATGCTCGACATCATGGATGATATGCTGTTTACCTTCGAAAAACCGTTACAGGCACAGAGTGACAAAATGGACGAGTTTGAGCAGATTATTTTCCTGAAGAACGGAAAGTCTATCTCGGAGGAGTCTCTATACTATCAAAAATCGAGGGCTCGTATTGCTAAGAAGGTTTTGCAGTTAACGCAGAATGTATTGAATCAGTTTGAGATAAAGCCCGAGTTAAATTCGCAGCTTCAGGATCTAAAGGAAACAACTCTAAATTATGTATTGCATTACGATGAGGTGATAGAAGATGCTAACACCATACTGAATACCTATCTTTCCATTACAGCCAAAAAGAGTAACGATGTTATGAAGTTACTCACTATTTTTTCCGCATTCTTTTTACCGCTTACATTTATAGCAGGCCTTTACGGTATGAATTTCGAGTTTATGCCTGAGTTGAGATGGCATAATGGCTATTTTATGGTTTTGGTTTTAATGATTGTAATTTCAGGTATAACCTATATTTGGTTTAGGCGAAAGAAGATCATTTAGTTTTTTTGATCTTCAATAGATGTTCATAGGCAATAGTGTGAATGTAAATATCCGAAAATCATCTCTTAAACCTTTTATAGTAAAAGTTTTCTAATAGTAGGTTTCGTTGGATATTTCCGATTTGAGCCAACGTTATAAATGCTTTTCGAAAATTTAATTCAAAATTGCCATGAGAACAAAAAGATTCCTGCTCGGATTGATGTTTCTATTAGTTGCTACTGGTGTAATTGCCCAGCAAACAGATTTGCTTATACCTGTTAACGTTCAGCGAGCCATTGCGCGGGGTACCCGCAGTTTGGATGGCAAATCTGGACCAACGTATTTTCAGAATAGGGTTGATTACTCAATTAAGGCCAATTTCAATCCCAGAACAGGTGTTTTGGATGGAAGTGAGGTTGTGTCTTTTCAAAATAATAGTCCAGATACCTTAGGATTTCTAATTGTTCGATTATACCAGAATATATATAAGCCAGAGGCCATGCGTCAAGGAGAGATTGATCCCAGTGATATAAACTCAGGAGTTGAGATCAATCAAGTCAAAATTGATGGGATTGATATCGATAAAAGTAAGTTAAGGACTCAGGAAACAAATATGATTGTTCCTATTCCATCGAAATTAAGCCCTAAATCTGGATTAAAAATGGAGGTTAGCTGGAAGGTAAATTTGCCCAATAAAACCTTAATTCGTATGGGGCGATATGACTCAACCTCTTATTTTGTGGCGTATTGGTATCCGCAAGTTGCAGTTTACGACGATATTTACGGTTGGAGTCGAGAGCCATACAATGGCTTATACGAATTTTATAACGAGTATGGCAATTTCGATGTGGAATTATCGCTTCCAAAGGGATTCATTGCTTGGGCAACTGGCGAACTTCAAAACTCAAACGAACTGTTTACCGACGATATAAATAACAGAATTGCAACAGCAAAAAAGTCCGATAGCGTTATTGGGATAATCACTCCTGATGATTACCGAAATGCGAAGGTGTTACGTACTGCAACCAATAGCAAGTGGCATTTTAAGGCCGATAATGTTTCCGATTTTGCGTTTGGGGTAAGCAATCATTATATATGGGATGGAACCAGTGTTATGGTCGATCATGCAACTAAGCGCAGGGCAATGGCAAATCATGTATATAAAATAGATTCCAAAGCAGGAGAGGGTGTGGCCGAAATTGTGCGCAGAACAATTGAACGTCTATCTACCGATTTAATTGGTGTTCCTTACCCTTACCCTCACAATACTGTTTGGGAAGGACACGATGGCATGGAGTTTCCTATGATGTGTAATGACGAGCCCTCGGATGTAAAAAACTTTGAGGTTTTTGTGACCTCGCATGAGGTTAGCCATAGCTATTTCCCATTTATGGTGGGAACTAACGAAATTCTGTATGGTTGGATTGATGAGGGGTTGATAACTTACATTCCAAAGGAAATTGAGGTTGAATATGGAAATAATAATCCCCATTATTACATAAACGCATTTAGTCAACGAAATATGGGGACAAATTTTGATATACCATTATCAGTTCCAACAACGCAGCTTAATGGAGCCACCTATTTTATGCAAAACTATGGACGTTCGGCAATTGGCTTCTATTTGTTGCACGACATGCTTGGCGCCGATATGTTCCGAAAGGTAATTCAGGAGTATGTGCACCGATGGGAAAGCAAGCACCCAACTCCGACAGATTTGGCTTTAACCTTAAACTCGGTTACAGGACAAGATTGGGGCTGGTTCTGGAATCCATGGTTTTATGAATTTGGCTATGCCGATTTAGCGTTGGAAAATGTTGTGATTAAAGGCGGAGATATTGCGTTAAGCGTTACTAAAAAGGGAAAATTCCCTGTTCCCATTAAGTTGACATTTACTTTCTCCGATAATTCTACCGAAACAGTTTCTGAAAGTGCATTGGTGTGGAAAAATGCTAAAGAATGGAGTTTTAAGAAGAGTTTTAGAAAGTCTATACAAAGAGTAGATTTGGGTGATATGAATATTCCAGATGCATTCTTAGAGAACAATACTGCGAGTTCGAACTAATATTGATTAGAAAAAAATCTGCGGGAAATTTTCCCGCAGATTTCTGACAATTATTTATGTAGAATATTTTTAGTTAACTATTGCTAGTGGGATAATTTGGTTGAACACCAATAACCCATCCAACAGAGTCCACGGATGCTCCTGCAACCATATCTGCAGGTGGATTTAGAGTTATCACAATAGTAGAACTTGATGCATCAGTTTTTACAGATTTTGAGTAAGTCGACTCGCTTCCTTTTCCTAGTGGAATTCCCAGAAAACTGAGTTTTACAGAGGCTTCTTGCTCAAAAGTGGTAACCATTTCCTGATAGTTAGAACTCTTAACAGTAATCTCAACATTGGGATAATTGCTTATAGCCACACCCATCAAAAATCCAAACGGACCATTCTTCGAGAAGTCTATTTGTGGTTTTGGAGAGAACTTGAAACCAGAAACATCACTATCTGCATTTTTAATAGCATCAGTAATAGGTTTCATCCAGTACCAGTTCTTTAGAATCGATTCCGAGAAAGAATCCGGGCCAAAATTCATCAAAGTGATACCTGTAAAGGTCATTTTAATGGTTGTTTGGTTGGATGATTGTGCAATATTGCTGCTAAAGTAGTTGGTTTTAGCCCCAATTCCAAGTGTGAAGAAATCCATTATAGGAATTCTGAATCCTGTACTTCCATTTACACTTACTTGATACTCATTGTCTGAATATCGAGATACATTCATTGATATCTGAATTTGAGTTGATGTGTTTTTTAATCCATTCAGTATATCATTTACAGGTGTTGCTACCTGAAATGAAGGTGCAATTAAATTATTATCAAGAGTTAATCCTCCATTGTCACCATCGGGCGATTGTGCAGCAGCAAGAGCCTTAGCGAGGTAGGCATTATTCATTGTTACGTTGTTTTGTAACGACACAGAGTCACCAATTGCATTAAGCCAGTTAAAGAAAATTGGAGCCACAGTTTCTCCTGATGCAGGAATATTATTTAATACTGCATTGGGATTTACTGCATTTTTTATTTTGGTTAGAGTTGTTGGAGGATCGGCCCATTTTGTTGCAATTTCTGTACAGATGTTATCAATCTTTTGACCCTTGCCTTCGGGAAAGCCACCAAATGCCTCTTCCCATACAGTTAGCAATGCAAGTTGTTGGTTTGTTGCATTATCTTTAGCCTTGTTGAGTTTCTGAGTATCGGCTTGTGACAACGAAAAGTTGACTTTGCTTAAAGCATCGATGTAGTAATTTACGAAATCTTCATCTTGCTGTAAAGGATTCGCATTCGCCTTTAAATTACGGCTTATCCATTTGTAGGTTTTCGAGTTAAAGTTGAAATTGCTTGGGTTTTTCCAGTAGTAGGGAATGTTACCAAGTTGTCCAATACTAAAGCTTTGGAGAGGTGTTGATCCCAACACCGACGAAAGAATAGCATTGGCTTGTTCCTTTAGACTATCAATAATTGCATTAGTTGATAAGTCGCTTTGCGTTTTAATAGCAGCGCTAGCAACTGCTTCATTTGTTTTTTCCATGATGAACCTCCTTAAATAATGTAGTTGAAGAATGTTTTGAAAGAATGTTTTAATGTTGTTAATCTTTGGCGTTACAAATTCTAGAATGATGTTTTGCTGTAATTATACTTCCTCCTTTCTTTAAATTATAGATAGATCTTTGTTAACGATTAATTTTCTAAACAATATTATTTCAATATTTTATGCTTGTCTTAAAAATGTCTATTAGATAGCGTTTACATGGTATAAAATGCCAAAAGAATGGAATAAGATTATTGTCAATAATTGTTTACTTATATTGATGTTTTTTATAACGATAATGCAGAATTCAAAACAATTTTAATTTAAGCGTGTGTCTCATGTATTTGTATTTGCTTAAAAAATGTATATATTTATAGCTATAACAATTTACAAATGAAATTTTTTACCTTAAAACTTTTTGACTATGACTGATGAAAATGCTCGCGTATTTCTTAGATGTTACGCAAATGAGTTATCTAATGGGTTTAAGTTAGTAACCGCACACTTGGTGGTTCGCGACAATCGTAATATGTTTTTCTTTGTCGAGAATCAGAATCCTTCAGCAAGTGGTTTGCTGAATTACAAAGTGATAGATGTTGATACGATTGTATTAACCGACTATCCAGAAAATATTGGTAATGAAGTGCCAAAGGTTGTTTTCTATTTTTCTACAGATAGTGAGCCTACTAAGGAGTTTAAAGATTTTGAATTATTTATCCAGTTCTGCACTAAGGATGTAGTTAAAGACAAAAAAGCGCTTATCATTAAGGGGTTGCGAGCTACGCAGGAAGCCGCAAGTCCAATATTTAATGAGGTTGAAACAGAGGAAGGAATAATTTGGTTTCCCGATGTATTTTAGTATTATTGCATTCTATAACTAAGATTATGTCATCTCTGATATTGTAAAAATGTTACCCCTTAGACTCTTTCCATTATTACTATTGCTCTTTCTACAAAAGCCAGTTGAAGAGAAATTACAGAATCGTGAGCCAAATAATTTAAGGGGTAATATTAAAATTCTTTTATCTGAGGGAAAATCAGTTCTAAAAGAATTTCCAGATAGTAGTTATCGTTTTGCCGCGGAAGCAGCCCAAAAATCACTTCAAATCAATGACTCGAGTTTACTGTTAGAGTCACTTCATCTTGAGTTTATTGCAAAAAAATCAACTGCTCAGTATAATGAAGCAATTCGAATTTATGAGTATGCAGCTTCGATTGCGCTTGGCATTAAAGATTCTTCCACACTTTGGGTTATAAAGAATGATTTAGGGCAGTTATGCCTTCAAAAAGGAGATTATGCCAATGCGCTTACATATGCAATGCAATCGCTTCAGATTGCCGAAAAATTGTGCGATAAAAAGAATATTGCAGAATCAAACCGGTCGGTTGCAATTGTACTAAAGACCCAGCAGAATTATATCGATGCAATAAAATACCTTACTAAGTCTTTGGATCTGTGGTACGAGTTGAAAGACACAGTTGAGGTTACAAGGACAATTGTAAATATTGGTGGAAATTTAGCCATAACAGGACAGTTAGATAAATCCTTGGATTATTTGTTTCAAGGGGAGAAATATGCAACCAAACTAAAAGATACTATTCTTTTATCGAATATAATTATTGCTATTGCAAATGTTTATAATCTCAAGAAGGATTTTCCTCAAGTTGAAGTTTATTATGGGAAAGCCATTGCTCTTAAAAAATCCTTAAACGACAAAAAAGGGTTAGCTACTATATACAATAATATGTGTGTATTTTACTTGAAAAACTCTAACTATAAAAAAGGACAAGAGTATGCTGAATTAGCGCTTAAATATGCCAAGGAGACTAATTTATTGAATGTGCAAATGTCTAGTTGTAAAAGTTTATCGTATTTGTACGCAAAGGAAAAGAGTTTCGACAAGGCATACCGTTTTCAAAATTTGTACATACAGATAAAGGATAGTTTGTTTTCTATACAAAAAGCAGAGCAAATTGCCGAAATTAAAGCAAAATATGAGGATGAAAGAAAAGAGCAGCAAATAAAGATTCTCGAAAGCGAGAACCAAATTAAGGAAGTTGTAATTCAGAATAGTCGGTTGGTAAGGAATTCATTGGTAGGGGGAGTTGTACTGTTGATCTTAATAATTGCTTTAATATTTGGGGCTTATATAAATAAGCGAAAGATGAATCTCTTACTAAAGGGGAAAAACAAACAGATTGAACTGCAGAAGGCTGATTTAAGGTCGCAGAATGAAGAGTTGAATCGTTTGAATTTAACTAAAGACCGATTATTTTCGATAATTGCGCATGATTTACGAAGCCCTATGAGTTCAATGATGGGTTTATCTACCGTTGTAAAGGAACTTTTGCAGGAAGGAAATAAAGAGGCTATAGAGGCTATTACAGTCCATATCGACCATTCTGTCAACAATGTTAATTCGTTGTTGGAGAATTTACTTAACTGGTCACTGAGCCAAATTAATGGAATTCGTGTTAATTCTGAAATTGTCAACTTAAGGAATACGGTTAATTCTTCAGTTAGCAACTTTGAATCAATTTTTGAGGATAGGAGGATAAGAGTTGATATCAGTATTGATGATGAATTGACCGTTCGAGTCGATCCAAATATGCTTCGCACAGTGATGCGGAATATACTGAGTAATTCTATTAAATTTACTCCATCTGAAGGGTTAATTACCATTTCGGCTTCACGAGTTGATGGGTATGCTAACGTACGTATAAAAGATACTGGCGTGGGAATTCCTCCTAGTAAAATGGACAATATTTTCGAAGTAAACGAGAAAAAAATTTCTGCCGGTATTGATGGCACAAGAGGAACGGGGCTTGGCCTATCGTTATGTAAAGATTTTATAGCCCTTAACAATGGGCATATTGGTATTAAAAGTGAGGTTGATAAAGGAACCGAGGTTTATTTTTCGTTGCCTTGTTTATAAGTTTCTTAATTGATAAAATTAGATTTAATCGTATTCTATCATGAAAGGGATCTCAGTTTTAGTAGTTGAGGACGATATACTTGAAGCGCATAAACTTGTGGGTAATTTAAAGAAACTAGGCTTTAATGTATTGTCTGTAGCCGATAATGTTAAAGATGCTATTGGATTATTCCACTCAACCAATCCTGATATTGTGCTAATAGACATCAATCTAAAGGGAGATAAAGACGGGATTGATCTTGGAAGCCATATTTCATCGGACCAAAAGAATGCAAAACCAATCATTTACCTTACATCAATGCAGGATTGCCACGTTTTTCAGCGTGCAAAAGCTACGCATCCTCATGCATTCTTAAATAAACCTTTAGATGCTCAATCATTGCAGCATGCAATTGAGTTAGGGCTACAGCAATTTGCCGAAAGTAGGTATGGTTTTGGGAAAGGTGATCTTAGCAGTGGGATTATGCATCGAGACTATATCTTTGTGAAAAAAGGGAAAAAAATGGTCAAACTCGAGATCAATGATATTAACTATATCGAGGTTGAATCAAAATACTGCACTATACTATCAAATAACGAAAAGTATCTAGTTCGGATATCATTGATAGACTTGTTAGAATTCCTACCTGTCACAGACTTCCAGAGAATAAGTAGAAACCATGTTGTAAATCTCAGGCAGGTTTGTGAACTTGATTTTGAGGATATGAGAGTTCTTGTGGGTAAAACATTTCTTCCTATTAGTCTGAAATATAAAAAAGAGTTGATGACAAAATTTGGTTGTATTCAGTAGCCATTTCTGTGCAATTATTATGGGTTAATAGTTTTAATACTATACTATTTAAGCCATTCTATTTCAACACTAGTATGTAGGGTCTCTCAGCAAAAAAGAATATTTTAAAAGATAGACCATCCTCTTTATTCCAAATTATAGATACCGCATAAACTTAACATGAAACATCACACTAATTATACTCTTAATAATTACTTTTGGGGCGTGTTAGTACTTTGGGTAAGTAATAATTTTGAGGAATATGAAGAAGATTTTAGCATTAGTTCTCTTTTGTTTAACAGTAAGTTCTGTTTTTGCGCAATCCACAGATAGGTTTAATTATCAAGCTGTTGTTAGAAATACTGATGGTTCGGTGATTGCTAATAGGCAAGTTGATGTTCGGGTTAGTATTCTACAGGGAGGTACGAGTGGTGCATCAATATATGTTGAGTCATTTTCACAGGCGACCAATGGTTATGGATTAATCAATCTAAGTATTGGAACTAGTAATAAACAAGCATTCGAAAGTATAAGTTGGGGTAATGGACCTTATTTTATCAAGGTTGAAATTGATATTAATGGGGGATCGAATTACGTAACAATGGGAACATCTCAGTTGTTATCTGTTCCATATGCTTTATATGCAAAAACAGCAGGAAGCATGGAAGAGACTGATCCTGTATTCAATTTGCATCCAGCAAAGGATATAACAAGCAACGAGATTTATCAATGGAATGCAGCTTATGGTTGGGGAGATCATTCCGCAGCGGGCTATCTGAAATCGTATTCCGAAACCGATCCAGTTTTCAGCATTCATCCTGCCAAAAATATTACTAATGGTGATATTTCGAATTGGAACGAAGTTTACAGTTGGGGCAATCATGCTAATGCTGGTTACCTTAAGTCGTATTCCGAAACCGATCCTTTGTTTAGCGTACATCCTTCGAGGGGCATTACAGCTGATAATATTTCAGATTGGAATAATTCCTATTCATGGGGTAACCATGCCGATGCAGGCTACCTAAAATCGTATACAGAAACTGATCCTATATTTGCTGTTCATCCATCGAGTAGTATCACTAGTTCTAATATATCTAGTTGGAATTTAGCCTATTCGTGGGGTAATCATGCCGATGCAGGCTACCTAAAATCGTATACAGAAACTGATCCTGTATTTATGGCTCATCCATCGAGTGGTATTACAAGTTCGAATATTGCGAACTGGAATGAGGCGTATTCATGGGGAAATCATCAAGGTTTGTATCGTCCCATTTCATATGTTCCATCGTGGGGCGAGGTTACGGATAAACCATCATTTTCAACAGTAGCAACAACTGGGAGCTATAATGATTTAACCAATAAGCCAGCAGGAGCCAGTGTTGGAGATATGCAGTATTGGGACGGATCTAAATGGGTTAATGTACCTGTTGGACAACCTGGACAGTATTTACAGTTGAACAGTTCTGGTGTTCCGGCATGGAGTGGTGCTGCATATGCAACAGTGAGTACTGTTTCAGTTAACAGTGTAACTTATACATCGGCAGTTAGCGGAGGTAATATTGCAAGTGATGGTGGAGCAACAGTTACTGAGAGAGGGGTTTGTTGGAGTATCACTGCAAATCCAACAATCGTAGACACCAAAACTAGTGACGGATCTGGTTCTGGAGTATATTCAAGTACGGTATCTGGGTTAACTTCTGGATTAACTTACCATATACGTGCTTATGCAACGAACTCGGCAGGAACAACCTACGGTAATGATATTAGTTTTACAACCAAAACAGAACTTGCAAGCGTAACAACCAGTAGTGCTTCATCAATTACATCAATATCGGCAGTATGTGGTGGAAATGTCATTTCAAGTGGTGGTGGTTCTGTTATCGAACGTGGAGTGTGCTGGAGTACCTCGGCAAGTCCAACCATTGCTAATTCTAAAGTGTCGAGCGGAACAGGAACAGGATCATTTACATGTAATGTCAGTGGTTTAAGTGCAGGAACAACGTACTATGTCAGGGCATATGCAACCAATGCTGGTGGAACTGCTTATGGAACAGACCAAACTTTTACTACCGATGCTATAGTGGCTGTCGATAATTCTCATTTACTTTTAGGTAATCCAAGTGGTGCTACTGCTGATGTTGCCAATGAGAATGATTACTTAATGGAAAAAACACAGTATTCACTTTCCTATAATAATTCCAAGTTAACTCCAAATTGGACTAGTTGGCATTTGTATTCCGGAGATATTGGAAGCACAGATCGTCAGGATAATTTTAGAGCAGACTCCGACTTACCTTCGGGTTGGTATCACGTTGGCTCAAGTGATTATCAGTATTCTACCTACGGTTTTGATAGAGGGCACATGTGTCCAAGTGCAGATAGAACTGCATCGGTTGAGGATAATTCTGCCACATTCTTGATGGATAATATGATTCCTCAAGCTCCAAATAATAACCAGCAAACATGGGGAAACCTTGAGAACTATTGTAGAAGCTTAGTTGATGCTGGCAATGAACTTTACATTATTAGTGGACCTTATGGACAAGGAGGCTCTAGCGCTAAAGGAACTTTTAATACAATAAGTGTTAACTCTGGTGCAAATTTTATTACGGTCCCCAGTAAAACATGGAAGATTATTGTTGTGCTGACTAATGGTGATAATGATTTGAGCAGAATTACAACTTCAACTAGGGTTATTGCGGTTGTAATGCCTAATGATCAAACTTGTAATAGCAAGCAATGGTATGAATACCGTGTAAGTGTAGACTCGTTGGAGTCTTTGACAGGATACGACTTTTTATCAAATGTTTCCACTGCAATCCAAAGTGTTATTGAGGCTAGTGTAGATAATGTGGCAATTTAATAGATTTAGTTTTATATCTAATCGTATTGAAGTATTTTATGATATTAAAAGGCTGTCTTTTTTACCATAGACAGCCTCTCTTGTTATTTATGGATTTAAGTTTATTTTAAAGTATTTAGTAGTTCAGGTAAAAGCAAGTTGATGGCATGCTCGGTTTGTGCAGTGTATAGGTTTCCATCAACAACAAATTGTTCATCGGTTCCTATACATCCAGTTACCATGGATTTGATGAAAGGGTGTAATGCAACTCGTTTTCCATTGCCAATTCCAACTTTATCGAATAGTAATGCTGCAACACAATGGCCAATAAGCATTTTGCCTTTGTTATCAAAATTTTTCATAACTTCTAGCATATCTTGGTTGTATTGCTTTGTGGCATTTTCGCTGAATTTTGGCATTGCATCGCCACAGGCAAACACAAGTGCATCGTATTCACCCTCGTTTCCCTTTAGATTAGCCACCACATCATCTGTTTGAATGCTGATCCCCGAGTTTGTTTTAATACTTTTGGTATCGGCTACCGCAAATGTTTTGTATTGAATTTCATTCTCGAAAAATGTTTCCAAATACTGAAATAATCCAAACCCATTTACTGGATTTACAGCTAAAACTGCAATTCTCTTTTTCATAACTCAAAAATTTAATGATTATCAAAAAACTTACTTTTAGTAATTATGTTACTTTTGTGTACAAATGTACTGTAGGATGCTTTTGCTTGCAAGAACTAACGTATTGATAATAAGATTACAAAAAGATAAGTATTGTTGATTTTCAGAATGATAATTTTAAAATAATGATAATTTTTTTTCATGGAGAAAATTGCCCCATACGTGATGTAATTGGTAAGTTAGGTGATAAGTGGTCGCTATTGGTTCTAATGACGTTGAGCTCCAACGGTACTATGCGTTTTAGTGAGATTAATAAATCAATTGGCGATGTTTCGCAACGGATGTTATCGGTAACGCTACGTTCGCTAGAGTCCGATGGATTGGTTAAAAGAAAAGTATATCCAGAGGTTCCTCCTAGGGTCGAGTATTGTCTCACTGAGTTGGGTAGTGGACTTATGCCTCATCTCTATAACTTAGTAGAGTGGGCTTTGCAAAACATGCAGGAAATATTGGATTCTCGCCAATTGTATAATAATCATGATTAGGTTTGCATTATGAATATGTTTTAACGGAAAATATCGAATTAAAGAGTAACAAATATTGCCAATGTGCATCCTTTTACTACTTTTACTAGGTATTATAAGAAATATGTTAAACGTAAATAATTAATTACATGGAGAATCATTTTAACACTGAAACTAAAAACGATACAATTGAAATTGGTAAGGAAGGGCTGTCACACATATACGAAACAAGAAAGTGGACGATGTTTTTATCAATTCTTGGTTTTGTTTTCATCGGATTAATGATGTTAGCGGCATTGTCTATTCTTTTTGTGGGAGGGAAAGGAATGCTATATGGCATTGGCTTTTTGGGAATTATGCTTATTTTTATTGCAATATATTTTTTCCCAATATACTATCTATTCAAATTCTCGGAGTTATCAAAAGAGGCATTAAGTAGTAGAAGTAGTGAGTTAATGTCGAATGCTTTGATGTATCTAAAGAAACACTATCAGTTTATGGGAATTTTTACAATTGTTATTCTAGGGATATACTTGCTTGTTATCATTTTTGCAGTTATAGCTGGTACGATGTTTTAATAAGATATTCTTTGCAAAATATAAAGGCCTCGCCATAACACGAGGCCTTTATTATTTTTGGCGATATTGTTATAGTTATTGAACCATGAGTAATGAAGAAGAGGTAAATCCCTCGGCAGTAACCTTAACTATGTAAAGTCCACGTTGGTATCCATTCAACAATAATTCATAGTCATCATTTATCATAGTATCGGCATGTTTTAATCTCCCATCTATGCTGAAAACTTGAAGCGTGGCCTTTCCTGTATGCTTTGCATTAATCCAAGTTTTGCCGTTGGCTGGATTGGGGTACATGTTCAATTTTTCCTCGGTATTTGTGCTAATTGAAGAGGGCGCACTGCCTGTTAACATAAAGGTAGTCATTTCGGGATAGTAACTAGCACTAGTCGATGTGGCGTTGGCAAAAATATTTCCGGAATCATCGAGCAGCATGCTCATGGGGGCATCATTAAAATTATCGAGGTGCTTATAATTCTTTTGCCAAATCAATTCGCCTTCGGGCGAGTATTTTAGTAGCATTATGTTGGTTGATCCTGATGCCAAAGGGCTTCGTCCAAGAACAAAGATATTTCCCTCGGAGTTTAGCTTGATATTATATCTCATTTCTCGTTTATCGAATGTCCCTGACGGTTGTTCTTTGCTCCACATTACATCGCCATCACTATTGATTTTTGCAATTAATAGATTATTTCCACGCATACCAGTTAGGTAAATATTGCCAGTAGCATCGGTTGTTTGAGCATTGAAGTATGCGAAAGAAGACTCTCCGGCCATAATACATGATGTCCAAAGTGTATCGCCAGTTGAATTAAACTTTACTAAAGCGGCATCCCATCCAGAGTTGTGTGTAATGTATCCACAAACATAGGTAGAGCCATCCGAATTTATGATTAAACTATAGCCTAAGGATGGTTTTTCTACGTCAACACGTAGAGATTTGCTCCATTGTAAATTACCAGCGTCATCATAAATGGCAGTTCCCATTATTGCCCATCCACTGTAATCTTTAAGGTAACCTGTTATACCTACTCGTTGTAGGTTGGCACTGTAAAAAAGATCGGTGGTTACTCCATTATAAAAATCGGCATTATAGGTTCTTGTCCATTGCTTTTCTAAATTTTCATTGAGTTTACCTATTACCATTCCTGACAAACTGCCCTGAAAAGAAGTTGAACCACAAAAGTAGATGTTGTTTTGACTCTCACATAGAACATTACTTACATTATCGTCCAGATGATTTACCCCGTCGTAAAAATAACATCCCAATGAGTCGCCTGTGGAACTGTAACGGATAATAGCAATATCTTTATTTGTTCCAGAACGGTAAGAACTCCCTGCAACCAAAATGTTTCCCGATGATTCAATAGCAATACTCCATGCTTTATCCTCCGCTTCAATGTTGCAGGTTTTCGTCCAAGCAATTTCACCTGATGGTGTATACTTTACTAATAAGTAATTTTCCTTTTCGGTGCTATTTTTATAGGCGTAGCCTAGTGAGTAAATGTTTCCAGATTCATCAATGGCCATCGCAGTTGCCTCTGCACTTTGGCTATAAGGATTTAGCGTTGATGACCATTGAGCCATTGTAACAGTGGTAATAGTAAGAAATGCAATTGATCCAAGACTGCGCTTGAAGACAGATAAAAGGTAGATTTTATTCATAGCATTTTAGTTTGATTTCTTTTATTTAATAAAAGTAAAAGAAATACATTTCATGTGCAACTGTCAATCGATGAATACATTAAAATGATTGATGAAATAACTTTTTGGAACAATAAAAACTGAACCTGTTCACTGTAAATTGTATAATAAAGTACTTGTTCTTTGTTATTTTATAATTCCATGAAATATTTCGCATGCATACTCGTCGTATTAAGTAAATGATATCTAATAATGCCAGCCTTGCATATATCGGTACATAATAATAGGCCTGCCACTTCCATAAAAAGAGAAATTTATATCTTTATTGATTCAGTCAAATGTTCCAATTGCTCAGCATGCACTGAGGTTTGTTCTCGGAATGTTTTCTTAATGAAGGAACATTCAATATCAGAGAAAAGAAAAGTTATTGTTGCCAATCCCCAAAATTGTACAGGTTGCTTGCGTTGCATGAGTATTTGCAAGCAGCAGGCAATAGAGGTTATTCGATTTAAGTAGAAGTGGTCTGTTTCAGTAAAAGCAAAGGGAAGCAATTGCTTCCCTTTATCTTAACATATTATTAAAGAATCTAGATTTCTACACTGCTATACGTGCAAGAACCATTTGTTTTAATGGTTACATTGTACCTGTAAGTGTTTATAATAAGTGGGCAAAGTTCTGTAATTGGACAATCGGGTGTATTATCAACATCTATGATAATTTCCAAATTTAGCTCATACATGGTACTCAGCTGATTAAACGATACAACTGTAACTCCAACTACATGAACTTCAGGGTCGGATGAACACGAAAGAACTTGAAGATTAATAGGCTGATTTACGCCGCTTTGAGTTTGAAAACTTACTGTAAAGTAATTATTGATGGTTTTACAAATGCTACTGTTAAAGTAAGTAGGAATCAGATTACTTCCTCCTCCTGGTTGATCTGAATAATCAATTAATTCTGTTTGTGCATTTGAGAAGAAAGGAATAGTAAGCATTAATGCTACAAATAAAAGTTGAGAATGTTTTTTCATTTTACATTAGTTTAGGTTAAACGTTGTTGCAATAATAATAATTTTTTACATATTTTTAGTTTTAATGAAATCTTTGTTATGTATATTAAAAAAACATATAAACAAGTAGTTATCTTATGATTTTCTTAGTAATAAAATAGCCAGTAGTAAACCTACTGGCTAATAACATCAATTTAGTGAATGCTAACTTATATTTATCCTTTTGGCAATAAACCAAATAGTGTATGATACTATAAATAGCATAAATCCATAGGTTGTTGTTAGCATGGTTACATTAAATCCTTTTGCAATTAGTGCAGGCGAAATTCCACCAATTTCTCCAATACAATCCATCATTTGCATAATGCCCATGACTTGTCCAAGTAAACCAAAAAGAAATGCAAAACTCCCGATAAAGAGGATTAAGTCATAGATTGGCTTTAGTGTTGGACTTTTTCTATTATGAAACATTTTGTATGTAACAATAACACTTAGCACTAAAACGGCGATCCACATGATGTAGATAGGAAGCATCCACCAAAGACCTCCTTCAATTAAATGTAATTTAAGCATGGCTTTAAAAGTTTTAAGTTAAACATAGGCCAATTTTAGTGCATCATGCAAGTAAATAAAAACTATTTAGGCGAACAAACCATTATCCCCCCTTAACGTACAAATAGCATGTCAATTGTTACTTATTTTTTCCAATAGCGAGGTATATTTCTCATTACACTCAATATGGGATGATTATTTGCCCAATCCAACTCGGGAATTAAAGTTTGTTCAGGGTGTATATGTTGCTGTTCGCCGAATTTTGTATCAATCTGCTTTTTCTTTACTTTATTGCGGTTATCTTTGAACGGCATGATGTTTAAAAGCGAAAATATAATACTTTCCGAAAAACTTCGCCGACTGTGGCAATTCCTATACTGGATATTTGCTGCAATGTTGTTGCTATTTGTTTTTAGCAATAGTCAGTACGATTTTGTAGTACGTGTTGCTGTTTCTGTAATTATTACCGTTATTAGTTTTGGCATCAGTACACTTATTAACTACTATCTTATTCCTAGATACCTTTTTGGTGGAAAAACGTTGAGATTTATTTACCTGTTAGTATTCGCTGTTATATTTTCGGTATGGATTAATATTATTAGTGTTATTTTTATCATCTGGTATACAGCGTATTACTATCCGCTTACAGCACTTCCTAATCATACCGATTTGGGCCTGCTTATTTCTGGCAGTTTTCTAATAATAATGTTTGCTGCAATTATTCATTTCATAAAGGAAACCTACACCAAGCTAATTGAGCGCAATAGAGCCGAGCAGCAAAAAACTGAAACCGAGTTGAAGTTGCAGGAGGCTAAATTAAAATTGCTCCAAGGTCAACTTCACCCACATTTTCTATTTAATATGCTCAATAACCTATACGGTTTGTGGATGGAGAACTCAAAATCCACTCCTGAAGTGATTTTGAAATTATCTTCGTTGCTCGATTATATGCTGTATGAGTGCGATAGCGAGAAGGTTGCTATGAGGAATGAGATTGAGTTTATTAAGAATTATATTGATCTCGAAAAACTTCGGCACGACAGCCGTTTAAAAGTGGACTTTACAATTGAGAATTCACTCGATAATCTGGAAATTGCGCCCCTGTTGTTATTCTCATTTGTAGAGAATGCGTTTAAGCACGGAGCAAATAAAACCAGCGGAGAGAGCAGTATTTGCATTCGTTTGAAAGTTGATGATAATTCACTTGACTTTGAGGTGGAAAATACTTTTTTGGTTATAGATGAGTCAAAATCTCGAAATGGTATTGGGCTTAAAAATGTTGAAGAACGACTGAATTTACTGTACAATAATCAATATACACTCAATATTAGTACCGATAATAATATATATAGAGTCTCGCTTCAGTTAAGGCTTACATAGAATGGAGAAAGGAACAAAGTATACATGCATAATAATCGACGATGAGCCAATAGCGCTAAGAGTCATCAATAGTTATGTCGATAGAATTGACGATTTCGACGTGTTGGGTTGCTTTACGAATGCACTAGATGCACTTAAGGTGATACACAGTGCTAAGGTTGATTTAATTTTCCTTGATATTGAGATGCCTGGTATTAATGGGCTCGAATTTCTCAAATCCATTTCCAAACCACCTAAGGTTATTTTTACCACAGCGTATCGTAATTATGCTGCCGATGCTTTCGATGTTGATGCGTTGGATTACTTGGTGAAGCCGATACCATTCGATCGGTTTCTTAAAGCGATTAGCAAGTTTTATGAGACTGCAAAACAAATTGTTTCTGATACTCCTATTTTGGAACATCGACAAATAGTGCTTAAATCAGATAAAAAGAATTTTAAGGTTGATATTGATGACATACTCTATATCGAAAGTTTAGATGATTATGTGAAAGTACACACCAAACAAAAAACGCTGGTCTGTTATTTACGGTTGTCAGGGATTGAGACAATGCTCGATAGTTCTCAGTTTCTTAGGATTCATCGTGCATACATTGTAAATATCCAGTATATCAGTGTTTTCACGCATGCATTTGTCGAAATAAATCAAAAACAAATACCCATAGGTCGCAGCTATAGAGATAATGTTGTGAGTCGATTGGGTTAGACTGCTATAGATGAAATGCTTTAGCAGTTTTCCCTAGTAAATCAATAGAAAACGGACTTTTTCGATTGATTTCTGATATTTTATTGGAAATGTAAATCAAAAAAAATCGTCCACCAATACGTTGATCTAAAACGATTGCAAAAGAAATACTTGTGCTATAAAACACTGCTGCAAAACATAAAATTTCTGAAACATATGTTTTATAGCATAAAAAATACTTACCTTTGACCCCGGATTCTTATTTGGGACTTTTATGATTAAAAAAGTATTGATTGCCAACCGGGGCGAGATAGCCGTCCGGGTTGCTAGGTCGTGCCACGAATTGGGGATTCTTTCTGTGGCTGTTTATTCCGACTCCGACCGTCGCGCAATGCATGTCCGTTATGCCGATGAGGCATATCACATCGGATCATCACCATCTCGAGAAAGTTACCTGAATGGCGATAAAATTATTGAAACCGCTCTTAAATGCGGTGCCGATGCAATTCATCCAGGTTACGGATTTCTATCGGAAAATGCTGAGTTTGCTCGAAAGTGTAAATCGGCTGGTCTTGTATTCATTGGCCCCGATCCTAATGCAATAACTACCATGGGCGATAAAATTACCGCCCGTCAAACTATGATTGCCGCAGGAGTTCCGGTTGTTCCTGGTACGCAGCAAAAGGTTGTCGATGCCGATGCTGTAAAGAAAATTGTTGCCGAAATTGGTTTGCCAATCATCATCAAGGCTTCTGCTGGTGGTGGTGGAAAAGGAATGCGCTTGGTTCGTAAGGAGTCCGATCTGATTTCTGCTCTCAAAATGGCACAATCGGAAGCGATGTCATCGTTTGGCGATGATACTGTTTATATCGAGAAGTATGTAGAACATCCTCATCATATTGAGTTTCAGATTCTGGCCGACAAGTTTGGCAATACGGTTCATTTGTTCGAGCGCGAATGTTCTATACAGCGTCGTCACCAGAAAATGATTGAGGAAACACCATCACCGTTTATCACTCCAGAGTTGCGTCAGCAAATGGGTGAAGCTGCGGTAAAAGCAGCCAAAGCTGTTAATTATTATGGTGCAGGAACTATCGAGTTTTTGGTTGATGCCGACAGGAATTTCTATTTCCTAGAAATGAATACCCGTTTGCAGGTTGAGCATCCAATCACAGAGCGAGTAACTGGTATCGATTTGGTGAAGGAACAGTTTCGGGTAGCTTCGGATTTGCCCATTTCATTTAAGCAAGAAGAGGTATTTCAGCATGGACATGCAATAGAGTGTCGTGTTTCGGCGGAGGATCCTTTTAATAATTTCATGCCATCACCAGGTTTAATTCGACATATCAGCGAGCCCAATGGATTGGGTCTGCGAACCGATGGCTATGTTTATGATGGTTACGAGATTCCGATATACTACGATCCAATGATTACCAAGTTGATTGCTTGGGGAAGAACTCGTGAGGAAGCCATCGAGCGAATGAGACGTGCACTTTACGAGTACAAAATTACTGGTGTTAAAACTTCCATTCGTTTTCTTAAGCGCATAATGGATAATGATGATTTCCGTAGTGGAAACTACAATACGCACTTTGTCGACGAACACATCGATGAGCTGATGTCTGTTGCCTCAAAGGAAACTAAAATCTTTAAGGATATGGCCGTAATCGCTGCGTATTTCGATTATATAACCAAAATGGAAAAGGTTGCTATGAGTGATTTTACAGTTTCTCATGGATCTGACAACTGGAAAAATTACGGTTTGAAGAAAAATTTACAAAGAATTTGATGGGCTCTTTTGGCTATTAAAATCTATAGTCTAAAATTCTCAGTCTAAATACCTGATAAAATGGGATATGAAGTTAAGATTGGCGATAGAATTGCCAGTGTAAAGATGATAAAACGTGAGGGACAATTCGCCACTGTTGAAATAGATGGAGTGCAGTATGATATCGATATAGCCATGGTCGAGAATGGTGTTTATTCGATTCTTCACGAAGGGAAATCCTATAATATTGAGATTATTCCGGGTGATGGTCCTAAGAATTATTATGTAAACACCTTTTACAATTCCCATGAGGTTGAAATCATTGATGCTCAGAGTCGTTATTTGATGAGTCGTAAATCAGGCGACGATCATTCTGCCGACAGAATTATTTCAACGCCAATGCCCGGAAGGGTTGTAAAGATTCCTGTTTCGGAGGGAGAATCCGTAACAAAGGGAACAACAGTTATAACCATTTCGGCAATGAAAATGGAGAGTGAGTATAAAGCTTCGGTTGACGGAGTTATAAAGAAGATTCATGTTGCCGAAGGCGATAATATCAATGCAAATCAACCTCTAATTGAGATTGAATAACCGTTAATCTTGTTAATTTTTGTCATTTTGAACTTAGCGAAAAATCGCTATTCGTTTGGAATGATAGGTTATGTGTGAGTTAACATTTAGATTTTAAAATCTTACAACTAATGAAAACCCTAGAAGAACTATACGAAGAACTAGAACGAAGAAATAAATTGGCCGATGAAGCTGGAGGTGCAGATAGAGTTGCAAAACAGCATGATTCGGGTAAGAAAACTGCCCGTGAACGTATTGTTGAACTTCTCGATCCTGGAACTTTTAATGAGTTCGATAAGTTTGTAACTCATCGAAATACCGATTTCGGCATGGCCGATAATAAAATTGCTGGCGATGGCATTGTTACTGGTTATGGTAAAATCGATGATCGTTTAGTTTATGTCTATGCTTATGACTTTACTGTATTTGGAGGAACGCTTAGCCGAGCCAATGCCGATAAGATAATTAAGTTACAGCAATTAGCCATAAAGATGGGTGCTCCTATCCTAGGATTAAATGATTCTGGTGGAGCTCGAATTCAGGAAGGAGTGCAAAGTTTAGCTGGTTATGCCGAAATTTTCCATAATAATGTAAAAAGTTCTGGTGTAATTCCTCAAATCACATGTATAATGGGGCCTTGCGCAGGAGGGGCTGTTTATTCGCCAGCACTTACCGATTTTATAGTGATGGTAAAGGACTCTAGTTACATGTTTGTAACAGGACCCGAGGTAATAAAGGCTGTAACTCACGAGGAGGTTTCGAAGGAGGAATTGGGAGGTGCAATTACACATAATGCAAAAAGTGGTGTAGCTCATTTTTTTGCCGAAAACGATGAGCAGGCTTTAATGCTAATTCGCGAGTTGATGAGTTTCCTTCCCGATAATAATATGGAGGATCCTCCTTTTGTTCCTACAACCGATGATATTAAGCGCGAGGACGAATCGTTACAAAATTTAATCCCTGCCGATCCTAATAGACCATACGATATCAAAGAGTTGATTACGACTGTGGTTGACGACAAAAATTTTCTTGAGGTGCAACCTATGTATGCAAGGAATATCGTTGTTGGTTTTGCTCGAATAGCAGGTAATACCATTGGCATTGTGGCGAATCAACCAGCACACTTTGCTGGAGTCTTGGATATTGATGCGTCTGTTAAAGCGGCACGCTTTATTCGATTTTGCGATGCGTTTAACATTCCACTCGTTACATTTGTCGATGTTCCCGGATTTCTACCCGGTATTAATCAGGAGTCGAATGGAATAATCAGGCATGGAGCAAAGTTGCTTTACGCTTATTCAGAGGCAACCGTGCCTAAGATTGCGCTTATTACCCGCAAAGCTTATGGCGGAGCGTATTGTGTAATGTCGAGCAAGCATGTTGGTTCCGACGTAAATTTCGCTTACCCAACAGCCGAAATTGCAGTAATGGGCCCCGAAGGAGCAGTAAACATACTGTATCGTAGCAAAATTGATAATGAGGAAAGTCGTCAGGAATTGATCGATGATTATCGTGAGAAGTTTGCAAATCCATACAGGGCAGCAGAGCTGGGATATATTGATGAGGTTATATTTCCACGTCAAACCCGCAATAAATTAGCACAAGCTCTCGAGATGACTCGTAGTAAGAGTTTGCAAAATCCACCTCGTAAGCATGGTAATATTGTGCTATAAAAATGGAAATAGATTGGATTTTTGATAATAATAAGCAGTGGATTGAAAAAAAACTAAAGAAGGATAAGGATTATTTTCAAAAACTTGCATTAGGTCAGAATCCTAAGATACTTTATATTGGATGTTCCGATAGTCGTGTAACTGCAGAGGAATTAATGGGTGCCAAACCTGGAGAAATTTTCGTACACCGAAATATTGCTAATATGGTACCCAATTCCGATATAAATGTCATGTCTGTTATATCTTATGCTGTAACTCACCTTGAGGTTGATCATATAGTTGTATGTGGCCATTACTATTGCAATGGGGTCCAGGCATCAATGCAGTCTGCTGATTTCGGAATACTAAACCCATGGTTAAGAAACATTCGTGATGTTTATCGCATTCACCATGTTGAACTGGATAGTATTTCTAATCCAGATGAACGTTATAAGCGATTGGTTGAGTTGAATGTTCAAGAACAATGTGTTAATGTAATCAAAACGCCAGATGTACAAAGAGCAAATAAGGACAGAGGACTTAAAGTTCACGGTTGGGTTTTTGATATCAATTCTGGCAAATTGATAGATTTAAAAATTGACTTTGATAGAATTCTCAGAAATATAATGGAAATCTATCGGATTGTTTGAATCCTGAATTATTATTAAGCTAAATCGCATATCGGGTTAAAGTCATTATCTTTGAATTTTAATTCTCGATTTAATGAAATCTACAGACAAAAAAGTTCTGATTATTACATACTACTGGCCACCGTCAGGTGGTGCAGGTGTTTTTCGATGGTTGAAGTTTGTAAAGTATTTTAGAAACTATGGTTGGGAGCCGATAATCTACACGCCAGAAAATCCAGAGGCTCCAGCCGAGGATCAATCATTACTAAAAGATATCCCGGAAAATTTGGAAGTACTTAAGACCAGAATTTGGGAGCCATACAATATTTATAAGTTTATAACGGGGAAACGCAATCAGAAAATAGGGGTTAGTTTCGTATCGCAGGGTAAGAAAAAGGGTTTTCTGCATGGATTTATGGTTTGGTTGCGGGGTAATCTTTTAATTCCAGACCCTCGTGTCTTTTGGATTCGCCCATCAGTTCGGAGACTTGAGAGTTATATAAAACAGAATAATATTGAGGCAGTAATAACAACAGGACCTCCGCATTCCATGCATTTGATTGGACTTAGGTTAAAAAAGCGATTAAATATCAAGTGGATTGCTGATTTTCGAGATCCATGGACCAATATCGATTTTTATAGAGAATTAAAACTCACCTTTATTGCCGATAGAATTCATCACAGGTTAGAGAAGACTGTTATTCGTAATGCTGATGTAATTCTGGTTGTTTCGGAGCAAATGAAGACGGAGTATCTTCCCTTAAGCCCAAAACGAATAGAGGTTATTACTAACGGCTTTGATGACGATGAGGTTTTGACAGGAGAGGTTTGTCTTGATAAAAAATTTAGCATTGCCCATGTAGGAACGTTAAGTGCTTCACGTAATCCGGATGTTTTATGGACAGCCTTATCTGAATTAATTGCAGAAATACCCTCGCTTAAGGATGATTTATTGATACGTTTAGTTGGACAGATTGATTTTTCTGTTCGCGAATCGCTAACCAAGTTGAACTTAATTCAATTTCTCGATTATACAGAGTTTTTGCAACATAGCGAAGCAATTGCACTACAGAAACAGTCACAGGTTTTGCTCCTTGTGGTAAACAATACGCCTAATGCAGCAGGAATTTTAACCGGTAAATTTTTTGAGTACTTAGGTTCAGGAAGGGTGATTTTTGGCGTAGGTCCAAGTAATGGGAACCTTAGCGAAATTCTACATCGGACAGGTGCCGGAGAAATGGTTGACTACTCCGATGTTGAAAAGGCAAAGAAGCTTATTACTAAGTTTTATAATGATTATAAGGAGAATAGACTTTTTCCTATGCTAGGAAACAAAGAGGAATACTCACGAAAAAGCCTATCAGGAAAAATTATCAAGATTATTGAGCAGATATAGATTATGAGTAAAATAATTACAGTTGTTGGAGCTCGTCCCCAATTTATCAAGGCTGCTGCAGTAAGCAGACAACTTAGTAAATATGGAATTGATGAGTTGATTGTTCATACAGGTCAGCATTTCGATGAGAATATGTCGGATGTGTTTTTTCGTGAAATGGAAATACCATTACCTGCGTATAATCTGGAGGTTAACAGTTTGGGTCATGGTGCAATGACGGGTCGTATGATGGAGTCTCTCGAAAAAATCATGATCGAAGAAAAACCATCGGCAGTCTTGGTTTATGGCGATACAAATTCAACATTGGCTGGAGCCTTAGTTGCAAAGAAATTACACATTCGTGTTGTTCATGTTGAGGCCGGATTGCGATCCTTTAATATGGATATGCCTGAAGAGATAAACAGAATCCTAACTGATCGTATTTCCGATTTACTTTTTTGTCCAACCGATGCTGCCATTAAGAATCTTAAAAGCGAAGGTTTTGATGGTTTTCAGGCTAAGATTATCAAAAATGGGGATGTAATGCAGGATGCTGCTTATTTTTATATAGAAAAAGCTCGTAATTCTTCAACAATAAGAAGGGATCTCTTGTTACCTGAAAAATTTGTGCTTGCCACAATACATCGTCAGGAGAATACCGATAATGTTGAAAATTTGAAAGGAATAATAGAAGGATTAAACCGAATCAATAGTGAAATGGAGGTTGTAGTGCCGCTACATCCTCGGACACGAAAGATACTTTCGAATCACAATATTACTCCAGAGTTTAGAATTATCGATCCCGTAGGTTATTTTGATATGATTTCACTTCTAGATACTTGTTCTCTTGTAATTACCGACAGTGGTGGTGTCCAGAAGGAGGCATTCTTCTTTAAAAAGCATTGTGTAACAATGCGTGAGCAGACTGAATGGGTTGAATTGGTCGAGAATGGTTTTAATATGTTATGTGGATCATCATCGGGAAAACTTTACGATTCCTATAAAACAATTATATCTAAGAAGTCAGATTTTACCAAAAATCTTTACGGCGATGGAAAAGCATCGGAGGTTATAGCTAAGGAACTTCAATCTTGGTTGTAATTTACTCTGAGTTGTTAGGTGTTCTTTTTCAGCATTTTTCGGCCAATGCAAATATTTTTCTCAAAAAAATCGATAATTTTATTTGCAGATATTGAGAAATGGTATATTTTTGCATCACCAAAACAAAACGCGGAAGTAGCTCAGTTGGTAGAGCATAACCTTGCCAAGGTTAGGGTCGCGAGTTCGAGTCTCGTCTTCCGCTCAAGTTCTTAGAAAGTTCAAAGTTGGTACTTTGAACTTTTAAAGTTTAAAACAGCAAACGCCCGGGTGGTGGAACTGGTAGACACGCAGGACTTAAAATCCTGTGGCCATTGCGGCTGTGCGGGTTCAAGTCCCGCCCCGGGTACGGAAAGCCTCGAGAAATCGAGGCTTTTCTGTTTTTACATTTAACATCTCCTGTTGGCCGGAACTTATTTGGGATCACTTCATATTTCTGTGGGATTTAAATTTTATGCATAAATTTTAGCAACGCGAAACAGGAAAAAGTTAGTATCAGTTACCCCTCTTAAAGTAGCCCTAAAAGCTTTCAGTTTAGCATTGAAAGATTCAGCGGAGGCATTTGTACTTTGGTTGTCGAAGAAGTTCAGGATTTCTTTGTAATGTGTATAAATGGTTGCTGAGATTGTGTTGAATGCTTTGAACCCTGATTCGGTCACATCATTGTGCTATTTTGCCAGTTTGGTGTAGGCAACAGTTTTGTCTTTAGTAAGAGAGAAGATTAAACGGAGTTGATGGGTCAGGCTAAACGCTTTGTGTATGTCGGGATATTGTGCAAAAAGTATTTTTGCCCGTTGTTTTTGTGACTGGCTCCATTTGTCAGGTGATTTAAAAAGCAGGTACCTGCTGCGGGCAAGCAGTTGTTTTTTTTTGTCACCGTTATCAAACCGCAGAGGGACATATTCGGTCTTTTCCCAGCGGACATTATCCATCGCGTTGGTTTCTTCGTTGATAGCATCCCAGCGATGAGCAATACGCATTTCCTGCAGCGCATCATAAGCAAGTTTCTGGACATGGAAATGGTCTATTGCTTTTGTTGCTTTGCCAAAACAGTGTTTTACAATCAGGTTCATTGAGCCTGCCATGTCAAGGGTTACTTCCTCCACTTTATCCCGTAACCTTTTGGGAATTTGGGTTAATACATCAATTACAGATTCCGCTTTTGTCCCTTTGACCATTGCAACCAGAATTCCCTTTTGGCCTTTGGCCGCTTTGTTGGTCACAATCGTGTAAAGCTCACCGTTTGAAAGGGAGGTTTCATCAATACTCAACCTCGTACCAAGGTTTCCTGGAAACAGCATCCAATCTTCTGCATGTGTTTTCTGTCCCCAGTGGTGATAATCACTTAAATGGTCCTTGTATTGTTGACCAAAATGGTCGCCATTAATGTCATAAAACTTTTCAAGGCTATTGCTACTGATCGGGTAAGCGTCCAAATAATCCTTTTAAAAAAGCCGCAAAACCTTTGGTCATGCGGGTGCCTTTAGCTACTGTATCCCAATCTCGGCCAATCACTTCCCCGGTAGATTCGACCAGCCACCTTCTTCGCCTGACATGCAAATACATAGGTTTATCACGTAGGGGAAAGTCTTGTATCGTAACAGGTCCATGAAAGCCTTTGGAGATTAGTTTTTCTTTCTCATAGCCTGACGGTTTCAATTCCAGCTCTTCAAGATAAACATGAACCTGGTTATCCCGAACTTCGAAGTTTATCAACTCAAAATAATCAAATAATTCTTCTGGTAAGATCAGCTTAAGTAATCCCAAATAATGATCGTTCTGTGATGTCATCTGTGTCTTCTAAAAATGACACAAATTTCTATCTTTTTATTATTCTCCACAACTTTTCGGATTGATCCCTTATTTGTAGCCTTGAAAAGGCTAATCCCAACTTATTTTGAATTCAGATATAAGATCACCTTTAGTTAAAGACTTTGGAATATCAATTTTGATATTCTTACAACCAGAAATTTCCAATGCACGCTCCATCCATCCAGCAAATCGATATTCTATAACCTTATGTGATTTTGGGAATTTAACCAAATGAAGGGTTACACTTTTATCTGTTCGGTTTACTACTGTTATTTCGGATGGTTCATAGTAGGCCTGTAATACCCTTCCAGCTCTATCAATTATATGAGCAGGGGAACTCATTTTTACATATATCTTATATATTCCATTTAAAGCAATATCTGCGCTGTATCGACCACATTGCCATGCCCCGTCTTTGTCATTTCCGTACAAATGATGCGACATTAGTTCGGTGGGAGCAATTACAGCATCCTCTATTGGATACCAATTAGGTGCCGCTACTCCTTTTTGAAATATTGCTTTAGATTTTTCTGGTAATTGTTGAAACCATGTACTGTATTTTTCAGGATGTTTACTCTTGATAAATTCCGGAATTGTTTTCACTGCGGTGCCCTTAACTTGCATAATATAATATGGTTAATTAATTAAAACATATGTTTATTTAATGTAATATTAATAATAAGATTTCATATAGGTAGTCGTTTGGAATAAACTTTTATAAATTGATGATGTTATTTGATCAACAGTTAATCCATGATGGCTGATTTTTCTGCAAATTAAGCGATCATATGTAGACAAAAAAGCCAGGAATGTTCCTGGCTTTAGCTGTTCTTAAATAAGTTCTACTGGTAATCTTTCAGTGCTGTCATTAATTTTTGTCTCGAAAAGAAAATTCTACTCTTCACAGTACCTATCTTCAAATTGAGTTTATCCGCAATTTCTTTGTATTTATAACCAGAGGTGTGCATTTGAAATGGTAACCTGAAGTCATCTTCTAAAGAATTAATTTCTTTACTTATTTCGCTATGAGAATACATTGAGTCTGGACCATAGTTCTCCGATTTGCTGTTAAGCATAAACTGATTTTCGCTAGAATCAAATGTTGTATTTTGCTTAACCGATTTTCTGTAGTTATTAATAAAGGTATTCTTCATAATGGTAAAGGTCCATGCCTTTATATTGGTGTTATCTTCGAATTTATCCTTATATGTTATGGCCTTAAGGTATGTTTCCTGTAATAAATCCTTAGCATCTTCATGGTTTGCTGTTAAACTGTATGCAAAACGTTCTAGGTTTGGCTCAAGTTCTATCAGCGCGGTATTGAATTCTTGCTGTGACATATGTTTTTGGTTTTTAGTTAGACTAATTAAAAATAAATCAATAGTACAAATTTAGACTTAGTCCAAATAAAAAACAAGATGATAAATATCAAGGATGGTCAATTCAAGGTATTTTCTAAATAGCAGATAGTTTAAAGTGACTGAATAAACGGTGTGTTTAGTGAATTTTTATAAATTACATTTAAATAAAAAGACCTGCTACTTGGCAGGTCTTTTTATTCTTTTTGAGTCAATCTTAATTATTGGACAATCGTAGGATCTACTCTTCCAAATACCTTTATCAAATCTTGAGAATTTGTAACAAAGGTTACTTTTAAAGGTTGCTCTAATTCGCTTAAGGCATGCCCTGTTGCAATAATCTCAACATTTGGAATTTCTCCTGCAATTTGTTCTACGACTTCCTCTGCTGTTATTTCAACAAACGATGAGAATGAGGTAAATAGCATCTTACATTTTAGTTCTTTTGCAGCCTTAACAACATCGCTAATTGGAGTCGATTGTCCTAAGTAAATAGTTGAATAACCAGCATTCTTAGCAACATATGCAAAGTATAAAAGCCCAATTTCATGAAATTCTCCTTCGGGAAGGAAAAATAAAATAGGGGTTGATTTTCCAATATCTGGTTTTGTACTACTTTTATAAATAGAATTAATGTGACTTCTAATAATATTGCTTGCAAAATGTTCATGAGCAATAGAAATAGCCCCGGTTTGCCATAAATCTCCTAGCCGTTTTAGAAATGGTAGAATCAGAGATTCAAACGTGTATTCATTTCCATGTTTAGCACAGCTTTCAAGAATAGGCTGAAGAATGCCAGATTCATTGTACTCCAGTGTCGCGGATACTAGCGGTTCTGTGTTGCTGTTTCCAAACTTATAGTCGTTTACAAATTTGGACGCCAGATCGGATAAATCTTCAAGAGAGAGGCATGCTAATCGGCTTATTCTAAAACCTCTTTTAAGAAGTAAAGAGATGTTGATGATAAACCTTACATCATCGTCGTTGTAACGCCGAATGTTGGTGTCGGTCCTCTGTGGCGAGAAAATCGTATAACGCTTCTCCCACATTCTAATTGTTGCCGCTTTTATTCCCGACAACAATTCCATTTGTTTAATAGTATACTGAGCCATATAGTATTATATAATTATTGTTCGATAAATATAGTGAAATCTTGTGGAATACCTTTAACAAGTTTCAGTAAACTATAGTTTGCGAATAAACATTAGTCCATCTCGTAGGGGGAGGAGAACATTCTCGACTCTAAAGTCGTTTTGAACTGTTCTGTTGAATTCTAGTATTGCTTTGGTGTGAACATCTGTTGGGTTTTCTTCTAAAACCTTACCATTCCATAGTACATTGTCGGCCAGAATATAACCGCCATCTTTAACTAGAGGAAAAATAAGATCGTAGTACTCGGGGTATTCTCGCTTATCTCCATCGATATATACTAAATCATAAGAGGATTTTAGGGTTGGAATAATTTTGCAAGCATCGCCAAAGTGTACATTTACCTTACTCTCGATGTTTGCTTTTCCAATAAATTTTCGGATGGTATCCTCAAGTTCATCATTAACTTCGATGGTATCAATTAAAGCATCATCGGATATAGATCTAGCCATACATATTGTAGAATATCCTGTAAATGTCCCTATTTCGAGTATTCGGGAGGGATTAAGCATTCTACATATAAATTCAAGCAGTTTTCCTTGTGCTTGACCGCTAATCATTCGAGGATTATAGGTTGTAAGATGGGTTACTCGTGTTAGTTCCTGCAATACTTCATCAAGAGGCGAGGAATGATCCGAGATGTATTGTTCAAGATCATTATTTAGATTGGTCATTGCTTATCTATATATTAATGTTGAGATAAGATTTGGAGCTGTAATTTCGTTTGCTATCTCCATAATCTCTGCCGAGTTAATATTCTCAATCTGGCTAACGACAGTATTCAGATCATCGGGTTGATTGTACACCAGAAAACTTTTCGCAGCAGAAAGCATAAGGTTTTCGCTACTTTCAGCAGCGATTGCTAATTGGCCAATAAGTTGCCGTTTTGCTTTGAATAGTTGCAATATTCCGAGGCGTTGCTCTCTTATTTTACTAAGCTCTTTTTGTACAATGTTGGATGCTTTCTCAAGGTTTTCCTTGTCGGTGCCAAAGTATATTGTGAATAGTCCTGTATCGGTATAGGGCGTGTACATTGATTCTACATTATAAGCATACCCATGTTTCTCTCGTAAAGCAAGATTTAATCGAGAATTTGATCCAGGCCCGCCTAGTATATTATTCAATAAATACATTCCAATGCGCTTAGGATCTTGAAGATCGTAGGCTACAGTTCCTAGTATGCAATGTGTTTGATAGGTTGACTTATTAATGCTCTTTGCCTTTGGATAGTATGAACTGATTGCCAAGCGAGGTTGCTTGCGAATATTCGTAATTACCCATCCAAAATATCTTTCGGCAAGTTTCTTTACTCTGTTGAAAGGAATATCACCTACTGAACAAAATATTATTTGATCTGTATTATAGTTGCGTGCAATGAATTCGTAAATATGTTTTCTTCCGAACTTATTAAGATGACGCTTAGTACCAAGAATATTACGGCCAAACGGATGTCCTTCATATATAAGATCCTCAAAATCGTCATAAATAAGCTCTGATGGGTTGTCTTTATATGAGTTAATCTCGTCAATAATAACATCTTTTTCCTTTTTTATCTCTTTTTCTGGGAATGTCGATCGGAAAACTATATCGGCAACTAACTCAAAGGCTCTGCTATAATCATTTTTCAGGAATGTTGCATGAACGACAGTCTCCTCTTTTGTGGTATAGGCATTAAGCTCACCTCCAACATCTTCGAGCCGACTCATAATGTGGTAGGCTCTTCGTTTTTTTGTTCCTTTAAATATTACATGCTCAATAAAATGGGCCATCCCGTGCTCATTTTCTAGTTCATCGCGAGTGCCTGCATTAATCATAATGCAGCAGTAGGCAACTGGAGAATTTACACGTTTATGGGCAATACGAATTCCGTTATGTAATGTGTGCAGTTCAAATTCCATTGAGAAAAATTAAGCTACAAAGCTACTCAAATGTTGGGAAGGAACAAAAAAAATGAAATTTTTGATTGAACATAAGAATTTCATTTCTAATTGAATGATAAAAAAAATAAAAATATTTCACTCAAAAGGAATTTTTGATTTTGGAGGAAAGGAAAAAACATATATATTTGCACCGCAATTAAGCGCTGGTGCCATAGCTCAGTTGGTAGAGCAAAGGACTGAAAATCCTTGTGTCCCCGGTTCGATTCCTGGTGGCACCACAGCCTTCGAAGAAATTCGAAGGCTTTTTTATTTCACAAATGAGAGGAAGTTCGTTACTTCAACGAATCAGTCAATTCCTGTCTGAAGATCAGTTTTTCATCCATAATCTGATCATATGCATCGGAATTCAGAATGGTTATGATCCTGTACAATGAGTCAAGAAAAAAGAGGTTTTCATTTTCAACGGTTTCTCCCGCCATCGATTTTGTTTGATATTTATGCATTATTGTATATCCCAAAAATTCGCCTTTGTTCGAGTTTAGCAAGTTTTCGAGGCTGTCGATGGTCTTCTTATTGGGAGTGGATTTCGATTTTTCTTCCTCAATTAAGTTGTAGAGTTGATAGGTTCTGTTACTTTTTTGGTATCGAGGTGTTAATTCTCCAAAGCCGACGGGTTTGTAGTTTGGGTATTCGTTAATCTTGGAAACCATCCATGCATTTATGCTTTCTTGAGCCTTAGCGGTGGATGTTTTGTTGCCATTCTTTGATGATTTATTGCATGAAATAATTACGGTTGCAGAAACAAGTGCAATTATTAGGATTGAAAAAGATCTTTTCATGATTTTATGCAATTTGATACATGCTAAAGTTACGAAAAAAATAAAAGAATGCTATGTGGTATAAATGAAAAAGGAGACCGAAGTCTCCTTTTAACACTATTTTTTGCTGAACTCTGCAAAGTATTTATAGAACAAAGGAATAGTTTCAATTCCTTTGAAGAATTGTTCCAATGGATAGTTTTCGTTGGGTGAGTGAATTGAATCGGATTCTAGTCCAAAGCCTAGTAGTATCGATTTAATGCCTAGCACTTGTTCGAATGTACTAATAATAGGAATACTTCCACCACTACGGAAAGGAACCGGTTTTTTACCATATACATCTTCGATAGCCTTGCTTGCTGCCATATATCCAATAGTGTTTGTTGGTGCTACATAGGCTTGTCCTCCGTGATGTGGTGTAACCTTTACTTTTACGGATTTTGGTGCAATTGATTCGAAATGTTTTTGGAAAAGTTCTGCAATTTTATGATGATCTTGGTTTGGAACTAATCGCATGGATATTTTTGCATTCGCTTTTGACGGCAATACAGTTTTTGAACCTTCGCCAGTGTATCCACCCCAAATGCCATTTACATCAAGTGTAGGACGAATGCCGGTACGTTCCATTGTAGAGAATCCTTTTTCACCGTGAATATCATTAATCTCCAATGCATTTTTGTAGTTATCCAGATTGAATGGGGCTCTTGCCATATCGCCACGCTCTTCAACGTTAACCTCTAACACATCATCATAGAAGCCAGGAATGGTGATGTGGTTATTTTCATCGTGAAGCGAGGCAATCATTTTTGCCAAGATATTCGCAGGATTAGCAACCGCACCGCCGAATAATCCAGAGTGCAAATCGCGATTAGGGCCAGTAACTTCAACTTCAACATAGGCTAGTCCCCTAAGTCCTGTTGTAATCGATGGAATATCCCTACCAATCATGGATGTGTCTGAAACAAGAATGATGTCGGCTTTAAGTATGTCCTTATTATCTGCGCACCATTTTCCAAGGTTGGTTGATCCAATTTCTTCTTCACCTTCAATCATAAACTTAACATTGCAGGGAAGAGTGTTGGTTTTAATCATGAGTTCGAATGCCTTGGCATGCATAAACCCTTGACCTTTATCATCGTCGGCACCGCGTCCCCAGATTTTGCCATCACGAACTTCGGGTTTGAATGGTTCCGATTTCCAAAGTTCGATAGGATCAACTGGCATTACGTCGTAATGGGCATAAACCAGCACTGTGGGTAATTTTGGGTCGATGATTTTTTCGCCAAATACAACAGGATTTCCCGCAGTTGGCATTACCATTGCTTTGTCGGCTCCTGCTTTTAGGATTGATTCCTTCCAGTATTCGGCTGCCCTAACCATATCATTTTTATGATCGGAGATGGAGCTGATTGATGGAATGCTTAGCAATCCAAATAATTCATCTAAAAATCGATCTTTGTTAGCCTCAATGTAAGTTTTTATATGTTCCATTGTGATTTGTATTGATTTATGTTTTATCGATATTTTGTGAATGTAGCAATTTTTCTGCGTCTTCCAATTGTTTGAAGAAATCTTCTCCGTATGCTCGAATAATGGCATCCTTTAAAAAACGGTATACAGGAATACCTTTACTTTCTCCAAGTTTTCGGGCAGGAGCACATACATCCCAAACATCATAATTCAATGCCGAGAACGTTTCGTAATCCTTTACTCTAATAGGATAAAGGTGACATGATATTGGTTTTCTGAAATCGACCTTTTTATTGAGCCATGCTTTTTCTATGGCACAGGTTGCAATTCCGTTCTCGAATACAACGTAAGCACACTCTTTGTCATCGACAAGAGGGGTGACGATATCGCCATCGATATCGGTTACTGTAGTACCTAGTAACTCAACTGCATCGATTCCTGCAGGAACCATGTATGGTTTTACATCATCCAGAATATTTTCGATAATAACTGCTTCTTCAGCGGAAACAGGAGCACCCGAAGAACCATGTACGCAACAAAGTCCCTTGCACTGAACAATATCGCAGCAAAATTCCTTCTCTAGAATTTCGCTGCTTATGATTTTGTCGTCAATCTGAATCATCATGGTGTACTCTGTTAGTGACAGAGTACTTTGCCAGTCATTTCAGATGGAATTGGCAATCCCATAATCGATAGAGCGGTTGGGGCAACGTCGGCAAGGATACCCTTTTCTACCGATTTATATTTCTCCGAAACTAAAATGATTGGAACTGGGTTGAGTGAGTGCGCAGTGTTTGGCGAACCATCAGCATTTAATGCATAGTCGGCATTTCCGTGATCGGCAATAATGATTACGTTATAACCATTGGCTTTGGCTGCTTCTACCACCTCGCTAACACATTGGTCGACTGCTTGCACTGCTTTCTGGATTGCGCTGTAAATCCCAGTATGTCCAACCATATCGCCATTGGCGAAGTTGAGACAGATGAAATTGTGCGTTTTCTTATGAAGTTCAGTAACGATAGCATCCTTAACAAGGAATGCACTCATTTCGGGCTGGAGATCGTATGTAGCAACCTTCGGCGATGAAATTAAAATCCGACTTTCGCCATCGAATTCTTTTTCGCGGCCGCCCGAGAAGAAGAACGTAACGTGGGCATATTTTTCGGTTTCGGCAATTCTGAGTTGCTTTAGACCATTGCTCGATACAACTTCACCTAGAGTGTTTAGGAGATTATCTTTTTCGTAAATAACGTTTACATTCTTAAAGGTGTCATCGTAGCAGGTCATTGTAACATAGTGCAAAGGAATGGTTTTCATTCCAAACTCGGGCATATCCTTTTGTGTAAGAGTCACGGTAATCTCGCGTAAACGGTCGGTACGGAAGTTGAAGCAAATAACAACATCACCTTCCTTAATTAAACCAACAGGATTTCCATTGCCATCAACTTTAACAATTGGCTTAATGAACTCGTCGGTAACACCTTCCTTGTAAGACTCCTCGATTGATTTAACAATATCGGTGGTAGGTTTTCCTTTGCCATGAACTAACAAATCGTAACCTTCCTTAACACGTTCCCAGCGTTTATCTCGGTCCATGGTGTAGTAGCGACCAATAAGCGAAGCAATTGTTCCGTTACTTGTTTTCAGGTGATTCTCGAGCTCGCGAACAAACCCAAGTCCGCTTTGTGGATCGGTATCGCGTCCATCGGTCAATGCGTGGATAAAAACTTTGCTTAATCCGTACTCTTTTGTGATATCGCAAAGACTATAAAGATGTTCGTCGAGAGAGTGGACACCACCGTCGGAAACTAAGCCCAAAAAGTGTACGGCTACATTTTTCTCCTTGGCATATTTAAGGGCATCAACTAAAACGGGCATTTTGCCTAGTTGATTATCTTTAATGTCCTTGTTGATTCGAACTAAATCCTGATAAACTACGCGTCCGGCACCAATGTTTAAGTGACCTACTTCGGAGTTTCCCATTTGACCATCGGGTAAACCAACATTCTCGCCGCATGTAAGAAGTTCAGAATTTGGATATTTTTGAATCAATCCATCAATGTATGGAGTTGGTGTGTTGTAAATAACATCCGATTTATCGTGGTTTCCAATTCCCCAACCATCCAAAATCATCAAAAGTACTTTATCGTTTGTCATACTAAATTATATTTATTGCTTACTAATTAACATCTTTAAAGAAGCTATGTTCATACTGAGTTTGCAAAGTTACTTAATTTTCAGGAAATAGGATTCATTAGAAATTATAGCTTTATGTTAGAGTTTTGTATGGTAATTGTGAGTTATTAATAATATTCCAAGATATTAGTCACATAAAATAATAATGCAAATTAACATTCGGACTATTTGTAATATTTTTGTTCAACTTTTTTGTGAGGATTTTTGTTTGTTTTGAATCAGACAAACATCATTTTACGTTTAAATTATCGGTAGAGTAATGATGAGAAAGCTAGTTATATTGATAGGGTTGATTTTGTTTATAGCCTTGGGGGTAGACGCTCAGGACTATAAGGAGATATCGACTGAGCTAGTTTTTCCATCGGTTATTGTCGATGGCGATACTATTCCACACATACAGATAGAGCGAGTTGTTAAGCGTGGCCGTAGGAGGTTTCGGAGCAATAGGGATATGCGTCAGTACTATAAGTTGATTCGAAATTTGAAGAAAACCTATCCGTATGCGCAGATTGCAAAGAACCAGCTGCTTGAAATGAATGATCATATAAAAATGCTTCATTCGAAGAAAGAGAAAGAGGCATATATAAAAATTAAGGAGAAAGAGATTCGCTCTGAGTTTGAAAAACAACTTGTAAAACTAACTATATCGCAAGGGCGAATGCTTATAAAATTGATAGACCGGGAAACAGGAAGAACTTCCTATGAGTTGGTTAAGGAGCTAAAGGGTGGCTTTTCGGCAGGTTTCTGGCAGGGTGTTGCACGAATATTCGGGTCGAACCTAAAAACTCGATTCGACCCAAATGGTGAAGATAAGGTTTTGAATGACCTTATTATTCTTTACGAGCAAGGGCTCCTTTAACTAATAGTATTTATCGTACCCACTTTAGCATTTCAGTGATAATAGCCTTTGCACCATCAGCAATTTCAACTATTGTTGCATCAAGCATGTAGCAGGGAGTAGTAAATAGCATATTCCGTTCGTCCACAACTACCTGAGCATGTCCTGTTTGTTGGTGTTTAGCCCCAATGTTTTCGATTGCTTTTGCTGTAGAAGAATCCTTGCCAATTGTAACGGTTACGTTTCCGAGTACTTTTGCAAGCAAAACGGGCGAAATGCATAGTGCTCCAATTGGTTTATGCAGAGCATGCATCTCTTTGATTGCTCGGCTAACTTCGTCGATTACAGTACAATTTTCGTTATCGAAGGCCCATGTTGAGAGGTTTTTGGCAGCACCATATCCGCCAGGGAAAATAAGAGCATCGTAAAATTCTGCATTAAAATCGCTTAGCGGTTTTATGGTTCCTCTCGAAATGCGTGCCGATTCAACTAGCACATTTCTAGTTTCGTTCATCACGCTTCCATTGGTGTGGTTTATTACGTGATATTGGGGCATATCGGGGGCAAATACTTGATACGAGCAGTTGTTTAGGGCTATAGCATAAAGAGTCATAACTGCTTCGTGAATTTCGGAGCCATCGAAGACTCCGCTTCCCGAGAGTATTACGGCAAATTTTTTATGAGCGTTCATGGTTAGTTTGGTTTATTTTGATACAATATACTACTTTTTTGTTTATTTGTGGATATTTATAACTCAACAGCGATGACAACTATCAGAACTTTTATAGCAATTGATATTACGCCAGAGAGCGAACTCGTCAATCTTTGGAATAAGTTAAAATCTGTTTTAAAAAATGATAGCGTAAAGTGGGTCGATTCGAAAACAATACATTTAACGCTGATGTTTCTTGGGGAAACCTCTATGAAAAGTGTTGGTGATATTTCGGAATCGTTGAGAAACGGCTTAAGCAATTCAAAATCTTTTCAGATTGAGATAAAAGGTGTGGGCTCTTTCGGAAAACCAGAACCTAAGGTTATTTGGGCTGGAATAGAGTATAGCCAAGATATAATGAACATAAAGCGACTTGTCGATAAGGTTTTGCTGCCGTTTGGTTTCGAGGATGAGAATAAAATGTTTAAGCCTCATCTTACCTTGGGACGAGTTAAGTTTTTAAATGACAAAATGAAGCTTCGACAGATTATAGAAAGTTATAAAGGAGTGACATTGCAAAAAGTCCAAGTTAAAAGGGTTGTATTCTACCAGAGTACACTTACTCCTCAAGGTTCAATTTATAGACCAATCGAGACAATCGAACTGATTTAAACGCCCCGTCCGCGGATTACGGTTATAAGCGTATAGATAATTATTTTGAAATCGACAAAAAGCGACATATTCTCAAGATAAAGCAGATCGTATTTAAGCCGCTCAACCATTTGCGATACATTTTCGGCATATCCATACTTTACTTGCCCCCACGATGTAATGCCCGGTTTTACCTTTTGCAGATGGATATAGTGTGGAGCAACCTGAAGTATTTGGTCGATGTAGTGTTGCCTTTCGGGTCGAGGTCCAACAAGAGACATGTCACCCTTAATCACGTTGATAAAATTGGGCAGTTCATCGAGCCGGGTTTTTCGCATATATCGTCCAACTGGAGTAACCCTTGGGTCGTTCTTGCTCGAAAGGGCTGGACCTTGAAGTTCAGAATCTTCGCGCATGCTTCTAAACTTGAGCAGTGTAAAAGGCTTTCCGTATTGTCCAATACGTTCCTGCTTGTACATGATTGAACCTTTCGACGTTAATTTTATAATTATAGCTAATGTTATGATTAACGGGAAAAGAATAATTAAGGCAATGGAAGCAAAAGTATAGTCTATTACTTGTTTGAGGTTTGCCTGCCACGGAGGCATTAGTTCAAATGAGATATTTAGAAGCGGCGCATTAAGAATTCCAGTCATTTTAACTCTGCCCGAAAGGTGATCGTACATGCTAGGAATAGCCTTTATTAGTACGTTAAGCGGTAATATTTCGTTGATTATTTTGGTTAGAGTTTCTGGATTCTCTTTTTCCGTAGCGAGTATTACTTCCTCAATATTAAGTTCTCTTACTATTTTGCCAATCGATCCGAGTTCTCCCAATCGAGGGAGTTTTTCTTCCAGCAAATCAGGATTTCGTTTGTTAACCGCAATATAGCCTAGAATCTTATAGCCCTGCGATTTGTTTTCCGTCTCTAATTCGTTAAAGAGATTGGCGGCCTTTTGCCCATTTCCAACAATAATCGAAGGGTATCCTATTTTTCGGGTGTGAACTTGGTGTATTGTTCTTGTTGTAAGAATTAATCTGGGGAAATAAGTCAGTGTAAAGATGAGCGTGAATAGGCTAAGAAGAATCTTATAGTAACTTTTATACGAGACGATATAATCGTCCAACAGCATTGCAAAGAATATGAGCAAACATCCTAGCAAAGTATATCCAATAGATGCGCTTAATTCTTTTAATCTCGATTTTCGGAAAACATCATGGTAGTAGCCTGCAAGCCCAAACAGAGATACCCAGAAAATTGGGAAAATGATAATTCCGATATAAAACTTTAGATTTGGATTAAATGTAACATCAATTCCGAATAGTTGCGATTCAATAACTTTCTTTCGGTAAATATTAAATATAACCCATGCTGTAGCACTACCTAAAAAGTCGAAAAATATGTATTTAAAAGCCTGTATTCTCTTGCTCACAACTGCTAGATTTGAGTTGCCCAAGTTAGCCATTTTATGGCATCTCCCAAATTTGGTAATTTGTTTTTACTGATTTATTTTTGATATCACAGTATCTACAAGGTGTGTTGCTGCCAGTGCAAGATCTATGTTGTTTGAGAACTTAGTATTGTTGGAGATATTTGCAATGCAGGATTTTATGTCTGAATTTTGGAATAAAATTCTATCTGAAATGGTATAGCTGTGCTTTTTTTCGCTGGTAGATATTTGAATGTCAAGGCTACTTGTGCTGCTGTTTGTTTGCAAAGTGTAAGATACTACTGAACTATTACAAAAATCAATCATTACAAACAGGTTGCTAGGAATAGTGGCGTACTGTGGAAGGCTGTATGCTCGTACTTTTCTGATATCCAGTTTCGAGATTTTCAAAGCAGTTGCAAGGTCGTATAGAAGAATTTCCCGAAATGTACTCTCGTTCATAATGTCGCTTTCGATACTACGCTTTAAATGTGTTATGAATGGAGTACTTATTGGTAGTTCAATATCGTTAAAGTTGAAGCCCAATTGGCAGAATTCAATGTTAACACCAATTTCCAATGCTAGCTGTTGCAGCTGATTTAAGGAGGAGTTGGACAGCCCTTGTGTATTATTTAGAATAGGGGTTACTCCTTTTTTTATTGTTTTCGAGGTGAGTTCGAACTTAAGATCGTTGTTGGTTGCAATCACAGCAACATCGGAGCAGGCAATAAGGTCTTCGTCGCAGTTGAAGCGTTGAGGCAAATTACCAGTAAGTATGGCGTTTGAATCTTGCACCCACAAGCCAGCACAATTATGATGGGTGCTTTCAAGTATGTCTTCAACCTGATTGTTAGCGGTATTCGAGTCTAGAAAAAAACCTAGTTTTAGCATAATTGCTCGTTATTGCTTTTTGACAAACATAATTGTTTTTGTACATTTTTGATTGTTTGAGCAATCTGTTTTTATCAACCTTTTAATAACATTTATCAGCTAGTCACATTCAAAATTGATTTTATCTTTGTAAATATTATTAAAAGCAGGAGATGTTACAGCAGGATACTTTTCAGCATAAAGGATTAAGAAAGAGATTGGTCGATGAGATTGAGGCAAAGGGTATAACCGATAAGCGTGTACTTGAAGCAATTCTAAAGGTTCCCCGGCATTTTTTTATGGAGAGTGGTTTTTTACGGTTTGCGTATAGCGATCAGGCATTTCCAATTGGTGCAGGGCAAACCATTTCGCAACCTTACACGGTAGCCTTTCAAACTCAGCTACTAGACATACAGCACATGGACAAGGTGCTTGAGGTGGGCACAGGTTCTGGTTATCAAACTGCTATTCTGCTCGAGATGAAAGCCCGCGTTTACACCATTGAGCGCCAGCGCGAGTTGCATCTAAATGCAAAGTCGTTGCTTGAGGAGATGGGCTATCATCCTCATTTTTTTTATGGTGATGGTTATAAAGGCGTTCCAGGCTATAGTCCCTACAGCAAGATTCTGGTAACAGCAGGTGCAATGGAGATACCGGAGGCGCTGATCGATCAGTTGGCTGTTGGGGGCAAAATGGTAATTCCTGTTGGCGATGAAGAAGGGCAGAAGATGACTCTTATTGAGAAGATAAGTGCAACCGAAATAAAGAAAACAATACACGGCAACTTTATGTTTGTTCCGTTGTTAAAGGGTACAAATAAGTAATAACTTTTACCGAATAAAATGAAAATAAAACAGTTTGTTCAAAATCCATTTCAGGAGAATACTTACTTGGTTTATGACGAAACCGGAGATGCTATTATTGTAGATGCTGGTTCCTATACACAGTCCGATGTGGCGGAAATAAAGCAATTTGTCGATGAGAATAAGCTTACTGTAAAATTCTTGGTGAATACGCATTGCCACATCGACCATGTTTTGGGGATTAATGCATTGCGCAACGCATTTGGTGTTGAGGTATTTGCCCACAGGGAAGAATTTCCCATGCTACAGTCGGTACCATCGCAGGCAATTATGTTTGGTCTCGAAATAGATACAATCCCTCAAATTGAGAATACTCTTGATGATGGCGATACTGTTAAATTTGGCAATACAGCTCTGCAGGTAATTCATACGCCAGGGCATTCCCGTGGCTGTGTTTGCTTTTACTCCGAGCCGGATAGGATTCTTTTTTCGGGCGATACCTTATTTCAAAGTTCTATTGGGCGTACCGATTTGGCCGGAGGCGATTACGACACAATTATCCGCAGCATCACTGCTAAACTCTTAACTCTTCCCGATGAAGTTTTGGTTTTCCCGGGACATGGGCCATCAACAACTATTGGAAAAGAGCGGATTAGCAATCCATTTTTGAGGTAGTAAAACAGTTGCTCAAAAACATTAATAATAATTGCGTTACATCGTTTCAAATCGAAACCAAATTGATACTTTTGTTAACAATTTTTCATTATTAACTACAATAACAATATCATATTATGATGTACACCGATAAGTTCATTTCACGCCACAATGGTCCTCGCGATCATGAGATTAATGAGATGTTGAAGGTAATAGGTGCCTCATCTGTCGATGAATTGATAGATCAGACTGTTCCCAAGAACATTAGATTGAAAAATCCGCTCAATTTACCTGCTCCTTTAACCGAGTACGAGTATCTTGCAAAGATTAAAGGGATTGCTGCCAAGAATAAGGTTTTCAAGACTTACATTGGTATGGGGTATTACGGAACAGTTACTCCTTCGGTAATTCTTCGTAATATTTTCGAGAATCCCAGCTGGTATACATCATACACTCCTTATCAGGCCGAGATTAGTCAGGGTCGTTTGGAAGCATTATTGAACTACCAAACCGTGATTATCGACCTAACCGGAATGCAAATTGCCAACGCATCGTTGCTCGATGAGGCAACTGCTGCTGCAGAGGCTATGATTATGATGTTCAACCTTCGCAGCCGCGATGCTGTTAAGGCTGGTAAGAATGTAGTTTTTGTTGATAAGGATATTTTCCCTCAAACACTCGATGTTATCATTACCCGTTCGGCTCCTCTTGGAATCGAGGTGGTAACAGGATGCTACAGCGAATATACTTATACAGGTCGTGAGTTTGGCGCAATTGTTCAGTATCCTTCGGCTAAAGGAACTGTTCGCGACTATGCTGCATTTGTAGCAAAATCGCACGAGGCTGGAGCTTTAGTGTCGGTTGCTGCCGATATTATGAGCTTAGCTCTACTAACTCCTCCTGCCGAGTGGGGTGCCGATATTGCATTTGGTTCGACACAGCGCTTGGGAATTCCAATGGGATTTGGTGGTCCTCACGCTGCTTACTTTGCTTGCAAGGATGAGTACAAGCGTAGTATGCCTGGCCGTATCATTGGTGTTTCTGTTGACAGGAATGGCAACACTGCATTGCGTATGGCGCTTCAAACACGCGAGCAGCACATTAAACGCGAGCGTGCTACCTCTAATATCTGTACAGCGCAAGCGTTGTTAGCAACAATGGCTGGTATGTATGCCGTTTATCACGGACAAGAGGGTATCAAAAGAATTGCATCGTACATTCACAGCGTAGCTGTTTTGGTTGCCAATGAGCTGGGCAAGTTTGGTTACACTCAGAATATAAGAAGTTATTTCGATACCTTAGAGTTTACCTTACCTGCAAATGTTAAGGTTGACGATTTACGTAAGTTAGCGTTAGAATCAGAAATCAACCTAAACTATAAGGATAACGGAGTTGTTGGCGTAAGTATCGACGAGGCTACAGGGTTAACAGATGTAAACAAATTGCTGGCTGTATTTGCAAAAGCGGCTGGTAAAACTGCCACGGAAGTTAAGTCGATTAACGAGGCTTGCACAGTTCCCGCAAACCTTAAACGCACAAGCGCTTTCTTAACCGAGAAGGTATTCAACAGCTACCACTCAGAAACCGAGATGATGCGCTACATCAAGAAGCTAGAGCGTAGAGATATCGCATTAAATCATAGCATGATTTCGCTGGGTAGTTGTACCATGAAGTTGAATCCTGCTACCACCATGCTTCCATTAAGTTGGGCTGAGTTTGGCAATATGCACCCATTTGCTCCTGCCGAGCAGGCTCAAGGTTATATGGAGATGATTAAGGAACTTGAAAAACATCTTGCAGAGATTACAGGTTTCCACGCAGTATCACTTCAACCTAACTCTGGTGCTGCTGGTGAATATACCGGTTTGATGGTAATTCGTCAGTATCACATAAGCCGTGGTAATTCTCACCGTAATGTAGCATTAATTCCTGCTTCGGCTCACGGAACAAACCCTGCCAGCGCTGCGTTTGCAGGTATGCAGGTTGTGGTTGTTGCTTGCGACGAGAAAGGTAACATCAACGTTGATGACCTAAAAGCAAAAGCAGAGCAGTATAAGGATACACTTTCTGCATTCATGGTTACTTATCCTTCTACTCACGGAGTATTCGAGAGCAAAATCCGCGAGATGATGGATATTATTCACCAGAATGGCGGTTTAGTATATATGGATGGCGCTAACATGAACGCTCAGGTTGGTTTAACCAGCCCTGGCGAAATTGGTGCCGATGTTTGCCATTTAAATCTACACAAAACATTTGCAATTCCTCATGGCGGTGGTGGCCCTGGAGTTGGTCCTATTGGTGTTGCAAAGCATTTAGCACCATTCCTTCCTGGTCATCCGGTTGTTAAAACTGGTGGCGAGAAGGCTATTCGTGCGGTTGCTGCTGCTCCTTGGGGTAGTGTTAGTGTTGCAACAATTTCCTATGGATATATTTTGATGTTGGGTGCCGAAGGTTTGGTTAACGTAACCAAAATGGCAATTCTGAACGCAAACTACATGGCTTCGAAAATCAAAAATCACTATAAGATTCTTTACACCGGCGAAGCTGGTCGTGTTGCTCACGAGATGATTTTAGATTGCCATCACTTTAAACAGACCTACGGTGTAGACACTGGCGATGTTGCTCGTCGTTTGATGGACTACGGATTCCACGCTCCAACAGTATCGTTCCCGGTTCACGAGAGCTTAATGGTTGAGCCCACCGAAAGTGAGTCGAAACAGGAGCTCGATCGTTTTATCGATGCAATGATTTCGATTCTAGGCGAGCTGGAAGAGATTAAGGCTGGTAAGGCCGATAAGGTGGATAATGTAATTGCAAACGCGCCTCACACCGCAGTTGAGGTTAGTGCCGATGAGTGGAAGCACGCATACACCCGTCAGCAAGCAGCGTACCCATTGCCTTGGATTGCTGCCAACAAGTTCTGGCCTTACGTAACCAAGATCGATTCGGGTTACGGCGACAGAAACCTTGTTTGCACCTGCGCTCCAATTGAGGATTACATGTAATCTATATAGATAGAATAGCGAAAGGGTAGGAGTTTCCTACCCTTTTTTATTTGCATTATTGGATATGGTAAATATGTTGAGGTAAAGGTTTGCATTTGTTTAAGTTTTTATAATTTTAGGGTTAAGAATGATAGAAAAATAATTAAAAATATAAGCGATAGTCTTCATTTAAGAAATCGTTAGAAATATAAATATAATATCGTGAGGATTTTAGTTGATACAAACATATTGATAAACCTAGAGGATAATAAAATTATTGATAAATTATTTTCTAAGTTTTACAATCTTGCAATTACTAATAATTGCAAAATATGGTATCACCCCTCAGCTATTCCACAAGATATATATCGAGATAAAGATGAAGAAAGAAGAAACATAATACTATCAAAATTAGAAAAATATGAGAAACTTAGTAGTCCGGCAGAATTAACTCCAGATTTTTTAATTGATTGTCCGAGTAAAAAACAGAATGATGTTTGTGATAATCAGCAACTATATCAATTACACAAAGGATATGTTGATTTATTTGTAACTCAAGATAGAGGAATTTTAAAAAAAGCTCAAAAACTAGGCATTGATTCAACTTGTATTGATATTGAACAGGCCGTACAATTTCTTTCTGATAATTATAAAATTGTAATTCCTAAACACCCTATATTAAGTCATCAAAGTATTAGAACTCTCGAAAGTGAATTTAGTTCAAGATTTTTTGATAGTTTAAGAGAAGATTATAATGCAGAACTTTTCGAAAGATGGTTACATAAGTGCGTTATAGAGAATCGACAATGTTATTATGTTAAATCTGAAAACAATCTTCTTGCAATTTTAATATATAATGAGGAACGGATTGAAGAGCATAAAATCCCGGATATTTATGAAAAAGTATTAAAAATATGCACATTAAAAGTCGCGAATTCGTTATTCGGTTTAAAGATAGGAGAACTATTCTTACAAAAAATGTTTGAATATTGTCTTAATCAAGAATTAAGTTACTTATATCTTACCGTTTATGAACGGCAGGTGCATTTAGTTTCATTGCTAGAAAAATTTGGATTTAAAAAAGAGATTTTTACCAATCGTCAGGGGTTACAAGAAATGAGGATGATTAAACTGTTAAATCGGTCTTTAATAAATCTAACTACAAATGATATTGAATATCATCCTTTTTACACAGATAAGTGTGACATTGGAAAATTTGTAATACCAATTCAACCTAGATTTTATAATGCTTTATTTAAAGATGGACAACTTCGAAACCCTACTTTATTTGATCAGTTTAGTGATAGTGTCAATGAAATTCAGGGTAATTCGATAATGAAAGCTTATGTATCAAGTTCTCGTAGAACCGGCTTAAAACAGGGTGATATATTGTTTTTTTATGCTTCAAAAAAGAACCAGGTTATTGAACCTATTGGAATTTTAGAAAGTCAGCAAATAGTTGATGATTTTGATACATTGTGGGATATAGTTCGTAAAAAGACTGTATTTTCGCCTGAACAATTGCGCGAAATGTTGAATGATAAAGGCAAGTTGTATGTAATTACTTTTAGACTAATATCATATTTGAATAAACCTATTAAATTAAAGGAGATTCAAATGATTGATAGTTTTAAAAACAAAATACAGACAATTACTCGGCTAAAAGAAGATGATTATTTAAAATTGAAAGCAAATGGATACTTCGACAAATGTTATATTGTCAATTAAGCCAAAGTATGCACAATCTATTATTGCTGGCACAAAAAAAGTTGAGTTTAGAAAAAAGATTTTTAAAAGGCCGGTAGATAAGGTTTATATTTATTCATCTTCGCCTACGAAGAAAATAATAGGATATTTTACGTTTTCTGAGATTGTTGAAGAGACTCCTACTGAATTATGGGCTAAATTTCAAAGTGTTGGGTCGATTGATAAATCTGACTTCTTTGATTATTTCAAAGACACAGAAAAGGGTTTTGCAATAGTTGTTGACAATGTTGAGAAGTTTAAAAAAGGAATTGATCCAATTGAGTTTTTTGAGAATTTTTGTGCACCTCAATCATATATTTATATTGAGGAAAATTTAAATACTTAATAAATTAAGTTTGTTACATGGATTCGTTTTATTTACACGCGACTTGTTGTCGCGTGCTTTATTTATAAGGTATTTGAAGTTATACAAGTTATTCAATGCAAGTAGAATCTTAAATGCAGTATTCCTGTTAGGCCAAGGTTGTAAAAGTTAATAAACAAATTGTGTTCTACGGTTGGATTCATTGCTGTGTTGAACTATTATAGCAGACTGAACTTGTTCGCGCGCGTCTTCTTTTGACGCGTGCGTTCTTTTATTAGATAATTAGTTGCAAAAACGCGTGCGAACAGGAAACAGAAAGCGGAGCCTTTGGCTCCGCTTTAAAAAAGGCAATAAGTTCAATAAAATATTCGGTGGAGTATTAGTGGCTAGTTACTGTTTCGAAGTAGTAAACCCTATCGGGTAGGCTTCCTTTGCAGCCGTAAACATAACGCTCCACCTCAGTCATTTTGCGTTTCTTCTTCAGCACGTTAATAAGCTGTTTCTTGGTTGGAAAGTATTTACCAATATAGTCAAGGCAATTCTTGTTGGTTATTATGGCAAGCTGGGTGTCGTTCTCGTAAAGAAAGTAGTAAACGCGTGTTTTTCTCAAAGTGGTCTGAGAAACTCTTCCTTTTTCATTATAATTGTTGTAGCCTCGCTCTTCAAGGATAATATGCTTCATAAGTTTATAATTGCCTTCCTGGAGTAGTTGCTCCATGTGGAATCGCCTCGTTTTCTTATTGTCGAGTTGGTAAGAGGTAAGAACGTAGTGTTTTGAGAGGTATTGAGTCCCAGTCTTGAACGGAATAATTGGGAATCGCTTGTTGTACACCTCAATGGTTTTGAATTCCTTCACTTTTTTTGCCGAAATAGTTTCTTTCCGTCCATTTAAAAGTTCAAAGGTTAAGTACTCCCTATTGCCATTGTTGTTCTCGTTCATCATTTCGCTATTTGTTTTTGTAGCAATATGGGTAATAATATCTTTACGTTTTATATCTAAGAATGGGCTACAGGGTATGGTGTCCATATTCTCGTTAATGTAATAGTAGCCATCCTTTTTGCTATATGATGCTTGTCGATCGTTGTTACATTTTAGATCGGCGTAGTAAAAGTTTTTCTGGTAATCTACAGCGGCTCCAGACAATAAATCAATAGGAATTAATACTTGGCTGAATAAAGATCCCAGCACAAAGTCTTTTTTAATTTTCTCCTCTTTCGATGTGCAGTTTTGTTTCTGGAATTGTACAACCTGTTTCGAAAGTTTCTTTCTAATTTTTAGTGTAAGCGGAGTTGTTCCAACTTTTTTTCCGTTGATAAGTACATTCGCATCCTTTTGGGACGAATTGAAGTAAACTACCTCTTTGTTACCCATAAAAAGTGAAGCACAACTCGAAAAGACAAATGCCATAAAAACTAATAGTATGGCGCTGAAGGTTTTTTTCATATTAATCTAGTATTTGTTTGAAATTTGAAGCGAAATTAGCAATAGATCATAATATTCAATGTGCTTATTTTATTAATATGTAAGATTATTTTTTCTTGTTATATCAAGGTTGTAAAAGTTAATAAACAAATTGTGTCCTACGGTTGGATTCGTTGCTGTGTTGAACTATTATAGCAGACTGAACCTGCGAGGATATTGCCGATTTACATGGAGACTAAAGGTCTGCAGAATGGTGTTGTAGGCACATGAAAATGCGCCGCAGAGCTACGGCAAGGCATTGTAACCGCACGAACATTAGCCGTAGAGCTACGGCAAGGCATTGTAGCTGCACGAACATTAGTCGTAGAGTTACGGCAAGGCATTGTAGCTGCACGAACATCTGTCGTAGGGCTACGGCAAGACGTTGTAGCTGCACGAACATTTGCCGTAGAGCTACGGTGTAAGTTCGTGCGTATACAACGACCCGCCGTAATGGTGCAGCACCATTTTGAGAGAGTATAAATCGAGAATATCCCAGATGCAGCACACATCCAGAGATAAGCACTTATGGTTTTGATATTGAATTTTTGCTTTATTTTGGTCTGCTATTAAACAGATATGCTTTTCAACTTATATCCATTAACTTTGCGCCTGGATAGAAAATGTATTTTATGGAAAAATTATCGGTCAACATTCAGTCAGAGATTGGAGAGCTAGAGGGTGTTATTCTGCACACGCCAGGTGCCGAAGTGGAAAATATGACACCGGCCAATGCTCAAAGAGCGTTGTACAGCGATATTCTTAATCTGAATGTTGCAAGAAAAGAGTACACTCAACTATCGGGAGTGCTTTCGAAGGTTACTAAAACCTTCGAAGTGTTGGATTTGCTCGAGATGGTATTAAGCAATGATAGCTCGAAGAACGAGTTGATTATTGATATCTGCCAGCACGAAAATGCGTTGATGCTGGCTGACGATTTGCTGGCTTGCAAACCAAAGGAGCTTGCCCGCTTGCTTACCGAGGGAGTTCCCCTTATTAAGAACAACCTTACCAATTTTTTAAGTCACGAGCGTTTCTCGTTAAAGCCTTTGTATAATTTCTACTTTACCCGCGATGCCTCAATCGCCATAGGCGAGGATGTGCTAATTGGGAAAATGGCCAACGCCGTTCGCGATCGCGAAAGTATTATCATGGAGGCTATATTCTCGAAATCGGGGATGTTTAATACTCAAACCATCAATCCTACCTCCTTTAATTTGGTTGATAATCCAACCATCGAGGGGGGCGATGTGCTGGTAGCAAGGGAGGATATCCTTTTAATTGGAAATGGCACTAGAACCAATACGCACGGAATCGATTTTATTTTAAGCAGATTCCTTGCCCGAAATGACAAGCAGCGTCGACACATTCTTGTTCAGGAGCTGCCCAGCAAGCCCGAATCGTTTATCCACCTCGATATGGTGTTTACCTTGCTCGATACCGACAAGTGTATGATATACGATCCAATTATACTTCAGCCTAACAGGTACCAAACAGTTCAAATAACCATTGAGAAAGGAAAGGTGCTTGAGATTAAAACGGTGGATAATCTTTTGGTTGCCTTAACGAAATTGGGTATGGATTTGCAGCCTATAGTTTGCGGTGGGGTTAAGGATCGTTGGACACAGGATCGTGAGCAGTGGCACAGCGGAGCAAACTTTGTGGCAATTGGCCCGGGTAAGGTTATTGGCTATGCCCGTAACGTTAATACCATGAACGAGATGAACAAGCATGGCTTCGAAATAATTAGAGCCAAGGACGTGGTTGCCGATAAGGTTAATTTGGATAATTACTCTAAGTACGTTGTAACCATCGATGGTAGTGAGCTACCTCGTGGTGGTGGTGGTGCTCGTTGTATGACGATGCCCGTGAAACGTAAGCCAATTCGGTGGTAATTGATGTGAGTTCATCGTAATGGATTAATTGTTAAAAAACAACTTCCATTCCTATATTGAACTCAACCTAATTTTGAACATTCTTTTTATCGCAATGTTTATAGGTTAAAATTAAACATTTAGCCATGAAAAAGAATGTTGGAACAGCCGATAAGATAGTTAGAATTGTAATCGGTTTAGGAATTGCAGCCGCAGGAATTTACTACCAAAGTTGGTGGGGATTACTGGCAATACTGCCTTTTGCAACTGCCCTAATGAGTTGTTGTGGACTATACTCGTTATTGGGAATTAACACGTGCCCAGCTAAAAAGTAATTAAAAGCCGAAGCAATCGCTTCGGCTTTTTGTTTCAGCCCACTAAATGCTGAAGCTGAATACGGTTTCGTGGTTTGGAATGGAGCGCACTTTTAGATTTCCACCATGAAGTCGGGCAATTTGTTTCGAGATGCTGAGACCAATTCCCGATCCATTCTCGTGAGTTGTAAAGAACGGCACAAATATCTCATCAATAATTTCCTTTGGAATACCAGGGCCGTTGTCAATAACATCAATAGTTACCCTGTTATCTTGTTTTTTGGCTATTACCGAAATCTTTGCTTTCGGATTATTCTGGTTGGCCTGAATTGCATTTTTTACAAGATTGATCAGTACCTGCGATATTTGTCCTTCATCGGCATAAATTTCCAGGGTTTCGGGGATTATTCGAACCTCTATGCAGTTTCCATTCTTGCAATCCGATTCGAACAGCAGCTTTATCTGGTTTAGCAGATTGGCTGCATTAAGGATTTTCTTGTCGGGTTTGGGCAACCGTGTTAACTTGCGGTACGACTCCACAAATTGCATCAATCCTATACTTTGTGTCCGAATAACCTCAAGTCCTTTGCTCACAATATCTGCTGATTTTGTATCGGGATTGGCCGCTTTTTCTTTGGCAACGTGTTTCGACAGACTTTCGGAGAGCGAGGTGATAGGGGCTATTGTATTCATAATTTCGTGCATCAAAACCCGGATTAGCTTTAGCCACGAATCAAGCTCCTTTACTTCCAGCTCGTTTTTGATATCCTGAATTGATAGGAGTATCATTTCGTCGTTGTTGGTTTTGAACGGAGTTGCGTTGATGGATAGTTCTGTAATCCCCATTTCGCTTGGTAACGAAACCAATTTGTGCTCGTATGGCTGAATTCGTTGTATGGTTTGAAACAGCTTGCTGTCTATTCTCTCGAGTTGCTTAATGTGTGTAAGTATATCTATCGACAGCATTTTTTTTGCCGCTTTGTTGGCGTGGAGTATAAATCCTTTCGAGTTAAAGGTGACAATTCCCGTGGCAACATTTTCGAGTAACGTTTGGAAGTATTGCTCTTTCTGCTGGTTGTCAATTTTAAGTTGCTGTATTTGTTTATTTACTTCGTTGAATCTCGCGGTTAATTCCTTCAGCGTTTTATTGCTTGTGTCGGGCGGAAATAGTAGGGTAGAGTCGTTGTTCTTAACTGCTTCGAAGAAAAAGTTTAGCTTTCGGTTGGTGGAGTTTATGTACCAAATTAGATTTGCTGTAATAATTACAATTGCCAGAATTATTCCTGATGAAAGTACAAGCGGGGAGTCTTTTGTAATGGTTATTCCAAAGCATAGTGCCATTGCCACTATTGCAATTACCCGAATTACAATGTTGAGGTAAAGATTTTTACTGGTCATATCCCCATTTTTTTGATTTTATTGTAAAGCGTTTGCCGTGTAACACCAAGTTGATCGGCTGCGGCGCTTAGGTTTCCCTGATTATCCTCAATGGCTTGGTTTATCATTTGGCGTTCCATTTCATCGAGAGTTATTGGCACTTTGGAGTTTTTTATGGCGGCAATGGGTTTCATAAAGAATGAATCGGCTTTAAGCACCGAGCCTTCGCTTAAAATTACAGCTTTCTCGATGGTATGCTGAAGTTCTCTGACATTTCCAGGCCAAGGGTAATTCATCAACTTCTCGCTGGCTTGCTGATTTAGCCGTAGATTAGTTTTATTGTACTTCGATGCATATTTTTTCAGGAAGAAATCGGCAAGGATCAAAATATCCTCGCCACGTTCCCTAAGTGGAGGTATTTCAATTTGAATTGTATTTATTCGGTAAAGTAGATCTTCGCGAAAAAGACCTTCGTGTACCATGCTCTCTAGATTTTTATTAGTTGCACAAATTAGCCGGATATCCACAGGAATTTGCTGATTCGATCCAATTCTGCAAACCTGACGATTCTGAATCACCGCCAGTAGTTTTGCCTGTAAGTGGTACGATAGATTTCCTATTTCGTCGAGGAATAGGCTACCGTGATTTGCTGTTTCGAACTTTCCGGGACGATTCTCACGGGCATCGGTAAAAGCTCCTTTCATGTGTCCGAAAAGTTCGCTTTCGAAAAGAGTTTCGCTTATGGCACCCATGTCAACATTCACCATAACCTCGTTGGCCCTGTTCGACATTCGGTGTATTTCGCGGGCAATAAGTTCTTTTCCTGTCCCATTTTCGCCAGTAATAAGAATATTGGCATCGGTTTTGGCCACCTTGCGAACCATATTCAGTACCTGCATCAATTTTGGCGAGGAGCCAATAATGTACTTGGAATCCCTATTTATCTCATTCTTCAGTTCCTGATTTTTCTCCTTAAGTGTGTTGACCTCCCGTTTCGAAAGATTCAATTCCAATGCAGTTTTTAAGGTTGCAATTAGTTTATCATTATCCCAGGGTTTAAGAATAAAATCGGTTGCACCCGCTTTTAACGCTTTAACGGCAAGTTCAATATCGCCAAAGGCGGTAATCATTACAACCGAAATTTGAGGATTTGTCTCCTTAATTCTGTTTAGCCAGTAGATTCCTTCGTTTCCAGTATTAATTCCCGCTTTAAAATTCATGTCTAGCAGAATGAGGTTATAATCATTCTTTTTGAGTTCGGCGGTAAGTAGTTCGGGATTAGATATAGACGTAACAGATTCAAATTCTGATGATAGAAGTATTTCAAGCGCGCTAAGTATGCTTTTGTTATCGTCAACAATAAGAATATTACCTTTTATCATTTCAATTTTTTTTCAAAAGTAGATTCTCATTCTAAAACAGTCAAGGGGGTGTAAAATTATTTTACAACAACATGTTAATTTATTTTACATCTTCATTGATGATTTAATTGCAATGTGCTGATAAGTATATGTTTGTGTTTTTGGCATGGTAGTGGTGCTCTCCTTTTTCAAATTTAATGAATAATGTATAGAAATATCTTACTTGTTTTAATCTGTTTGTTGGATCTCGGTGCTGTTGCGCAAGAAAAATGGTCGCTCGATAGCTGTATTGTTTTTGGCATAAAGAATAATTTAACTGTTCGGAATGCATCCTTATCGAGTGAGATTGCCGATGTCAATTATAGTCAATCCAAATGGAACTATATGCCAGATGTGTATGCCGGAGGAAACGCTGGGATGAATTATGGACGATCCATCGACCCCACGACCAATGGTGTTGTAAAAACATCGTTTTTAAGCAATTCATACTATATAAATGCGTCGGTAGATTTGTTTCGGGGGTTTTCGCAAATGAATGAGCTGGCATATCAAAGATACCTTTCAATTTCGGCTGAGAATAATAAGCGCAAGGTTGAGGATGAGATTGCGTTTGCTGTGATGAATGCTTTCTTCGATGTGGTTTACTTTGACGAGTTGGTTCGTATAGCAACGGAGCAAAAGGAACTGTCGAAATTCAACTTAAAGAAAACAGAGGTATTGGTTGCTACGGGTCTTAAGGCCGAGGCCGATTTACTTGAAGTTAAGGCAAATGTTGAGAAGGATGAACTTTTCTATATCCAATCAAAAAATCAGCACATTGCTGCTTTATTAAACTTAAGGAAAGCAATGAATGTTGGTTCTGACCTTCCGCTAGATATAGAAAAACCTCAGGATTCATTATTTGTAATTCCGTCGTTCGATACAAACAGCGATAGTTTGTTTCAGGTCTTTTCGTCTAGTTCTCCTCAATTAAGTTCGTTGGAGAATGAATGGAAGGCTAGTGTGAAGAATATAAGTATTAAAAGGGCAAACTACTATCCTACGCTTAGTTTAGAGGCATCATTTAGCACGGCTTACTACGAAACGAATAAGGATACAGCTGGAAGAACCTATGAGTATGGATATCAACTACGGAATAATCAGAGTCAGTATGTTGGCTTATCGTTGGTTGTTCCAATTTTCAGGAGAAATGAGGTGCGATCCAGCGTTAAGAAGGCGAAGTTGCAGTCTGAGGTGAGCCGAAATATGCTTGATAAAGCAAGGCAGGATATTCAACTTGAAATTGTTGAGAATGTAAATAGTATGGCTGCTGCAAGCCGAGAATTAGTTCAGACTCAGAATCAACTTCAAGCCGATAAACTTGCCTTTGATGCTGCTCAGAAAAAGTACGATAAAGGGATGATTGGCGTGGTTGATTTTTATACCGCAAAGAATCGAATGAGTACAACAAAAGGGCAACTGTTAAGGGCTCGTTTGACCCTAGAGGTAAAAAAACGAACCATTGATTTTTATAAGGGAATTCGTTTTTGGGAATAAAAGTAAATGAAATACAAGGACTAAAAATAAAATACGAAGATATATGAGCATGGATAGAATAATTGAACCAAAGAAAGGTCTTAAGCGAAAACATATTTACTGGGGATTAGGGGGCGTGGTATTTATGGCTCTTTTGGCAAAGTTGATTTTTGGGAATAATTCGTCGGCCTATAGAACCGAGGCCGATAGGCTTACAATAAGCACTGTTGAGGAGGGATTCTTTAACGACTATATTACAGTAATAGGCCAGGTTGAACCAATCTCCACAATATACCTCGATGCCGAGGAGGGTGGTCGTGTTGATCAGTTATTGATAGAGGAAGGCGCAATGGTTAAGAAAGGCGATGTAATTCTACGATTGGAAAATCGTCAGTTATATCAAACCATCCTTAACAGTGAGGCTGCACTGGCCGAAAAGGAAAATTACTTACGGAGCACCAGGATTAGTTTCGAAACTGAATTGATACAATCGAAGCGTAATATTTTGGACAACGAGTACCGATTAACCCGTAAGAAAAGGAGTTTTGATCAAAATCAGTCGTTATACAACGAAGGTTTAATTGCAAAGGAGGATTATTTGCAATCGAAGGAAGATTACGAGTACGAGCAGAAACTTCTTGAGATAAATAGGATTAAGGCAAAGAACGATTCTGTGATGCGAGCAACCTCAATGATTACTCTTGAGCGAGACCTTTCCCAAATGCGCGAAATGCTAAAGTTAGTCCATGAACGAATCGATAACTTGAATGTAAAGGCAACCGTGGATGGTCAGCTTGGTATGCTCGATGCAGAGGTTGGACAATCCATTTCGCAGGGTCAACGAATTGGGCAAATTAATGTTCTTACCAATTTTAAGGTGAATGCCAATATCGATGAGCATTACATTGACAGGGTAAAGCGTGATTTGGTTGGCACATTGGAACGTAACGACAAGAATTTCAGTATGGTGGTTAAGAAGGTCTACCCCGAAGTTCGTAGCGGTCAGTTCCGGGTCGATTTGGTCTTTAATAACGAAATGCCAGAGAATGTTCGTACCGGACAAACCTACCATATTAAGTTAGAGCTAGGAGAGTCGGCAAAGGCTGTGATGGTTCCAAGGGGAGCATTTTTTCAGAGCACAGGCGGTCAGTGGATATTTGTGTTAAATGCTGATGGAACCGAAGCCGTAAAGCGAAATATTAAGATTGGAAAGCAAAATCCGCAGTATTACGAAGTATTAGAAGGCTTAGAGGCTGGCGAGAAAGTAATAACTAGTAGTTATGACACCTTTGGTGACAATGAGAGAATTGTGTTGAAAAAATAAGGAGCAAGGAATAAGAAAAAAGGAACAAGTAGAGAGTTGTACGATAAATCGAGATAATATGTCAACTAAAATAGAAAAATTTGAAGATTTGGATGTTTGGAAAATATCGGTTGATTTAAGTGTTAGAATTTATTCGATATTTAAAACGAACAAGGATTTCTCTTTTAGAGATCAAATATGTAGATCTTCAGTGTCCATTCCTTCCAATATTGCAGAGGGATTTGAACGACAATCGAATAAAGAATATATTCATTTCCTTTATATAGCAAAAGGATCTGCTGGTGAGTTGAGAACTCAACTTGAGATAGCATACCGTATAGAATATGTTTCCGAAAAAGAATACACAGAGTTGATTGAGGTGGCAAGAATGATTTCTTCAAAAATATATAGGTTAATTCAGGTTCGAAAGGATAATTTCTAAAGTGAATTGTATCCCTATCTCTTTTCCTTTTTTCTTTCTCCTTGTTCCATGAATGAATAAAAACAATAACTAAAAACAAACAGCTATGATTAAAACAGTTAATTTATCTAAAGTTTTCCGTACAGAGGAAATTGAAACCAGTGCGTTGAATCAGGTAAACCTACATGTAAAAAAAGGTGAATTTGTTGCCATCATGGGACCTTCGGGTTGTGGTAAGTCAACTCTTTTGAATATTGTTGGATTGCTCGATAATCCATCGGGTGGAAACTACTTTTTCGATGGACAAGAGGTTGGCAATCTGAAAGAGCGTAACAGGACTGCACTTCGCAAAGGCAACATTGGCTTTGTATTCCAGAGTTTCAACCTAATTGATGAACTCAATGTGTATGAAAATGTAGAATTGCCACTTGTTTACCTAAAAATGAACTCGCGTAAGCGTAAAGAGATGGTTGAGAAAGTTCTTGAACGTATGCAAATTAGCCATCGCCGTAAACATTTCCCTCAGCAGTTATCGGGGGGTCAGCAGCAACGCGTAGCGATAGCCCGTGCAGTGGTTGCCAATCCTAAGTTAATCCTTGCCGATGAGCCCACTGGTAACCTTGACTCTAAGAACGGTTTGGAGGTAATGAATTTGCTCACCGAGTTAAACCGCGAGGGAACAACTATAGTAATGGTAACACACTCGCTACACGATGCAGGCTTTGCACACCGAGTAATCAATCTATTCGACGGACAAATTATTACCGAAGAGGTAAAAAAAGAGGTTGGTGAGTTGGTATTATAGCGGTTTATGCTGTTTTCTTGATATATAGTTTTAACCATTATTTAAATGATAGGCCTGTAAACTGTTGTTTACAAATGGGTTTATATGTCTTTTCGAAAAAATGTTAGAGGAAATTGACGATGAAAAACTTAAAATTTGCATTTCGGTTGTTGATTAGGAATCCATTGCTGCTTTACATTGGGATTCCTGGATTAGCAGTTGGATTATCGGCATTTCTTCTGTTAGCAGTTTATTTGAACTACGAACTTAGTTTCGATAGACATTTTGCCAATAATGGTCGTGTATTGCGTTTGTGTAATAAGTTATATGAGGAAGATGCTCCAAAGACTTTATCCATTGCGCTTCGTACGGCATACACTCAATTGCCTTCTCTTGTTCCTGAAATAGAAAAAGCAACTCAGCTATACCCTGAATGGGATACAAAAGTGAAAACAGGAAACGAGACTTTTAAAGATTTAAAGTTGTTGTATGTCGATCCTGAGTTTTTTGATGTTTTTGGATTGAATCTTTTGCAGGGTAATTCAGCTGAAGCTCTTGTTGGAAAAAGTAGTGTGGTGCTATCAAAATCTATTGCCAAAAAGATATTTGGAACAGAGAATTGCATTGGAGAACAGTTAATAATTGGGGATTCTCCTTCGGTTGTAACTGGAGTTGTTAATGATATTCCTAAAAATACCCATTTCAAATTTGATATTCTAAAGAACCTTGAGTCTCATGAATTTATTGCGAAGCAAGGAAGTCTAGAGTTTAAAACTTACTATTTGATACGGAAAGGAGTCGATTTAAAACAGGTAAGCCAGAACATAGCTTCAGTAAATGATAATTTGATGACCATATGGAAAAAGAGGGGTGCTCTCAATAACTTAAAAACGGAAACAACAACGGAACTGCTGCGCAATATTCATTTGCATTCAGAGGCAAGGGGCGATTTAGTGCCAAATGTAAATCGTATGCAGTTATTGGTAGTTTTGGGAATTGGCATATTCATATTTACTATAGCATTAATCAACTTTATCAATATTTATTTACTATACGGAGAGAGACGTATTGCCGAAATTGCATCTCGGAAAGTACTTGGGGCTACTAAAGGTAAGTTGGCTCTCCTTTTTTACAGTGAAAATGGCCTAATTGCTATCATTTCTTTGTTTTTAGCAATGTTCCTTACAGTTCTTGTACAGCCATATTTTTCCGAAATATTGAATCTTCCGCTAACCGTAAGCGATATGTTTACCCCTTGGGGAGTAGTAATAATTATTACAACGTTGATTGTAGTTGTTCTGATTTCTGGAATATATCCTAGTTTATATCTAGCAAAGATCAATTTGGTTTCGGGTCTAAAGGGGAAACATCAGAATATTTCGCGCGGTTTATTTTCGAAATCGGTGGTGTTGGTTCAGTTTTTCATAACGGTATTGCTTATTTGTTCGCTATTAGTAATAAGATCACAAATTAAAAAATTAAAGGAGGTTCCTTTAGGCTTTAATGTTAATAATGTTGTGATGGTACAGGATTTTTCCCGTGAGTTCAGGAAGAATGCTACCAACATAAAGAAAGAGTTGGAAACATTACCATTTATTCAGAGTATTGGTATGTCGGAGCACAGTTTGGGCGAGGGATGCAGTGGGCAGTCTATCGCACAGCTCAATAGTAGTGATGAAAAACCAATTAAGGAATATCGGGTAATGATGGGGTTCTGCGAAATAATGGAGTTACAGCTTAAGCAGGGATGCTTCTTTGATGATAGCCCAAGTGATAGGAGAAGAATTATTCTGAATGAATCTGCTGCAAAGATGCTGGGGTTAGAATTTACTTTGGGTGTAAATGTTTCATACAAAGGCGAACCCGCGGAGGTAAAAGGTATTGTCAAGAACTTTTATTTTGATGGGTATGCAGGTAAGGAGATTGATCCACTTGTAATTTGCCAGAGTGATAATTATGCTAGTATAATATACATACGATATCGTGATGAGTTTACCACAGACAATCAGAAACAGGTTGCAAATGTTATTAAGAGTTTTGATCCTGATTTCGTTATGTCATCAATAACTCTTGGCGATATATATGCTGCTAAGTTCCAGAAAGATGAACAAGTTGCCCGCATGGTTTCGCTGGGAACTCTTCTGGCAATCATTCTGAGTTTTATTGGAATGCTCTCTCTCGCAGTATTAAATGTTGATAGAAGAACTAAAGAAGTTGGCATTCGAAAAGTTGCAGGCAGTACTGAAATTGAGGTTATGAGAAAACTTATCGGGGAGTCTTTTTCATTGGTTGCAGTTGCATCGGTATTTGCTTTTGGAGTATCATATTACCTAATGTCGATGTGGTTAAGCAACTACTCTATTCGAATTAATTTAAGTATTGGTTACTTCTTGCTAGGGGGATTTCTTGCATTTATCATAGTCTTTATGGCTGTGGGGTGGCAAAGTTGGCGAGCTGCCACTCGTAATCCAGTGGAGGCATTAAGGTATGAATAAATAGACTTTTCTGATTTCCCGTAAGGGGGAAGAATTAGAAAGTGTGAAACAGCATAGATAAATAAACACAAAGCGAAACATAAAAACGGATTAAAAAAATTGGCCAATCAACGAGAATAATTAGAAGAGCAAAAGAGATGCAAAACACTAAAATTGCCATACGGAATCTTTTAAAGAGCAGACTGGTTACTGTAATAAATATTTTAGGATTAACAGTTGGGATTACTGTCAGCCTTTTATGTTTTATGTATGTCAGGAAGGAGAAAACTACAGATAGGTTTATCTCCGATTATCAGAACATCTATGTGCTCACCAATAAGGGAAATAGCCATTTTTCAATTCCAATGGTGAATCTGGTAAAAAAGTATGTTCCAGAACTGAAAGAGGTAACCTATTGCGATGAAGAATGGTCTCCCCAGATTTTCTTTAAAAGCAACCATATCAGTTATCCTATAAAAAAAATGTTGGTGGCCGACTCCTGCTTTTTTAGGGTTTTTACATTCAAGCCATTATGGGGAAATCCCTTAACAGCACTAAATTCAACTAACCGAATAGTCATCACAAGATCACTTGCCAAAAAAATGTTTGGTAATGAGAATCCGGTCGGAAAGTCAATAGAATACAACACAACATACTTGAACGGCGAACTGGTTGAAATAGCGGCAGTTTTGGACGATCTACCCCAAAATTCATCGTGGGATTTTGAAGCGGTAGTTTCAATTCAAACCAATTGTAAAATAAAAGGTTATCTCTCTAACTTCGAGCGATGGGGAACTCGGAATTATAGAGCTTTTGTCCGTACAGATGAAACCCTTACAGGCGAAGCCCTTAATAAGATTCTTGCTGATGTTCCCTTGAATGAAGTTCCTGATAATCTCAGATCAAATATTATTTTAGGCGCTCGACCATTCAAAGATGTCTATTTTGAGATGCCAGATTTGGAATTTATGCGGCACGGAAACCTGTTTGCTTTGCTGGTTTTAAAAACTGTCGGGATCCTGATTTTGCTTTTGGCTTGTACCAACTACATCAACCTTGTGACGGCACAGCGTGAAAAACGATTCAAAAGTGTAGGTATTCTCAAGACTTTTGGTGGAGGGAGAAGTAGAATTATCAGTTTGATGACTGTAGAATCGGCACTGGTTGTTGCGTTTGCCATTCTGCTTTCGGTAGGGATATCTATTTTGCTGCTCAATTCATTCAACAGCCTGACACAATCGAGGTTTATTGTTGAATCTTTTTTTTCCGTAAGCAATTTGTTTATTGTTGTCTGCCTATTTTTTGCAACGGTCTTTATTTCGGGGCTAGTGCCGGGTGTTATTTTTAGCCGTTATAAACCTGCCTTGCTGTTAAAAAATCAACCCGGAAAAACATCTGGCAATTCATTGCGAAACGGCTTACTGGTTTTTCAATTTATAATCTCCATTGCGCTTATTTCTGGAATTATTGTGATTAATCGACAGAACCGGTATTTGAACTCAGTGAACCCTGGGTTTCAAAAAGAAAACATTGTTTTTGCTAATACTAATGCTGATATCAAAAAAAATATTCAGGCGTTACAAAACGAACTGTCAAAAATTCCGCAAATTGTTGATATAGCTTTTTCGGGTGAGCCGATAGGACAAATGGAAGAGAACTGGTCGGTTAACTTTATGAACAAGGGCGAAGAAAACGAAATTGGATTTGCCAAGTTTACGGTTTCTCCCAACTTCTTCAATTTTTTTGGAATCCCAGTTATTGAGGGAAGTTCTTTTTCTAAGAACTCATTCGAAAAACAGGATTGGATTTTTAATGAAAAAGCTGCGCGTGAATTTAATGTTTCCAATCTTGCCGATGCCCGCATTGTTTCGTCGAATCCAGCTAATGGGGCCATTGTTGGGATTGTTGGTAATTTTAATTTCGAGTCAATGCATGTTCCGTTAAGGTCGGCCGCTTTTAGTTGTACCAACCAGTGCAGCAACATAATTTATCTGAAGTTGGGTGTTTCTGATTTTAATTCAATCAACAAAACGCTGGAATCGGTTCATAAAATTTGGGACAAACTTTCGCCAAATTTTCCATTTGAACCACAATTTATTGATGCTTCATGGAGTAATTTGTATGCAAGGGAAAAACAATTTCAGCAAATACTGCTCTTTACAACATTAGTTTCGCTTATTCTTTCATGTCTTGGGCTCATCGGGTTAACCTTCTTTATTATGGAACGCCGTACTAAAGAGATTGGAATCTGCAAAGTGAACGGAGCAACAGTCTCTGAAGTGATGATTATGCTCAACAAGAGTTTTGTAAAATTGATTGCCATTGCTTTTGTAATTGCTACGCCCATTGATGTGTACGTTACGCACAGATGGCTCGAAAATTTTGCGTACAAAACTACATTGAACTGGTGGATTTTTGCACTTGCAGGCTTATTGGCGTTATTCATAGCACTACTTACGGTTAGTTGGTTAAGTTGGCGAGCAGCCACTCGTAATCCTGTGGAAGCCTTACGGTATGAATAGATATCAAATCGATTGACAAAAATATTCAACGATGAATTCAATAATAGTTTTAAGGAAATTGAAATCTCAGTGGCTTTGGTTTACAATTAATATACTAGGGTTGAGTGTTGCCTTGGCTAGTGTAATAACCATAACAGTTTTTTCGGTCAACGAGCTTAGTTTCGATAGATTTCACTCAAAAGCAGATAGAATATACCGCGTAACATTCGAAACAAGCGATGGTAATACATCAATGCATCCTGCCCGAGTTGTTGGGAATAGCGCTCTTGAGTTGCAGAAAGAATATCCTGCCTTTGAGAAGATTGCACGCCTTATTCCATTTCGGAAATCGGTTGTTAAGATTGGCGAAAGTAAGTTCTATTCAACCGAGGCATTTTCGACCGACAGTACCTTTTTCGATGTTTTTGATATAAACGTTATTGTTGGAAAGAGCAGCAAATACCTTGCTCAGCCAAGTAAGGTTTTAGTTTGTAAAAGTTTAGCCGAAAAGTACTTTGGAAGCATCGATGTAATTGGAAAAACAATAAATATTCTAAACCAGCAGGAATCGGACCCTTTACTTTTTACCATAGAGGGGGTTTATGAGGATTTTCCTCGAAATTCGCATTTCCATCCCGAACTATTAACTTCTTTTACCGAATTCGACAACCAGTCAACTTGGGCTTACACTTATTTCTTGATGCAAGCAGGCGTTAATACCGATGAACTTTGTGCAACAATACAGCAAAAATGGGAAAAAGAAAAAGATGGTGATAATTCAGTTCCAATTATACATCTTCAAAAATTAACCGACATCCATCTTTATAGCAATAAAACTCGTGAGATAGAAAGTAATGGAAGTATTCGTTCTTTAATTATGCTTATTAGTGGTGCTGCAATTATACTTTTTATTGCTCTTATCAACTTTATAAATCTTTGCCGTGTAAAGTTCATTTTTGAGACTAAGAAAACCATAGTTAAAGTGGTTAATGGAGCATCGAAATTTACCTTGGCTAAAGAGTATATGCTTGAAACATTGTTGCTTTCAGTTTTATCAATATCATTTGCCATTCTTGTTGCAAGTATACTATCTAAATTGCTCGATTTTACACTAATTCAGCCTGGCAATATTCCATTAGTTATTTTATTATCCTTAGGTTTTGCCATTGTTATTGCTATTTTGGCAGCATACCCGCTTTTATCATCAAAAATTGTATCCAATATCAAAATTAAAAGCACTCAAGCCCGATTGTACACAATTCCCTTGTTAATTCAGTTTACATTGTCAATTGTTGCTTTAATCTGTACGTTTATACTCAACAGGCAAATAGGATTTCTAAATAGCCAACATCCATCTTCCGACAAATCAAACATGATTGTAATGTCAGGAAATCCATGGGAAGCCGTTCAGCGCTACGATTTATTCAAGGAGGAATTGCTTAAAAATTCATCAATAGAAAATGTGTCTAGTGGAATGGAAGAGCCCGGTGGCGATATCCTTGATGCAGTTATTTTTGAGATGGAAGGAGTGGATTCTCAGAAAGATCAGTATATAAACATATTTACTGCAGATTCAAATTTTTTCTCATCAATAGGTGTTAAGTCAATTGCTGGAACTATAAATCTTGGAAATATGCCATCGCAGGAATGGGAGAAAGCCGCGATGATGCTGAGTATGTTAGAAATGACTGGGAGCCAGAATTCGAAAGAGATAAAACGATTAAATGGCGTTGTTGGTGATTTTAAGGATAAATACATAGTAAACCAGAGTGCACTAAAACTATTTGGAATTACGAATCCGAACGATGCGGTTGGTAAGCGTTTTAGGTTAAAATTTCATATGCCCTATTTATTTCCCGAAGGTGAGATTGTGGGTGTTGTTCCGGATTTCCATTATACCAATCTGCACAACGAAGAAAAACCGTTGGTTATCGCTTCGCGGAAATGTTTTAACTTCTGCTTTATAATAACATTTACTCCCGGTCAATTCAATAACGCAATTGCAGTAATTGAGCAAGCCTGGACAAAAATAAATCCCGATTATCCATTCCAGTACGAGTTTATAGCCGACTCCTATCATTCTGTTTACAAAAACGAGTACTCTCAGCTTAATCTGCTTTCAGTGTTCGCTTTGATTTCGGTGACCTTGTCGTTACTTGGGATGTATGCAATGGCATCGTTCAATATGCAACGTAGGGTAAAAGAGATTGGCATACGAAAAGTAAACGGCGCAAGAATAGTTGAGATTATATCTATGCTAATTTTCGATTTTGTGAGATGGGTGGTTCTGGCATTTGTCATTGCAATTCCGTTAGCCTATTTCACAATGGACAAATGGCTTCAGAATTTTGCCTATAAAATAAGTTTGAGTTGGTGGATTTTTGCTGTTGTGGGAATAATTGCAATCGCGGTAGCAATTCTCACGGTGATATGGCAAAGTTGGCGTGCCGCAACTTGCAATCCTGTGGAAACCTTAAGGTACGAGTAAATAAAATTATTATTTAAAAGATGATAAAGTATTATATTAAACATGCATTTAGAGGGCTTTTAAAAAATAAGCTTTTTTCGGCATTCAATATTATTGGATTTGCTGTTGGGTTTGCTGTTTGTATTGTTATTGCTCTGTTTGTCTACAGGGAGTATTCGGTAGATTCTTATTTCCCAAATGCTGATCGGGTTTATCGATTAGTGGATAAAAAAACTAAGTCAACCAAAATAGATCAGGACATTGTTCCAGTCCTTTTAGAACGCTATCCTGAAATTCGCTATGCGGCTCCGGTTTTTTATATGTCAACTGATGATTATGCAATGTGCATTAAACAGGTAAAAAATAAGAATTACATTGATGTAAAAGAATTCATATCAACCAATAATGAGTTTTTTAGATTGGCAGGTTTAAAAATGCTTGTTGCTAAGTCTTCAGAGCCTTTTTCTGATTGCAAATCTTTAGTACTTAGCAAATCTAGTGCATTAAAGTTATTTGGACGTATTGATGTTGTTGATGAGTTGGTTGATGTAGATGGTGTTGTTATGCCTGTAAGTGCTGTTGTCGAAGACATTCCTTCCAACTCAAGCATGGGGGCCGATTTTTTTGTACATGTTGAAAATGATGATTATAGGATAGGTACATATAATACAGGTAAAGGAACTTACTATCCAAAGGATATCTATATCACATTGCAAGATGATGCAGAAGCGGATTCTGTGGTTAAGAAGTTAAACCAAGCATTCCCTCCAAATATGTCCGAAACAGTTGAAGTTGATTTACAGCCTGTAAGATCTATTTATTTTTCACAACCATACGAAGATAGCGACAATAGAATTGGGAATAAGTCGATGATTTGGATAATTGTTACAATCGCCATTCTTACCATGATTATGTCGATTTTCAATTATGTAAACTATGCCATTTCAAAACAGTTAAAAACATTAAAAGATGCAGGGGTTCGGATTACAAATGGTGCAGATTCTTCTCAATTAAAGGCATACTACATTGCCGATATATGTCTATCCGTATTTATAGCATTTTTAATTGCATTGCTAATTAGTAAATCAGTATTACCGTTAGCTTCGCAATTGCTTAATACACAACTGATGTTTTCTTGGTTGCTAAAGCCTGAGTTACTATTGTTTGCTTTTATATTGTTATCAACAGTAATTTTAATTTCTGCAATAGTGCCACTTGGCTTTATCTCGCGTGCAAATCTTCAGGTTTTGTTTGGGAAAGTAAAGCTAGGAAATCATAAGTATTCTGTACAAAGTGCTATGACGGTGTTTCAATTAGCAGTTTCAATAATTCTCTTATCTGCCTTTTTCATTGTAAATAAACAGCTCAGTTTTGTTAAGACGGCCGATGTTGGTTTTGATAAAGATCGTTTGTTACGGATAGATTTACCTTTCCTATTTGAGGAATACGATGTTTTAAAGCAGCAACTTCGCCAATATTCTTTTATACAGAATATGTCATTTACATCACATGCACCAGGGGCAAGTTGGCAAACAACAGAAGTAAAATCCGAGAGTGGTAATAGCATCACCATAAGGGTAATTAATATTGATAAGGATTTTCAAAATACGTTTGATGTCAAACTACTAAAAGGTCGTAAAGTTGCTGATGGAGAGATTAATAGTGTATGCTATATTTCTGAAGAGTCTTTTAAGAAACTTGAGTGGGATGATTTTATTGGTAAAAAGTTTAATGGAAAAACTGTTGTTGGGGTGCTAAACAACATTAATGTTAATTCTTTACATACAGGAATTGTTCCTGTTGCCTTTCAGTATACGGATCGTTACTACAATGCGCTTAACATCCGCTTAATGCCAGGAAAGTTAAGTGATCAAATGCGTGAAATAGAGAAAGTTTGGTATGAAATCTCCCCCGATTCTCCCTTTAGTTTTGGGTTTTATGATGAGTTTTTTAATTCGCTTTACTTAAAAGAAGATAAGCAGGCCAAAACTCTTACTGTTTTTTCTATAGTAGCACTTATAATAACATGTATAGGACTATTGGGCCAAACATTACAAAGTGCAGAGAAAAGAGTTAAGGAAATTGGAATTCGTAAAATTAATGGAGCTACTAGTTCCGAAATAATGAGAATGTTGAATTCGGAGTTTCTTGTTTTAGGTGCTGTTTCCGTTTCAATTGCTTTTCCTGTGGCATGGTATGTTATGGATCGATGGTTGCAAAGTTTTGCCTATAAAACAGAGTTAAGTTGGTGGGTGTTTGTTACTGCTGGTTTAATAACATTAACAATCTCATTGTTAACTCTAAGTTGGCAGAGTTGGCGTGCCGCAACATGCAATCCTGTGGAAACCTTAAGGTACGAGTAAATAAAATTATTTCTAATAATTAGTTAAATCTATATGCTATGAACTCATTGAAGATTGCTTTTCGAAAATTATTTGGTAAGGGAGAGCACACGCTTACGCGAATGGTCTCCTTGGCCTTTGGGCTTGCCTTTGGGATACTGCTCTTATCGGAGGTGCTTTACTATTATAGTTTCGATAGTTTTTATCCTGATGCTAATCGAATATATGTTGTTCACGAGAACTTTAAGATGGACAAAGCATCCGATAAATTGGAGTCGTATGCTTATGTTAGCGGAGCTGTTGCGCCAGGCCTAAAAGCGGAAGTTCCAGGCGTTGAGGCTGCAACCCGGCTTAATTCTATTGGATCATCAATATTCTACACCGACGATCTTAAAAGTTACAAAGCCGAATTTTCGTTGGCCGATGAGTATCTGTTTGATGTTCTTCCTCGTCCAATGATAAGCGGTAACCCGCAGGAAATTCTTAAAACTCCGATGAACTGCATAGTTTCCAGCAAGATTTCGGAAGCGATGGGCGAAAATGTAATTGGAAAAGTAATTGAGTTAAAGGAGTATCCTGGTCGAAAATTAACAATTGCTGGAGTGTTCGAGGCATTGCCCGAAAATACAAACTATAAGTGCGATATTCTTATTTCAATGGTATCAATTAGCCAGTTTACATGGGATGGTACCGACAACTGGTTGGGTAACGACCGTTACTATGCCTGTGTTAAATTATCAGAGGGAGTAACTCCCGAAAGTATTGCTCCTGCCGTTCGCAAAATGCAGGAAAAGCATCAGGACATTGTGAAGTTGGAACAAATTCAAGGGGGAATGGTTCTGAAGTATAGTTTTGAGCCAATCAAAAAGATCTACTCCCGAAATGCAAAGGATATAATATTAATCCTTAGCCTTATTGCGCTTGCCGTTTTGTTTGTTTCGCTAATGAACTATATACTTCTAACATTAAGTGCGTTGGTGAATCGGGCAAAAACCTCTGCAATTCATAAGTGCTGTGGGGCACAGGTTCGAAATTTGCAACAGTTAATCTTCTCCGAAACGGTTCTGCTATTTGTGTTATCGTTGGGGGTTGCCTTGCTCATAATTTTTGCATTAAAGCCTTTGGCCGAGGCTCAGGTTGGACATAAACTTTCCTCTGCCGTTAACCCTTACGTTATATGGCCATTGTTGATTTTGATGGTTGTGTTTGTTTTACTGATTAGCTATTTGCCGGGTCGATTCTTTTCACGAATTCCTGTAGCAATGGCTTTTAGAAACTATCGACTGAAAGGTAATAAGTGGAAATTGGTGTTGCTTTTTTCGCAGTTTATTGGTGCGTCGTTTATATTAACGGTGCTTGTTATTGTAACACTTCAGTATGGCAAGTTAAGGAATGCCGACCATGGTTATAGAGCAGAAGGGGTTTACGTTGGCTTTACCAGTGGCATGGATGGTCGTAAAATTTCAACAGTGATGAATGAACTCAGATCATTGTCGGAAATAGAAACAGTTGGTTTAGGATGTTGCCTTCCAATCGAAGGGGCATCGGGGAATAATGTTCTTTCTCCGGATAGAGAAAAGGAACTGTTTAATGTGGCCGACTTTTACTGGGTCGACGATAATTATCTTTCTATTTTGAACATCCAGGTAGTCGAGGGTCAATCATTTTCATCGGGCACTGCATCGCCAAACGATTTATTGATTAGCCGTAAGGGAGCCGAGATGTTGAAAATGAATAATGGTTGGAGCGATGGTGTCGTGGGCAAACAAGTTGAAATAACTGAGCATAGTGAAAAAGGACCATCAACAATATGTGGTGTTTTTCCCGATTTTATAATTAATACAATAACCCGTCCCGATACTCGTCCATCAGTATTTTTCTATCTTCCTCAGGATAAATTTGAACAGTTAAGGATTAATCATCCTTCTTATCCATTTTACATTCTGATAAAAACGCGCGATGGAGAGCATCCCGACATTTTAAAGACGTTTGCCGATATTTTAAATACAGCACTTCCGCATCGCGATGCAGTAGTGAAAAGTTTGGCAGAAGAGCAGCAGCATGGCTATGGCCCCGAACGTGGTTTCCGTAATGCAATGATGGCTGGCAACATCGTAATTCTAATTATTACAGGAATAGGCTTGTTGGGTTATACCACTAGCGAGGTTACTCGTCGCCGTAAGGAGTTGGCAATACGCAAAATAAGCGGGGCAACTCTGCCTACCTTGCTTAAAATGTTTATAATAGATTTGGAGTACATTGCTATTCCCGCTGTATTTATCGGATTAATTGCCGCATGGTTTCTTGTCGATAAATGGATGCAGAATTTTGCCACGAAAATGCCAGTTTACTGGTGGATATTTGCCCTGTGCAGCCTATTTATATTAGCATTAATTGCTATGGTTGCAGGTGTTAACTATACAAGAATAGCCAACCGGAATCCAGTAGAATCATTAAGATACGAGTAAATCCAAATATTTTAATAATTTAAATTATGCTACAAGTAAAACGTTTTTTTAAAACAGTATTGAGGTATAAAACATCAACACTGCTAACGCTTTTAAGTTTAGTGGTTGCGTTTCTGGGGATAATAGTGCTTACGATGTATGTTTCTTTCGAGCGAAGTTTCGATAAGTTTCATAAAAACGGAGCATCTATTTATAGGCTGGAAACTCTGCTGTATGGTTCGGCACTTCCAACAGTGATGGGGGGTATTATATCGGAAAAGGTACCCGAAGTCGAAAGTCTTGTAACACTACGATCGTGGAACGCTGAGGTTTCTTCCAAGAAACAGGTTGAGGAGAATGTTAGTTTTTCTTCTTCGTTGTTTTACGCCGATAGCACATTCTTCGATGTTTTTTCGTTCGATTTGGTTTTGGGTGATAAACAAACAGCGCTGGCAGAGCCCTTCTCTATAGTTATTGACGAACCATTGGCGGAAAAAGTATTTGGAACCGTGAATGTACTTGGAGAAACTTTGATGCTGAATGGTCATCCATACACTATTAAAGGGGTAATGAAGAAATTCCCGAGAAACTCGTCCTTTCAAACCGAATGCTTGGCATCACAATCGACTCTCAAAAAAAATAATTGGTACGGTGCTAACGATTGGGCGGAGTGGAGTTCAACTATTTTTGCGAAGTTAAAATCAGGCTGTAATCCGGTTGATGTCGCCGGAAAAATTGAGAGCATCCCAGAGGTGTCAGAGGCTGTTGAAGAATTGAAAAGCCAATTTCCCGATAAGGCTTTTGTACTACTCCGACCCTTAAGCGAGATTCATTACGTGTCCGATTGGTATGCCGATAGTGTTAATCCTTTAGTTATAAATGTTCTTGCCCTCCTAGCAATTATTCTGGCTGTAATGGGTGCTGTTAATTTTATCAACTTTTCCACATCGCAGGCTCCGTTGCGTGCAAAGTCATTGGCCATTCTTCAGGTTATGGGAGGAAATAAGTTCTCGTCCAGAGCTCAGGTTATTGCGGAGAGCATGATTCTCTCATTCGTTTCCATGCTTATTGCATTTGCCATCCATTTTGTGGTTTATTCTCCAATCGAAACATTCTTTCATATTAAGGGACTTGGTTTTGAGGGACGGGGAATCTTTATTCTTTGGTTTATTCTATTTTCGTTGGTGTTTGGATTTATTGTAGGATGGTATCCATCGCGTTACATTACCTCTTCGCCGGTTGTTCAATCGGTAAAGGGACGGGTTCATTTTGCAGGAAAGGCCAATGTATTTAGGAATATTCTTATAACCATTCAATTCGTTTTTACAATTGCACTACTTGCGGCCGCTATAACTATTAATAAGCAGCTCACGTACTGGCATAGCTTCGATATTGGTATCAACAAGGAGCATGTGGTTTATATGAAACTTTCGGACGATCAGAAAAAGAGTTCCCAGGCGCTTGCCGATGAGTTGATGAAGAATAGCTCAATTGTCGATTATACATATTCAAGTTTTATTCCCGGAGAAGTTGGTATGGGCTGGGGCCGACAGGTCGATGGCCAGTTCATTCAGATTAAGAGTTGGCCTGTCGACGATCGCTTTATCGATTTCTTTGGAATTAAGATACTCGAGGGGCGTAAGTTCGAAAAGGACTCCAAGGCCGATGTTGATAATTTCATAATCAATAAGAAAGCCGCAGAGAAGTTTGGCTGGAATAATCCTTTGGAGAAAAAAATTAACGGTTTCGATTTTGTTGGAAACATTCTTGGAGTAGCCGATAATATCAACTTTGCCTCGCTAAAAGAGGAGGTCGAGCCTATGCTTTTCTGGCTAACGCATTCTCGCAACGATGTAATAATGCTTCGGATTTCTCCGGGTAATTATACCCAAACAATCAATTTCATAAAGGATGTGGCCCGTAAGTTCGATTCAAAGAAAGACCCCGAGGTTAAATTCTTGGATGATAACCTGAACACCCTTTACAGTAAGGAGGAGCGCATAAGCTACTTTATTATATTCGTGGCCTTTTGGTGTATGTTTTTGGCCATTACTGGGCTTATTGGTTTGGTTATATTTATCTGCAAAGATCGGATTAAGGAAATTGGAGTCCGAAAGGTGAATGGGGCAACCGTGCCCGAGATAATCATGCTAGTAAATAGGAACTTCTTGTTATGGCTAACCATTGCATTCATTATTGCCACCCCGGTAGCATATTATGCAATGAATGAGTGGTTGCAGAATTTCGCCTATAAAACGGCGTTAAGCTGGTGGATATTTGGGTTGTCGGGTATAGTCACACTACTTATCGAGATTTTCACTGTTAGCTGGCTAAGCTGGCGAGCCGCTAGGGCAAATCCTGTTGAAACCCTGCGGTACGAGTAATCATCTGTTGACATCTATTTTATAGCATACCGAAAGGGCTTGGTTAATTAATCGAGCCCTTTCGGTATCTTATACATGCAGCATAAAAGGCAACTGCTAGTGCGGACACGTTGTTTTGAGTGTTCCAAACATGAAAAAGAACGATTAGGAGGGCTTGTACTTTTACTCCACAAGTTGAAAAAAAATCGTACATCACCTGAACACTCTTGTTCGCGCGCGTCTTCTTCTGACGCGTGCGCTTCTTTCCCAGTTCCTTTAAATGTATGTAATGTAGAATAGCGTATTCATTATTAAACAAGCACAAATGAAGTCGGTAACAGTAATACCCTATTCCCATTAAACCACATAAAAACATCGAAATACATTGTCCTATAAAAATTATTGCTAGTTTTATTCTGAAATAATATGTAACAAAAGCAACATATTACACCTTAAGGAAGGTGCGATAAATGTAGTTTTAGTACATATATAAGTAAGTTACCAGCCATTTTGATACGACACAGATGATTGTCTAACCAAAATAATTACAAAATGAAAAAGATAATATTTGCCCTTCTAACATTAATAGTAATTTCTTGCGGAAGCGAAAACCCATCGAAGAAATCGATTAAAGACTTTATGAAAAATCAATCCGAATATGGAGAATTGTATGGTGTTTCAGAAAAGCCTGATTGGGAAGAAGGAAAACGTTATGAGGCAATTACTGAAAAAGGAATTTATTTATTTTATCTTACTTATAACAACGAAGTTGTAGGTGTTTGGAGAATCGACGAAAATGGAAGTCGAACACAATTATTTAAAAAAGAAAATCAGAATATTATTTCAGAAACAACTGAATCTATAGAAGTTCCTGAATATAAGATATTATTCAAAGTTCAATTAATGTCTGGAAAAGGACAATTTGGAGAAGTTTTAATAACAAGTTATTCCAAATCTACACCTAAAGAGGAAAGAGAGAAAACATTAAGAAAAATAATGGAGAAAGAAGGCTTTGTCTCAGCAACACTTTACTCAACAGAAGACGCATATAAAGCGAATAGTTCTGAATCATTCTCGAAAAGCCACCCTAACGCCTTGAAAAATGGACTTTTAGGACAAGTAAACGAGGAAGGGAAATTTGTCGAATAGATTAAAAAACGGCTGGTAACAAGCAGTTACTTTCACTGGGGCTGATGATGCAGATGCAGAATTTTACTACATTTAACTAACTTTTTAACGGCGGATAACGCCGCTGACGGTTAACTCTCTTGTTCGCGCGCGTCTTCTTCTGACGCGTGCGCTTCATTCCCAGTTTCTTTAAATGTATGTAATGTAGAATAGCGTATTCATTATTAAACAAGCACAAATGAAGTCGGTAACAGCAATACCTTATTCTCATTAAACCACATAAAAACATCGAAATACATTGTTCTATAAAAATTATTGCTAGTTTTATTCTGAAATAATATGTAACAAAAGCAACATATTACACCTTAAGGAAGGTCCGATAAATGTAGTTTTAGTACATATATAAGTAAGTTGGCAGTAATGCAAGAAATATGAAGAATGTTACTTTCTTAATTGGAGCAGGAGCAAGTAAGAATGCTTTGCCTATCGTAAGCGAGATTTCAGATAGGATAGATAATGCTATTGAGTTATTTGAAAAAGATGATTTCAAATTATCCGAATCTGAAAAATATGACGACTTGGACAAAACAACTTCCAAAAGAGAACATCAACTAAACTTTATTGCTGATTTGAAATGGCTTGCAGTAGAATCTCGCAACCATGCAAGTATTGATACATTTGCAAAGAAATTATTAGTAAAACAAAAAAGAATAGAACTTTTAAAACTAAAAGGTGTATTATCAATTTTCTTTATTCTAGAGCAGTTTCGTAATTCGATTGACAAAAGATACGATACTTTCTTTGCTTCAATATTAGGCAATCATACTGATAGTTTACCTTCCTTAATTAAAGTTATTAACTGGAATTATGACTTTCAATTTGAAAAATCGTACAGTGAATACACTAATGACGAAGACATTGACTCAAATTCTTATCGATTAAATGTAGTTTCGAAATTTTCTAAGGAAATTGAAAACGCCAATCGCTTTAGTATATTCAAATTAAATGGGACAACAACGCTTAGAGACAGAGCTGGTTTTCGTACATATAGGTTTTATGAGCGATTTAATGGTAAAATTGACCTTGGTTTTATCGACCAACTAATCAAAAATTACATTGCATTATTGACGCTTACCGATAGAGTATTACCAAATTTATCTTTTGCATGGGAAAAAGAGAATCTGATTGTTGAATCAACAATAAAAGGTACTAGTTCAACAGAAATTTTGGTTGTTATCGGGTATTCTTTCCCATTTTTCAATCGAGAAATTGATAGAACGATAATCAATTCAATGAATTCTCTTGAAAAAGTTTACTTTCAATCACCAGATGCGGACGCATTAAAAGAAAGATTTTTATCAATTCGTAATGACATAAAAACAGAAAACCTTATTTCAAAATATGATACATCCCAGTTCTTTTTACCGAATGAATTGTAATGCACTACTGCCAACACGTGGTTTAGCCCACTGGGGCTGATATGCAGATAAGCAAGTTTTTAGTACTTTAGTAAAAGTTTAACGTGGGATAAGGACGCTGCAGTTTACGCCCCAGCGTTCCAAACCACGGAAACGTTAGTCAAGATAAGTGCTAATTCTTCCAACTCGAAAAACTCTCCCCGAATTGAAAAACGACTTCCCGAAAGTATTAACCAACCAACCTATTGAGTAAAACAAACGGGTTGATTTTTAGAGTAAACGACCTCATTTTTTGAACCCAAGACTTAGTTTTTAGAACTAACGAATTTATTTTGTAAAAACACGACTGCGAAATAAAATCTAACGAATTATTTTTTATATGTAACGATTTTGTTTTATTTTTACAGTACTTACTTTTAAAATCACACGACTAAAAGATGCTAACATTCAACTTCAGGAGAGTTTTTAAGGCAAGAGGTATAGAGAGACCCTTCTCCTTCCTCGTGAAAGCGGGTTACTCCGATAATTTTGCCACCCGTGTTGTTAATTGTAAAATTAAAAGAATGAATTTGACGGATGTGGAGGCTCTTTGCTGCATGCTGAACTGCACTCCAAACGATGTTCTTGAATGGATTCCCGACAAGAGCCAAAGTAATACGGAAAACCATCCACTCTCATCGCTGATGAGAACAGAAAGTGCCTCGCAGCTGAATCAACTGCTGAATGCTATTCCGATGAGTAGAATCTCCGAAATTGAGGACTTGATAAAGAATGAGCTAAAAAAATAGCGAAGCAAATAGTTCAGCAGCCCAACATTCGGTTCTAAATGCAGATGCCGTTAATGCGGAGATTATAGTGGGCACGGACAGTATGTCCGCGCCAGCAGATAAGAAAACAAGATAAAATATCATTAATTAGTATAACAGGAAAATATGACTCTAAAAATTAAAACTTTATTGCTTTTGCTTTGCGTGTTTTTTATTTCATGTAGCAAATCTCAAGACGCCCCAACCCCTAAACAACCACCCATTCCGAACTTTTTTGCTTTAGATACGGTTGTTTCGATAGGTACGTACGTAAACTTTAAAAGCACATCCTTTTTTGAGGTGTTGCCAACATATTTTGAATGGCATTTTGAAGGAGGAGATCCCGAATATATCTATAGTGCTATTAAAACTAATTCTCACATAAATACGCCAATTGCAACAATTTATAATAATGTAGGAAAATTTTCTGTATCTCTAACTGTCTTAAATGATTCCGGAGATAGTACTCTTACAAAAGTTGGTTATATTACAGTTGTAGAAAACACAAAAGACATTAAATCTCAGGAGCACGGACAGCATGTCCGCGCCAGCAAGTAACAATCGACAATTGCGATTATAGGGGGCACGGACAGCATGTCCGCACCAGCAGATGTAACAATCGGTAATTATGATTTTAAGGTACTGACAATATGTTCTGCCAGCAAGGAGCCTAAGGGTTAGCTTACAATTTGTTTTACCAATGCGGCTGCCTCCTGTAGCGTAATGGCGCTATAAACCTTCAACCCGGAGTTGTCTATAATTTGTTTTCCCTCAAGAGCATTGGTGCCTTGTAGGCGCACAATCACGGGAACCGGTATGTTGCCTATTTCGTTGTAGGCGTCAACAATGCCCTGGGCAACTCTGTCGCAGCGAACAATGCCTCCAAATATATTGATAAGAATAGCCTTTACGTTGGGGTCTTTGAGTATAATTCTGAAACCGGCCGCCACAGTTTTTACGTTGGCACCACCGCCAACATCGAGAAAGTTTGCCGGATCGCCACCCGAGAGCTTAATAATATCCATGGTTGCCATTGCCAAACCAGCGCCATTAACCATACAGCCCACATTTCCATCGAGCTTAACGAAGTTGAGGTTGTTTTCGCCAGCTTCCACTTCGGTTGGATCCTCCTCGTGAATATCTCTTAGCTCGGCTAAATTGGGGTGACGAAACAGAGCGTTGTCGTCGACGGCACATTTGGCATCTGCTGCCAAAATATCGTCGTTCGATGTTTTAACGGCAGGGTTGATTTCGAGTAATGACAGATCGTTTGTGGTATATGCATTGTAAAGCGCAGCAACAAACTTCACCATTTGTGAGTACGATTTTCCGGTTAATCCCAGGTTGAATGCAACCTTACGCGTTTGGTAGGGCTGTATGCCAATAGGATTTATCTCCTCCTTAAAAATTAAATCGGGGGTTTGTGCGGCAACAGCCTCAATGTCCACTCCGCCTTGTGGCGAGTAAATAATCATATTTCGGCCTGTAGCTCTGTTGAGTAGGATGCTAATGTAGAACTCCTTTATTTCCGATGGGCCTGGCTGGTATATACCCTGCTCAACAAGTATTTTCCGAACCAATTTTCCATTTGGTCCGGTTTGGTGGGTAACCAGAGTCATGCCAAGAATATCTTTAGCATACTTTTCAACATCGGGAACCGATTTGGCTATTTTAACACCACCGCCCTTGCCGCGTCCACCTGCATGAATCTGTGCTTTAACTGCAATGGTATCGGGCCCAGTGGTTTCTATAATCAACTTAGCAGCCTTGGCTGCTTCTTCTGGTGTGAAGGCCACAATTCCCACAGGAATTGGAACGCCTGCTTTTTTCAGAATCGATTTTGATTGGTGTTCGTGCAGATTCATGAAAATATGGTTTATTGGTTTTCGACTATTAAAATACAAAAAATGATTGAGTACCTTTGTGTCCAAATTTAATTTTTATGATTAATAATAGAAAACTTGCCAACGAAGAATTAAATCGAAAGAGTGTAGATGAGTATAAAACCACGGCGAAGTTGCCTATTGTTGTGGTATTGGATAATATTAGAAGTTTGAATAATGTTGGGTCGGTATTTAGAACCTCCGATGCATTGCTGGTGGAGAAAATATTGCTGTGCGGGATTACCGGAACACCCCCCGATAAGGAGATTCATAGAACAGCGTTAGGGGCCGAGAGTTCTGTTGCCTGGGAGTACTTTGATACGACTACTAAGGCCATTGAAGTTCTGAAAGAGCAGGGGTACAGGGTTATTTCGATAGAGCAGGCCGAGAATAGCCACAATTTAATATCGTATGATCCTAAGAATGGCGAGAAGTATGCGTTGGTGTTTGGCAATGAGCTACGAGGTGTAGATCAGGCTGTGGTTAACCAATCGGACGAGTGTATAGAGATTCCCCAGTTTGGGACAAAGCACTCCTTTAACATTTCGGTATCGGCTGGAATTGTGCTTTGGGATTTCTTTTCGAAGCTGAAAAAGTAGTTTACCGGTAGATATATAAAATAAAAAAGACCTGTATTAGCAGGTCTTTTTTATTTTATGGTGTAGTTGTATTACTCAACAATAGCTTTAAAAGCTTCGTTTTGGAAGTAGTTGCGGAATTCAACATCTTCTTTAGCACGAACTTTTAGGTTAGCATCTTTACCAATTGCAGTACGAAGGTTGTCAAGAACAGTAGCCTCTTCTTGTAAACGAGCACCTACAATTGCACGGCCATAGAAACCTTTAGCAGTTTCAACTTTAGCAAAGGTATTCTTTGCAGCATCAACTTTAGCGTTTAGTAATAGAGCAAGACCTTGGTTGAAAGAATCGGTACCAGCAAAGTATTCAGCAGCTGCAGGGTATTGGTTCTTCACAATAGCGATAATACCTAGGTTGTACTTAACATCGTTACCAGCGTCGGCAGCTTCGGTGAAAAGTTTTTCAGCCTCTTCATAGTTTCCTTCCATTAAAGCTACGCAACCACGGTTGTTGGTAACAGCAGGAATTTTTTGATCGGCAGGAACTTTATCAAGAGCAGCTTTAGCAGCAGCAAGATCGTTGTTCTTAATGTGTAGATAAGCAGCGTTGTTGTAACCACGTGGGCAGTTGAATTTGTCACCAGCCTTCATGTAAACTTCAACTTTCTTATTTACATCATTAACAAGAGATGCAGCGTAAAGCATTTCTTCAACGTTTAATGAATCGTAAGCGTTGTTTTCAACCATGTATTTTAAAGTATCATCAGAGTAACCAACTATATCAACCTTAGCAATCATTTTTGATCTACGTAGTTCAGGAAGAATTTTCTCAGCTAATACTTTGTAAACCTTAGATAGGTTTTTGATTTCTTTCTCGCGAACTTCAGGATCAGAATACATTGAAAGAACACGGATGATTAACTCTTTATCTTCGATATCAGATGCTTGAACTTCTTTTTGGAAACCGTCCCAGTCTTCGCTTGTGGTTTCTACAGTAGCAGCCATAGCATCTTTAACTTTAGCTTTCTTGAAAACATCAGCAAGATATTTGTCAGTGTTTTTACCGCGTTCTTGAGATAATTTTTCGTTTAGTTTTTCAGGACCATCAGGAGAAGCGTAAGCAGAAACTTTAATTTCTTTAACTTCTTTATTGGTAGCCTTGGTAGCTTCAACTAGGAAATCGTTCAAAGCTTTAAGATCGTCCTTTGTAAGTTCAGATTTACGAATGTCTGATTTTTGAATTACAAAGTTGATTTGAGCTTCTTGTTGTTCTGGGGTGATGCGAACAAATTTATCCTTCATCATGATTGGCTTAGGATCAACGTCAACTAATTTATAAGTTGCTAAAGTTCCAATACCAACCTTTTGAGGTGCTTCGATATTTACTTTTTTGTCTTTGTAGGTAATCGCTAAACGACAAACAATCTCGCAGCTGAACATTTCGTCCTTATAGTCGAACTCAACCTCATGTTTCCATGATCCACCAGCTTCGTAATTAATAACTTGGTTGTTAGCCTGAACATCTTCACCTTGAAGAGTCTTAACAGGTAATGCTAACTCACCACCTTTGTAAATAACAACAGGAGTGATTTCTACAATAGCTTTTTTGTTGAAATACTTAGCAGGAATAGTTCCTTCAATAGTTGCCTTTACTTTATTCCCGTGAACTTCCACTGGGTTTGGAGTGATCTTTAATGTGAATCCAGCAGGCAGCTCTTTCATTTTTTCAACACCACCACAAGCAGCTATAACGATAGCAGCCAAGGCAATGATTCCAAATTTTAGACCTTTCATTTTCATATTAAATTGGTTAGTTGTTTAGTATTCAAATTTGTTAATGTCTACAAACATAATATTCTTTTTATTAAAAAAAAAATACGCTAGCTAAGTTAGCTATTTTACGCTAGAATGTCACACGATTAACACCTTTATTGTAGCTTTTGTCAAAAATAACGTTTTTAATTTTTTGATAATCCTCGGGGCGTTCTACAAAGTCGATATTGCTGGTGTCGATTACCAGAAATGTGTAGTCGGGGTGCTGTTTGAAAAAATCGAAATATCCTTGTGTTAGGCTATTTAAGTAGTCGGAAGAAATAGATTGCTCGTAGGTTCTTCCCCTTTTTTGGATATTCTGGATTAGCTGTGATGTTGGTAGGTGTAAGTACACGTAAAGGTTTGGCTTGGGTAATGTGTTATATATTATTGAAAAGATTTGTTTGTAAAGATGCAATTCGTCGCCAGTTAATGTATTTTGTGCAAATATGAGCGATTTCATGAAAAAGTAATCGGCAATTGTAAGGCTGTGGAAAAGCGATCCGGTTCTTAGGTCGATATTAAGTTGCTTATAGCGTTCCGCTAAAAATGAAAGTTCCAATGGAAAGCTATACCGTTCTGGATTTTCGTAGAATCGGGGTAGAAACGGATTGTCTGCAAATTGTTCTAGAATGAGTTTTGCATTAAGTTCGTTTGCCAACATTGTGGCTAAAGTTGTTTTTCCAGCGCCAATATTACCTTCAATTACGAGATACTGCATGTGTACTTATGAATTTTGAACTTGCTAAGTTAAAAGAATCATATTATCAATTTTCTATTGTTAATAAAAAAGGGTTAAGCAAACGCTTAACCCTCTGTTTTTATTCAGTTTTAGTTTATTGCGGCATTATATTCATGTTGAAAAATATAAACGAGTATATGTCGGTATATTCATCAATCATTAGCGAGGTTGGGGTGCCAGCACCATGTCCTGCACGGGTTTGAACTCTTATAATAGCAGGATTTTTTGCACGTCTATTCTTTTCTTGCATGGTTGCAATGTATTTAAATGAGTGAGCAGGAACAACCCTGTCATCGTGATCGGCAGTTGTAACCATAATAGCAGGATACCTAACTCCTTTCTGAATGTTGTGAATAGGAGAGAAGCTATACAGATTTAGGAATTGAATGGAATCTTCGCTTGAACCGTAATCGTTAACCCAAGCCCATCCAATTGTAAACTTATGGAAACGGAGCATGTCCATTACACCAACCTGAGGTATTGCCACCTTGAATAAGTCGGGACGTTGATTTATAACTGCTCCAATTAGAAGCCCACCGTTTGATCCTCCCTGAATGGCAAGTTTCTTGGGCGAGGTGTAACGCTCTTTAACTAAGTATTCGGCTGCGGCAATAAAATCGTCGAATACATTCTGCTTGTTTAGCTTTGTGCCGGCTCTATACCAATTTTCACCGTATTCTCCACCACCGCGAATGTTTGCCATTGCAAAAACACCTCCATTTTCGAGCCAAAGCAAGCGCGATGTGCTGAAGTTGGGCATCAAACTGATGTTAAATCCACCATATCCGTAAAGAAGTGTAGGATTCTCACCATTGAGTTCTAAGCCTTTTTTATGTACAATAAACATTGGAACCAATGTGCCGTCTTTGCTAGTGTAGAATACCTGTTTTGTTTCGTAATTATCGAAATTGAATTTTATATTAGGTTTAAAGAACTCTGTTGATTGGTTTTTCTCGATGTTATACTTGTAAATTACAGAAGGAACTGTAAACGATGAAAAGTTGTAGAAAGCAATGCTATCGTTCATAGATCCAGAAATTCCGCTCATGGTGCCAAGGGTAGGGAATTCTATATCAGAGATTTTTCCTCCTTCAATATTATACACTTCAACTTTGCTTTTTGCATCAACAATATAACTCGCAACAATTTTTCCTCCGATTAAGTCGCAACTGCTTAGAACATCTTTACGTTCGGGTAAAATATCTTTCCAATTACCGACTTCTAATGTGTTGATGTTAATTTTAATCAACTTGTACTTTGGTGCTTTGTAATTGGTAAGAACTATTAAGTGATCGTCTATGTGACCAAGAACGCGATACTCAAATTCGAATCCAGTTGTTAATTGAGAAAAATCAGCCTTTTTATCCGTCAAGTTTCTAATGTAAATTGAATTTCCGTAGGTTGATTCTGTTTCGTAGATTATGAGATATTTTTCGTCTTCGGTGGTTTGGGTTGTGTAGCTTCTTAATGGGTATTGCTTATTTGAGAATACTAACTCGTCGTTATCGGAGTTATCGCCAATTTTATGGTAGAAAACCTTGTGGTTTTTGTTGATATTCGAAAGTTCAGAGCCTTCTTTTGGAGCATCGTATCGGCTATAAAAGAATCCATTCTTGTACCAGGCAACCGACGAAAATTTTACCCATTTAATTTCATCTGGTGTGTTTTTCCCAGTAGCAATATCAATTACATTTATTTTTTGCCAATCGGAACCACCGTCGTTGGTGGTATATGCTAGGTATTTTCCATCGCGAGAAGGAACAACCGATGATAGAGCAACTGTACCATCTTCGCTTAAGGTATTAGGATCGAGTACTACTTTGGGTTCAGAGGTTAAGGTTTCCATGGAGTAAAGAACGCTTTGATTCTGAAGTCCATCTTTTTTAAAGAAATAGTAACGGCCGCCTTCTTTAAAAGGAGTGCCCATTGATGTGTAGTTCCAAATCTCTGTTAAGCGATCCTTTATTTTACTGCGGAAAGGAATGCTGTTTAAATAGTTAGATGTGATTTCACTTTCGGCTTTAACCCATTCTGCAACTTCGGACGATTTATCGTCTTCGAGCCATCGATATGGGTCAGGAACTTCAGTCCCAAAGTAATTATCAACAACATCTACCTTCTTAGTCTCAGGATATTTTACCCTGTTACTGTTGCATGCAATAAACAACATTGGAATAAAGGCTATTAGGACTACAGTGATCTTTTTCATTGTATGGTTTTTAACTTTAGAAATAAGTCATACTACAAAAATACATAAATTTATTAAAACCATTTTGTTTTGTCAATAAATTATAAATGAGTTAAGAGATGGTCTTTATATTGATAAAATAGAAAGATCAGAACTGATTTTTACTACAAGAAGAGATCTTTTTCATTTTGGCCTTAAAAATAAAAAGGAGCGTTGTGCTCCTTTTTAAATTATTGTTCTTTCTTTTTGTTCTCGGGTTTTTCGAGTAAAACCTTTCTGGAAAGTTTTAGTTTTCCAGTTTTTTTATCGATTTCGATAAGTTTTACATCGATTTCTTCGCCTTCTTTAAGTACATCCTCTACTTTTTCGACACGTTTCCAGTCAATTTCGGAGATATGTAATAGTCCATCCTTGTTAGGAAGTATCTCTATGAATGCACCAAATGGCATGATAGATTTAACTTTACCATGATAGATTTCACCAACTTCAGGAACTGCAACAATGCTTCTAATCCATTGTACGGCAGCTTTTATACTATCTAACGTTTCTGCAAAAACACTAACTACACCATGATTATTAATTTCCTCAATGGTAATGGTGGTTGTTGTTTCGCGTTGGATTTCCTGAATAACTTTACCACCAGGGCCAATAACTGCTCCAATGGAGTCGCGAGGAATGCTAAACTGCTCAATTCTTGGCGCATGAGGTTTAAATTCAGCACGAGGTTCTGGGATAGTTTCTAGAATTTTACCTAGAATATGCATTCTTCCTTCGTGAGCTTGGTTTAATGCTTTTGCAAGCACCTCGTAGGAAAGACCTTCAACCTTGATGTCCATTTGTGTTGCAGTAATACCATCGCGTGTACCTGTAACTTTAAAGTCCATATCGCCAAGGTGGTCTTCATCGCCTAGAATATCGGAAAGTACTGCAAATCGGTTTGATCCTTTTTCAGTAATAAGACCCATTGCAATACCCGAAACTGGTTTCTTAATTTGTATACCAGCATCCATAAGAGCAAGAGTTCCTGCACATACGGTTGCCATTGATGATGATCCATTCGATTCCAGAATGTCACTTACAACGCGAATTGCATAAGGGTTCTGGTCGGGATGAGGAATCATATTTTTCAATGCTCTGTGAGCAAGATTTCCGTGACCAATCTCTCTACGGCTCACACCACGAGAGGCTTTTGCCTCGCCTGTTGAGAATGGAGGGAAGTTATAATGCAAAGTGAACTTTTCGGTTCCTTTTAACAACACCTCATCAATAACCTTTTCATCAAGTTTGGTTCCGATGGTTACGGTTGTCAACGACTGAGTTTCACCACGGGTGAAAACTGCCGATCCATGTGCCATTGGCAAATAGTCAACCTCGCACCAGATAGGGCGAATCTCGTTGGTTTTTCTACCATCAAGACGAACGCTTTCGTCCAAAATCATGTTGCGCATAGCTTCTTTCTCTACATCATGATAGTAACGGCTAACAAGGAATCCTTTAGCGTCACGCTCTTCTTCTGGAAGAGTTTCTATGAATGCTTGCTTTACAGCATCAAAAGCGGCTGTACGTTCCTGCTTAGGTTGCATCGATTTTGCTACTGCGTAAACTTTATCGTAGCAGAATTCGTGAACCTTTGCTTTTAAGTCTTCGTCGTTGGTTTCGTGGCAGTATTGACGTTTTACTACGCCAACTTCTTTTGCCAATTCCATTTGAGCAAGACATTGGGGTTTGATGGCATCGTGTGCAAACTTGATAGCCTCAAGCATTTCTGCTTCAGAAACTTCTTTAAGTTCGCCTTCAACCATAAGTATATTGTCGTAGGTAGCACCTACAATCATATCGATATCAGCCTCTTCAACTTCCTTAAAAGTTGGGTTAACTACAAATTTTCCGTTAACACGCGCAACGCGTACTTCGGATATTGGGCCGTGGAAAGGTACATCGGAAACAGCAAGTGCTGCCGATGCTGCTAACCCTGCAAGAGCATCGGGCATGATGTCTTTTTCTGCAGAAATAAGGTTAACTGTTACGAATGTTTCTGCATGATAATCGTCTGGAAATAGTGGTCGAAGTGCACGATCGACTAAGCGAGCGATAAGAATTTCATAGTCCGATGGTTTTGCTTCGCGTTTTAAGAAACCGCCAGGAAAACGGCCGCTGGCAGCGAATTTTTCCTTATATTCCACGCTAAGTGGCATAAAATCTACGTCTTCTTTTGCTTCCTGAGCGCTTACTACTGTAGCGAGAAGCATGGTTTTACCCATTGTTAGTACAACCGAACCGTGGGCTTGCTTTGCGAGCTTGCCTGTCTCAAGAGTAATGGTTCGTCCATCACCCAATTCGATTGTTTTTTTTACAACTTTAAGCATACTTTAATTTAATTGTAAGATAAATATGGTAAACAATTATTCGGCGAGTTAGTTCAAAAAACAGAATTAGAGGATAGCGCCGAGTTTCCCCTAATTCACTGAGTTTAAAAATTAATATATCTACAAAAAAAGGCAATTATATAATTGCCTTTTGAATTTTTTACTTTCTCAAGTTCAGTGCTTTTACCACTGCTCGATATCTCTCAATATCGTTTTCCTTTAAGTAATCAAGTAGTCTTCTCCGTTTACCTACCAATTTTAATAGAGAACGTTGAGTTCCATAATCTTTTCTATGGGTTTTCAAGTGCTCTGTTAAATGGTTGATACGGTAGGAGAATAACGCAATCTGGCTCTCTGGAGAACCAGTATCGGTATTGGACTTCCCGTAATCCTTAAAAATCTCTTGCTTCTTTTCTGCCGTCAAATAATTCATAACACTGATAATTAGTGGGTAGATAAACTATTAATTGAGGTGCAAAGATAAAAGCTTTTTTCAGAAATTGTTCTGTATGATAATTTTTTTTCGTATCAATCTATTTTACAATAGACATTAATCTTGTGTATATCAGTGTTATAAGTTGTTAATTTATTTACAAATAAAATTTAATAGTTAGCTATGAATTCATTTGAGTTTTGACAAATTTTACTCCTTCAACAATTGGAGTTGGGTTGTAGTTTAATTCTTTTCGGGCTTTCTCAATTATGAGTGATGAATTTAGCGGACGTGGTGCGGGTTCTGCTAACTCTTTAGTGGTAACTCTTTGTAAAAGAGATTCGTCTAGATTGAAAGTATTTGCAACCATAATTGCGAAGTCGGCCACCGAAATAATATCGCCACCTGAGATATTGAATAAACCCTCCTTTTTGTTGTCGACAATATATTCAATTCCTTTGGCAAGGTCTTCGGCAAGCGTTGGCGTTCTGATTTGATCAACTGGCACTCTATATTTTTGTTGTTTATTGAGGTACTGAACAACTCTTGTTAACACATTGGGACGTGAGAGCTTTTCTTCGTAACCATAAACTAAAGAGGTGCGAACAGCTGCGTGAGGAATACCCATTGCTTTCAGCATATTTTCCGACTCCATTTTTGATTCACCGTAATATGAAATTGGGTTTATGGCGTCATCTTCGGTATAGTTACCTTTTATTCCATCAAATATAAAGTCGGTTGATAGGAATAAAAGGAATGTGCTATAATCTCTGCATGCTGATGCAATTCGGGATGTAACTTCGATGTTCATTTTTTTACAAACAAAGCGATCGACCTCGCATGCATCGGGACTGGAAAGGGCTGCACAATGTACAACTACATCGAGTTTAAGTTGATCGACAAGGTTGTTGATATCTGCATTTTGTAGGTTCGAGGTGAAGGTTTGAGATCCCTCTATTTGCATGCGCTTTAGCGATGTTGCATATACTTCATGCTTGCCGCTGGCAACCAGTTGCTTTACAACTTTTTTACCAACTAATCCATTTGCGCCTGTTACAAGTATTCTCATTGCATTACTCTTTTCAGTTTAAAACTCCTTTAAGATGCCACACTTGCTCCCTGTTGCCAAGAACAAAAAGCATAATACCTTTACGTAGTAGCGTATCTGAGGATGGATTCAGGATGTACTGTCCGTGTTCGTCTTTAATTCCGAGGATACTAACACCCGTTTGCTCTCTGATTTGTAACTCTCCTATAGTCTTATTTATATTAGAGCAAGAAATTTCATATAAAGCAACATCCCCAACTCTTTGTAGCATAATATTTTCTACAAACTCATGAATGTCGGGTTGGATAACCAACTTTGCCATTTTTTGTCCGCCAACTTTATCGGGCATTATAACGTTGGATGCGCCAGCAAGTTTTAGTTTTTTATCATTGGCAATAGCCGAGGCACGGCTGATAATCTTAAGATCAGGGTTAATTTCGCGGGCGGTGATTACTACAAAAAGGTTATCGGCATCGCTTGCTAACGCAGTAATAAGGGCTTTTGCCTTATCGACTCCTGCTTTAAAAAGAGTATTATCGTCGGTAGCATCTCCTTCAATGTAAAGTATTTTAGGGTTATCCTGCATGTACTGAATCACTTTAGGCCTGTTCTCAATTACAACTACAGGTATTCCGTTCAAAAGCAATTCTTCGGCAGCCTGGGACCCGTTGCGTCCATAACCGACAATAATTACGTGGTCGTGTAGTTTGGTAATTTTCTTATCCATCTTGCTTTTGAGATTATATTTACTAAGAATTTTTTCGGTTAGGTAGCGTGTAATTAACGATATTGCAAAAGCAAAAAGTCCTAAGCTGAAAACAATTAGCATTATTGTAAACCACATTCCCTCGTGCGAGAGTGGCCTTACCTCTCTAAATCCCACGGTGGCCATGGTAATAATTGTCATGTATAGAGCTTCGGTAAAGGTGTAGTCCTCAATGTGCATATATCCAAAAATGCCAGTAAGGACTATGACTATTAGAATTCCTATTGAAAAGAAGACTGCACGATTACCGTGTTTTTCCATAAAACTCTTTGCCTTTTAAATTTTTTCTAAAGATATATTGCTTTTCAATAAAATGCTTGCGCCTATCTGACAAAAAATGCATTTGTGTAAGTCGCAATGGTTTGTTTTTAAATGTAGCAATGCTTGTGATTCGAAAGAAGATAGGGTATTTAAACCGATAATCCCAAAGTTATTAATTATACTATTTTTTTCTGGAGGAAGAGTTTCCAGCATGGTTAGCGATTTTTCTTTTAATTCAGGTTTTCCTCTTGTCTCGCTGTAGGCAAACATGAATGGTATTACCGAATTTAAGATTATTGTTTCGATTGTTTGATTACCTAAATGTTTTTCCTTTACTGGCGATTGGTTCCCAAATGTATAGTGGGTTTTCCAGTATTCCGAGGTATCAACAGTTAGCAAGCCTTCTATTTCCTTAACGTTGTTTGCTTCGATTATTCGCGAAAATAGTGATGATGATTTATGGATTAGCATTGATAGTTGTGCAATTCGGACGGTTGGGAATGCTGGAGGCCGTAATCGCATAAATTTCCACATTGCTCCATCAATTGGTTTGAGGTTGAGTTTGCGTTGGAGATAGTTGTATTCAATCTTAAGCGAAAGTTGATATTCATCCTCTGTTTCTGAGTTGTTGAGCAATCCAGCCTGTCCAAACATAATTGCTTCCAGCTGGAATAGGTTGTCTTTGTGCTTTGCCAGTAATTTTAAGGGTGTAGTTTTGGCTAGTAGTTCTGCTGGAACTGCATTAATCTTCAACCCAAAACATCGGACAACTGAGCGATAGAAGGCTTCCTCCCAGCTATTGCCGCACTCTGAAACGGATGTGGTTACCGCCGAAGTTTTTTGTTCCAACCGTTCAACCATCATTTTTTCAATCCACGATTTGATTGTTATAGGGTTAACTCCTTGAAGTTGCTTTGCGCAAGGAATCCAACTTCCCGAATTGGTAATATCATTGAGGTTTTCTTCTAAATTGGTTGGATACTGAACAGTAATTGTTGGAATGTCAATTCCTGATAATGTTTTGGCTTGCCTGTTATTGTTAACAACAACATGAAGGATTACGTTGTTGTAACTTTTGTCTGTGTGGTGCCCATGAGCGTACCAATCCGATGCATCGATGTGCATTTCAACATTTCCAACCCATAGTGTATTGCCAATCTTTATTTTTGCATTAAAAAAATCGGGACCCGAATTGCGGTTATGTTCTCCAGGGTCAATTATTTCAATTACCTCGTTGGGGTTGGTTTTTATGCCATTGAACAAAAACGGCTTGTATTTCCAGATAAAATGCAGCAGATATTCGTTCATTTTGTTAGTTGGTTATATCAGCTATCAATATAGTAAAAAAGATTGACATATAGATTTTTGCCACATAATCAACCTAAATGTTTATCTTAATATTGATGTTGTATCTACACCATAACTTGTTGTTTCGTAATCCATTTTTGTTGTATCGTCCATTTAAAATTTAAACAGACGATAATTGTTTGAATTATAGCTGTTCAGTTTCTATTTTTGGAAAAGTAAAATGACGTTGTGCAGATTTTCTTTTTTGAGAAAATAGCCATGACCTAAAATCAAAACCAATGAAGAAGTATTTAAGTCTATTTATTATTTTATTCAGCGTACTTGATTTACAATGTGCCAAGGTAAAGCGTGTTGAACCCCTAAACTGGTGGGTTGGAATGAATAATCCTAACCTTCAAATTTTGGTATATGGAGATGATCTTTCGGGGTTAACTCCTGAAATAAGTTACCCCGAGGTTACTTTGGTAAATACAGAACGGGTTGAGAATAAGAACTACCTGTTCTTGAATTTAACCATCTCGCCGAAGGCAAAGGCGGGTGTTTTCGATATTAAGTTGAAGCGAAATGGAAAGGTGGAGGAAACTCTAAAGTATGAACTTAAATCGCGAGAAGCTAACTCTGCCGATCGATTAGGGTTCAATAGTGGAGACATTATCTACCAGATATTTCCCGACCGATTTAGCAATGGTGATGTGCAAAACGATTTTGTAACGGGTTACCCAGATAGCACCAATCGCTCGAATCCAAATGCTAGGCATGGTGGCGATATTCAAGGAATTATAAATCACCTCGATTATATTTCCGCCATGGGATATACCGCAATTTGGGTTACGCCAGTGTTAGAGAGTAATATGCATTCGGGTTCGTATCATGGCTATGCCATTACCGATTACTATAAGGTTGATCCTAGGTTTGGCAGTAATCAGCTGTACCGTCAGTTGTCCGATGAGTGTAAGAAGCGTGGTATAAAGTTGATTATTGATGTTGTGATAAACCATAGTGGAACGGAGTGGTGGCTGTTTAAGGATATACCATCGAATGATTGGGTGAATAACTATCTCGATATTAAAATGTGCAATTTTAAGGCTACTACTAATTTTGATCCTCATCGAGCCGATGTCGATCAGAAGGGAATGGCCGATGGATGGTTTGCCCATTCAATGCCCGATTTAAATCAGCGAAATCCTCTTTTGGCGAACTACCTTATTCAAAATACGATTTGGTGGGTTGAGTATGCCGGACTTGGAGGAATTCGTAGCGACACGCATCAATTTCCCGATAAGTATTTTATAAGTCAATGGGGAAAACGTATTCTTGCCGAATATCCCAATTTCAACATGGTTGGTGAGGTTTGGCTCGAGAGTCCGGCAATGGTGGCATACTGGCAGAAAGATGCTCCAAATTTGGATGGATTTAACTCCAATTTGCCAACAGTTATGGATTTTCCGCTAACCTTTGCTTTGCCGCAAGTGTTCTCCGACGAGAATGATCCAAACAATAATTTGAACAAATTGTACGATCATTTTAGTCAAGATTTCTTGTTCCGCAACCCTATGAACATGATGATATTTGCCGATAATCATGATATGGCTCGTTTCTACACACAAATTAACGAGAACTTATCGAATTACAAGTTGGCCATGGCATTGCTACTTACTACCCGAGGAATTCCTCAGGTTTATGCGGGATCAGAATTTCTGATGTTGGGCGATAAGAAATTGGGCGATGGTGCAATGCGTATTGATTTTCCGGGTGGATGGGTTGATGACAATGTTAATGCATTCACGCAGCAAGGACTTGGCAACGATCAGGTTGATGTGCAAAACTACCTTAAGAAAATTCAAACCTGGCGAAAAAACAACGATGCTGTTAAGTATGGACAAATGAAGCATTTCTATCCGCAGAATGGAGTTTACGTTTATTTCCGCCAAAGTGGAAATAAATCCGTGATGGTTATTTTGAATAACAGTAAAGAAGGTAAGACTATTGAATCCAACCGTTTTGCAGAGTGCTTGGGCGATCGTAGTTCAGGTATCGATGTAATTTCAGGAGCAACAATATCGTTATCGAATAAAATAGATATTCAGGGCAAAACTGCCATGATTATAGAGTTAAAGTAATATTTGGATTAGGTTTTAAATTACAAAAAGGTGTCCTTTTGGATATAAAAAGCAAGGACACCTTTTTTAATAGTCACTTTAATTTGATTTTTATGAAAAATATATTGATTATAGGAGGAACAACGTTCGATCATATTGTGTCGCTTCCCGAGTTTCCCGAGCCAATTCCGCATACCATTCATCAAACTGGGTTTCATGAGGCAACTGGATCAACGGGTGCTGGAAAGGCTTTGTGCCTTACTAAGTTGGGTGTTCCGAATACATTGTACTCGGTTTTGGGTGACGATAGTTACGGTCAGCAAATAATTCAGCACTTAAATAGGGAAGAGGTCGATTTTTTCTTCGATTTTGATTCTAATGGCACAGAGCGACATGTCAACATTATGAATGCTAATGGAGGTCGTATTTCAATGTTTATTACTCAATCTTCCGAGGAACCTCCAATTAATCTTGAGAAAGTAGAGGCCGCTATTCAGCGTAGCGATTTGGTTGTACTTAATATCATTTCGTACTGTAAGCAGATTATTCCTGTCCTATCGAAATATCGCAAGCCAGTTTGGACCGATTTACACGATTACACCGATGGAAATTCCTACCATCAGCCATTTATCGATGCTTCCGATTATATTTTCCTTAGTTCCGATAATCTATCGGATTATAAGCAAACAATGAAAGACCTCATGCAAGAAGGAAAGGAGTTGGTTGTTTGTACTCATGGAGCAAATGGAGCAACGGCGCTTACGAAGGCTGGGGAATGGATAGATGTACCCGCGTTAAAGAATTTTCAGGTTGTTGATACAAATGGAGCGGGCGATAATTTTTTCGCTGGATTTCTTTATGCTTACCGAATGGGCTGTTCAACAGAAACATGTATGCGTTATGGCGCGCTGTGCGGTGCTTACGGCATTACCTCGAAACAGCTTGTGTACGAGAATTTAACTGCCGATTTTTTGGAGCAGGAATTTCAAAGGTTATACCACCAGAATGTTAAGAACTAAATTGATTAAGCCTTTGAATAACCTCGTTTTTGTATAAGCGGCCAACTGGCAACGATTTTCTCATCACCTCGACATGGTTGGCCGAGTATGCTTCGATGTATTTTACTGCAACCAGAAATGCTCGATGTATTCGAATAAAATTGTGATCCTTGAGGTTTCTCTCAAATTCGCTTATCGATTTGTAACAAGTTAGCCTGCTATTAATGGTGTGGATGTAAACAAACGATGTTAAACTTTCAATATAAAGTATATCGTCCACAACAATCTTTACCATTTTCTTCCCCGATTTAATGTAGAAGAATTGTTCGGTGTTAGTTTCGGTTACTTTTATTTCTGGTGTTGATTTCTCAGCATTTTCGGAGACAGTATTCTTTAGCTTGTTTACAGCCTTAAAAAAACGCTGAAACGAGATTGGCTTAAGAAGGTAATCGGTGGCATTCAGGTCGAATCCTTCCACCGCGTATTCTCTGTAAGCTGTTGTGAATATTACCTTGGGTGGATTTGATAGATTCCTGACAAAATCGGTTCCTGTAATTTCGGGCATCTGAATATCAATAAAAATGATATCGATTGGTTGGCTGGAAAGTATATTATATGCTTCAATGGCTGTGTTGCAGCGGGCTACTAGCTCAAGGAATTCTATCTTGCTGATGTGCTCCTGAAGAATATCAAGGGCTAAATCTTCATCATCAATAATTAAGCATTTTAGTTTTGGTTGCATAATTAAACGGCTAGTTTGAGTTGCAGAAAAACCTTGAAATTATCTTCCTCTTTTTTAATTTCCAGTTTATACCTTTCGGGATACAGAAGATCGAGCCTTCGTTTAACATTTTTCAGTCCAATTCCTTCGCCAGCATTTGTTGATGAGGCTTGAAGCGATGTGTTATTTTCGAGCGTAAAGGTCAGCAATTTCTCATTTACGTTAAGGTTGAACTTTAACCATCCATTCTTGCTAACTTGGTTAACGCCATGCTTAAAGCTATTCTCAACAAACGGTAGCAGAATTAGCGGTGCAATAAGGCATCCCTGAGTGTTGCCATTTACGCTAAAATTGAGTTTAAAACGATTCTCGAAACGGATCTCCTCTAACGATATATAATTCTGTATAAACTCTAACTCTTTATTCAACGAGATAAGCGGTTGATTGGCATCGTATAGCATGTAATGCATCAGGTCCGATAAACGCATAACAACCTCGGGCGATTTCTCCGACTTTTTCAGGGTTAATGCGTACAAACTGTTTAGCGTATTGAACAGGAAGTGCGGATGTACCTGCGATTTCAGAAACGCAATTTCGGCTCGGAGGTTTTCCTTTTCGAGCATTTGGTAACGTTGCTGAATGGTGTACCAGAACTTCAGCAGTTTTGCGGTGCACGGAATTGTCATTACCGTTGAAAGGCCAATAATGGATGTTAGAATGAATGTTATTTTATTGTATCCGAAGCCTAGGCGTTCGGGAAAATAAATTGGTTCGGTGATATAGAAATTCACTACTCGTTGTAACAACCCTCCAGCAATCAACAGCGCAAAGAGCAAAATCAGGAACCAATTGTACCTTTTTTTTAACAGGAAAATTGGCATTAAGTAGTAAAGTGTAGTGTAAACCACCATTAGTTTTACTGGGAGCTCGGCCAGTTCAATGGTGAATGTTTTTGCAAAGTTATTGTCGAATGTTCCCCAAAAAAATCCGAAAAAGCATACTAACACAGTCCAGTATCCCACATGGAAAAGGATTTTGTGGCGCGAGTACTTGTCCACCAGGTTTATGTCGGACAGAAAATGTTCATCCATAGTTTGTAAAGGTAGGAAAAAGCATGCTTCGGTCACTCTTTTTTTTGTTTACGACAAAATATCGACCATATTCTACATGCTTTAGATACGATTCTACATATCGCAGTAAAATAATGCGATATCCATTTGTGGTATTGTAGAACCCTAAGTTTATTTGATTAAAAGTGATCAATTCAGTTTGTTTGCTTAGAGTTGAAACCAAACTTTATGAGAAAACTTTTACTGTTATTTGTGTTTGTTCCACTGCTGGCGTTCTCGCAAGCTCAACGGAAGCAGATTACCATAAATAGATGCTTTACTCCGCCAGTTATTGATGCCATTATCGACGATGATGTTTGGAAGAGTGCCACAACTATCAACGATTTTATTCAGCAAAGTCCTCGAAATGGCGCAGTCCCAAGCGAGAAATCGCAAGTTCGAATTACTTACAATGATGATGCGCTGTATGTGGCTGCAATTCTTTACGACACACAGCCTGACAGCATCTTTACCGGATTTGGCCCACGCGATGCTGGCGATGAGCTAAATGCCGATTTATTCTCTATAGAGATCAATCCTTATCACGATCGTCGAAGTGCTTTCGAGTTTATGGTTAGTGCATCGGGGATTCAGATGGATTCGCAGAACACAATTGATGCCATGAATAAGAATTGGGATGCGGTTTGGGAGAGCAAGGCAAATTTAACCTCGTTTGGATGGGTTGTGGAGATGCGCATACCTTTTTCGGCTATTCGTTTTCCACAGGCCAATGTTCAGTGCTGGGAAATGAACTTGTTCCGCTTAATAAAGCGTAAAGGTGAAGGTATTACTTGGAATTTTGTAAATAAGGAGGTTTATGGGTGGCTGAATCAGGCTGGCGATATGGTTTTTGCCGATAGTGTTGAGCCAGCCATGAGACTTTCGTTTACACCTTACATTTCGGGATATATGAATAAGGATTACGATGAGAATAACTACAGCCCTGAGTTTCGCGGAGGATTGGATCTTAAGTATGGATTTAACCAAAGTTTCACCCTCGATATGATGCTGATTCCCGATTTTGGTCAGGTTAAAACCGACGATAAGAGCCTTAATACTTCGCCATTCGAAACCTACTACGACGAGAAACGATCATTCTTTACGGAAGGAACAGAGATTTTTAACAAGGGTAATATTTTCTACTCGCGGCGATTGGGTGGCAAGCCCGATGGGTACGATTATGTATACGAAAGATTGGACACCAACGAGGTTGTTTCCGAAAATCCGGTGGAAACAAAGCTGTTAAATGCAACAAAGGTCTCCGGACGAACAAAATCGGGGCTTGGTGTTGGCTTTATTAATGCCGTGAGCTCGAATACTTATGTCGAAATACATGACACACTTACAGGTAAGAAGCGAAAAATCAACTCGCAGCCGTCAACTAACTATAGCATGTTTGTATTCGATCAATCGCTGGGGAAGCAGTCGTTTATTAGTTTGGCCAATACCAATAAGTACATCCAATCAACGGGGCATTTTGCGAATGTAACGGCATCGGAGTTTAAGCTCACGAACAGGCGTGAGGTGTATGCCATTTCGGGGAATGGTGCATTCAGCTATATAGATAAGGAGACAGAGCAGTCGAATGGGTATCGGTGGCAGTTGCAAATAGCCAAAGTCAAAGGAAAATTTTTATTCGAGGTTAATAGTTTGCTGCTTAATAATCGGTTCAACCCTAACGATATGGGATACTTGGAGTCAAATAATAAAATTCTCTCATATGCAAAGTTCGAGTACAATATCTTTTCGAAGTTCTGGAATGTCAATGAGCTTCACTCCGAGGTTGTATTCAACTATAAGCGTCATTACAAGCCATCGGGCTTTTCCGATTTCGATGTTTATGCTCAAACCAAGGCCACATTTAGCAATCTTTCCTACTTAATGTTCGAGGTTGATGTTACACCTATTAGTAAGTATGATTACGACGAGCCTCGTGTGGCAGGATGGAAATACAAGGAACCCTCGGATTACTACTTGGCGCTGGTTCATGGTTCCGATGGCCGAAAGCCATTTAGCATGACCTCAAGAATTGCCTACTGGCAGGCTTCATCGTTCAATAAATCGTCGTATTGGTTCAGTATTACTCCCAAAGTACGTTTTAGCGATAAGGTAAGTTTGAGCATGGTGTCCTCGCTCGAAAAATATCTTAATTCACTAGGATATGCAGGGCAGTCCGACGATTTAACAGAAATCTACTTTGTAAACCGCAACAATATGGTTGTAACCAATTTATTGGAGTGGCAATGGATGGTCAATCAGTATCACGCATTGAGCTTGAGTGTTCGTCATTATTGGTCGGAGTTTACCTATAAGGAGTGCTATAGGCTAAACTCCGATGGAAGTATGAATGCGAACACAGCCTATAAATCATAATCACATAAACTATAATGCATTCAACTTCTACTTAGGTTATAGCTGGGAGTTCTCGCCTGGGAGCCGATTCTCGCTGGTGTGGAAGAACGATGTGGAAACCTGCGATAAGCGGATCGATTTTGATTATTTCGACAATGCTGCGCAAACATTTCGTGCACCAATGAATAGTAGCATATCGTTTTGTTTAAACTACTATATCGATTATCAGAAATTAAGGCATTAACAAATCCGAATTGGTTCGCTGGTAAAAGATAATGAGGATAGCGGAACATTCAATCCAAAAATTTGTACTTTTGCAGCAAAATAATCGAGGTGTAGCGCAGTTGGTAGCGTGCTACGTTCGGGACGTAGAGGCCGGGCGTTCGAGTCGCCCCACCCCGACAATTCGGGATTTATCCCAAACCATTAGCCTGCAAATTATATGATTTGCAGGATTTTACATTTTATGCATATCAATACCGATTGAACAATTTCAGCTAAAATGAGAACTAAACGGTGAACCAAATTATTTTTTAAATTGGTTCACCAGAAACGATGCAAAAAGCATTAAATCAATTTAATACATCGTTTTATTTAGTCTTTTTTGAACAGGTTTAAAGGTCATTTTGAGTCTTTTTTTGGTGAACCAAATCAAGAAAAAACAAAAACTCAAAAGTTGAATTGTCATGAGATCAAACAACACATTCGGAGTGCAGTTTATCACTCGCTCCAACAAATCGAAGGATGGTTTACATCCCATTTACGCACGTATTTCAGTTAATGGCCGTCGCGTTGAGGTATCACTCAAAAGGTTTATCCATCCCGATAATTGGAACGACACCAAAGGCTCAGCAAAGGGTAAAAGTGATGAGATACGGAGCCTCAACACCTATCTAGAGCAAGTTCGCAGCTAGTTAACAGAATGCTACCAGGAGTTGAGCCTTAAGAAAAAAATGGTTACGGCCGAAGCCATCAAAAACCTTTTTTGCGGAGTCGAGGAGAAAGAGCATTCCCTTATGGCTGTTTTCGATTACCACAATACGGAAATGAAAACTACGCTGGAATGGGGAACTCGTAAGAACTACTTCACAACACGAAGGTATATTGAGGAGTACTTGAAAGCACACCTAAAAACTTCAGATGTATTCCTATCGCAACTCAACTACAGGTTTCTCTCGGAGTTTGAACGGTTCATGAAAGCCTACATACCAAAAGACGAAAAGAAGCCATGTGGACAAAACACCATTATGAAACACATCGAGCGATTACGCAAGGTCGTAAACATGGCCATCAAAAACGACTGGCTCGATCGAGATCCTTTCCAAAAGTTCCAACCCACCTTTATTAAAAGTAACCGGCAGTTTCTTACAGCCGATGAGTTGGCCACCATCGAACAGAAACAGTTTGAAATTCTCAGGCTCCAGCACGTTAAGGATGTGTTCATTTTTAGCTGTTACACAGGGCTTGCCTATATTGATGTTTACGAGTTAACACCTAAAAATATATCATTAGGTATCGATGGCGAATATTGGATCAACACCACTCGTCACAAAACCGACATTCCGGTACGGATTCCTTTATTACCCCAAGCAATGGAAATTATCCAAAAATACAGAAACAACCCAAGAGTTTTGGAATCAGGGAAGTTTTTACCAGTTTATGCAAACCAATTGCTTAACTCGTACCTAAAAGAGATTGCAACTTTATGTAGTATAGAAAAGCCTCTCACCTTTCATATTGCTCGCCACACTTTTGCCAGAACAGTAACATTAACCAATGGCGTTCCCATCGAAACTGTTTCAAAACTTTTGGGACATACCAGTATCAAAACAACGCAGATCTATGCAAAGGTTGTCGAGCAGAAGGTTAGTAGCGATATGAGAACTCTTAAAGGAATATTAGCCAATAGCCATAATGTAAAACAAAGAAGGCAGATGTAAATGTTAGTTTATCCCTTTTAAACCTCTTTTTGTCCATTTCAAACAGTAGATATTATACAAGTTCACCATATTGTTGTAATTTTACTTGTTATGAACAAAAAACAATTAATAAAAACAGCATTTATTTCGTCGCCAATCATGGCGGCTTTCGAGCTTTCCCCTGCTTTTTTCTTGAATGATGACTCTCCTATTAGTTTTTTAGGAGGAGTCTTTGTTGTAACATTTATTACTTTACTTCTTTGGTTTTTTAATATTTATATTTATTCAGTTTTTGAAGAAAAGCAAGTTAAAAATCAATGGAAAGTGAGCCTTTTGAGTTACTTGTTTGCAATGTTTACTATTGCGTTGTTTATTATTTTTGCAAGTGAATTTCAGCCTTCCCGAGAAAAGACTCCTCCATTACTTTTTCCATTTATCAATGCAATTGCTTTAAATACCATTATTCTTATTATTATCAACTCTATTGCTAACCGTTCTAAAAAGGAACAGACGGAACGCGAGTTGAGCATTCTTAAAATCAAAAATCTAGAGGCAGAACAGCAGCAACTTATACAGCAGTTACAACCGCATTTTTTATTCAATGCACTTAGTACTCTTAAATCATTAATTAACACCAATGCTGAACAAACTGAAGAATACTTGGTTCGACTTTCTGACTTTTTAAGGATTTCAGTTTCATCACATGCCAATAAACTGGTGATGCTAGATGAGGAGTTGAAATTTACAAACGACTATATTAAATTACAGCAAATCAGGTTTGCTAATTCTTTTTTCTGCGAAATAGACATTCCCGATTTTGCTCAACAATCATTCGTTATTCCAGTATACGCTTTGCAAACCTTGGTCGAAAACGCTATTAAACACAACGCATTTACAGCGACTAAACCTCTTTATCTTTCAATTGTTTTAAAAAACACCTCCATCGAGGTTAAGAACAATAAAATACCAAAGGCTACTGAGAATAAAAGTGGGCTTGGCCTCGGAAATCTAGATAAACGTTATTTTTTGATTGCGGGGGAACACATCGTAATTGACAATAAACCCGACTACTTTTTAGTTTCTATTAAGTTAATTAAAAAGGAATAAATGATGTTGAATGTAGTTATCATTGAGGACGAAAGTCTTACTGCTTTAGATTTGGTTAATACGCTTAAGAGAATCGATTCTGATATTGAAGTTAAAGCCATATTACCATCTGTTGAGGATGCTGTACAATATTTAAGAGGCAATCCATCACCCGATTTACTATTTTCAGATATTCAGTTACCCGATGGGCTTAGTTTCGAAATTTTTAAGCAGGTTCCTATACAGTCGCCCATAATTTTTTGTACGGCCTATGATCAGTATGCGCTGAAGGCTTTTGAAGTCAATGGAATCGATTATTTATTAAAACCTTTCAGTAAGAATTCAGTATTCAAAGCTATTGATAAATATAGGCTGCTAAAAGGTCAACAACAGGATCATAATTATCCCGATACATTATCTCGCCTAATTAATATGATGGAGCAAAAAAACGCTCGAGTAGCCAGTTCCATAGTCGTTTATCTAGGCGATAAAATTATCCCTATCGAAATTGAGAGTATCGCTCTATTTTACCTTGAAGATAATTACGCTTTTGCATTTACATTCGAGCAAAAAAAACATATTGTTTCACAGTCGCTTGATGAGCTGGAAAGCCTTTGTGGCGTTTCTTTTTTCAGAGCCAATCGGCAATATCTTGTCAATCGTAAAGCTATCAAGGATGCCGCCCGTTATTTGAATCGTAAAATTTTGATTCATTTAAATGTCAATTATCCTGATCAGATATTGGTAGGTAAACTAAAAACATCTCAATTCATAGAATGGCTGGCAAAAAATTGACTAAGCTGGCTATCACAAATGTTTTCTGCAACAAAGTTTATGACCTACTTGATTGAGTCTGACCTTTTAAATATCACTTTGTCCATTTTAGCAAATAGAGTATTCCTCTCCATTACTAATTGAGTGATTTTTGTGCCGTTCTAAAAAACGCACAAATGAATCTTATCGATAAAATCAAAAGCAATTTTTACTGGTTCCCATCATTATTTATGATTGGAGATGCAATATTGAAGATTATGAACGCATCTCTGATAAATGAATGTGATATCTTCTCGAACCTTCAGGATAAATGGATTTACATAGGAGTCGTTGAATTATTAAGTGTTGTTTTTTTCTTGTTTAAATCAACCATGCTAATCGGCTTTTTTCTTGTATGTACTTTCTTGGGAGGAGTTATTGGTGGCTGTATTGTATTGAATATATCCAGTTATTTACCAATTGTAGTCCTGTTTGCTTTTGGGTTAGCGCTTTATTGGAGGGCTCCATTGCTTTTAATCACTATTAGTTATAGTAATCGAATGTAAATAAGTTAATATATGAAGAAAGAATTGTTATTAATCGTTTTGTTCGGATTTCTTTCCTAAATATCTATGGGGCAGGAATTCTCCCTAAAACAGTGTATTGAGTATGCTAAGAGTAATAGTGGCAGCCTTATTAATGCACAGTACGATGTGGATATTGCTCAAAAGAAAATCAATGAACAAATTGGGACTATGTTACCGCAAGTGGACATTTCGGGAAGTTACAAGGATAACCTGAAATTGAGTACATCAGCAATGCCTGCTGAAATGATGGGCGGTGAAACTGGTAAAACTATTGCCATTTCAATGGGTACAAAGCATAACTTATCTGCCGAAGCAAGTTTAAATCAGAAAATCTTCGACCCTGAATTTGGAGTTGCGCTTAAAGCAGCAAAAATAACTAAGCAACAATCCGTGCAGGCTTTACAGCAGACGCAGGAACTACTTGTGTATAACATTAGTGTAACTTACTACAAAACGTTAGTAATTCAAAAGCAGACTGATGCTTTGCGGGCAACGCTCAAGGCTTCTACTGAATCATTATCGTCAACTGAATTAAAGTATAAAAATGGTATGGCAAAAAAGGTTGATGTGGATAAAATCAGAGTTAGTTGTAACAATACCCGTTCAAGCCTGCAACAGAGCGAATTGAGTTTCTGTTCGCGAGGCTCTTATTGAAGCTGGAAAAGAACGGTTACGCCCCATTTTAATGACAACACTTTCTATGATTATTGGGATGCTTCCTATTGCCTTGGCATCGGGCGATGGGGCTGAAAGTAAAA
>JBFXDX010000003.1:0-342999 GCA_050180705.1 Bacteroidales bacterium | reverse complement strand
TAATCGTAATGTCACTTGGATTATAACAAAACAAAATAACCTTTCAAACTAATGGAAAAAGTAAACCTTAAAAGTGGAGAGTTCCTAGTAAAGGATATTGATGCTAACAGTATCTTTATTCCAGAGGAATTCAATGAAGAGCAAAGAATGATTGCTCAAACCTGTAGAGATTTTCTAGAGGCTGAAGTTTACCCAAATTTGGATAAGACCGAAAAAGGCGATAGAGCTTTAATGAAAAGCATTCTACAAAAAGCTGGCGAACTTGGCATGCTTGGTATCGCTATCCCAGAACAATACAATGGATTTGGTCAGGATTTCAAAACTCAAATGTTAGTTGCCGAGACAACCGGTGCAGGTTACTCTTTCTCTGTTGCCTATATGTGCCACTGCGGTATTGGAACAATGCCAATTATGTACTACGGAAACGAGGAGCAACGTCAAAAATACGTTACACGTCTTGCTACTGGCGAGTTAATTGGTGCATACTGCTTAACTGAACCAGGTGCAGGTAGCGATGCTAACTCCGGTAAAACCCAAGCTAAACTTAGCGAGGATGGTAAGCATTATATCCTTAACGGACAAAAGATGTGGATTACCAACGGTGGTTTCTCCGATACTCAAGTTGTTTTTGCAAAAATTGATAACGATCGTATTCTAAGTGCTTTCATCGTTGAGAGTAACTGGCCAGGCGTTGTTATTGGTCCAGATGAGCACAAAATGGGTATCAAAGGTTCATCAACCACTCAAATTTACTACAACGACGTAAAAGTTCCTGTAGAGAATATGATTGGTGGCCGTGGCGAAGGTTTCCGTATTGCCCTAAGCATCCTACATATGGGTCGTATGAAACTTGGCGCTAACGTAATTGGTGCTGCAAAGCAAACCATTACCGATGCTGTTAGATACTCAAATGAGCGTAAACAATTCAACACACAAATATCGAACTTTGGAGCAATTAAGCACAAATTAGCCCAAATGGCTATTAAGGCATTTGCTCACGAATCGGCAATTTACCGTGTAAGTAAGGATGTTGATATTCTTCTTGACCAGTATAAGGCAGAAGGTTGCGACTATGGCCGTGCTGCTATAGATGCTATCAGCCACTACGCTGTAGAAGATGCAGTTCTTAAAGTTTGGGGCTCTGAGATGTTAGATTACGTTGTTGACGAGGGTGTTCAAGTTCACGGAGGTATGGGTTACTCTGCCGAAATGAATATTGACAAAGGCTACCGCGACTCACGTATCAACCGTATTTTTGAAGGAACCAACGAAATCAATCGCCTTCTTGTAGTTGAGAGTGCTACTAAACGTGCGTTAAAAGGAGAATACGACCTATTTGGCCCAGCAGAAGAACTTTACAACAATATGGGTTCAATTACCGATAGCGCAAAGACTGGCGAAAGCTACTACGAGGAGAAACTTCGCTTTGTGAAGAACTTCAAGAAAGCAGTTATGCTTGCCGTTTACAGTACCAACAAGGCTCTAGGTAAGAAATTTATGAACGAGCAGGAAGTTGTAAACAACCTATCGAATATGATTATGGAGCTTTACATTGCTGAATCGTTGGCATTAAGAATTCAGAAACTTGAGGGATTAAAGGGTGTTAACCCAATCCACAGGGATATTTTGGATGTATTCGTTTACGACGCAGCAAGCATCATCCGTAAGAATGCAAAAGATGCTATCTACTCAAGCATTGAAGGCGAAGAAGCTGAGAGCCTAAACAAGGCTATCAAGACCTTAACTCACGTTAAGGGTATTAACACCAAAGATGCACGCCGCAGAATTGCTGATAAGATGATTGAGAATAACGAGTATAAGTTCTAATACGACTTAATTCAAATAAAAAGGCTTCCTATCGGAAGCCTTTTTTACTTCATATCTTTTTAAACTCATACGGGGTAAACTCAATAAAATCCGAGACTCTAAGCGTCAATCCCATCACTTTTCCATCTTTAATTTTGAAAGGAATTTCAAAAATACCCATTGATGGATTCGAGTATACACATAAAAAGCTATCGTTTTGTATGTGGTCTAACTTACCAACCAAATCTGGATGATTGGAAAAATAGATATTTAACTTTCCATTTTCTAATCGAACTTCAATATCGCCATAAACATCATTATTATATTTCCCCACATACTGGGATAAAGATAAGCTGGGCTTATTGTTTAGCATAATTACCCTTCTGAGTGAATCTAAATGATTATCTGAATTTACTTTATTTGTTTTGTACGACTTAAGCGATTTGTAACTGTACCCCTGATAAGGTAAATCTAGAAAAGCACCGAGTATTTCATTCCCTAAACTTTGGAAGAATTTATTATGATTGGTATTGGTTAACACTACAATACCGAGTTTCTCCTCAGGAACAAACATAACAAACGATAAAAAACCATCAATACCACCAGCATGGGAATAAACAAGTTTCCCAGCCTTATCGTTAATTGAAATACCTAAACCATAAAGGTAGAAATGAGTTTGTTGTCCATCTCTCGGGTCAAAAGCTATAATAGAATATGGATTCCTGATATTTTCGAATACATTGGGTGAAATTATTTGTTTCTCATCTACCTTTCCATTTTCTAACTGTGCAAATAACCAACGAGACATATCTTTTGCATTTGAACTCATACTACCAGCAGGCCCAAGGTTATCTATATTTGCAAAGGGTATTTCTACAATTCTATCATCAACTACAGTATGAGGGTATGCAATGTTTTGAGCATTTTTCAACTCTTCTGCAAGCATTAAAGTACTATTCATTTTTAGAGGAATAAGAATACTGTCTCTAACAGTGGCTTCCCAACTTCTTCCAATTATCCTTGGAATTAACTGACCTGCAGCAACAAAAGCAGCATTACTGTACCCCCATTTAGTTCTAAAACCGTAAGGAGGATCAATCAAACTCATTTTATTAATTACTTGTTCTCTTGTTAAATTTGATGTCCAAAAGGTAAAATCGCCCTGAAATGCTTCGAATCCAATCCTGTGCGAGAGTAAATCTACAATCTCAACATTCTTGCTTGCTAAAGGATCTTTTAATCTAAAATCGGGCATCCATTTCTGCACCTTATCATTTAAACTGATTACGCCTGATTCTTGAAGAATAGAAAGTGAAACTGCAGTAAAGGCTTTGGTATTGGAGCCTATCATAAAAAGTGTGTTTTCGTTAACAGGAATAGAACCACCCACTTTAGTAACTCCATAACCTTTCATTAAAACCACCTTTCCATCTTTAACTATTGCAACCGATAAACCCGGAATATTCCATTCCTCAATCCCTTTAGTTATATAATTATCTAGACTATCGGTGATAAAAACTGGCAATTTTGTATCCTGTGCTATCAGATATACACTCCATAAAAGAAATAGTGTGATTAGACTATTTTTTTTCATATCTCCATCAATTTAAATTATTACCAAACAATAGGTTACATATTTTCCAAAAGTAAATTTACACAAATACTCCCCAGGCAATACTTTTTTGTTATTCTTATCGCTTCCATCCCATTTAATAGTATAAGTTCCCGGTTGTTTATCTTCCTTTAAAAGTGATTTAACTAAAGTTTTTTCAGTACTTAAAATTGAGACAGAAACTTTGGCAGGTTCTGCTATTGTAAACGAAATCTCATTTGCATTAACATTAGCTTGATATTTTTCAGAATTCAAATGTTCAATGTTATCCAAACTTGAATCGCCATTTGCAAATGCATATATATAACCATCGGTGCTTGTAAAGTATAGTACTCCATCTGCAATATAAGGCGATGAAAGTATGCTTCCCGCGCTAGAAACAATTTGCTCAATACTCTTAACCATTTCCCAGCACGTACCCTGCTCGTAAACATCCTTGGCATTATCGTTTAAGTAATCGCCATCTTTACTAAAATACAGGGAACTAAGTGAAGCATCGGTTGAGAATATCCATTGTGGCAAACCTGTTTTAATATCAAAAGCATACAACTTGCCATTCATTGAACCAATATAGGCTAGTTTATTGGTTATTGCCGGTGAGGAAAAAGTATAGATTCCCGTTCGATACTCACTTACCACACTTCCATTCTTTCGGTTAAACACATAGAACCTTAATGCATCGGACGAGCCAGCATACAGAAAATCGCCTTTAACCGAAACTGAACTTGGTAGCCACGACGAGTACTGATCTTTCTGTTTCCAAATAACTTTACCTGTTTTTGCCTCAAGAGCATACAGGTAAGCATCTCGAGAACCACAGTAAACAATACCATCAACAACAACTGGACTAGCCTGAATTCCAACAAAGCAGTTATAAACGGTATCGGTACCCGTTTGAAAATCCCAAATCAATTTACCCGACTTTGCATCGATAGCATATATTTTACTATCCCAACTTCCACAGTATACTATATTATTGGCAATTGCAGGCGAAGAGTGCACAATTCCGCTAGTTTTATAACTCCACTGCATTGCGCCAGTAGTTGCATTTAAACAGTAAATTGAACTATCGCCACTGCCAAAATAAACTGCCTTATTGAAATATACAGGAGATGAAGAGTAAAAATCCCAGGGATCTGGACATTTCAGCCCTCCAAATTTGATTCCAAAAATATTGTTTGCACTGAAAGCGGTCTCTCCTCCAGTTTTAAAACGCCAGAACTCTTTACCCGTAACTGCATTAACTGCATAAAAAGTACTATCGTAACTTCCAAAATATACAACTCCGTTACTCACACAAGGAGTCGATTTAATTCTTCGTCCGGCTTTAAACCTCCACTTCAGGGCTCCATCTATTGTGTTTATGGCGTACAGGTAGGAATCATTACTTCCAACATACAACGTATTGTTATCGACCACAGGCGAAGAGTAAACCTGCCCCGTAGTACGATACTTCCATTTTAGTGTTGGTTTAGCAATATCTGCGGATTCAAAAACTCCATTACGGTTAGAGCGACCTCTAAATGTGGGTTCATTCTGAGAAAATGAACTGAATGTTGCCAAAAGTAATAGTATAATTAATCTTGTTTTCATTGTATTAACGCTTCTTTTTTAGTACAAAAATTATCCAAGGCGCAATCGCCTTTTCGTTTACCCATAAGTAAGGCTCAATATCCAAACCCAACGGTTTGTAGGTCTCCTCCAACTCTAATCCGGCTAATTCAAACAATTTGTGGTAATCCTCCTCAGTCCAAAAAATATCCTCAACAGGACTTCTGTCCTCCACATCAGTCATTACAATTTTCACCACATCGCCAGTTTTCGCCTTCCAATTATCAGGGAAACTCTTTGTTGTAAACGATGCCCACTCGTGAAGGTATATCTCAGAATTTGAATCCAACAGCACCATTTTACCCGAAGGTAACAGCAGATCCGATAACGATTTGAGAACATTAACCCGATTATCCCATCCAGGGATATTATCGAAAGTAAAGATTGACTGAATCAGGTCAAATTTTCCTTTGCCTAAATGATCGTAATTACCATTTGATACCAAACAATATTCACCTGAAGGATCCAGTTCCTTTGCATAATTGAGCATATCCTGCGATATATCAACACCAACAACATTGAAACCATACTGCTTTAAGAACCGGGTTGAACGGCCGGTCCCACAACCAAAATCAATCGCACTTCGCCCTTCAACATGATTATCTAAGATGTAAGGCAAATCGCGATATGCTAAATAGTACGTATTTGGGAACTCTAACCTCGCATACGATTCCGACCGAAACGAATTGCCCCATGAGTTTTGAAAATCGTCCATCAATAAAGACCTTAAAATTTAGGATTTGACAACACATCCAAAAACCGCTCAACGGCAGTCCAGTACTCAGCGTTATCCTCGGATGTACGCCATAATGCTATGGATCCATGAACACCTTTATTCTTGGGCACAAAATGCACCTGCGTGTCCGAAAGCTTTATTGAATCAAAAATTTTTGACAACGCTACCGCTTCGTCTCTTGACGAGGTTACAAAAAAAGATTTGCTAAAATCATTTAAAACGTCTCTAAGTGGCTGTTTTTTATCATTGAAATAATCGCCTGGACTAAATGCTATTACGGCATCAACATTATTATTACTTGCTGCAATATGAATAGCCAATGCCGCGGAATAAGAGCTTCCCCAAAGAATAACTTTTTGCTTATATTTTTTTGATGCAAAATCAATAGCGGCAACAATATCCTGTTCAGCATCTAAGTAATCAACAGGACTCCCTTTTTCAATCGCCTTAAGCATGGTTTCGTTAAACCACTCTACAAAATGCCCTCCAGACCGCTGGTCGATTGCCAAACAATTATAGCCTTTTTGAGTTAGTGTTTCGGCAATCTTTATATACTCGGATTTGTTTAATCCAGCCTGATGACAAAGAACAATAACAGGGAGATTATCACCAGAGTGGTAAAGGTTTGCGGTAATCGGCAAACTATCCAACGATAGAAAAGTGATTTTTTCGGGATCAGTAGTTTTAGCAATTGTATTGCAATTCTTACTGCATGCTAAAAACAATGTACTTGACAGTATAACCAATAAGATTCTTTTCATATTTTTTACTTTAATAATAAATTATGAAATAGTAGTTGATACTACTGTTTCAAGTATAGTTAATCAATTTTTACTGCTGTAAAATCTTCCGTTTCGCTCTTAAAGTTTAGGGCATTGGTGTTCTTATCGAACTTTACTCTATAGTCGTTATAGCCACCGTACTTATATCCATCAATAAAAAATTCATTATTACCAACAGGAATCAGGCTAACATTATAAACCGTGCATTTGGGTACAACTTTTTTGAAAAACAGACCCTGAATTAAACTCCTGCTATTAAAGGAGAGTTGCATTACAATCTCAGTTTTCTCGAAGTGAAATACTATGCTGTAGTTATTCTCACTTATACTGCAAATATTGAACGATTTAAAATCGCCACTTTTTGAAGCATAGTATTTCCAACCCCCATTTATTTGAGCAATTCCTTTAGGATTAAACAATGCCACCTTTATTTCATCTGAGGCGTACTGATCAAACCCATCAAAATTTGCATTGAGAATGGCTTTTGCAAACTCCTTACAAATAGAATATCTAGCAGAAGTATCGGTAATCTCCCTATAGTAAACATAATCGAACATGGTGAAATCATCTTTTTGCTCAGTTGTAAGGAATAATGAATCGTTACGAATTAACAACGTCGCAAAATGACTATCATCAAATTTATACTTACCAGAAACGCTTGCATTGGGTTTTCTGCTATAGGCTGGTAAAAGAGCAACTTTTTCGCCATTAATTATTTTTACTATACTTTCAGTAATCTCATCAACAAAGGAAAATTTAGCCGAATAAATGTCATCAAATTTAATCTCCTTAGTAAGATTTGACAGAACAATTATCGAGATATTTTTCTCTGGAATATATCCTATTTTGGTTGAAAATCCGAAAATTCCACCACTATGAGAATAAAAATCGAATCCAGCTATATTTCGTTTCTCCCAGCCCAAAGCCCAAAATCTTTTTGATGCTCCTATATTAACGCAAGAATCCATCATAAACTTTAAATTTTTCGCAGAGAAAAGTTTTCCTGAAAAAACGGCATCGATATACTTAGCAAGGTCAACTGTGCTAGAATACATATAACCTGCTCCTATAATCCAACTTGGATGAAACTCGTCCTTTGCAGGAACTAAATTGCTTGAACCAATGCCATTGTAGCCAATGGCCGATTCCTTAGTCATATTCAACTTGTAAGAAGTATTGGGCATTACAACTTTTGTAAAAATTTCTTTCTGCAAATAAGTTGGATAATCCATTCCACTTACCTTCTCAATTATATAGGCAAGCAAAGTATAACCATAATTGTTATATTCATATTTTTTGCCCGGTATACTCTTTAACTTCGAGTTTTTAAACTTAGCAATAAGTGAATCGATTAAAACAGGTTCAGTCCCAGGTATAACTCCTTTTCCGCTTTCGTCAATTCTGCCAAGGTTGGCCGACATTCCTGATGTATGGTTCAATAAATTGATAATTGTAATTTTATCAGTACTATCGCTTATAAAACCAGGAATATACTTATCAACCCTATCATAAACACTAATTTTACCTTCATCATGAAGTTTCATAATGGCAACCGCTGTCATTGTTTTGGTTACGGAGCCCAAATCGAAAATGGTACTCTCATCGTTTCTAACCTTATTAGCGATATCGGCATAGCCATAGCCCTTTTGGAAAATAACTTTACCATCCTCCACTATCATCACACTTCCCATAAAACGATTTTGAGCGTAGTAGCCATTCAATAAATCGTCAACACTTTGCGACTTTGCAGAAATACCAATACCTAATGCCATTGTACATAAAACTGTCACTTTTAGAAATGATTTTTTCATAACTTAAAATTTTAATTAGACATTTATTTAAAAAGTTTTTCGCCTTTGATTTTATCAAGCAAATACACATAATGATCATCTCCAGTAATCACCACAATCGTTTTGCCCTCCTCCTTGGCAACAATCGCATCAATATTCAGCAGAATCCTAAGGTTTCGTTCGTTGTTGAAGTATGGAATAAACTCATACATTGAACCTTTAAGAAGAGCAGAATAGCAGTTGTAGAATTGATTACATAGTTGAGAATCGTTGCTTTCGATAATCTCCTTGAGCGATTTATTTTTAAGTATTCTCAGGCGCACCATTCCAATAGAATCGCACACCGCGCATAGCTTTGCCAAAGTACTATCCTGAGCCAGTTCTCGCTCCAACTTCTTCATTGGCGATATTTCTTTCCAGTAATTTTTAGGAATAGGGCTACCCTCAATATCCTCGCCCAGCCAATCGAAACCTAAAATTTTTGTATTTGGAAACCAGTAGCGCATCATCCACATCTCGTAGGGATATGATCGTTTCAAATAAGCAGTATCCGAATCTATATCCTCACTCCGAATTTCAACAGCAATCACATCTGGGTTTAGTTGGGTAATAATATGTTTTAAGGTATCATAGGAGTAGTTTTTATTTACTCCATGCAATCCGTGAAGCGATGGAATTAGGTATAATTTAGTTTGAGCGGCAGCATCTGCAATAAGAAATACACTAATAATGTAAACTGTAAATAAATAGATTTTTGTCCTCATTGTCGATCCAGTTAAAATCTGAATCAAAACTATTGCGCTTAAGATGCAAAAACGACCGAATGCGTTTATTAGGACTATAAATTTTATATATTCCTGATTTTGTGATGAATAAAAAAGTCCTAATGCGTGTATTAGGACTTCCAGAACAAAAATATGACTGAAAAAATATCTACTGTGTTTTTTTAAAATCGGACGGAGTAGTTCCGGTAAACTTTTTAAACGCCAGGTTAAACGTTGATTTTGAGTTAAATCCAGAGTCCCAAATAATCTCCTGAATAGTTTTCTGTTTCGATTCATTCTCAATCAGTAATCGCTTGGCCTTCTCTACTCTAAAATAATTTACAAAATCGTAAAAATTTTGGTTGTTATACTGATTAATAACACCCGAAAGCAGTCGTTCTGGAATCTTCAAATCCATCGATAAATCTTTAAGAGTTAACTCGGGATTCAAGTAAGGCTCATTACTCACCATAAAATCCTTAATGCGACTCAAAAGGTAATGCGCCTCGTGCTTTGGAATAGTATTGGTTTTGGGCTCTACTTTCTCCTCTATCTTGGTAAATATCTCGGGATTACTAATCGCTCTGTAGAAAAGCAGAATGAAATAAACAAAAAAACCAAAAAATGAAAAGAACACAAATGCTGCCTTGTACTCTTTTAATGTATACAATCCTATACGGCACAAATCGGTTAAAATGAATGCCAATAAATATCCATAAATAAATATTCGCAACCAATTGCTCTGATGAATATCTATACTTGACTGACTGTTTTTTAGTCCCTTAGTGTACTTAAAGTACATTCTAAAAACAAAAAAAAGATAAACTGATATTTGTAATGTAATTAATGAATTGATCAACAAACTTATGCCAACAGTAAGGTTTCTATTACTATTTACTAGAAGTAATTTTTCATCTGGGCTATTGATATGAAACTGAAAAAGATCGAATAAAAGAAATAAAATAAATGGAATTAAATGGATAAAATCTCGTTTTCTTAGACTAAAGTCTGAATATATCAAAGATTTTACATAAAGATAAAATAGCGGTGCCCATAACCAAGGAAACGAACTACCAATAAAAAACATATGGGGCGTAATTCCCACAAAAAAATCCCGTTGGCTAAGTATAAAGTGATTCGAGATTGCAAGGAATTGACTAATAAAGAATGCCGCAAGAATAAAATTTGATATCCGGTTCTTATTAATACTTCTATTCAACAAAAAAATAATAAATAAGAATAGTTGGAACAACGATATTAAATTCAGAATATCAACAAACTTAAGGTTCATTTATTAAAATAGTTTTTCATTAAATTCCTTTGATACTTATATGCTTTGCTAAAATAGTCATTATTTGAATTCAACATACCATCCTCCCATTAATACTGAACAACCAAAACCTTTGCTCCAATTTTCTGCAGTTTTCAGAACATCGACAGTCAAAAACACATATTTTTACATTCAAAATTGAAAATTATTAAAAGTCTTTACGATGATTACGTTTATTGTATCTATCGCCGCTTTAATTCTTGGCTATTTTACTTACGGACTATTTGTTGAACGCATTTTTGGTGCCGATGCAAACAAGCAAACTCCTGCTTATAGTATGCAGGATGGAGTCGACTACATTCCCATGCCATGGTGGAAAGCGTTCCTTATCCAGTTTCTGAACATTGCAGGTTTAGGTCCAATTGTAGGCGCTGTTCTTGGTGCTGCATATGGCCCAATAGCATTCTTATGGATTGTTATAGGAAATATATTCGCGGGTGCTGTTCACGATTACTTTTCGGGAATGATTTCTATCCGCATGGGAGGATTAAGTATTCCTGAAATAATAGGAAAATATTTAGGACTAAATGTAAAACAGTTTATGCGTGGTTTCACCCTTCTGCTAATGATTCTGGTTGGAGCAGCCTTTATATCCGGCCCCGCAGCGTTACTCGCAGCGCTCACCCCCGAAGCATTAACCAAAAACATATGGGTTTGGGTTATTTTAGCATACTATGTTATGGCAACCTTACTTCCAATCGATAAAATCATTGGTCGATTCTACCCCATTTTTGGCCTAGCATTGCTAGTAATGGCTATTGGAATTATGGGCGCAATATTCCTTGATGGTTACATTTTTGACATTCCCGAACTGCTACCGCATGGTTTTATCAACATGAAAAGTAATTCTGACTCATTTCCTTTATTTCCAATGCTCTTTGTAACCATATCGTGCGGTGCTATTAGCGGATTTCACGCAACTCAAAGCCCAATGATGGCACGATGTTTAAAGAATGAGAAACTCGGACGTAGAGTTTTTTACGGAGCCATGGTAACAGAAGGAATAATAGCATTAATATGGGCTACTATTGGTATGAGTTTTTATGGCGGAGTTCACGAACTTAATGGTGCTATTGCAAATTATAAAGGTGAGGCTACAATTATCATTCGGGAAATATCCAACACTACACTAGGCCATCTTGGAGGAATTCTAGCAATACTTGGGGTTGTTGCTGCTCCAATTACAACAGGCGATACCGCTTTCCGAAGTGCGCGGTTAATTGTTGCTGACTTCCTTAAAATTGCACAAAAAAAGATTTCGAATCGAATTTGGGTTAGTATTCCTCTATTTCTAATTGGATTTATATTAACTCAAGTTAAGTTCGATATTATATGGCGATATATGTTCTGGAGTAATCAGGTATTGGCAACCGTTGTTCTATGGGCTATTACAGTTTATCTCGCTAACGAAAAGAAGATGTATATTCTTACGCTAATCCCAGCATTATTTATGACTGCGGTTGTAACCAACTATATTATTATTGCACCTGAAGGCTTTAAACTGCCACATATTATTGGTTACATCATCGGCGGATTATCTGTAGTTGGCGGGATTGTAGGATTTAGCTTATTTCTCAAAAAACAAAAGGACTAACTATAATTATCATTTCGAACGAATTAAGAAATTCGCGTCGCACAAGATGACCGGAAATAAATAAGCCCTCGATTGAGGGCTTATTTTATATCATTTCCGACACCTACAAAGGAAACAACGAAATTGCAGCACCACCACCAGGAGCCAACTTCAAATTTAATTCAGTATTACTATCAACTTCCATCTTTTTAATCTCATAAGCGGTTGGATTTTTATTCCAATCAGCATCAGTAGCATCCAGATATAATGTAGCAGTATATTTTTTACCAGCATCCAGAAAATCTAACTTAACATTCAACTCTCTTGCATTCTCATCGGTAACAGCGCCTACAAACCAACGGTTTGTACCTCGCTCCTGACGGGCTATGGTTAAATAATCGCCAATTTCAGCATTTAGCACCTTCGATTGCTCCCAATCGACACCAACATCACGAATAAATTGAAATGCTGAATTATTTTCATAATTTTCAGGTAAATCGGCAGCCATTTGAATTGGACTATACAAAACCACATACAACGCTAACTGTTGAGCTAATGTTGTGTTTACCTGGTTATTTGGCTTATATGGTTTTAATTTGATATTGAAAATTCCCGGAGTATAATCAATTGGACCAGCCAGCATTCGTGTAAATGGCACTATTGTTAAATGCTCTGGAGGATTACCACCATCTACAGCCCAAGCGTTGTACTCCTGACCACGCAATCCTTCTCGTGAAATTACATTGGGATATGTTCGTCTTTCGCCAGTTGCCATAAAGGGTTCGTGAGCATTAACCGCAATCTTATTCTTAGCAGCCGCTTCAACAACACGTCTGTAATGATTTACCATCCATTGTCCATGATGGTACTCACCTTTAGGAATAATTTTTCCAACATATCCAGTTTTAACAGCATGAACACCCAAACTACTCATCAGCGCATAAGCGGTGTCCAACTGTTTATCATATGTTCTTGGTGCTGCAGATGTTTCGTGATGCATAATAAGATCCACACCTTTTTTGTGTCCATACTCAACAACTTCCTTCAAGTTATAATCGGAGTAAGGGGTTACAAAATCAAAAACACCTTCACGCTCCTCAAAACCAATCCAGTGCTCCCATCCAGTATTCCAACCTTCAACAAGCAAACCATGAATATTATTCTTTGCAGCAAAATCGATATAATGCTTTGCATTAGCAGTTGTTGCACCATGCTTACCGCTGGCCATATCCCACGAAGATTTACCAAGGTGCATTTCCCACCAAATTCCAACATACTTAGTAGGCTTTACCCACGATACATCGCCAAGTTTATTGGGCTCATTTAAATTGAGAATTAACTTCGATTCAATTAAATCGCCAGGTTTACTAGCAATTTGAATTGTACGCCATGGCGAATTGAACGGAGTTTGAGTTTTAACCTTAATTCCATCGTTATTACCCACTAACTCAGTTTGCATCTTATAGCTAACAGTGTCTACTTTTAATGTAATTCCAGCATAATTAACCACATCGGCCTCGTGGAAACTAAGATAAACCCCATCGTTGGTCTTCATCGTTACCGGAGTGTTAACAGCATTCTCTGGAATATATGTTTGCGCAAGGTTTGGATGATTCCGCTTCTTAGTTGCATCAATCTTACTAAATGGAGTTGTATTATATAAATGCTCATAAATGTCCCAATCGCCAGGTTCCCACCAACAAGTATGATCGCCAGCTAGGTTAAACTGAGTATTCTCATCGGTGATAATCACACTATCCATGTTTGCCTGTTTCGGAAACTCATACCGAAAACCAATACCATCGTCAAAAACTCTGAATGCAACAGCAAAGTGACGTTTTAAATTGTTCCGCTCTGATAGGAATACCCTTAACTCATTATAATGGTTTGTAACAAAACGCTGCTCGCCCCAAGGCATTTCCCATTGCTCGTTAAATTCATTACTTTGTATACTGTCTATCTTCAGTCCTTTTTCCAACGATTCCATACCCTTAAAATCGAAACCGAGAGTCGATGGCTTTATCATCTCCTTTTCATTAAAGGAAACGCTATAGGTAGGCTGTTCTTCGCCTGTAAGGGTGAAATTCACCTTTACATCTCCAGACGGAGATAGAACACTGTAATCTTTATTTGAACAGGAAAATAAACCTATCAAACTCAGAATTAGAATTGCTTTTGTTTTCATTACATCAATATTTATCTTGTTAAAAAAGAACAAGGAATATAGATATTAGAATTCACCAAAGATCAGCATAATTCAAAAATCCATATTCCTTGTTATATAAGAGCCTTCGGCATATAAGCCAAAAGATCACAATCTACGCTAGGCCACCTTTTCCGCCAAAATTCATAGGAAATGGAGGCATTCCTTCGGTACCTTCGGGAAGTTTAATAGTTCCCATATTAGCCTCGAATTTTGCAATATTATCCTGCAAAGCTAATAGTAAACGCTTAGCATGATCGGGAGTCAATATAATTCTCGATTTAACCTGTGCTTTAGGAATACCTGGCATTACTCGCACGAAATCAACTATAAACTCCGAAGAAGAATGCGTAATCACAGCCAAATTAGAGTAAACACCCTGCGCTGTTTCATCGCTTATTTCAATATTAATTGGATTTGCTTTATTATCACTCATAACTAAATATTTTAAAATTGTACTGTGCTAAATTAACGAAAATTACTGGAATTTATATTTCTAGTAACATTTTAGCCAATTATAAACAAAAAAAGAGTTGACCTTTCGATCAACTCTCCTTTAGTATATTTATAGTTCTACTCTTCGTCAACGGTAATTGAACTCCTAGATCGTTCAATTAAATCATGTTCATCTCTTGAGTAAACAGCTATGTTCTCGAATTCGCGAAGACCAGTTCCAGCAGGAATTAAGTGACCACAAATTACATTCTCCTTCAATCCTTCCAAGGTATCTATCTTTCCGAAGATTGCGGCTTCGTTAAGTACCTTGGTGGTTTCTTGGAACGATGCAGCTGACATGAAACTACTTGTTTGTAGCGCAGCTCTTGTGATACCTTGAAGTACCTGACTCGAAGTTGCGGGAACTGCATCACGAGCTTGGATTAAACTCAAATCCTTACGCTTAAGCTTAGAATTTTCATCACGAAGTGCTCTTGCTGTAATAATCTGTCCTGGACGGAATCCAACAGCATCACCAGCTTCAACAACAACCTTCTTATCAAAGATGTAATCGTTCTCCTCGATGAACTCCCACTTGTCAACAATTTGCTTTTCAAGGAAACGTGTATCGCCTGGATCATCAATCTCAACCTTGCGCATCATCTGGCGAACAATCACCTCAAAATGCTTATCGTTGATCTTCACACCCTGTAAACGGTAAACTTCCTGAACCTCGTTAACGATATACTCTTGAACCTTTGTAGGACCCTTAATAGCAAGAATATCGCTTGGCGTAATAGCACCGTCTGACAAAGGAATACCAGCCCTAACGTAATCGTTCTCCTGAACTAGAATTTGTTTTGAAAGAGGAACTAAATATTTCTTAATCTCACCAGTCTTAGATGTAACGTTGATTTCACGGTTACCACGTTTAATCTTTCCAAATGTTACCTCACCGTCAATTTCAGAAACAACAGCTGGATTGGAAGGATTTCGTGCCTCGAATAACTCAGTTACACGTGGAAGACCACCAGTGATATCACCCGACTTACCCATTGCACGTGGAATCTTAACAATAATTTCACCGGCAACAACGGAACTACCCTCATCTACAACAATGTGAGACGAAACTGGAATATTATACAGACGAATTACTTCACCTTTCTCATCGGTAATCTTAATAGCAGGGCTCTTTGTCTTATCACGAGAGTCTACAACAACTTTCTCACGATAACCAGTCTGCTCATCGGATTCTTCACGGAACGTAACATCCTTAATCAAAGAATCGAAAGCAACCTTACCAGAAACCTCAGATATAATAACTGCATTCCATGGATCCCATTCGCAAATGAGCTGTCCTTTCTTTACAGCATCCTCATTGTTGATGTACAATTTAGAACCGTAAGGAATTGTATGGGTTGATAAAGTAATACCTGTATTTAGATCGACAATACGCATCTCGGCCAAACGACCAATTACGATATTGATTTTGTTACCTTCTTCGTCTTGCTGAGGTACAGTTTTCAACTCTTCAATCTCAACTCGGCCATCGAAACGAGCAATGATTTTCGAATCGGCAATGATATTTGATGCAGTACCACCGACGTGGAATGTACGAAGAGTAAGCTGAGTACCAGGTTCACCGATACTTTGTGCAGCAATAACACCAACAGCCTCACCCTTTTGAACCATACGACCAGTGGCAAGGTTACGTCCGTAGCATTTAGCACAAACACCCTTACGTGACTCGCAGGTTAACACCGAACGAATTTCGACCTGCTCAATTGGAGAATTCTCAATTTCTAAAGCAATTTCCTCGGTAACTTCTTCCCCAGCAGCCACAATTAACGCACCCGTTAATGGATGGTAAACATCGTGAACTGTCGTACGACCAAGTATACGTTCATATAAAGTCTCAACAACTTCCTCGTTTTTCTTGATAGCTGTAGCCACCAAGCCACGAAGAGTTCCACAGTCTGGCTCTGTAATAATAACATCCTGAGATACGTCAACCAAACGACGGGTTAGATAACCAGCATCGGCAGTTTTAAGAGCCGTATCGGCAAGACCCTTACGAGCACCGTGGGTAGAGATGAAGTACTCAAGAACCGATAGACCTTCCTTAAAGTTCGAAAGGATTGGGTTCTCAATAATTTCATTTCCAGTTGCTCCAGATTTTTGAGGTTTAGCCATAAGACCACGCATACCGCAAAGCTGACGAATCTGTTCCTTCGAACCACGGGCTCCGGAGTCAAGCATCATGTAAATTGAGTTGAAACCTTGTCTATCGCTCGATAGGTTCTTAAGTAGAGTTAAAGTTAACTTAGCGTTGGTATGTGTCCAAATATCGATAATCTGGTTATATCTCTCATTATTGGTGATAAGACCCATGTTATAGTTGCCCATAACCTCATCAACCTGTTCGTAACCTTCATCAACAAGCACTGCTTTCTCTTCAGGTATTACAACATCGTTAAGGTTGAAAGACAAGCCTCCCTTAAACGCCATGTAATATCCTAAATCCTTAATATCATCAAGGAATTGAGCGGTACGTGAAGTTCCAGTCTTTTTCAAGGTTGTACCAATGATATCGCGAAGTGATTTTTTTGTAAGAACTTCGTTCAAATATCCCATTTCGGTTGGTACATACTGATTGAAAATAACACGACCAACTGTTGTTTCCTTTAATGGATGTGTAACATTTCCTTCAGCATCGGTTAACGTTAAACGAACCTTAATGATTGCATGAAGATCAACAGCCTTCTCGTTGTATGCGATGATAACTTCTTCTGGTGAATAGAAAATTAATCCTTCACCTTTTGCACCCTTACGTTGTTTTGTGATGTAGTACAAGCCCAACACCATGTCCTGCGAAGGAACGGTAATAGGAGCACCGTTTGCAGGGTTTAAAATGTTGTGTGAACCTAGCATCAAAATTTGCGCTTCAAGTACAGCCTCATTGCTCAATGGCAAGTGAACAGCCATCTGGTCACCGTCGAAGTCGGCGTTGAACGCAGTACAGGAAAGTGGATGTAACTGAATAGCTTTACCCTCTATAAGTTTAGGTTGAAATGCCTGAATACCTAAACGGTGAAGAGTCGGAGCACGGTTAAGCATAACAGGATGACCCTTTAGAACATTCTCAAGGATATCCCATACAACTGGATCCTTACGATCAACAATCTTCTTAGCCGATTTTACAGTCTTAACAATACCTCTTTCTATAAGCTTACGGATAACAAATGGCTTATATAGCTCAGCAGCCATATCCTTTGGTAATCCGCACTCATGCATTTTTAATTCTGGACCAACAACAATTACCGAACGTGCAGAGTAGTCAACACGTTTACCGAGCAAGTTCTGACGGAAACGTCCTTGCTTACCTTTCAAACTGTCGCTAAGAGATTTCAAAGGACGGTTTGCATCGGTTTTAACTGCATTAGATTTACGTGAGTTATCGAATAATGAGTCAACAGCTTCTTGAAGCATACGTTTCTCGTTACGAAGAATAACCTCGGGAGCCTTAATCTCGATAAGTCTCTTTAAACGGTTATTTCTGATGATAACTCTACGGTATAAATCATTTAAATCCGAAGTAGCGAACCTACCTCCATCAAGAGGCACTAAAGGACGTAATTCTGGTGGAATTACAGGAATAACCTTTAGAATCATCCACTCGGGTTTATTAACTTCTTTAGATTCACGGAAAGCTTCAACTACATGCAAACGTTTAAGAGCTTCGCTCTTACGTTGCTGTGAAGTTTCAGTGCTGGCTTTATGACGTAAATCGTACGACATCTCATCCAAATCAACCCTTGTTAATAGAGTATAAAGAGCCTCTGCTCCCATTCCTGCTATAAACTTGTTTGGATCGGAATCCTCTAGGTATTGATTTTCTTTTGGTAAAGTATCAAGAATATCAAGATATTCCTCTTCAGTTAAGAAATCTAGATACTTAATGCCATCAACAGCCTTAATACCTGGATTGATAACCACGTAACGCTCATAGTAAATAATTGCATCCAATTTCTTAGATGGCAATCCTAATAAATAACCTATTTTATTGGGCAACGATCTAAAATACCAAATATGTGCAACTGGTACAACTAGATTGATATGTCCCATTCTTTCACGGCGAACCTTCTTTTCGGTAACCTCTACACCACATCGGTCGCAAACAATTCCTTTATAACGGATACGTTTGTACTTACCGCAATGGCACTCATAATCCTTAACAGGACCAAAAATACGCTCACAGAAAAGTCCGTCGCGTTCAGGTTTGTATGTTCTATAATTGATGGTTTCGGGTTTTAGCACTTCCCCACTCGACCGCTCAAGAATCTCCTCAGGCGATGCAAGGCTGATGGTAATCTTTGAGAAGTTGCTTTTAACCTTATTTTCCCTTCTGAACGACATAGTATGAATATTAAATAGTTAAGTCTTGCTTTGTAAACTGGGAGTTTTACCTCCCAGTGTGATAATGCAAAACGTGTTAATCAAGGTTAATGCTTAACCCTAAACCACGCAACTCGTGTAACAATACATTTAGAGACTCGGGAATACCCGCCTGTGGCATAGGCTCACCCTTAACAATAGATTCGTAAGCTTTTGCTCTACCAACTACGTCATCGGACTTGATGGTAAGAATCTCCTGTAGGATGTGCGAAGCACCAAACGCTTCAAGAGCCCATACCTCCATTTCACCAAAACGCTGACCTCCAAACTGTGCTTTACCGCCAAGAGGTTGCTGTGTAATGAGTGAGTATGGTCCAATTGAACGAGCATGCATCTTGTCATCAACCATGTGCCCCAGTTTAAGCATATAAATTACACCGACTGTAGCAGGTTGGTCAAAACGCTCTCCTGTACCACCATCATACAGATAGGTAGTACCAAAACTAGGTAACCCAGCCTTATCTGTAAAACTAGTAATATCCTCCAAAGATGCTCCATCGAAAATAGGTGTACTAAAACGTTCTCCAAGTTTTAGCCCAGCCCAACCTAGAACAGTTTCATAAATCTGTCCAAGGTTCATACGCGAAGGCACACCAAGAGGGTTTAGCACAATATCAACGGTTGATCCATCTTCGAGGTATGGCATATCCTCATCACGAACAACTTTAGCAACAATACCCTTGTTACCGTGACGACCTGCCATCTTATCACCAACTCTAATTTTACGCTTCTTAGCGATGTAAACCTTTGCCAATTGCATAATACCTGCTGGTAGTTCATCTCCAATTGTCACATTGAACTTCTTACGCTTGTATTCAGCATCGTACTCTTTCCACTTAAGGATATAATTCTGAATTACTGCTTTAATAAGATCGTTCTTCTGCTTATCGGTGGTCCACTTGTTAGGATTAACATTCATATAGTCAATCTCGGCAAGCATTTTTTGGGTGAATTTAACTCCACGAGGAATAATTTCCTGACCAAAGTTATCGGCTACACCCTGTGATGTTTTACCATTAACAAGTATGAATAACTTATCTACAAGTTTATTTAGTAGATCTATAGCATGACGGTTAAACTCATTATCAATCTTCTCAATCACGCCTTTCTCACTAGCTTTGGCCTTCTTTGCTTCACGCTCATCCTTAATAGCACGAGAGAATAGCATTTTATCAACCACAACACCACGTAACGAGGGAGATGCCTTTAACGACGCATCCTTAACATCACCCGCTTTATCTCCAAAGATTGCTCTTAGAAGTTTTTCTTCAGGTGTTGGATCAGACTCTCCCTTAGGAGTAATCTTACCAATAAGGATATCTCCAGGAACAACATTCGCACCAATACGAATCATACCGTTCTCGTCGAGGTTTTTAGTTGCTTCTTCAGAAACGTTAGGAATGTCAGATGTAAGTTCCTCCATTCCCCTCTTAGTATCGCGAACCTCAAGAATATATTCATCAACATGAATTGATGTAAACATATCATCACGGATTAATCGCTCACTAATTACGATAGCATCCTCAAAGTTATAACCTTTCCATGGCATGAATGCCACTTTTAGATTACGACCAAGAGCTAATTCTCCATTTCGAGTAGCATAACCTTCAGTTAGAATCTGGCCTTTCTTAATTTCCTGATTTTTTCTAACAATAGGTTTTAATGTGATAGATGTATTTTGGTTAGTTTTCTTGAACTTAGGAAGACGATAGCGTTTTAATTCGGGATCGAAACTTGCAAAAACTTCATCTTCAGTTCTGTTATATCTAACAACAATTTCATCAGCATCAACATACTCTATAATACCGTCTTCTTCAGCAACAACCTGAACACGGCTATCCTGAACAACAGGACCTTCCAACCCAGTTCCTACAATAGGAGCTTCTGGATTTAGCAATGGCACTGCTTGGCGCATCATGTTCGATCCCATCAACGCACGGTTTGCATCATCGTGCTCTAAGAATGGAATTAACGAAGCGGCTATAGAGGCAATTTGATTAGGAGCAACGTCCATCAAATCGACCGTTTCCTTTTCTGAAAGAGGATAGTCGGCCTCATAACGAGCTTTTACCCTAGGATTAACAAATGTTCCATCGTCAGAAAGAAGGGCATTTGCCTGAGCAATAATTTTTGCCTCTTCCTCTTCTGCACTAAGGTAAACAACATCATCGTTGGATAAGCCAACCTTTCCATTATCGGATTTACGGTAAGGTGTTTCAATAAATCCTAAGTCGTTAATACGTGCAAAAACGCACAACGAAGAAATTAGACCGATATTTGGTCCTTCAGGAGTTTCAATTGGACATAAACGTCCATAGTGTGTATAGTGTACGTCACGAACCTCGAAACCAGCACGTTCTCGCGACAAACCTCCAGGTCCTAGTGCTGATAAACGACGTTTATGGGTCATCTCAGCAAGAGGGTTGGTTTGATCCATGAATTGTGATAGCTGGTTAGTACCGAAGAACGAGTTAATTACCGACGATAAGGTCTTGGAATTGATCAAATCGATTGGGGTAAACACCTCGTTATCGCGAACGTTCATTCTCTCACGAATAGTTCTAGCCATACGGGCTAAACCAACGCTGAACTGAGCTGCTAACTGCTCTCCAACTGTACGAACACGACGGTTACTTAAGTGGTCGATATCATCAACATCTGCTTTAGAATTGATAAGTTCAATTAAATACTTGATGATTTCGATAATATCTTCCTTAGTAAGAACCTTAGTATCCGAAGCGGTGTTCAGATTTAGTTTCTTATTGATACGGTAACGTCCAACCTCACCTAAATCGTAACGCTTATCGGAGAAGAAAAGTTTCTCAATAACGTCACGGGCAGTAGCCTCATCAGGTGGCTCAGAGTTACGGAGCTGGCGATAGATATGAACCACAGCCTCCTTTTCAGAGTTACATGGGTCCTTCTGCAGCGTATTATAAATAATGGCAAAATCCGATATGCTCTGATTTTCTTTATGAATTAGAATCGACTTAGCACCAGAATCAACGATTTCGTCAATATGTTCATTCTCGATAACAGTTTCACGATCAAGAATAACCTCATTACGTTCGATGGAAACTACCTCACCGGTGTCCTCATCTACGAAATCTTCTACCCATGTTTTAAGAACACGAGCGGCAAGTCGTTGGCCTACAACCTTTTTAAGGTTTACTTTCGAAACCTTAATTTCATCGGCCAAATTAAATATTTCAAGAATATCCTTATCACTTTCGAAACCAATGGCACGCAATAGCGTTGTAACAGGCAACTTCTTCTTTCTGTCAATGTAAGCATACATGACATTATTTATGTCTGTAGCAAACTCAATCCACGATCCTTTGAAAGGAATAATACGAGCTGAATAAAGTTTTGTACCATTTGGGTGAACATTTTGCCCAAAAAATACGCCAGGCGAACGATGCAACTGTGAAACAACTACTCGTTCAGCACCATTAATAACAAAAGTACCCCTAGGAGTCATATAAGGAATAGTGCCCAAGTAAACGTCTTGAACAACAGTATCGAAATCCTCATGCTCAGGGTCGGTACAGTAAAGTTTTAATTTTGCCTTAAGCGGTATGCTAAAGGTCAATCCACGATCCAAGCATTCTTCTATGGAATATCTTGGGGGATCTACATAATAATCGAGGAATTCCAGAACAAAGTTGTTTCTGGTATCGGTAATTGGAAAATTCTCTAAAAAAACCTGAAAGAGTCCCTCTCGCTTCCGCTCTTCAGGGGTTGTCCCTAACTGGAAAAACTCAACAAAAGATTTAAGCTGAATCTCCAAGAAATCAGGGTAATCATAACGACTCTTTGTTTTCGAGAAGTTAATTCTGATGTTATTGTTATTTTGAGACATTGCAATGGAATTTGTTGAACCGTAAAACATAACAATAAAAAGGCTTAGAATCTAAATAATAGATTCTAAACCTTATACCTAATATAGGCTTGTGCTATTTAAGTTCAACTTCTGCTCCTGCTTCTTCTAGTTGTGCTTTTAGAGACTCAGCTTCTTCCTTAGAAGCACCTTCTTTAACTGCCTTAGGAGCAGCGTCTACAAGGTCTTTAGCTTCTTTAAGTCCTAAACCAGTAAGTTCTTTTACTAATTTAACAACTTGAAGTTTAGCTCCACCAGCTGACTTTAAGATAACATCGAATGAAGTCTTTTCAGCAGCAGCTTCACCGCCAGCAGCAGGTGCAGCAGCAACAGCTACAGCAGCTGCAGCAGGTTCAATGCCATATTCGTCTTTTAGGATCTTGGCAAGTTCGTTAACTTCTTTAACTGACAAGTTTACCAAGTCTTCTGCAAATTTTTTAAGATCTGCCATTTTGCTAAGTATTAAATTGATTTTAAACTAAAATTATTTTTCCTTTTCAGATAGTGTTTTAACAACACCTGATAGAATATTTCCGCCCGATTGTAATGAAGAGATAACATTCTTTGCAGGAGATTGTAACAGTGCAATAACATCAGCAATAAGTTCATTTTTGCTCTTAAGTGATGCAAGTGCGTCTAGTTGGTTCTCACCTACATATATTGACTCTTCAACAAAGGCAGCTTTCAGTAAGGGTTTTGGAAATTCCTTGCGAAAATCCTTGATTAGCTTTGCTGGTACATTACCAGTTTCAGTAAACATTACTGAAGTAGCCCCATTTAAAGTATCGAACATTGCAGAAAAATCTGATTTTCCACTACGTTCCAAGGCTTTCTTCAGAAGGGTATTCTTTACCACTACCAATTTTACCTCCTTCTCAAAGCAAACTCTTCTAAGTTTGCTTGTTACTTCTGCGTTTAATTCAGAAGTATCAGCAAGGTAAAAATGCGGATAATGTTTAATCTGCTCGGTAAGCTTATCAATTAATAAATTTTTATCTTCCCTTCTCATAGTAAATTGGGTCTGTGAAACGGTTATAAATTCGCAGCTGAGATTGTCTTAGTATCTATGGATAAACCAGGGCTCATCGTAGTTGAAATATAGATACTCTTAACATAAGTACCTTTAGCCGATGTTGGTTTCAACTTAATAATAGTGTTGATAAACTCCATAGCGTTATCGACGATTTTCTCAGGCTCGAATGAAACCTTCCCGATTGATGAATGGATAATACCAAACTTATCAACCTTGAAGTCAATCTTACCCTGCTTAACCTCATTAACAGCTTTATCAACTTCCATCGTAACAGTGCCGCTTTTTGGATTAGGCATAAGACCACGAGGACCTAAAATACGACCGAGTGCGCCAATCTTTGCCATAACTGTAGGCATAGTAATAATAACGTCAACATCAGTCCATCCACCTTTGATCTTCTCGATATATTCATCAAGACCTACATAATCGGCGCCTGCTTGTTTCGCAGCTTCTTCTTTATCTGGGGTACAAAGTACTAGTACTCTAACAGATTTTCCGGTACCGTGAGGAAGTGTTACCACACCACGAACCATTTGATTGGCTTTACGTGGATCAACTCCTAAACGAACATCAATATCAACTGATGCATCGAATTTAGTATAAGTAATCTCCTTCAACAGTTCTGCTGCTTCAGAAAGTTTATATTGCTTGTTAGAATCGGTTTTCGACAGAGCAAGCTTCCTGTTTTTAGTCAGTTTAGTCATTGCGCAAAAGAGGTTTAATGTTAATTACCCGGAAATTCTCCGGTTACAGTAATACCCATGCTCCGGGCTGTACCTGCTACCATCTTCATCGCAGACTCCAGAGTGAAGCAGTTCAAATCGGGCATCTTGTCTTGGGCAATCTGCCTAACTTGTTCCCAGGTTACTGAGGCAACTTTTTTCCTGTTTGGCTCAGCCGAACCACTTTGTAGCTTGGTAACTTCAAGCAACTGTACTGGTACGGGAGGGGTTTTAACGATAAAATCAAACGATTTATCGCTGTAAACAGTTATCACAACAGGTAATACCTTACCTGCTTGTGCTTGAGTTCTTGCATTGAATTGCTTGCAGAACTCCATAATGTTTACCCCTTTGGAGCCAAGAGCAGGACCAATTGGGGGTGATGGGTTTGCCGCACCACCTTTAACCTGGAGCTTAATAAATCCAGCAACTTCCTTAGCCATAATGCTTGTGCTCTTTAGTTTTTTTTTACTCCTTTTCTACTTGCATAAAACTTAACTCCAGCGGAGTTTTTCGGCCGAAGATTTTCACCATAACCTTCAGCTTCTTCTTCTCTTCGTTTACTTCTTCGATGATACCAGAGAAGGAATTAAACGGACCGTCAATTACCTTAACTGTTTCACCTACGTAGTAAGGAACATTCAATTCCTCCTCGCTATCGACCAACTCATCAACCTTTCCAAGGATTCTATTAACCTCAGATGTACGAAGAGGCATAGGATCTCCTGTTCTAGGATCTCCTAAAAAGCCCATAACGTTGGGGATGTTTCTCAAAATATGAGGAATTTCACCTACCAATGCCGCTTCTATTAAGACATAACCAGGGTAAAGAATTCTCTCCTTGCTGATTTTTTTACCATTTCTAATTTGGTAAACCTTCTCAGCAGGGATAAGAACTTGTGAGATAAAGTCCTCTAGTTTCAAACGAATAACTTCGTTATCAACATACTCCTTTACCTTTTTCTCTTTCCCCCCAATGGCCCTAAGAACATACCATTTCTTTACATTCTCTTCCATTATTGTTCTAGAGGCTTATTAGTTAAGCATTTGATAAATGACCTTCATCATGTTCTCAAAACTGATGTCCATAACGAATATCACCAGTGCTATTAATAGGGAAGCAATCATAACAATTAATGCACTGGATTGAAGTTCTTTCCATGTTGGCCACGAAACCTTTTGCACCATTTCGGTGTAAACTTCGTGAAAGTATTGTGATATCTTCATGATAACCAAGATTTAGCACGGGAGGAGCGACTCGAACGCCCGACACTCGGTTTTGGAGACCGATGCTCTACCAACTGAGCTACACCCGTGTATGTAAAGGTTGATAGAGTTTGGTTCTATCAACCTTTTATTGTATTATTCTACGATCTCAACTACCTGACCTGCACCAACGGTACGTCCACCTTCGCGGATAGCGAAACGTAGATTTTGGTTGATAGCTACAGGGTAGATAAGTTCTACTGTGATAGTAACATTATCACCTGGCATTACCATCTCAACACCTTCTGGAAGAACAATCTCTCCAGTTACATCAAGTGTACGTAAGTAGAATTGAGGACGATAGTGATTGTGGAATGGAGTGTGACGTCCACCTTCCTCTTTCTTCAAAACGTAAATCTCAGCTTTGAATTTAGTGTGAGGAGTGATAGAACCTGGTTTTGCGATAACCATACCACGTTTGATCTCGTTCTTGTCTACACCACGAAGAAGTAGACCTACGTTATCACCAGCTTCACCTTGGTCAAGAATCTTACGGAACATCTCAACACCAGTAACAACTGATTTCTTTTTCTCAGCACCTAAACCAACGATTTCAACCTCGTCGCTAGTGTGAATAACACCAGTCTCAATTCTACCAGTAGCAACAGTACCACGACCTGTAATCGAGAATACGTCCTCAACTGGCATTAAGAAAGGTTTTTCATTTTCACGTGGAGGGATTGGAATAAATGTATCAACAGCATCCATTAACTCCATAACTTTGTCAACCCACTGAGCTTCTCCGTTAAGAGCACCTAGAGCAGAACCACGGATTACAGGAGCATTGTCACCATCAAATTGATAGAAACTTAAAAGCTCACGTACTTCCATTTCTACAAGGTCAAGCATCTCAGCATCGTCAACCATATCGCATTTGTTAAGGAAAACAACGATACGAGGAACGTTTACCTGACGAGCAAGTAGGATGTGCTCACGAGTTTGAGGCATAGGACCATCAGTAGCAGCAACTACAATGATAGCACCATCCATTTGAGCGGCACCAGTAACCATATTCTTCACATAGTCAGCGTGACCAGGACAGTCAACGTGTGCATAGTGACGGTTAGCAGTTGAGTACTCAACGTGAGCAGTGTTAATAGTAATACCACGCTCTTTTTCTTCAGGAGCATTGTCGATAGAATCGAAAGAACGGAATTCAGAAAGACCCTTTTCAGCAAGAATTTTAGTAATTGCTGCAGTAAGAGTTGTTTTACCATGGTCTACGTGACCAATGGTTCCGATGTTCACGTGAGGTTTCGACCTATCAAATTTTTCTTTAGCCATAACTTCAGGTATTAATTTTAATTAGAATTTAAAAACTTGATATCCAATATTTATTGAGCCAATGGCGAGAATTGAACTCGCGACCCCTTCCTTACCAAGGAAGTGCTCTACCCCTGAGCTACATCGGCCTATAGGCAGAGCGGGAGACGAGACTCGAACCCGCGACCCTCAGCTTGGAAGGCTGATGCTCTACCGACTGAGCTACTCCCGCTTATAGTTACCGATTAAAACATCCAAACTTTCGTTTAAGGTAGTGCAAAATCAATAACGCCTATTTTAGTGGGGAGAGCAGGATTCGAACCTACGAAGGCATACGCCAGCAGATTTACAGTCTGCCCCAGTTGGCCGCTTTGGTATCTCCCCAACATTTTTTTTATTCTTTGAGCCGATGGAGGGATTCGAACCCCCGACCAGCTGATTACAAATCAGCTGCTCTGGCCAACTGAGCTACATCGGCATTGTTATCAAAGATTAAAAGGATTCAATGAACGTTTACCTCTCAAAATCGGATTGCAAATGTATAACAATTTTAAATATGAGCAAAAAAAAAGTCTTTTTTTTCGTAACAAAATTAAATGTTTTAAAAGCAGCCTTGTAAATGAGATTGTTATAAAAAACAAAATTATCAAATTTTTGCCTCAAATAATAAAGTTGAGACAAGTTATTTATAGCTATAATGTTCAATTCTGTTGCAAATAATCCTCAAACAAATAAAAATAAGCCCTAATCAGGGCTTATTAAATATATATTAATATTTTCTCAATGAGATTAATTACCTCTCAGCTTATCCTTATGTTTTTGAATTTGGGTTTTCAGTGCATCTATAGAATCATCTATAGCCTCCTCGAAAGATTTTGACTGTCGCTGCGCAAAAAGATCGGAGCCAGGAACCTTCATTCGAATTTCAGCCACCTTGTTTTCGAGGTCTTGGCTATTCTCCAAGCGCAAAAAAACTTCCACATCTACAATGTTGTCAAAATAACGCTCAAGCTTGTTAACTTTCTTTTCAACGAAATCGGTCAACTTCTTGTCTGCATCAAACTTAATTGATTGAATCTTGACGTTCATAATAAATCCTCCTTTTAAATTTAAGCTCGCGGATGAGCTTGGTTATAGTTTCGTTTTAATTTCTCGAATGTACTATGAGTGTACACCTGTGTTGCAGATAAATTGGCATGGCCAAGCAACTCTTTTATAGCGTTAATATCGGCTCCCTGATTTAGCAAGTGGGTAGCAAATGTGTGACGCAATACATGCGGGCTGCGCTTCTGCAATGGTGTTATCATGGACAAATAATGCTTCACTATTCGATAAACAAGTTTTTGGTAAACTGGTTCACCTTTAACTGTAAGAAAAAAGACAGTAGAACTATTAATGTTAACCTCTCCCCTTTTTTCGAGATATTGACCAATTAAAGGTTTCAAATCCGGATGAATCGGAACAAGCCTCTCTTTATGCCCCTTTCCTATTACCCTAATTGAGTCAGAGGCAAGATCAACCGAATCGACTGTAAGCCCAACCAACTCGGATAAACGCATTCCAGTATAATAGAACAACGACACAATAAGTAGATCGCGTTGGCCTTCGTATGAATTGCTGAATAAGATTTCAGGATCTAACTTTGCCATATCCGATTCTGGCACAAACTCGGGCAGTCGCTTACTCAACTTTGGAGCAACCACTTTACTTAATGGATTATTTTTTACAACTCCCTCGCGAATTAAGAACTTGAAAAAAGAGCGTAACGATGATAACTTGCGATTTACGCTGCGAGGGCTCACGCCTTGCGATATCAAGGACGAAATCCATGCTCGGATATGCCGATGGGTAATTGAAGATAGGTCTGAACTTTCGGGATCAAGTCCAGCAAATGCCATAAACTGCCTAACATCATCTCCGTATGATCGGAGAGTGTTGGCAGAGTAACCGCGCTCAACTTCAATATATTTTAGGAAAAAAACCAGCATATTCTTTGAATGCAATATAATTGTTTTGTTGAGAAAAACAAAAAAAATCAGGCAAAAAAAGCCTGATTACACATTCAAAGAATGTTAAATTTACTCCTCGGTCTGTTGAAGATTTTGGACGTAAATGGCTTTCTTAATTTCTTCTCTACGTTCAACTGAAGGCTTTGTGAATGCTTGACGTGCACGTAATTCTTTCATAATGCCAGTTTTCTCAAATTTACGTTTGAATTTTTTGAGAGCCCTTTCAATATTTTCGCCTTCTTTAATTGGTACTATAATCATGTTTGTAAATTTTTATTGAGCTGCAAATGTATACTTTCTTACAATTTTTTCAAAATGATTCACAATTTTTTTTCACTTCTTCACTATAGCTCATAATAACTTAATGTTTAAACGGTTCCTACTCTTTTACTTTACAGTTAAATATGGCTTTATCTTTTCGAAACAATCGGGAGGAACAAGTTTGTTATCAACCAATTCTTCAATATTTTGTATTATTTTTAACTTACTTCTATAGTAAACTATTGATTTCGCTTGGTAATCGGTTAAATATGGATGGCACTTTAACTCTTCGTAACTTATCAAGTTAAGATTTAACTTCCTTATTCTAGAACTATCAACCCAAATATTAGATTGTATAGATGAAACCGTGGCGGGATTTAATCCATAAACCTCGGTCAGTTGGTCAATACTATAAAAACCACCCAGTAAATTCCGATATGCAACTATGCGCCTTGCATACGAACGGCCTATCCCCTTTAACTTGGTTAACATAACTGAATCGGCTGAATTTATGTCGATATAAATTTTCTCAAGTTCAGGCTTTATAGCTGTGCTATCCGATTTTAAAACAATTTCGGGAATTTTAATCCAAGCCTTTAGCCTTTGGAATGTTGCCGAATCTATTGCATAAATTTTTGCGAAATCCTCTGGCTTTCGGAATCGGCCACCTTTATTCCTATAATTAACAACAACTTTTGCCTGCTTAACCGATAAGCCCAAGTCAATCAAACTATCTACATCTACGGTATTAGGATTAAAATAGAAAAGCTTGGGCATCCGCTTCACAACCAATTCCTCCTTAAGAACGGAGTGTTCAACCTCATCAGTTTTATTTGGGGCTACATATTCCAAAGAACTAAAAAAACTATCTATTTTCTCATAATTAGCCGGATCGAGATTTGATTTTGAGGTTACTATGCCTCGAAGAAATACATTAAACAAAATAACTAAAAGGAGAATTACAGATAGAACAATTATCCCATTCTGCTCGCCACGAGTAAATGTAAAATAATTTTTCAAACCATTTTTTAATCCTCTGTATCTCATCGTTTACCTATATGCGCTCAGTTTTAGCATTTGTCAACCTAAACTTCCAAAGAAAATCGAGTAAATAAATATAGCGGCGATAGCAACAGGTGCAATATACCGAACAATAAATCTAAAGTACGGGAAATACTTCGCTTTAAGGTTTCCTTCATTCGAGACTTCCTCCCGAACATCATTTTTAGTCATATACCATCCTACAAATGCCACTATTAGAAAACCACCCAATGGCAATAAAACATTAGACGCTGAAAAATCTAATAAATCGAATATTGATCTCTTGAATATAGTAATTGAACTTAATGGGCCAAAGGACAATGAGGCCAGTATTCCTAATATCGATATTGAAACAGATGCTATAATTATTGCTTTTTTTCGGGTGATTTTAAACTCCTCGGAAAAATATGCAACAACCACTTCAAGCACCGAGACTGTAGAAGTAAGCGCTGCTACAGCCAAAAGCGTAAAGAAAATCAAACCAAAAATATCGCCTAAAGGCATTTGTCGAAAAATTTCAGGTAGTGTAATAAATACCAAACTTGGGCCAGCAGAAGGTTCTATATGAAAAGCAAAAACTGCAGGAAATATCACAACTCCCGATAAAATTGCAATGGCAGTATCGGCTAAAGAAACATTGACCGCCGTGGCTGCTAAATTCTCTGTTTTCTTAAAATATGATGAATAGGTTATTAACGCCCCCATTCCCAAACTCAAAGAAAAAAACGCTTGTCCCATTGCAAATAGTATAGTCTTGATCGTTACTTTAGAAAAATCAGGATAAAACAGAAATTTTAAACCCTCCAAAGAATTTGGTAAGGTAACAGCCCTAATACAGAGTACTATTAAAAAGATCACCAATAAGGGCATTAACACCTTATTATATTTTTCTATTCCATTTTTAATGCCACCGGCAACAATCAGTGCTGTTAATACCATGAATACCAATTGCCAGATAATTGGACGAAACGGATGAACAATAAAATTGTTAAATGCGCTACTTAAAGGCTCATTAGACTGGAAACTGCCATCAACCGAACGAACAATGTATTCCAATGTCCAACCTGCAACGGCACTATAAAACGAAAGAATTACAAAAGCAGCAACAACTCCCATTATTCCCACAAAATACCAAGGGGTATTGGGTGCTAAAGCCTTAAACGATCCAAATACATTACGCTGCCCGCGACGACCAATCGAAAATTCCGATAACATTGCCGGTACCCCAAGCAAAAAAACACAAGCCAAATAAATTAAAAGAAAGGCTCCTCCTCCATTTTGACCTGTAACATAAGGGAACTTCCATACATTTCCAAGGCCAACAGCAGACCCTGCTGCCGCTGCAATTATTCCAAACTTACTTCCAAAGTTATCGCGATTAGCGTTTCCTGATAAAGACATAAATAATGAATTTAGTTGATTTAGGTTTTGGTGCCCCAAATTGGTAAAAATTGTGATTATAACCAAAGGTTACAAACAAAAAAAAACCCACGCAAAGCTTTATCAACCAATTGCGTGAGTTCTAATAAAATTCTGTTAACTATGCAATGTCGATTTTTGGTTCCAAATAAACATCCTGAATCGCGTTAAGAATTTTAACACCATCTTCCATAGGTTTCTGGAATGCCTTACGGCCACTAATTAGCCCCATTCCACCTGCGCGCTTATTAACAACCGCAGTAAAAACAGCCTCGGCTAAGTCGCTTGCACCGCCCGATGCTCCCCCCGAATTAATTAAACCAGCTCGGCCATTGTAGCAATTCACAACTTGATATCGAGTTAAGTCGATCGGATGATCGCTGGAAAGTTGCGAGTAAACCTTATCGTGAGTTTTGCCAAAGTTGATAGCCTTAAAACCACCATTAGTTTCGGGTAACTTTTGCTTGATAATATCGGCCTGAAGAGTTACACCTAGATGATTAGCCTGCCCTGTTAAATCGGCAGCAACATGATAATCAACCCCATCTTTCTTAAATGCATTATTACGCAAATAGCACCAAAGTACCGTTGCCATGCCAAGTTCATGCGCACGCTCGAAAGCCTGACTAATCTCTATTATTTGGCGAGAACTTTCCTCCGATCCAAAATATATAGTAGCCCCTACTGCTGTGGCCCCTAAATTCCATGCCTCTTCTACCGAACCAAACATAATTTGATCGTACTTATTGGGATAAGTCAACAACTCATTATGATTAATCTTAACAATAAAGGGAATACGATGGGCAAACTTTCGCGAAACTGCTGCAAGAACACCAAATGTTGATGCTACCGCATTAGCACCACCCTCAATGGCCAATTTTACGATATTCTCAGGATCGAAATAAATTGGATTGGGAGCAAATGACGCACCAGCTGTATGCTCAATACCTTGATCGACCGGTAAAATTGAAAGGTAGCCAGTTCCTGCCAAACGACCATGACTGTACATTGATTGAAGACTTCTTAGAACCTGAGGAGAACGGTTTGAATGATAAAATACCCTCTCAACAAAATCGGCTCCAGGCAAATGAAGATTTTCTTTGTTAACAGTTGCACATTTGTGATCGAGCAAAAAACTGGATTTTTCGCCTAGCAACTCAACTATTTTATCAATATTCATAGTGGTAAATTTTTACATTTACACAAACCTACGACAAATATCGATTGAAGTCAATAATACCTAGAATGGGTAACCTATACCAAAATTAAAGTTTACATCCTTCCACATAAACTTCTGCTGGAAAGGAATCCATGGCTTGAAAGAGGCGTCAGGATTAACTGCAGGATCGTATACCTTATATCCAAAATCGGTTCTTAAAGTGAAGAATCCTAAGTTCACCCTAATTCCCAAACCGCTACCCAACGCAATCTGCTTATAAAATTTATTGAATTCAAAAGCAGTTCCTTCGCCAATATCGATACTTGGAAGCGACCAAATATTACCCGCATCAAAAAATATTGCACCCTCCAACTGCCAGAATAGTTTAAATCGATACTCAACATTCGCCTCTAACTTTATATCGGCCGTACGGTTAGGATAGGTCTCGCCTGTGGTGTAATACGAACCTGGACCCAATGATCTTGCCTGCCATGCCCTAATTCCATTCGCACCACCCGAAAAATATCTTTTTTCGAATGGCAATGCTTTTGAGTTGCCGTATGGATAGCCAATTCCGGCAAAAAATCGATATGCAAATGTATTGTTCTTATCAACTACTTGATGATATGTTAAATTGATATCGGAACGAATAAATTGAGAGAAACTAGTATTTAGAATTTTATAGGTTCCATCGGATGCTTTGGACTTATTAATTGCATTAAAACCAAGCGATAATAGATTACCGGAAAATTCTATATTATAACGCATGTAGGTATAACTGCTCAATTTTTGGAGATTCTGATTATTGAAAATAAAACTGTAACTCGAAACCGTTACGATTTGGTTAATGTAACTGTACTCCAAAAAGGTATTCTCTATTTCGCTCTGGAAATCGCTACTGATAACTGGAATTTGAATGGCATTAATCTCAATTGGGTTAAAATTTTGGGTAATATACCTCGAACTTTTCCAGTTATAACCATATGTTAAAGTAGCAATAGTTCGAGTATAATCGGGTCTACGCTGAAAATTATACGATGCAGTAAACTGTGTCCGAACCGCATTCCGAATAAATAAATCGCTCGATGAAAATGGGCCAAGAAACTTAGGCAAACTCAACCCTACAGACCCACCAAGTTCCAATGTATTGTTAAGATTGATTTTTTGCTGAGCAGCCTCAATTAGTCCCCTTATTTTTACATCGAGCACCTCGGCACCTTGAAACAAATTTCGATGTTGATAATTTAAATTACCCTCAGCACCCAACGATCCTGTAGTGTTAGTACCAACCAATTCGACCTGATAGCTCTGAAGTGTTTGCTGCGATAATTGAATGAAACAATCGAGATAGCCGTAAAGCAAGGAATCAGCCCTTACCTCATCATCCTGAAATAAATCGAAAGACTTAGACTCTTTTTGTTCAACATTCTCCTTGAAACTGATATTTACAAATTTATAGAGTTTGAGTAAATTTAAGTAATTCTGCGACTTTTGAACCACATCTGTTGAATACATAATTCCCGGCCGAATAAAGTTTGCATTGTAAATAACATTCAACTTAACGCCCGGATCTTCGGGAAAGATAAACTGAATTCCATTTAGATAAACAGTATCTAGCATGGCCTCCTCTCTCTTAGAGAGGAAAAGAATTGGATCGTAATTGGGATAAATAAAAACCCGCTTAACCATATATCGCTTAAAGTTTGAAGTAACCTTATCGCCCTTACTATCGAACTTTTGCGGATTACGAATCATTAAAACGATGTCAACCTTATGATCGTCAACGCTCGTATCGGCAGAAAATGTTATATAATCTTTCGAGAAATTAAAGTAACCATTATTCCGAAGATATGACTCAATTCGGGTACGCTCGTTCTGCAATAATTCGCTGTCGAAAAATTGTCTCCTTGAAACAAGGCAGTTTGCCGAATCGGCCAAAACGAGTCTTTGAATTACAGTATCTTCAATGCTATAGTCTATCTTACGAATTCTATATGGACTATTGGGTTTCACAAAGTAGTAAACATCGGCCTTTTTACCATGGTAGTATATCGAATCGGAAACAGTTGCCTTGTAGTAGCCCTTACTTTTAAGGTACTCCAATACATTTCGGGCACTCTCGCTTATCAAATTGGTATCGAGTATAATTGGCTCCTCACCTATTGTTTTTACCCATCGGTTTATCCTATTAAAACGGTAAGGACTAGCCAAATTGTACAGCCGAAGGTGGAAGCGAAAGCCCAAAATCTCTTTGTTGGGATGCTGTTTTAAGTACGAATCCAAATCGCCAGCATTTGCCAATTTTGAGTCAACCTGAATATTGGATTTATTCAGTAAGTATTTTGTATCAGGAACATTTCGGGTAACACTACACGACATAAAAAACATTATCCCCACAACAAGCATAGGGATAGCGCGAAATGTACGTTTATAATTAGCCCTCTGGGCTAAAATCTTGAATATCATGGATAGATATAAACCTAAAACAGTGTTGAAAGATAAAAAAAGGTTTTGAAACAATCACTGCTGTCCTTAATATTTTAAAGCAATGATTTACGAATGAACAAATTGAGACGATAAACAAGAAATATTTTTAGTTAAAATTATTTAAAGCATTCCAACAAAAAAGTCGATCCAAGAAATTTGGATCGACTAATATCAACTTTGCTGCAATAATTTACCTTACCTCAAACTTTACCTCACACAATGCTTTCATTGCACGATCGGAAAAGAAATCGCAGGCTGGGAAAATTTTGAATCGCCCACCCTCCATATTCTTTGGATCATCTATCAACAAGAATTCCTGCTGATCGTTCCTGTTGAATAACTCGGAATAGGTTACAGCCATTCTATATCCATCTAAACCAGCAATGGTGAATATTCCACGCTGAATATTCTCTTTCGAAAAAGAGTACTTTGGAAGTAAAACATCCTTTAAATAGTAGCCTGTAAATGGAGTTGTGCTATGAATTCCTCGACCACGTCCATAAAAGATGGTATTAAACGTTATTGGAACCAAACTCTTAGGAATTTCCAAAGCGCTTTCTTTACCTGCAATATCAACTAATTTGGCATTACTGCTAAATAACGGATTTAAATCTTTATTGATTTTATAGGTTGCATCTAAAGATCGAACAGTAATTCTCGAAGGATTAGATATGTTTCGCTCGGTAAGCAAATCGTTTCCAACAACCAATTTAGATGCAGTTGGCAAAGGCCATAAATCTTTGGTTTTGCTAGGAACAATCCGCATAACCGAATTTGCGATAATTATTCTATGCAGATTGTTTGGATAGTACAATTCGCCCCACGAGAATACAACCTTATCGCCAGCATCGTTACTAACCTCAACATAAAGGTCGATGATTGGCGGAAATGCATCGGCATTCTTCTTCTGAAGCTTAATTGAATTCAGAATATCGAAAAGTGAATAGCCATCGTAACGGTAAGCACCTATAAACTTGTTTGTGCCATCGGTATTTAACAATGCCTCCTTAACAATCACAGAATGCAATGGTAATTTCGAAAAGTCCACCGAGCAAGGATTTGCAATTTCGCCATCGATAGATAGCGAAACCATTGGTAACTGCTGCGTTGGTTCGTTATCGTAGAAATTGTTGGTTTGCTCCAACGAATCCACATTATTTGATAAAATCGGCTGCTGATTTTCGGCATTACGCTGACAAGCGTAAACCGAAGTAATGGCTATTAGTACATAAATTATCTTCTTCATAATAAACGGTGTATAGTTAAACATCTATTATTTGCCCAGCAAATGGATGACTAATTAAAACTTAGCACCCAAAGTAGCTGTGATAAATCTTCCAGGGCCAACGGCTCCCTTGCTATCGTAAATTTGCTTATCGAAAATATTCTGAACACTCAACGAGGCATTTAAATTCTTATAAAAATCGCGAGCTAACTTCACATCAACAGTTAAGGTTGCCGGGTAAGTATTAGATCTCACCAAATCATCGTAAACGTTCTGGTCGTTAACATACATCTCGCCCACGTACTTACAAGTTATTCCAGCATTCACAATTTTCGATTGTAGAAGTGCCCCAAGAGAGAATGAATGTTTTGGTACATCGGTCAAATACTTACCGCTTAAATCGACTGGATCTGTTGCCGAAAGCGGAGTATAGTCTTCAATTTTGGGTGATGTAAACGCGTAACTTCCAAACAGGTTCAAGAACCTAAAAGGACTTACAGATGCATCAAATTCAACTCCAAAGATCTTTACACTTGAAATGTTCGAACGAATCATAATTGGACGATTACCATAGCCCATATCAATACTATCTCCCGTTGATACATAGTATAGAAAATCCTTGCCCAGCGATAGGTATGTGCTTGCCGAAAGCTTCATCCATTCAACAGGCCTGTAATCTCCACCAATTTCAAAATTATTCAAAAACTCGGGCTTCAAATCTGGATTGGCTACCTTTAATCCGCCCTTAATTCGACCCGAACGACAGAGGTCATCCAAAACCGAAGGACGAAATCCTCTGCTATAGCTAGTGTAAATTCTAGAATACTCGCTTGGCTTATACTGCAATGATAGTCGTGGACTAAAGGCTCCCCAAACCTCATCGGGCAAACCCGAGAATTCATACTGTTCCAAGTAAACCGTTTCCGACGATGGTGTATTAACAACAAACGCTCCATCGTAGAAACGAGCCAAATCGTAACGCACGCCAACATTAATCTTCAACTTATCGGAAAAAGTAGAGATCTCATCCTGCAAGTAGAAACCGTAGAAATTAATTTTACCACGATTATCGACCTTGTCGGTTGATGTATAGTAAATATCCGATGCATCCACAGCACCGTTACGTACATCGAAACCAGCACAAATGAAATGATTGCTAAGTTGGTAATTTGCCGACGACATTAACCCATAATCTGTACGATCCGATGTTACGTTGTACCAGGTATAATCGTCCTTAACCCACTCGTTTACCTTTTTATAATTCTCGTACATGTAGAATAGCGAGGCATTCCAGCTGAATTTTCCATTTTGTCCGCGCAAGGTTGATCGAACTTGATACGTATCATGATCTACAGTGTTACCCTCGGGTTGAAGATACTTTTCGCCAGTACCACGCCTATCATCGTAACCAGAGGCATCCACCTCAGCCTGAATTTTACTGCCATTCTGGAATCCTACCTTTAAGTTCAATGCCTTCTCGTCGAACGTCGATTTAACAGCATACGGCCCCAACGCAACTCTATCGGCATCGGACTGGGTTACATAACCATCACTTTGACGGTAAAAACCATTTGCAGCCCAGTAGAAGTGTTTTTCGGATTCACCTAATCGCCCTGCAAATTTTGCTTTAATACCGTAGGTATTATAAGTTCCATACTCGGTAGATAAACTCCCTTCTAACTTTTTCTGAGGGTAACGATTTACAACGTTGATAATTCCGCCCATAGCATTTCCGCCATAAAGAGCAGAACCGGGGCCTTTAACAACTTCTATTTTTTCAACATCACCTGTTGATATTAGATTCCAGTTTACCGAACCACCATCGGCCTTGTTAACTGGAATTCCATCAATCAGTACAAGTGTACGAGCTTGCTCATTTCCGCTCAACCCTCGCATTGTTACCGATGACTTATGCGAAAATGGGCCAAACGATCTGCTTACCTGAACGCCCGATACCAACGATAAATACTCATCGGCTGTTTGCGCAACGGTTAACTGCAACCGCTCTGGTGTTATTACGTTTATTCGTCCGGGAATCTCGCTTATCCGATTCTCCGTTCTAGTTGCAGAAACCACAATTTCGTCGATAAGAACTTTATCCTCAACAAGTCTTATTTTAATAGACTGATTCTTTCCTTCTAGTATCGTTAGTTTTTGTTGATATTTCTGATAGCCAATAACCGATACAACCAAAGTGTAATAGCCAGAAGCAATTTCTTTAATAACAAAATAGCCATCGCTATTAGTAGCTGCACCAATAGTGCCTACCACAACATTTGCCCCAGCAAGGGACTTTCCAGTTTCCGAGTCAAATACATAACCGCTTAAACTTGTCTGAGAAAAAAGAGCAAAAGGAATCAACCAAAATGCTAAAATTAATCTGATCTTCATTTTACTGCTGTATTTTAATTTCCAGTTCCATGTACCCATTCTCCGATGTATCGGAATGTTTAACATGAATTAATCCATACTTGCTATTATGGGTTTTGAATGGAATTATTTTCCCAGTATAGCAGTACTTACAAAGACCACTTACACTTGCTGGTTTATAGGAATTCACAATCAAACTATCATTTTGCGATTGGTTAAAATCATCAAGACTTACCAAATCGTTATCACTCGAATTATAGTCATAAAGAATACTATTCTTTACAGACCAACTTGCAACGTACGGGTAGAATGTATTTGGAGAAGTTGTTCCTGTATATCCTGGACAACAAAGGGTTGGTGACATTACACCACTTGTTTCGTAAACAAAGCCAAGAATTTCGATATCGGCCTCATGTCCTGCCACGGTATTTTCATCATAAACCAAACCGTTATTCACATCGAGTAGACTAGGATAATCAAGGTTTTCCTGCATACCAATTTTAACTGAAGGATAGTGGTATATAGCCCCATAGGCCGATCCTTCGCCAAGATATACCGTACGGTAGGTTAGCGCAGAGTCGCGGTTGGCGTTCATTACAAAGAACTCCCAAACCTCAACTTCTGCCGAAGACTTATTATATGTAACAACATAATCCAATCCTCCCTCCTTAATAAAAATTCCTGTATCGTCTTCCTTTATTCTTTGCCCATCAGCAATTCGAGTGATTCGTACATTGGTTAAAGGAGCACTCCCCGTTGTTGCGGCTATTCCAAATTGCAATTGTCCTCCAATCGGAATTTTTGCATTATTCAAAGTATATCCATCTCCATTTTTAAGGGCTATAATCGGTGAAATATCTTGAGATTCATCCTTTTTGCAACCCAAGAAAATAAAGATCGATAACACAAATACTATATATCGATACATATTCTCTTAAATAAAAACTGCATTCCGGAACAAATAAATTGAACCGGAATGCAGCTAATTATTGTAATTATTTTGTAACTGGAGTATACGTTTTGAGTTCAAACTTAATCCATCCCTCGACACTCTCAGGATTACTAACCTCTATGACCTTAAAAATTCCAAAGGTACCATCTTGAGTTAAGAAAGAGTAAATATCGCCAACTGCAAGAAGCTTTGCTTTTTTATTGCTTGAAGTAAGTGTGGTATTGAAATAAGTAGCAATAATTACATCACCCTGTTTAATTTGATCAAATTGCTCTGCTGTTATAGACTGGGTTCCTTCTGGTAGTGGAGACACGCCACTCGATGCGGATGTTGGGGTAATTGTAGTAAAATTCTTAGTTGTCCAAGCTGTAAAATACTCATCTCCATTCTCATCAGTAAAAATACCGGTAATATTTGCATATGGAGAAGATAAAGTCATATCGTTTACTCTTGAATCAGTATGCTCATAAAAGCACAATAAATCGATCTTTTCCTGATTAAGTAAAGCTTCATCCTGAGTGTAAACTTTCTTTTCGGAAAGTGAATAAAATGCTCCAATAGTTTCGTTTGACTGAGCCCCAAGCGTTACAACCCATTTCGAATCATTATCGTCATCATCGCTACAAGAACCGAGCGCAAAAACAGCCACAAGGGCCAACATCAATAATTTTGTGTAGTTAGATTTCATAATTTATTGTTTTGGTTTTTGTTTGTAAAAAACGATATGTATTTAGTTTCATATCGATAGCAAATGTAAATAATTACACAATTAAATGCAGTTCTTCGCGGATGTTTTTTAGCAGTATAGTAACTCAAGAAAAATAGAAAGACTAGCATTTTTGGATATTGAAGGATTGAGCTTTACCTTAGCGCAATAATTAAACCCGATGCTCACTAAAAATACTATTAAAAGAATTACATCGCTCCAAGCTAAGAAATTCAGAAAGGAGCATGGCGTTTTTATTGCCGAGGGCTCTCGGCTGGTTGATGAAATTCTTAACTCGGGTCTGAAGGTAAAGGAGCTATACCATACTTTGGAGTGGAAGAGTTGTAAAATGGACAAAGCCAACGATTGCTTGGAAGTTTCGAACGATGACATGAAGAAGATTAGCGCCCTAAGCACGCCTTCGCCTGTTTTTGCAGTTGTTGGTATTCCAGAATATAGTATTACAGATATTGACTTTGCCAACGAACTAGTGTTGGCACTAGACACAGTTCAGGATCCAGGAAACTTAGGAACAATAGTCAGGCTAGCCGACTGGTTTGGGATTAACAGTATTATTTGCAGCCACGAGACAGTAGATATTTTCTCGCCCAAAGTGGTACAATCTACAATGGGGGCCATTACACGAGTGAAGGTTATTTACTGTAATTTGGAAGAGGAGCTAACCAAAATAAAAAGCAATGTTCCAATTTATGGAACCTTTATGGAGGGTAGCAATATTTACCAAGCCGAGCTAAAACCCAAAGGTGTTGTGGTTATGGGTAACGAGGGAAATGGAATTAGCCCTGATGTGGAAAAGCTGGTCTCTCAAAAAATCCATATCCCATCGTTTGCAACCGACAGAACAAATGTAGAATCGCTAAACGTAGCAATGGCCACGGCAATTATTTGCTCGGAGTTTAAACGCCGCGAATAGGATCTTACCCAAAATATCTACTTACGGCACTGCTGAGTTTATAAAACTTTACGCTGCAAATATTTTTCGAGTATCGCCAAAACTTCGGGCATGTTCTCTCGGCCAAAACCAATGCGCACATAAGACGTTCCATACTCAAATGTTTCCGACGGAAGTATCATAATGCCTGTGTCGGTTACCAATTGCTCGGCAAAATCCATTGCGCTCTCTGCAATCTTCAGCTTAATAAACGCCGTTGAGCCCGACGTTGGTCTTGGAAAATCGAATAAATTGATATTACGTTGATGAAACTGCTCGAAGTGGACAATGTTTAACCGGATTTTGGCTAGGTTGGGCTCCACAAATCTATCCATATGATTCAACGCGATGATTCCCAAAACCTCGCTGGGAGCACTGCTGCATATCGAGAGGTAATCCTTAAACGATTCCACCTTCTTTAGCAGCATCTTATTTTTTGATGTTAACCAGCCCAACCGGAGCCCGGCCAGCCCAAATGTTTTGGCAGTTCCCCAAAGGCTAACCGCATTCTCGTACACGTCCGAAGCCGAAGGCAGCGCAATGCTATTGCCATGATTCAGGAATCGGTACATCTCGTCGGAAAAAATTGTGATACCCCGTTGCCGAGCCAGCTCTATTATATAAAGGTACTCCTCGGAGCTGGGGCTAAAGCCTGTTGGATTATGCGGAAAGTTAACGATAATCAACTTGGTATTATCGCGTATCAAGCTCTTTAAATCCGAAGGGTTGTAGTGCCACCCCTGTTGACCGATTGTTGGTTCCCAAAAAGTAACATTGCAGCCAATATCGCGGGCAACCTGATAGAGCGACTGGTACATTGGCGACATACACACCACATGGTCGCCAGCGCTCAGCAGCACGTTCATCAGAATAAAGTTTAGCTCGCCAGGCGATGCTACAAGCATCTCGTCCATTCGAATGGATTGGTAGTGCTGCCTTATGGCCTCTCGGAGAAATTCGCTACCAACGGTTTCGGTATAGCCCAACGCTAAATTCTCCCAGAGCTGCCTCTCCGATTCTGAAGCCAGGTTCAGCACGTAGCTCATGCTATAGCCATCGCAATCGGAGCTGGATAGCAGGTGTTTTGCAGTAAACTCGTACCTGGCAAAATATCGTTCAACCGCGAAATCTTTTATTTTCATTGTCTAACAGTTATTTTATTTAAGTAAGCCGCAAGCATTAATAAGCCCAAAGGCCGCTGCTAACCACAAGGCAAAAAGCTAAAGTATCCATAATTTTGCTCCTCCGAACACCAAATTGCCCCTCCGAGGAGCAATTTTGTTTCTCCGAGCAGGAAATTTCTCCCTCCGAGCACCAATTTTCTCGTTCAGAATAGAAATTTTGTTTCTCCGAGGAGCAATTTTCTCCTTCCGAGCACCAATTTTCTCCCTCCGAGGGGCAATTTTGTTTCTCTGAGCAGGGAGTTTCTCCCTCCGAGCAGCAAATTGCTCCCAAAAATGGTAAAATCTAAAAATTCTACCAATTAACCAATACGTGGTAGCGACCATCGAAAACGAACGGCAAGTAATCGAATAGCAATAATAAACGCTACGGTTATGCTTACCGCCCAATCATGGCTCCACGGCAATGCAACCAACATTAAATAAAATACACCTCCAAGCAGACATGCTGTAGCATAAATTTCTTTTCGGAAAATAAGCGGAATTTCACCCGTAAGAATATCGCGGACAACACCGCCAAATACTGCCGAAGTTGTTCCCATAATTACAGCAATAACAGGTGAAACATTGTATCCTAATGTTTTTTGAAGTCCAACTATGGTAAAGATACCGATTCCAACCGAGTCGAACAGGAATAGTGTACGACGTAACCGCTCTATATGCTTTCTAAATAACCAACTCAAAACAATTCCGGCAACTACAGCATACAAGTAATTTAAATCAGTCATCCAACCCACCGGATGGCAACCAATCAGCATATCGCGAATGGTACCTCCGCCCAATGCCGTAACCAACGAAATAACCATAGCTCCAAATAAATCGAAACGTTTCTCGGCCGCGGTTAGCAAACCGCTAATAGCAAAAACAAAAGTACCCAGCAAATCGAGCACGTATAGGTATGAGATGTCTTGAATCATGAAAACTAATATGAAAACAAATAACTACAAGGTTTTAATACAGGGTATTTTATTCCTCCTTTGAAAATTATTTGATCGATTATTTTATACCTAATCATCGTTACTATTTAACAAACCTAAGTAGTAAAGCAGAGTTGCAAGCGAACCCAATGCAGCAACAACATATGTTAACGCAGCCCACTTTAGCGCATCGCGAGCATAATTGGCATTCTGACCATAAGTTAATCCCGAACTATTAAGCCAAGCCAACGCTCTACGCGATGCATCAAATTCAACAGGAAGCGTTATAAAACTAAATAACGTTGTTAGGGCCAACATTACAATTCCGATTAAAAGTATTGCAGGAAATGCCTGTAACAGAATAACACCAGCAAGCAAAACCCACTGTACATACCGCGAAGCTACGCTAACAACAGGAACCAGAGACGAACGCATTTGCAAGAATGCAAAACTCTGAGCATGTTGAACGGCATGCCCACTCTCGTGAGCTGCCACCGCTGCTGCTGCAATACTTCGACCATTATACACCTCTGGGCTAAGGTTTACTGTTTTGTCGGTTGGATTATAGTGATCGGTTAACTGTTCCGCTACCGATATTACCCGAACATTCTTAATTCCATGGTAAGAAAGCATCGACTCAGCAACCTCTTTTCCGCTCAATCCTTTAGGTAACGACACCTGCGAATACTTTGCAAATTTCGAACGCAGCTGCTGTCCCACCAAGAAACTCGCTACAAAAAAGACAATCATGATTAAATAGATACTCATGGCTCCTTATTTTTAAAATTGAAAAATGTCTAATATCACTCTAACCTACCGAATACCTACTACTTATTGTCTTAATACCAACCAACCGCCAATATCTTATTCCGGGTGATTTATAGTAAACATTAATTTGATAGGTATTTTCCGTTGAAAAATGGTTGCCTTCAAACCTCGAATGACTCACCTCTCCCGTTTGTCTATCAACAGCAATATATCGATAGTTGTAGTAGCCCTGCTTTAGGAATGTTCGAAGCTCATAGCCTCCACTCTGTGGATTATAACTTAATTTAAAATCAGGATTTACAGTCCAACCCGTAAACTCGCCATAAAGGTAAACATCAACATTCTCTGGATCAAAGGTCTGTAACGTAAAATAAACCCATGCATAATCGGCCTCAATATTACTATCGTTGGAATCGTCTCGCTTCACAATGTATTTCCCATTCAAATCGGGATTCTCGGTATAATCCTGATTCTGAATATCTCTATCAGGCAATAAATTTATATGAGTTTCGCCTCCGTAAATTTCGATTTTTTGCACCTGCTGAGTTTGATAGCTGTACGACTTTAAGTTAACATTCCGATACTCATTGTCACCATCGAAGATTAAAGCATCGGGTGCCGAATACTTAATTTGCTTCGGCTCAATATAGGTTGGTTTCACTCCGATAAATCCATCGTTTACCTGATTATTCTGATATACAACGGTAACTATATCGTTATAAGGATCGATATTTCCTAGTGGTCCAATATTTACCTCTAACTCTAGTTGCTGTGAACTTAACAGCAAATCCTGCACCAAAGGCTGACGCACCCTTGCATTCATCGAGAGTAACGGTTCCACAACCATAAATCGTTGCTGAACATAAATTTTGCTATGATCGTAACTATCGACAATCCTCAAAATATAATTTCCAGAAATCTTAAAGTTGATATTGTTATTGGGAAATGTCAAACTATAGTGAATATACGAACTAATTGTTCCCACCGAATTCTGAAAATCATCAACCCTGTTGTACTCAAATCCATCGCAATAATCCATAAAAATCAAATCCGAGGGTTGCCAATCATATGTACAATGAATTATAGTATAGTCAAACGATACACCTTCGTCGGATAAATCATCAAACTCAACAGTAATACTTTCATCGCTCTTCATCTCTATAGTGGTATTATTCAAATCGCGTCCAGTTCTGTATGCCTTTACCGATTTTATAGAGGAAGCCGAAGAATTATCCAAAAAATCATTATTCAACAAAACATTTGCCGCATTTAAAGTGTTGTTATTCCCATAACAAACTAAGAGTACGGCAATTAATACGCTTAATAAACTTTTAATATATGAAGATATGGATATATTGACAAACATCATTGATTAAATTGTATCGATTAATTCTCAAAGATATTACATTTACAGGCAAATTTACACATAGGTAAAATTACTTTATCGTCGATAAGATAACGAGCAATACACATAAAGTAGATAAAATACATTACTAGTATTGATATTTTTCAGAAATTATATGCCATAAACTCTAGAAAGAAGTTATTCAATTGCTTAATTTTGCATAAATTTAGTAAAAACGCTATATATGTCGAAGGTTATTAAGATAAAAAAAGGCTTAAACATACCGCTAGAAGGTCTTCCCGAAAAAGTCCTGACTAAAGCGGATATGGCAGAAACCTATTCGGTAAAACCAACCGATTTCCCTGACATAACCCCCAAGTTAAATGTTCAGGTTGGAGATCTGGTTAAGGCTGGTTCGCCCTTATTTCACGACAAAAACAAAACCGACATTGTTTTTTGCTCTCCGGTAAGCGGCGAAGTTGTTGAGATTCGAAGAGGTGACAGACGTGTAATCCTCGAGGTTGTTGTTAAACCAACAGAAAGTATCGATTATGAGCAGTTCGATATTTCGGATCCAACGTCACTCGCCAAGGAGCAAATAACCAGTTTACTGCTAAAATCTGGAACGTGGCCGTATATTCGCCAACGCCCCTATGGCATTATAGCAAATCCAACCGATACCCCAAAAGCTATCTATATCTCCTGTTTCGACACTGCTCCGCTTGCTCCAGACATGGACTTTTCGGTTAATGGCGAAGGTGAGGCATTTCAGGCTGGTATCGATGCACTACAAAAACTTACAACAGGAAAAATTCACCTTGGGCTTAATGCCGATTTCCCGGCTTCGGCTGTATTTGCAAAAGCAAAAGGAGTAGAATATCATTACTTCACAGGGCCTCACCCTACTGGCAATGTTGGTGTTCAAATTCACCATATCAACCCAATTAACAAAGGTGATATAGTTTGGGTTGTTAATCCATTGGATGTAATAATCATTGGTCGATTATTCACGAAAGGGGTGTACGATGCAACCAAAGTTGTTGCACTAGCCGGATCTGAGGTGAAAAAGCCACGCTACTACCGAATTATTTCGGGTGCTAGAGTTGATAGTATTGTAAAGGACAACTTGACAAACTCCGATGTAACTCCTCGGATTATCTCTGGTAACGTTCTCACCGGAACTAAACTCGATGATGCTATAGGTTTTGTTGGATTTTACGACAACATGATCACAGTAATTCCCGAAGGAAATCATCACGAATTCCTTGGATGGATGGCTCCTGGATTTAACAAATTCAGCGCATCTCGGACTTTTATGTCGAAATTCTTGCCTAGCAAAATCTACAAACTCGATACAAACTTTAACGGAGCCGAAAGAGCCTATGTTCTCACAGGTCAATACGAAAAAGTGCTACCAATGAATATCTATCCAGTTTATTTAATTAAGGCTATACTTGCCAACGATATCGACAAGATGGAGCAACTGGGTATTTACGAGGTGGTTGAAGAGGATCTCGCATTGTGCGAATATATTTGTACATCGAAAATAGAAGTTCAGGAGATACTCCGTAGCGGTATCGATTCCATGATTAAAGAATTAAGCTAGTAAATTAAATACTTTCTTATAATGAAGGCTTTACGAAGATATTTAGATAAAGTTAAACCTCACTTTCAAAAAGGAGGAAGGTATGAGATGTTCCACTCCACCTTCGATGCATTCGAAACATTCCTTTTTGTTCCCGATAAGGTAACCTCCAAAGGAAGCCATATTCGCGATTCAATAGACATGAAGCGCACTATGACTGTTGTTATCATGGCCCTTATGCCGGCTATGCTTTTTGGAATGTGGAATGTAGGATATCAACATTCGCTAATGATTGGCGAAACATCGACACTGTGGGAGAATTTCTTTTACGGTTTTCTAAAGGTTCTACCTCTAATCATAGTTAGCTATGGTGTAGGACTTTCCATTGAGTTTGCTTTTGCACAATCGCGTGGACACGAAGTTAATGAAGGATTTCTCGTTTCAGGATTGCTTATTCCTCTTATTATGCCTGTAAACGTACCACTTTGGATGGTTGCCATTGCCACTGCATTTGCAGTTATTATTGGCAAGGAAGTGTTTGGAGGTACTGGCATGAACGTTTTTAACCCAGCTCTTTTGGCCAGAGCATTTTTGTTCTTTGCATATCCATCGCACATGTCGGGCGACAAGGTTTGGGTTGCTTTAAGCAATTCCGACAAAGTGATTGATGGCTTCTCAGGTGCAACTCCACTTGCAAATGCCGCTGCATATCACCTAGAAAAATTACCATCGACCTACGATATGTTTATGGGATTTATTCCCGGATCAATTGGAGAAACTTCAACTCTGGCAATACTAATTGGTGCTGCAATACTAATAATTACAGGAATTGGTAGTTGGAAAATTATTGTATCGGTATTTGGCGGAGGACTTTTTGCAGGATACCTATTTAATGTATTTGGAGTAAATCCCTACATGGAGATTCCGGGTTGGCAACACCTTATTATGGGTGGATTTGCGTTTGGTGCCGTATTTATGGCAACCGATCCTGTTACTGCTGCACAAACCGAAAAAGGCAAATGGATATATGGCTTTCTTGTTGGGTTCATGGCACTCTTGGTAAGAGTTCTCAACCCTGCTTATCCTGAAGGAATGATGCTTTCGATTCTACTTATGAATGCATTTGCACCATTAATAGATCACTACGTGGTGGAGGCAAATATTCGCCAACGTTTAAGAAGAGCCAAAAAGGTTGCTAAACTATAAAGATATTCACCATGGAATTACTCAAGAAACTTAAAAACGTAGACAGGAATAGCAACCTATACACATTCCTATATGCATCTGGAATGGTAATTTTGGTTGCTGCTCTTCTGGCAATTGCTGCAACATCGCTAAAGCCAATGCAGCAAAAGAACAAGGAAACCGAAAAGAAAATCGACATACTAAGGTCGATTGGAAAAACCGAAGGAATCGACAATGCTGAAAATAAACATCAATTTGTTGCAGATGCATTTAAACGGTACATTGTTGAGCAAATAGTTGTCAACTCAAAGGGCAATAAAGTTGAAGGTATCGATGCTTTTAATCTAGATCTTAAAGCAGAAATATCAAAACCAGTTGAGCAACGCAACCTGCCAATTTATAAGGCACTACTCGACGATCAAAGTGTTAAATACATCATTCCTGTTCGAGGCACAGGTTTGTGGGGTCCAATTTGGGGATACATATCGCTAAACGATGATTTCAATACTATATTTGGAGCAACATTCGACCATAAAGGAGAAACGCCTGGCCTAGGTGCCGAAATTAGTACTGTTGAGTTCCAGCAGCAATTCATCGGAAAATCAATTTTTGATAGCAACAACAAATTTGTATCGGTAACAGTAGTAAAAGGAGGTGCCGACAAATCGAACCCTCATGCTGTTGATGCAATATCGGGAGGTACAATTACCAGTAAAGGACTAGAGGCGATGCTGAGCAATTGCCTTGGAAGCTATCAAACCTACTTTAATAATCAAAAGAATATAAGCCATGAGTGAAATTAAAGCAAAAGAACCATGGTTCTCGGCCAAGAATTTAAAATTGCTTACCGAGCCTATAAACTCAAAAAATCCAATCACAGTATTGGTGCTAGGAATTTGTTCGGCATTAGCTGTAACTGTAAAAATGAAGCCAGCCTTTGTTATGGCTCTGTCGGTTATGATTGTTACTGCATTCTCGAATCTGATTATCTCGTTAATTCGCAACTCTATACCAAACCGAATTAGGATTATTGTTCAGTTAGTTGTTATTGCAGCCCTAGTTATTCTAGTTGATGAGATTCTTAAAGCATACATACCCGATGTTAGCAAGCAACTTTCGGTATTTGTTGGCTTAATCATTACGAACTGTATTATAATGGGACGTTTGGAAGCTTTTGCTTTAGGAAATAAACCTTGGCCTGCATTTCTCGATGGTATTGGAAATGGAATTGGTTACGGATTAATTCTGATTGTTGTGGCCTTTTTCCGCGAATTATTTGGATCGGGAACAATTTGGGGATACAGAGTAATTCCTGAATCAATCTATGTTAAGAATGGAGGCTTCTACGAAAACAACGGAATGATGATTTTGCCCCCAATGGCGCTAATTCTTGTAGGTATCATTATTTGGATACAGCGTGGTAGAAATAAATCGCTCATCGAGGAATAAACTTAAATGTCGGAAACAATGGAAAATCTGATTAATATATTTGTCCGCTCAGTCTTTATCGATAATATGATTTTTGCATACTTCCTAGGAATGTGCTCGTACCTAGCAGTATCAAAAACCGTTAAAACATCAACAGGACTAGGAATTGCGGTAATCTTTGTAATGGTAATTACCGTACCGGTAAACTACCTGATGAACAAGTATCTTTTACTCGCCGGTGCTCTTAGTTGGCTCGATCCAAGTTTTGCATCACTCGATTTAAGCTTCCTTTCATTCATTATGTTCATCGCCGTTATAGCATCGATGGTACAGTTAGTTGAGATGATTGTGGAGAAGTATTCTCCATCGTTATACAATGCCTTAGGTATTTTTCTTCCCTTAATTGCTGTAAACTGTGCAATTCTAGGAGGATCGTTGTTTATGCAGGAACGTGAATATGGAACTGTTGGTGAAGCTACAGTATTTGGATTTGGCTCCGGAGTGGGTTGGTTCCTTGCAATTGTAAGTATTGCTGCTATACGCGAGAAGTTGAAGTACTCGAATGTTCCCAAACCTTTACGTGGACTTGGAATAGCGTTTATTCTAACAGGACTTATGGGGATCGCGTTTATGACCTTTATGGGAATAAAATTGTAAACTGACTAAAAAATAAAACTATGATATTACTTGCCAATAGCGGCGCTATTCTACTAAGTGCCATTGTTGTATTCCTGTTGGTTATACTTTTTCTGGTTGGAATTCTCCTTTATGCCAAGAAAAAACTAACACCATCGGGAAAGGTTAAGATTAGCATAAACGAAGGCGAAAAAGTGCTTGACGTTGAGCCTGGTGGAACTGTACTATCGACTCTCAGCAATAGCGGAATTTTCTTACCATCGGCTTGTGGTGGCGGCGGAACATGTGGAATGTGCAAATGTAGAGTAGTTGAAGGAGGTGGATCGATACTGCCAACCGAGGTAAACTTTTTCACCCGAAAGCAACAGAATAACCACTGGCGTTTAGGTTGTCAGGTTAAAGTTCGCGAAGATTTAGGAATAGAGGTTCCCGAAGAGGTAATGGGCATTAAGAAATGGGAATGCGAGGTAATCTCCAACCATAACCTTGCAACCTTCATTAAAGAATTTAAGGTAAAACTGCCCGAAGGCGAAAAACTACATTTCAAATCGGGAGGTTACATTCAAATTGATGTTCCTAAATTAGAGGTTGATTTTGCCAAGGATATAGATGTTGAAAAGGAATACCGCGATGAATGGGATAAGTTTAATATGTGGGATTTGAAGATGAAGAATACCGAAGAAACCTACCGAGCTTACTCCATGGCCAACCATCCAGCAGAGGATAACATTATAATGCTTAACGTTCGTATTGCGACACCACCATGGGAGCGAGAGCGTAATGCATTTATGAATGTAAATCCAGGTATTTGCTCTAGCTTTATATTCTCACGCAAACCAGGAGATAAAGTAACAATATCGGGACCTTACGGTGAGTTTTTCATTAAGGATACTCAAAATGAAATGATGTTCATTGGCGGAGGTGCTGGAATGGCGCCAATGCGTTCGCATATCTTCCATCAATTCCATACTGTAAAAACTAATCGCAAAGCTACATTCTGGTATGGTGCCCGTTCGAAACGTGAAATATTCTACGAAGAACATTTTCATAAAATTGAAAACGAATTCTCGAACTTCAAGTTTAACATTGCTCTTTCGGAGCCAAAACCTGAGGATAACTGGAATGGATATGTTGGATTCATACATCAGGTAATTTACGATAACTACCTATCGAAACATGATGCACCGGAGGATATTGAATACTATCTATGCGGACCTCCTGCCATGAACGATGCCGTTCAAAAAATGCTTTATAACCTAGGAGTTCCTTCGGAAATGATTGCATTTGATGACTTTGGAGGATAATTTATTAATTGTTAGAAACTAACTTTCATACAAAATTGGTGTCTTAAAAAAGTATGAAATTTTACGTTAAAAATCTAACACAAAGATTAACTTTTATTAACAGCCATTTAACCCGCTTTAGCTGAAGCGGGTTTTATCTTTGTAGCATAAATAAAACGAAAGAGTTTCTCATAGACTTTTAGTTTTAGAGTTAGGTTTAGGTTTGGTTTTAGGTTAAGGGTTAACACAATGGCGGATACTGCTGGTTACAGTATCCGCTTTCCTTTTTTATAGAGGTTATTAAAATTAGAAAGCCTTGCCTAGATATTGGTAAAGTCTGTATTTAAAAGATAAGAAATCTAATCTGCAAGGAACCTTGCTACAGCATCGGCACACCTGTCACCATCCAATGCCGACGATACAATACCTCCGGCATAACCAGCACCCTCGCCCGATGGAAATAAACCCGAAAGGGTTACATGCTGTAAAGTCTCTGAATCTCTTGGTATTCGAACTGGCGACGAAGTTCTAGACTCAACCCCTAGAATTACAGCCTCATTGGTGAGGTATCCCCGCATTTTTCGACCAAAAACCTTGAATCCTTCCTGCAAACGACCTCCAATATGAGACGGTAACCACAAATTCATCTCCGATGAATTTAAGCCAGGATGGTATGAACATGATGGCAGATTTGTTGAAAAGCGCCCATCTACAAAATCCATTAAACGCTGAGCTGGAGCCTGAACACCATATCCACCATGCTTTTGTGCAAGCATTTCTAACTGATGTTGATACTCCAACCCGGCGAGTTCTCCATACTTCGAATATTCAGCCAGATCCTCAACCCGAATCTCAACAACAATTCCAGAATTTGCCCATTTTGAGTTACGTAACGATGGAGACATTCCGTTTACTACCACCTCATCGGTTGATGTTGATGCTGGTACAATAAAACCGCCAGGACACATACAGAATGAGTAAACTCCACGACCTTCTACTTGGTGAACCAAAGCGTATGATGCCGCTGGTAAAAACTCATTCCTTGAAATTCCATGGTACTGAATGGAGTCGATTAATGGCTGAGGATGTTCTACCCTCACTCCCATTGCAAATGATTTTGCTTCGATCTTAATTCCCTGACGAAGTAACATCTCATAAATATCACGGGCAGAATGCCCAGTTGCCAGAACTACTGCTCTTGACTGTATTTTCTGTCCATCGGAAAGTTTTACACCTGTGACTTTATCGCCATCGATCAATATCTCCGAAACCTTAGAGCTGAACAGGAATTCGCCACCATGATTAATTATATTCTCACGAATATTTACAATTATTCTGGGCAACTTATTGGTTCCAATATGAGGATGCGCTTCGTAAAGTATTTCGGGAGCAGCACCATGATTGCATAGCGCATGAAGTATTCGCTTATTATCGCCACGTTTCTTCGAACGCGTATAAAGTTTTCCGTCGGAAAAGGTTCCTGCTCCACCCTCACCAAAAGCATAGTTAGAATCGGAATTTAAACCCTGATTTCGGCTAAGTAAAGCGATGTCTCGCTTTCGGTCACTAACAGTCTTTCCCCTTTCAATTACAATTGGTTTATAGCCCAATTCAATTAACCTTAAAGCCGCAAAAAGTCCTGCAGGACCAGCGCCCACAATAACCACTGGTTCGGACTTAGACACATCTCTATAGTTAAACTTTGGTTCATCGGCGCTAAATGGTTCATCGTGCTTGAATACTCTAATACCAACATTCACCATCACCTTGCCCCTACGAGCATCTATCGATCTACGGGTTATAACAAATTTTGAAGCATCGGTAAATGACACTCCTAATTTTGCCGCAATAGCCTTCTGTAATGATTGGTTGTCTGCTGCACGCTCGGGCGATAATTCCAAAATTATATCGGTGGGCATCTCTTAAATTAAAAGTTAAAGGTAACTGTTAACAGAAAAATATAACCTAGAGTTCAAACACAACCAACTAAAATGTTTACTCGAAATGAAAAGCAATGACAATCATTCTTGACTGCATCTTATCGATTGCATAACGATAATTTTCGGCACCCTCGGCATAGTCGTTCGACATAGCATTAAAAAGACCTGCCGACCATTTAATCTCTGTAGAGAATTTAAAATAGTTAAGGAAGAAATCGATACCAAAACCAACTTCGTAGTATAAGTCAGTCTTTTCTAATCGAACTAGTACTCCTTTCTCAACTTTTAGGCGTTTATAGGCTGCTAAATCGATTCGGTAGTTTCCACCAAATATTAGGTACGGACGAATGTTACTTGAACGCTGCGAAAGATACTTTATGCTTAACGGTAACTCAATAAATGATGACTCTAAGGTCATGGTTGTTTCCAGCGTGGTTTTGTCGGATTCAACTTTGTAATAATCCAAATTCCGCTGTCCGAAAGCGTAACCTGGCAGGAACCGTAAATGTATATTCTCTGTTAATCGTAAATCACAAATAGCATTAACGTTTATACCCGGGTTAATGTGGGTAACATCGGCAAAATACTGAAATTCGGTTCCATCCTCGGCAATTTCGGTCTTATTGCTATTGTTAACGTCCAAATCCATAATATTGAAACCCAACGAAAAGCCAAACCTTAACGGTTTACTTACATCGTAATCGGGATCGTTTAATATTATAGGACGTCGATACTGAGCTTGTAATATCGATATCGACGTTATAATTAAAAACAGTATTGCACCTAACTTCTTCAACATTATAAAAACATACTCATGAACAAACGAAAATGCTCGAGACTTATTGTCTAAAGCCAACTCTTTGAAAAAACAGAATTGCAAAGATTATAAAAAAACTATTTATAACCTACATAAATACTTGCAACTCCAAAAGTTAGTTGTTTGTAGGTGCAATTTCTGAAACCAATACTCGACATTATCTCCACAAATCGCTCTTTCTCCGGAAATGAGAGAACCGACTCGGGTAAATAGGTATAGGCACTTTTACTTCCCGACACAATTCGTCCTATAAACGGAAGAATTCTTCGAAAATAAAACCTATAAAGATTGGCAATTGGAAACTTACTTGGCATTGAGAACTCCAACACGTAAAAGCAACTCCCAGTTTTTAGTACTCTGTAGATCTCGGCTATTCCTTTCGGCAAATCCTCGAAGTTGCGAACTCCAAATGCAACCATGGCGGCATCAAACTCATCGTTGGAAAACGGCAAGTTCAGCGAATTGGCCTGCATCAACTGTATACAACTATCAAGTTGTCGCTTCTCAATCTTATCCCTGCCAATACGCAACATATTTTCAGAGATGTCAACCCCAACTATAGATGTAACTTTATGACGTTTCGCCAATTGAATTGCCAAATCGCCAGTTCCAGTTGCAATGTCGAGAACTTTACGGGGATTACTCTTAGCAAGTCGGCTTACAAGCCTTTTTCGCCACAGCTTATCGATTCCCAAGCTGAGAAAATGATTCAGAAAATCATAATTTGAGGCAATGCTATTGAACATTGCCTCAACATTTTCACTTTTTTTATTGACGTCTCCCATTAATAGTAAACTACTTTGCAGGTTGACCTACAATAAGTGATTCTAAAACGGTATCGTAAACCTGTTTCATATCGCTGATGAAGCCAAAAGAAACATCATCAACTCGGATTTCCGATTTAGTAACATGACCAAGAGCAGTGAAAGGAATATTATTGGCTACCATGTAGTCAATAAAGTGTGTTTCGCGCGACTGAGATACAGACACCACAATTCGTCCCTGAGCTTCTCCAAAAAGAAATGCATCGGTTCTAATTTCGGCATCGGTAGTAATATCGAAACCTAGATTACGAGGCATTGCACTTTCGAGTAAGGTGATAAATAAACCTCCATCGGAAACATCGTGTGCCGACTGCACTAGATTCTTGCTAATTAAATACAACAATGCATTCTGAATATTATACTCCTCATCTAAATTGAAGTATGGAGCAGGCGACTCCTTAACACCGTGAAAACTGTATAAATATTCCGATGAAGCAATATCGTTATGCGACTTACCTATTAGGTAAATCATATGTCCTTTTTCTTTAAAGGCCAATGTTGTATGATGATTTTTATTCTCCAAAAGCCCAATCATACCAATGGTTGGAGTTGGGAATACAGCTTCCTCTTTTCCTCCAATCGACGATTGATTGTAGAAACTAACGTTACCGCCAGTAACTGGAGTATCAAATTTTAGACAAGCAGTGCCCATACCCTTAATTGCATTAACAAACTGCCAGAAAACTTCCGGATTGTATGGATTACCGAAGTTTAAACAGTTGGTTATTGCCAATGGTTTTGCGCCAGTACAAGCAATGTTTCGGGCAGCTTCGGCAACGGCAATCATAGTTCCGACCTCAGGATCGGCCTTAACGTAACGTGAATTACAGTCCACAGTCATTACCAATGCCTTGTCGGTTCCTTTCAGGTTGTAAACACCTGCATCGGATGGGAAATTGGTAGTCATATTTCCAGTGCCAATCATTGTGTCGTATTGCTCGTACACCCAGCGTTTCGATGCAATATTGGGTCTAGCAATTAAATGCTTTGCCACCTCAATCAAATCGTGAGGTTCAGATATTTTATTGATATCAAATTTCTTGTACTCTTTGTAGTATGCAGGTTCGCGGTACTCGCGCTCATAAACAGGAGCGCCACCACCAAGAACAAGTGTTGATGCAGGAACCTTTGCAACTAATTCATCCTGAAAGAAAAATTCGAGAAAATCGCCCTCGGTAACCTCACCAATAATAGCATAGTTGATGTCCCATTTCTTGAGAACATCTTCAACTTCACTCTCACGTCCCTTATGAACAACCATTAACATACGTTCCTGCGACTCGGAAAGAAGAATTTCCCATGCTTCAATGTTCTTCTGGCGTAATGGAACTTTATCTAAATTAATGCGCATTCCGTGTCCGCCTTTTTCAGACATCTCGGAAGTAGAGCAAATAATCCCAGCAGCTCCCATATCCTGCATTCCAACCAATGCACCAGTTTTAATCACTTCCAACGATGCCTCCAGTAAAATCTTCTCCTGGAATGGGTCTCCCACCTGAATTGAAGGTATATCCTCGGCAGAATCCTCGGTAATATTTGCTGATGCAAATGTTGCTCCGTGAATTCCATCCTTTCCTGTAGACGATCCTAATATAAAGATTGGGTTCCCTTTTCCCTTCGAAATTGCAGAAACAACACCATCTTTCTTAACTAACCCAACCGACATTGCATTTACCAAAGGATTCGTATTGAATGAATCGTCGAAGAAAACCTCTCCGCCCAACACCGGAATTCCAAAGGCATTACCGTAATCGCCAATTCCCTTAACAACGCCCTTAACCAGCCAACGAGTACGATCCAACTTTAAGTTACCAAAACGTAACGAGTTGAGCTGAGCTACAGGTCTTGCACCCATAGTAAAGATATCGCGATTAATACCACCAACGCCAGTTGCCGCACCCTGGTATGGCTCAACAGCGCAAGGGTGATTATGCGACTCAATTTTAAATGCACATGCCATGCCATCGCCAATATCAACTAAACCGGCATTTTCGGCACCTGCCTCGGCAAGAATAGCAGAACCTTTGCGAGGTAATGTTTTTAACCACTTTATCGAATTTTTGTACGAGGCATGCTCCGACCACATTACAGAGTAAATGCTCAACTCTGTGAAATTGGGGGTTCTACCCATATACTTTTTAATCAATTCGAATTCTTCGGGGAGTAATCCCAGCTCCTTTGCGGTTTCGACTGTAACTGTTTGGTCAGACATATTGAGTATTATTGCTTGGTTTCTAACAATTATTTTGCTGTGTCAAAAATACTAACATTAACTAAGATGCCCATAACCCCTTCGATCATTTTTTTAATAACTATCAACAATCTAGTTGATAAGTTTTATAAAACTTGACTGTCAGAATTTTAGTTAAGTTAATAAAAAAATGCCACTAAACATTTTCGAAATTATAACTCACCAACCACTAATTTACAATAACCTTAATAAACAGGGCATCCATCAAAAACATGTTTTAAAAAATACTAAAGATTTACCCAGCTATAACGCATTTTGGTAATTTTACTTTACGTTTGCTAACTTTTTTCACAATATAAATTATATATACAAGTTCTTTATCGTTAATGAACCTAAGCAAAAAAACAATGATACTTTGCCTGGTTCAAAATGATATTTTATATTAAGATAGATAAAATTAAGCATTTAATCATGAGAATTGCATTAATAACTGGAGCAACATCGGGAATCGGACGTGCAACAGCGTTACGCCTAGCACAAGACGATTTTAACCTGATAATCACGGGCAGAAGACTTGAACTCTTAGAATCTCTCAAAAAAGAAATCGAAGTAAAATATAGAAAGGATGTTTTAATTCTTAATTTCGATATTCGCAATAGAGAAATTGTAGAAAAATCGATTAAAGACCTTCCGGAGCGTTGGCGTAAAATAGATGTTCTTGTAAACAACGCAGGTTTAGCCGTTGGTCTAAATCACATACAGGATGGAATTATTGAGGACTGGGAACAGATGATTGACACCAATGTAAAAGGTGTTCTATACATCACCCGGATGGTTGCACCTTTGATGATTGCACATGGAGGCGGGCATATCGTAAATATTGGCTCAATTGCAGGAACTCAGGTTTACGAGAATGGAAATGTTTACTGCGCATCGAAACATGCAATGCACGCATTATCGCAGGCTATGCGCCAGGATATGCTGAAGAGGAACATTAAGGTAACAGAGGTTCGTCCGGGACTACTCGAAACAGAATTCTCCATTGTACGATTCAAGGGCGATAAGGATAAGGCTAAAAATACCTATGCAGGACTTACTCCGCTGTTTGCCGACGATATTGCCGAAACAATTTACTTTGTGCTTACCCGCCCAGCGCATGTTTGCATTAACGATATTGAGGTTACACCCGTATCGCAGGCAAATGCTGTTAATGTAAACAGAAATGTGTAGGTACAGACATAACACAGTAGATAGTAGATAGTAGATAAATAAAAAAGTGATTCCGTTGGAATCACTTTTTTGCTTTTATGTTTCGGCGCTCACGTTTCACGATTCACTTTTCGTTCACTATCTTTGTTCGACCTTAATTCTATATAATCATGGTAAATCATATCGTTTTAAAGAATTATGTAACTCTCCTTTTCGAGAGAATGGGATGCCCCACAGCCGATGCTGAAATTGTTGCCGAGTTGTTGGTAGCAGCTGAACTTCGAGGAATCCCATCGCATGGACTTATGCGTGTTAAGGATTACTATCAAATGGTAGAGGCGCACCGAATAAACACCAACCCAAAGGTTAAGATAGTTCACGAAACACCCTCGACGGCAACTGTTGATGGTGACAATGCGCTGGGGCCAATTGCCGGAAAATTCTCCATGCAGGTGGCCATTGAAAAGGCAAAGGTGGCCGGAACCGGATGGGTTGCCACTAAAAATAGTAACCATTACGGAATTGCAGGATTCTACTCGCTGATGGCGGTTCGAAACGATATGATTGGAATTAGCATGACCAATGCCAACCCGCTTGTGGTTCCTACCTACTCGGTGAGTAAATACCTGGGAACAAACCCAATTGCAGTGGCTATTCCGACGAAAGAACAACCTACGTTTATCGCCGATTTTGCCACAACCCCAATTGCTCGCGGTAAGCTGGCGATAATGGGTAAAAAGGGTATCAAGGCACCAATTGGCTTAGTACAGGATGCAAAGGGAAATCCAACCGACGATCCGGACACGCTGATGCACGGTGGAGCAATACTTCCGCTTGGCGGCGATGTTATTCATGGTGGGCATAAAGGTTTTTGCATGACTGCCCTTGTCGATATTTTCTCGTCGGTATTTTCGGGCGCGAACTTTGGCCCATTTGTGCCCCCACAGGTTGCGTACCTACCACTACTCGAAAAGTCGGTTGGCGACGGTTTAGGCCATTTCTTCGGGGCAATGCGAGTTGATGCTTTCCGCCCTGCCGATGAATTTAAGGGAAAAATGGATGAGTGGATAGACACTTTCCGCAATGCAAAAAGCGGCGAAAATCAACCTTCGGTGGTTATTCCCGGCGATCCGGAACGAATTAACGAGGCTAAGCTAATTAAAGAAGGGATTGCAATTATTCCCCAGGTGCTAACGGACCTGAACGAGGTTGCCGACAAGCTGGGGATTGAGCATATTGAGGCCTAACGAACGGAATACAATGCCGCTGGAGTTCGGAGCGAAGGTTGCAATTGGCTCCAGTGGCAGTAATTACATTTTAGCCCCGTCCTTTTTTGTTTCGAGACGGAAATTAGAGCCAAGCTCCAAGTTGGAATGCATAATTTACTGCTTTAAATAAGCAAAAACGTGCTGCATTTGTTCCGTTTGAGTCTGCCTGTGGGTTACGTGGTATTGCTTTTACGTTTTTTGGGGCTACTTTCCTATTTTTACTGACTGCTTTTCTTTTTTTCCGCGATGCTTTTCGGTTTTTCCATGCTTCCCTCCTATTTTTCCAGGCGACTCATCTATATTTCCATGCTGCCTTTCCATTTTTCCGGACTGCCTGCCTATTTTTCGCTGTTTATCGGTATTAATTCCATATTGATGGCTGGCAATACACCGAGCCCAAGCGGAGATAGGGAATCTACCTAACCAAACATAAGCCACGAATACGGAACTTTGGTGTGGGCAACTGCCTTTAAACCCGCCCACAAACCCAACAATAGCAATATTGTACAATTTTACCATTTTGCCGGCATGTACCTTTGCATTCATAATCAAAATAAATAAAGCATATGAGTACAGCAGATTTTACAAACGGTGAACTATACATCGACGGAGAGAGCATTGAGATAGAAAGTTTACCCTGGAATGATCATCCTGCCTATAAAGGAGTATCGCTAAAGCACGTTATTAAAGGCGAGAGTACCAGCAACCAGCTAAGCTGCCATATTGTACGAATTAACCCAGGCTGTGTGCTGGAGCTGCATTGCCATGCGGGTAAAACCGAACTCCACGAGGTTATTAAGGGTTCTGGCACCTGTAGAATAGAAGAATCTAGGCTAAACTACCAAAGGGGATCAATGGGATTTATACCAGCCGATAAAAATCACTCCGTGGAAGCGGGAGCCGAAGGGTTGGTTTTGCTGGCTAAGTTTTTTCCGGCTTTATTATAACTTTGGGGCATGAATAAGGAACAGGAAAAAATAGTGCACATCGATTTAAGCGGTACAGCTGGAGTAACAATAACCCATGGGTACAATATTGCGAACGCTTTTCCTGTTCATTTTCATTCGACATACAACCTAGGTATTATTGAGCTTGGCGAAAGGGAATTTACGTATAGAGGCGCAAGGCATGTTTTAAGGCCAAACGACATATTCGTTATTCAGCCCTTTGAGCCGCATAGCTGTAAATCGCATAACAATGCCAGCCACTGCTATAAAATTATCTCGTTTAATTTTGATAAATACTACTACTTTCCGCGGCTGGTAATTAACCATCGGGAGTTGCTGGTTAAGCTACAAAGGTTTCATGCGTTAGCCGAGTTTGAGGGAAAATTGTTGTTGCAGCAAGGCTTGCTTGAGGAGATACTGGAATTGCTTAAAACGTTCGCCGACAAAACCGATTCGCTGGAATTGAACGAAGATATATCGGCAAAAATTCACGAATCGAAAAGATATATAGAGGACAACTGCACCCAGGAAGTTACGCTAAAAGAGATGGCCGATATTGCGTGCCTGAGCGAATATCATTTTAACAGGAGTTTTCATCGGTATTTTGGGCTATCGCCCTACGCCTACTACCTTGTGTGCAAGATGAAGAAATCGCAGAGAATTCTGTCGACAAACGAGTCGATTGCCGATACGGCATTCGATATAGGGCTTTTCGACCAAAGTCACTTTACACGGCTATTCAAAAAACACATAGGGGTTACTCCGGGCAAATACCTGAAGAGCAACAAAAGAGGGTGAATCCGGGCTTAAAGGATTTTGCAGGTAACGAACCCTTCGGGGTTAAACTCGATAAACTCGACATCAACAATTTTTCCCACCAAATTTTTGTCGTAGGGTGTGGCCACCTTAATGTAGTTTCCTGTAAAGCCAAACATAAGTCCCGCCTTTCGGGCCGATTCGAAAAGAACACTCTGGCGAGTGCCAAGGTGCTGCCTGTAGAATTCGGCGTGGAGATTTTCGGACAGCTCACCCAGCAAGGCACCTCGACGTTTCATGTCGGCAGGAGTAACCTTTTCGGGCATCGCGGCGGCCGGAGTATTGGGTCGCTCGGAGTAGGGAAAAACATGAAGGAACGATGGCTTTAGCTCCTTCAGAAAATTATAGGCATCGGTAAAATCGTCCTCGGTTTCGCCTGGAAAGCCAACAATAACATCAACACCAAAAAAGGTGTGAGGCATTAACGCCCGGATCATCTGAATTTTCTCCGCAAAAAGTTCCCTACGGTATCGCCTGCGCATTAAACCTAGAATTCGGTTCGAGCCCGACTGCAATGGAATGTGAAAATGGGGCAAGAACTTTTTTGATGCGGCCACAAACTCTGCAATCTCCTTAGTTATTAGGTTCGGCTCGATGGACGAAATACGGTATCGCTCGATTCCCTCAACCTGATTGAGCTGCTTAACCAAATCGAAGAAGCTTTCGTTTGTTGATTTTCCAAAATCGCCGGTATTTACCCCGGTTAAAATAACCTCCTTGATGTTTTGCGATGCAATTGCCCTGGCCTGCTCAATAATTTGGGCGATTGGCATATTCCGGCTCTTGCCGCGTGCCAGAGGAATTGTGCAGTAGCTGCAATGATAATCGCAACCATCCTGAACCTTTAGGAACGAACGGGTACGATCGCCCGACGAGAATGCGGGGAAAAAGTCGTTTACCGCATCAACATCGCAGCTGTATATTTTTGCCTTCCGCTTATTGTCCGACGACAGAAGCAACTGCGGAATGTGATTCTTATCCGAAGCCCCCACAACAATATCGACCCCCTCAATCTCAGCAATTTCTTCGGGTTTAAGCTGTGCATAGCAACCTGCCACAGCAACCAATGCGTTGGGTGATTTTGAAATAAACTTACGAATTGCCTGGCGGCACTTTTTATCGGCATGCTCGGTGACCGAGCAAGTATTAATAACATACACATCGGACTCGCCATCGGGCGAAACGCGCTCGAAACCCATATCGGCAAATTGCCGGGCAATAGTAGATGTTTCCGAGAAATTCAACTTACAGCCAAGCGTGTAGAAGGCTACACGTTTTCTCCCCTCTTCCATTTCAAAAATTTTTGCAAAGATAAAAGATTATCAATTTTGAATAAAAAATCAATCAAATGTAACGTTTTATCAATGTAGAATTTTTATTTTCTTATTTACCAGAAATACCTGTCCATCTTTGGAGATTCCTTCTACACGAACCGCTAACGAGTCTATACCTAACGGAGCATTGAATTTTACTTCGGCGCCCCCCCTCTCATCGGTTAAAACATTGGGTTGCCAGTATACTGCGGCATACTTGGTAAAGAAAGGATCGGGAGGTAAAACCTTATATTTCGGCGTATAGTATTCTACCGGGTCAGAAAAACCATTTAATGTCAATGTAACCTTTTTGTCTGGAGATTTTGGACCTCCTGATAAAGGGTTAATACGAGTCTTCACAATAATTGCTCCGTAAACTCCCCTCGAACCTAAACCAAACCCTGTTTTATTTACCGAGATAGCCTCTATTTCGGACATTGTCATACGATCAAATAAATAGTTTAAATCATCCACCTCGACATCATCGACAATTAATAACGCATCGCCCTTACAGTTTATAGAATTTTGCCCACTTAGCATATCAACATGCCAAACTTTTTCCCCTCGCATTGGATTATCTATATCATAATTGATGTTATTGAAATAAGGTCTAACTCCAAATTCTTGGCTCAGTAGATCCTCAACTCGCTTATACTTGCTATCCATTTTCATATCCATCTCCCTATTTTTATTGTCCATAGATCTAAAAATAAGACTGGGAATGGTCTGACTCCTTCTTCGCTGCCCAAAAACTTGAACCTCCTCTATCATAATGTTATCCGATATTATGCTTAGCGATAGCGGCTCATTTTTCCTTCTGAGTAGAAAAGAATAATCCGAAACTTTCGCAATGGTTGAATCGACCTTGGGCTCCGGGGAAACTGAACAATATATTTTCTTACTATAATCCCGCCCTTTCCTATTTACCAAGGTTAAACTCACATTTGCGTGTTCTGGAAGAAGAATGTTTTTAAACAAGAATCGTCCCAAACTATCGACATCTGCAATATCAAAGATTCCACTTTCCAAGGAGACTAGGGAAACCTGATATTTATCCCTAGATTGTAGATTATTCCAATCATTCGAGGCTCCTGCAAAAGATATATTCCCCAAACTATCGAGTGTCACTGCACCCGAAAATTCTTTTTTAGAGGACACCAGCGTTACAGGGTCCGCCATGCTTGATTTTTGTTTTTTCCATGTTCCGACCACTCCACGAATTGTAAAACCATTCTCATTACTATACCGTAGAGCTGCTGGAACAGTATCTAGAATACTGGGCCATGAATACTTCCGCCACCCCTGCGAAAGTAAAAGGTCATCCAGCGCTTTTAGCCGAACGGAGTCATCCCCCTCAAAATAGTAGTTGGGATTTTCAACTGTTCCTTTCAAACCCGAGTTTAGCAGCACTTCGGCCAATAAACTATTTGTAAAATCGCCGGAAACTGTTCCTCCAGGTAGAACTGAAACACTCAAATTTGACACTAGAGGGCTTTCATAACTATCCAGCGCTCGTACTCTCAGCAACACAGAGTCTTTTTTTGCCACGCTTTCTATTTCTAGCGTTCCTTTAATGTCTGGGTTTGAAACATAGAAAAGGCGCTCGGCTACCGGTTTAAAGTTTTCATTAAAAACAGTCAGGCAGTTAACTCCGCTGATTAACTCCGACTTTTCAAACCTCACCACTTGAAATGTTTTTTCCGGGTTCAGGGATAGCGATGCCAGCTGCTGAACAAGCCCATTGCCATGAATCATTATAAAGAAAACATGCTCAGAGGATAGCGTTTGCTTGTTAGACAATACCTTAACAAGTACATCATTCCTTGTTTGGCTGACTTGTGCGACAACTCCTCTCCGCAAAATATCTGGGACTGGATAAGTAGCTTCCTTCCCTTCTGGAAGGTTAATCCTACACCTAAGCGTCTGCCCTGAAACTACGTTTAAATCTACGCTCCCCATCCCTAGGCTGTTCAGTTCAAATGATTGAATGGTGGAATCCCTTTCGTCAATTATATCTCCACGGAACTGTTGACCATTACCATTGGGGGCAATGGCCTTTATGGCCACTTTATTTACTATACCATCGAGCAGACTCCCACTTTCGGGCAATAGCTGAACGTCGTACTCAATACTCTCAACCAAAGTGTCTACTGGTTGCGTCCCTAGAACTGTGATGTAGGAGGTAAAATCAGCTGGATTATCAAAATTTTTCATCCAGTTGGTATATGCCCTGAATGTGTACTTTCCTCCAGGGCAGCCAGAATCAAGAAAGAAGGCATTGTCCGTCACCCCGTTTTCTACGAAAAGCAACTTCTGCTCCACCAGCCTACCGACAGGGTTGTACAGCTCAACTATTAAGTTTGAGGTAATTATACTTGGAAGCTTATTCTTGGGGTTAAACACGTAGCACTTAAACCATACGGCGTCTCCGGGAATATAACTCGATTTGTTAAAATGGGTGTACACACGCTCGCGCGAAAGGGAAAAATGATCAAGGTATGACTCTACAACACCATCCTCAAAATCGGAGATAGTAACTTGTCCAAACACAGCACTAGATACACCAATCAAAACCCAAAGGGCTCCTACCCTACTCAATATTTTCATATACATTTCCTGTAATCGTTCCATGATAAAACCTATTTACCTTAATTATTGTCTATAAGCGGTGAATTAAATATAATACTATCGGGTAAGTTCTTCTGTTTTTTTATACTATAAATCATAGTTTTCATTGGGTCAAGCAACTTCCCCTGAGGAATGGGCTGAAAGTCCAAATGTACATCATTTACAAAAAACTCTCGGTACTGATACGCCGATACTGATTCTACATCATTTACAGTATTGCCATAACAATCTTTAATATTCTTAACCTTCACATTCAATCTGCTTGAATATTCCAACTCTAAATGACCAAGCAACTCTACAAAATTCTTGATGGAAATATTTACACAAGAATCCTTCACCCCAATATGTTCTACTTTCATCCGATTTCCATCAAAATCTAGTTTGTAATTCTTAATATTTAAAACTGACAATGAATCCAACCTATTATTGAAAATCAACTTAACAATCTCATCTTGCTTATCAATTAAAATACTTTTTATATAGAAATACTTTTTACTATCATAATCTGGCATCTCAACCATATTATTAAAGGATATATAGTTAAGGTAAGGAATTCCATCACGATCACGATATTCCAAATTTAATTCCCATAATTTTAGGTTGCGGCTTCTCCGGTTGTAGTAAACTTGATAAGTTAGTTTATTTATCTCATAATTTTTGGCTTTAACATATATGTAACCATTTGCCTTATAGTTATTATTTTGGGATGCACTCAATGAAGTTTGAGTTTTCCCTGCCGATAAATCATTGTTCTCAGTTTTATATTTAAATTCAATTTTATAATACGGCTCTTCATCAATATACTCAATGCCTATAGTTTTGAATTTGTGGTCTATTAAGAAATCAGATTGAATATATTTAATAAAATCGAATGATTTTTCTTTGAAATTACGAATTGGATCATGGCGAAGAAGAAAGAAAAATTCATTGCCCCCTGTATAAATTGTATTTCCATAAGGTATAACCTTAAATCGACCATAATCAATAACTTTCGTATAATCAAACACAAACGACTTATTCAAAGCTCCATAGATTAAACCAATCTTTGTTTGCTCAACCTCATTGGTATGAAACCCAAGATCTTCAACATCAACCGCAGCTTCAAACAAGTTAATATATCTATTATCTATTTTGAGGTAATCTCTATAGTACCCATTTAGTAGAAATGGATACTTTGGATAATTAGCCCCTATACGATTAACCGCTATAGAAACAATTTCATGGGCACTTTTACTTTCTAACTTTTTACCCTTTACAGTTACTTCATTAATCTCATATGTTTTTGGATTAAGATGAAATGAATGTAAATTTTTAAAATCGAGTTTTGATATTTGAACAACAACCTGCTCGTAGCCAATACTGCTAATTTTAATAGATTCAATTGAATCCTTTGATATGATAGGAATAATAAAACTCCCATCATCGTTAGTAATTACCCCCAGATTTTTACCGTAGGTAATGGTAACAAATGGAATTGGACTATTTGTTTTTACATCAAATACTTGACCTTTCAAATATAATGGCTGTTGACCAAAAACTGAGAGACAAAATAAAACCTGAAATAACAAGAAATAAAGTATTATTTTCTTCATTTTTTATCTTTTTAATAAAGATATTTCTTAGAGTATTCCTATAAAATTATACATTTAATATGATGTAAAAAGAAAAAATTAAAAAACTTACACATTTCTTATTAAATATCTCCAAACATGAACAAGCAAACTTTCTATATTAGCCAATTCCCCTTAATAATTAAAAATCCTTTTCTACACGAAAAGGATTAGATGGGAAAAAACGGATTTTCCATAGTTTCATGAAACAGATTATCTGGATGTTTCGAACTTAATTGCACTATTCCGCTCGCCTCCCGATTTATTTAGCTTGTACTTGAACGATAGCATAAAGTAACGGCCGATCATATTTGAATTAGTTTCGCGAATGTAGTTATACTCGCTAACCCTTGTTACCCCAGTATTCTTATTCAATAAATCAAAAGCCTCCAAACTTAGCATTCCTCTGTTATTATCCAGAAAATGATAGTTAATTTCAGCACTTAGCAATGGAACCGTAATAGCATCGTTAAAACTCTGCGAGTTGTAACTGGTAATATCAGCAGTTACGCAAAAGTGCCACCTCTGATTGGGAGTGTAACGTATTTCGCCAAATGCAACATAGTTATTGTACTTACGGTTTAGCTCCTTCTGAATTGAGTAACGCGCATCGGTAAAACTAACTGTTCCGCCAACTTCAACATCCCACTTATCCTTTTTTCGATTCTCAACCTTCAATCCAACCTTATGGGTTAAGTTTGTATTGATATTTTCTACGGTATTCACATAACTAATGCCCTGATTCCATCGTTCCTTTAAATCAACGCTAACCTTTATCCCAAGCGGCTTAACTGAAGTTGAAAAATTGATACTTGCCGATGCAGTGTAATCATCAGGAACATTCACCAAGGTTATTTCTTGGCTTAAATCATCAGCAATAGTTACCGATTGGTTTATTTTATCCTTAGTATAACTACCGTTCAGTGAAGCAAAAACCGACGTGAACGAGAATTGATCGAAAAGGAACCATTGTAAATTAAGACTATGCCTATACTCCGGTCTCAGATTACGATTTCCAAAATAAATGGCAAACGGATTACTAGCGCTAATAATAGGTAATAACTGCGATGCTGTTGGCATTGAGTTGTATGTTGAATAGTAAACACTGAACCTACGGCTAGTTTTGTACTCGTAATCCCAACTGAATTGAGGCAATAAACTCGATATGTTACTCTTTTCCGTTGAAACATTGTTTAACTCATTCGTATGCTTCCCATACTCAAACTCAAAGCCCAGATTAATCTTACTTTTTTTAGAGTATTTCTTAAACATCAAGGTAGGCTTAACCCACTGATAGGTCCTGTTCATTAAAGGACTTAACGAATCAACTTGTACTGGGACAGGCAAACTTTGGCCTTGCTCCTTATCGAGTATTTCTGAAACAGTCCCTCCTGTAATCGAAGGCTCAAGAAATATCCCAGAACCAATACCCCTTAAGCTGGTTATTGTGGCTGAATACTGGAGTAATTTATTGTCATTATTCGAGAATTGAATATCCTCCGTCGGAAGAGGATTGTCTGCCAATTGCGAGATTGTTCTCCAATCGCTCTCCTTCAAACTTTGGCTATACTTAAAATTCCCAGAAACTTTAAGCATCTTCCAATTTCCATAACCCTTACGCATCCACGATCCATTGGCAGAAGTGTTTAGTTGATTTGATTTACTGCTGGAGAAATCGGTCAATGAGTTAACAAATTCGCCATTGGATAAACTCTCTGTAAGAGAGTTAGATTTAGATTTGCTTCCCATTAATGTAACAATACCGTTAAGCATAAAATGCTGCTTGGTGCTTGCTTTATTTCTCCATCCAATATTGAACAGATGGTTTGCACCATTCCCATTGCCATTCTGCATTGAGTTTTGCTCGAACATACCGCTCTCCGTAAAGTTTCTGGAATTGGAACTTGTAATATCATCCTTACTGCTACCATTTCCCATATAGCTAATGTTAAACCGATTATTCTTTGCAAACTCATACGAGTAATTTATACCACCAGCTCCCGAGGCTAACTTCCCTGTAATAGTTTGTCCAAAATCTACAGGAAGGCTATTATCGCCATCAATAGTAATTCGAGTTCCCCCGCCAGACATCATACTCTGTATACCTCCATTAAAGTCGATATAATCCTGAAACGAAAAGCCAGGCTTATTGATATTGTTCATCATACCGAGCATTGCGAACTGGTGCTTATCGGTAAATCGGTACACCTTGGCATTTCCTTGGTAAAAATCCTCAACACCCCCACCCGCTTTTACATCACCGAAAACAGCGCTTTTCATATCGTCCTTTAGCACAAAGTTGATAGTTTTATTATACTCACTATCATCAATACCTAACAGTTCCGCCTCATCAGTTTTCTTATCGTAAACCTGAACTTTATTTATACTTTCAGCGGGAAGGTTCTTGGTCGCAACTTTAGGATCGTTACTAAAAAACTCCTTGCCATCAACTAAAACTCGGTTCACATCCTCACCCATCGCTTTAATATTGCCAGCACGATCGACCTCAACACCCGGAAGTTTTTTTAGAAGATCTTCGGCCACTGCGTCGGGTTTGGTTTTAAATGCGGCAGCGTTGTACTCTACGGTATCCTTCTTAATAAGTAATGGAACTCTATCGGCAGTAACCTGAACAGCGCCCATTTCTATTGAGGTAGGTTTTAAGATTACTGTTCCCAGATTTCCACCATCTGGCGCTGGTAATGTAATTTTCTTTGAGAATGTTTCATACCCCATAAATGCTATCTGTAGCAGATATTCATTCGCTGGAATTTTTGATATTTCGAATTTCCCCTGAGAATTGGTTATACAAAAATGCTCAATTGTTGAATCCTTCGAATTTAAAAGGGCAACAGTAGCATAAGACAATGGCTTTGCCTCCAAATCGTAAACCTCACCAAGGATTGAACTCTGCTGTGCACTCAATCCTAGTGACACCAATACAAATACTAGAGTTATTAACTTTTGCATTATAATATTCTTTATAAAATCCTTAACTCAATTACTAGAAATAGTCTACGTTCCGTTTGTTTATTAAAAATCGCTATCAACCACCCAACTAGTCTTCTGTTCTAATAATTACCGTTGCTCCTCCTGACGATTCCATATCCTTAGTCTTTTCTGCCACAATCTTTTTAAACTCTTGCGCAGTAACCTTTTTTCCATCCTTAGGCTTTGAAAGTTCCTTGGAATCGATTGCTTTAAAATCAATTTTGCAGGCAGTTAGAGTCATTTTGCCTTCCTCAATATCAACTGCGAGAATTAATCCGGGCAAACCAGTAAAACCATCGGGCCCCGTTTGAACTGTGAGTGCTGGAGCAAACCACGCAATAGTTTTTTTGCTGGCACCAACCAATTCTGCCTCAAGGCAGTTATACCCCATAATCTCCTTCTGATTACCAGTTATTTTCCACTTAATAGTATCTGCATTCGATTCAATTAAGAATTTACGGCTCATAAACTCGCGCTGCTCAATTTTCTTTTTCGACTTAATATCAAAAAATACAAACTCCTCGGGTTCAACCATTTTAATTACAATATTTGCTCCTCCAGCCGATTCCTGTACAACTTCATCCTCGGAATTTTCCTTAACAGGATTTCGGTAAAGCGAAATATCCTGGTTGAAAACCAATTCCTTCTTTGACTTTTTCTCCTTTGGAAGCATTTTCATAATCTCGGTGTCCTGGTCTCCTTGTATCTTTAATTCAAATTTTAGGAGCATATCGTATGTTACAACACCAGAATTCTGAGATTCCTGAGCAAGTCCAAAAAATGTAAACCCACATAGGGTTAAGAGTGTGATAATTTTTTTCATAGTTATAATTTTTAGTTTGAACTTGAGCAAATGTATATTCTACAGGAACTGTACGAGGTTAACCTAAATGCAATTAAGGTTAATTAAGGTTAATGATTTTAGCCTTATATTAATATGGTATATATTTTTACATTGGCTTTTTACTATTGCACAAAGTCTGAAATATTGTGTCTACTCATATGTTAAAGGATAAGAAAATTCGAAGGATTAAGCACCTGATGATATTCAGCCAATTGCTTATTGCTGCATTTATTATTTACTGGCTAACCGAACGGTACAGTTACGAGAAAACTGAGTTACGGAAAGATCTATCACGTGAATTCGAGACCTCCGAGCAAACTATGCTTGACACTTTAATTAGGGTCAAGATGATAAATCAACTTTTATACGGAGCTGACGTTGGAAATAATAAAATTGCATTGATAAATGCCACTAACAGCAATTCAATAATAAAAGTTACAAAAACAGCATCCTCGAAGGATAAAGCAAAAGACACCAATACCAAGAAAGATTCTATTAAATTTAAGTTCGATATTAAGTTCGAGGATACTAATTCCACATCTTCCGATATAGACGAAAAAATATCTCCAGATAAAATTAAAGACATAAAGTTTGCACATAAAGTCCTTCAATCTGAAAAACTCTTAATTGAAGGAGTTAAAGTATTTATGAGTATTATGGGCGACAGTACTTCGAATAATCCTAAAAAAATAGTTATTAATGAGGGACTTGATACGTCTATCCTAAAACAACAATTCAGTGAGAAACTCGAAGCGCATAAACTTCAACCCATCTGGATTACTTGTTCCGATTCCGATTCATTAAAAAACAGTAATACCAAGATGTTCTTTTACAGCAATATGCTCGAGGGTAAAGTTGCGGTAAAAATTGAGAACTACTCCTTCTATCTAATAAGAAAATTGACCCCAAATATTCTGTTCAGTTTACTATTGCTCTTAACCACAGGTGCGGCTTTTATTATCTCCTATAGTAATCTAAAGAAACAATTGTTGCTAAATAAAATCCGCGATGAGTTTGTTGGCAACATTACACACGAGTTAAAAACTCCAGTTGCCACTGTTAAGGTTGCCCTAGAAGCTTTGAACGAATTCAACATTAAAGATAACCCGGAACAATCGGCGGAATACATTAAGATAGCAACGCTAGAACTCGACAGGCTCGACTTTCTTATCCAGAAAGTATTAACCTCCTCTATTTATGAGAGTAACTCAAACGTGATGAATTTTGAGATTGTTGATTTGGATGAGGTTTCGAGCGAGGTTATCAAAACATTGCAAATTAGATTCGAAAGCGAAAATGCCACTGTGACCAAAGAATGCGTTGGAACTGAATTTAAAATTTGGGCAGATAGAATACATATTCAGGGTATAATTACTAATCTTATCGATAATAGCCTCAAGTACAATGCTGGAAACCCAACAATTAAGTTAAATATTAATTCACCTGAAAACACAGTTGAACTGAGCGTATCGGATGATGGAATTGGAATCCCTGAAGAATATCAAAATCGAATTTTCGACAAATTCTTCAGAGTGCCAACCAACAACAAGCATAACGTAAAAGGGCACGGCTTAGGACTTAACTACGTTGCAATGGTGATGAAACAGCACAAAGGTAGCATCACCGTAAAAAACAATCCTATAAAGGGATGCACATTCACACTAACATTCCCAAAATATAAGGATTGATGAAAAGAGTGCTATACATAGAGGATGAACCCTTTTTGGGCAAAATAGTCCACGAAACCCTTATAAAGCAGGGCTTTGATGTTACGCTTATTGCAGATGGCGCAAAGGTTATGCAGGTATTCAACAACTTTATGCCCGATATTTGTGTGCTAGACATAATGCTACCAAATGTTGACGGATATACCCTTTGCGAACAAATTAAAAACAGATTTCCATCGCTTCCTGTCATCTTCCTTACAGCAAAAACAGAAACCTCCGATTTAGTTAAAGGATTTGAGGCAGGCGGAACCGATTATATGCGAAAACCATTTAGCATAGAGGAACTTATAGTTCGCATAAATAATCAGTTAAACTTATTGAACAGTAAAAAAAGCACTGCCGAAAAAGTGCTTGAAAAAGTGATAGGGCTTTACAAATACTACCCAATGCGTTACGAACTAGTTTCGCCAAGTCGAACCATTCGGCTCTCACAACGCGAGCACGAAGTGCTTAGCCTACTTGTTTCGACAATAAACAAATCTGTTGATCGTAAAGAAATTCTGCAAACCGTGTGGGGTGACGATTCTTTCTTCAACTCACGCACGCTCGATGTTTATATCCGAAAACTCCGCGAATACTTTGCGGAGGATCCAACTATTGAAATAATTACTCTTAAAGGAAAAGGCTATCTATTCTTGGTAAAAAATTAATGTTACTACAAAGAAATATCCTTATACCTTCGGCGCTTTAAACTCCCTATAAAGCATTCGAACGATACCATCGGAAACTCCAATGGTGGGAACAATCACCTGTTTGGCACCAGCCCATTTCATTATTTTAAGGTAAACCTTTGATGCCGGGATAATAACATCGGCACGGTCGGGATTCATGCCCAGCACCTTAATACGCTCATCGATTGTGTAGAATTGGATAAACTTGTAGAGATCTTTGAACTCATCGTACCTCATTATGGCGTTATCCTTTTTCCCGGACAGCTTATATATTTTGTTGATATTACCACCCGAACCAATAATTTTGGGATTACGCTTTTTTATGTCCAAGCCCTTTACCCACTCTTTCATCTCATCGAGGCTCTCTTTGGTAACCTTGTTCTTGAGCATCCTAATAGTTCCGATATTAAAAGACCGAGACATAACATTCATCCGATTCTCAAAGTAAGTAATTTCGGTACTACCGCCTCCAACGTCGACATATAAGTAAGGATTGGCATCGTCGAGCATTTCGACAATCTCGTTGGAATAAATTATTTCGGCCTCACGCTTACCGTCAATAATTTCGATATCGATCCCGGATTTGTCACGCACATAATCGACAACCTCCTTTGAGTTGTAAGCCTCGCGCATGGCCGAAGTGGCGCATGCCTTATATGCAACAACATCCTCAACTTCCATTAGGTTACGGTAAGCAATCATCGTTTTAACTAATTTCTCAACCTTTTGCTCAGTTATGATACCAGTAGCAAAGGCATCCTCGCCCAACCGCAACGGCATACGAACCAATGATGATTTTCTAAATACAGCGCTACTATCCTCTTCCACCACATTAGACAACAACAAACGTACGGCATTGGAGCCGATGTCGATAGCTGCAAACTTTAGAACTTTAATCATTATTATCTACTCCTTTCTTAATTCCTTTTGCTTATAGTATTTGTACAATTCCATCTGCGAACGGAAAATCTCCTCGTCCTCTGCTCTCGTTTTAAAAGTATTATTATGCGTTTGGTTTACCACACGCGACTTGATATTATCTTTCAAAGCATAGTCGACTATTGTTCTTAAATCGGCCTTGATATTGCGATCATAAATTGGAGCAGCCACCTCGACCCTATAGTCCAAATTACGGGTCATCCAATCGGCCGATGAAATAAAGCACAGCTCGTCGCCTCCGTTTGCGAAGAAAAATATTCGGGAATGCTCCAAAAATCTATCGATAATAGCATACACCTCTATGTTTTCGCTTAATCCCTTTATTCCGGGAACTAACGCACATATTCCCCGAACCATAAGTCGAATCTTAACCCCAGCAGTGCTTGCCTGATATAGCTTTTTTATGATCTCCTCGTCGACCAAATTATTAATCTTACAATGAATGTAGGCCGATCTGCCATTAATAGCATTACCTATTTCATTATCGATAAGCGAGTATAGTTTACGCCGCATGTTCATTGGCGATACCAACAGATGCTTGTAACTAAAGGTTCTGTAGTTATTCTCAAGAAAGGTAAATACCTTTTCTACTTCACCAGTTATTTTGGGATTAACCGTAAATATGTTTACATCGGTGTAAAGGTTTGCATTTCCCTCGTGAAAATTTCCGGTGCTAACCGTTGCATATTTAACCTCTCTACGTCCCTCGTCACGGGTAATTAGGGTCATTTTACTATGAATTTTCAGCCCTGATATGCCAAAAACAACATTTACGCCAGCTTCCTGCATCTGTTTCGACCAAAAAATATTCGAGTTCTCATCGAAACGAGCTCTTAGCTCCACAATGGCAGTCACCTTTTTCCCATTTTGCGCAGCATTCATGAGTGCATGAATTACTTTCGATTCTGTGGCAACCCTGTAAAGGGTTATCTGTATTGAGGTAACCTTAGGATCGATAGCCGCTTCGCGAAGCATTTTGACATAGTAGGTGAAGTTATGAAACGGATAGTGAAGCATAATATCGTGCTTTGCTATTACGGCAAGCATGCTTTTGGATTCCTCCAGCTCCCTCACCGGAATAGGTGGCAGCGGATCATAAACTAACCTAGCATTTGAGAAATCGGGGAAACGCATAAAATCCTTAAAGTTATGGTATCGGCCTCCCGGAATACCATAATCATCCTCGTCTAAATCCAGACTCTTAATGATATACTCGAACATATCGGGGGCAATCGTAGAATCGTAAACAAGCCTTACGGGATGTCCCTTGGTTCTATTTTTTACGCCCTTAGATATTTTCTCCAGTAAACTTTCGGAGATGTCGTTATCAACATCAATTTCGGCATCCCGGGTAATTTTGATTGTGTAAGCCTCGAAATTATCATAGGGAAAAATACTGAAGACTTCGCTCAAGCATAGCCGAATTACATCATCGAGCAGAATAATATACAGCTTCTCGTCCTTTTTAGGTAGAATTACAAAGCGGGAGATTAACCGCGTTGGAATCTCAATAAGAGAATACTCCTTAACCTCGGGATTATTCTTAAATGAAAGTTTTACAGCTAGGTATATCGACTGATCGACCAACTCGGGGAAATGTTCCAACCCCTTTAGCATTATTGGAGCAATATGATAGGATATATGCTTCTTAAAATACGACTTAATATACTCCTCCTGCCCAGGTTGCAGCTGCGTTTCGTCAATTAAGAATATTTTCTCCCTCTGCAGCTCCTTAATAATATCGGAAAATACAACCTCGAATCGATTCTGATAAGCAATTACTATTCGTTGAATCTTCTCGAGTACCTTGCGAGGATTATGCCCCATTATTTTTTTTGCACCTTTTTCCACAAGCAGTAGCCGACGTAGAGTTGCAACCCTAACCCTAAAGAACTCATCGAGATTATTAGAAAATATGCCCAAAAATTTCAGCCGTTCAATAATAGGCACATCGGGATTTTCCGCTTCTTGGAAAACCCGGCCATTGAATGAAAGCCAGCTCAATTCCCTGTTTGTAAACTGAAGTTTTCTAGCCATAGCAAAAACAAAAATGTAAACTTAAAAAACAGATTCAACTAGTGTAAAACCGCTATGTTACTAAATTGTTAATTTATCAAGCTATAATAAAAGACGTATTAAATTCGACTAAAGATGCTTTTGAAATATCGGCCCAATTCTCAGTATCGAAATAAAGACAGACCAAACCCGAGGTTGGGAGTTCGAAAATAGGCTCGGGTAATATGCTATTAACAAAGTACGATAATGTTGGATTATGCCCAACTATCATTAAACTCTGAATTTCGGGGTTCTGATTCGCAATAACATCCATAAGCATTGACTCATCGGCCTCGTATAACTTTTTGTTTATCGAGATTTTGTTGAGCGGAAAACCTATACTCTCCGAAAAAAGAATTGAAGTATGAATTGCCCTGTTTGCTGGACTCGAAATAATTAGCTCGAGATTTCCAATAACATTCTGAACACTCTTTGCCACCAAGGCAATGTCCTTTATTCCTTTTGGTTTAAGAGCTCTGTCCTTATCGCTTTTATCAACTTCGCTCCACGATGACTTTGCATGACGAAGAATAAATAGTTCTCTGCGCATATTTAACGTTTGACTTTGAATTTATAAAAAAACAATTCTGGGAAAGTTATCCCCAGAATTGTGTATAATGACATTCTACAATAAATCGCTAGCTAATTCGGCCAAGTAACTACGTTCGCCTTTCACGAGGTTAACGTGAGCAAAAAGATCCTGTCCGTGCATTTTGTCCGAAAGATAAGTTAATCCATTCGATTTCATGTCCAAGTACGGATGATCTATCTGATGAATATCGCCAGTAAAGACGATTTTAGTTCCTTCGCCCGCACGGGTTATTATAGTTTTAATTTCGTGAGGAGTTAGATTTTGAGCCTCATCCACAATGAAAAATACATTCGATAAACTTCGACCACGAATATATGCCAGAGGTGCAATTACCAATTTCTCGGTTCGTAGCATCTCATCGATATGCATATAATCCTTACTGGTCGATTTAAACTTATTCTTAATCACAGTAAGATTATCGAACAAAGGCTGCATGTATGGGCCAATTTTATCGTTTATATCGCCAGGTAAAAATCCTATATCGCGATTCGAAAGTGCCACTATTGGACGAGCCAAGAGTATTTGGTCGAACTTATCCTCCTGATGTAATGCCGAAGCCAACGCAAGCAGCGTTTTTCCGGTTCCGGCCTTTCCGGTTAAAGCAACCAGCTGAATATCGGGACGGAGAAGTGCATCGAATGCAAAAGCCTGCTCGGAATTTCTTGGATCGATACCATATGCCCTCGATTTCTCAATTCGATCGAACTTTGTTGTTGCCTTATCGTAACGAGCAAGAGCGCTTGACTTGTTTCCTTTTAGTATGAAATACTGATTAGCATACGGACTAACCTTAATATCCTTGGCCTTTAATCCCTCGGTAACATCGTACATTTTTTGAATGATGGAATCATCGAGCCCCTCAACAATCTCGACCTCCTTTTTCAAGGAATCTACATCTTCAACTTTATCCGATAAATAATCCTGAGCAACAATTCCCAACGATTTAGCCTTCATACGAAGATTTATATCCTTGGTGACAAGAATAACCGGAGTGCCAGGATGCTCCCGAGCAGTATAATCTGTTATAGCCAAAATACGATGATCGGGCGTTTTCTCAGCAAAGGACTCAGACATATCATCGGAAAAGGGCTTACCCGTCTCAATCCTTAACTTGCCCATATCTTTACCTAACGAAATACCACCATTGAATAATTTATCTCCGGCAATTTTATCCAGTTCCCGTACAAACTCACGAGCATGATAATTAATCATCTCGTTTCCCTTCTTAAAATGATCCAATTCTTCGAGAGCAACAATAGGGATCACTATATCGTGCTCCTGAAAATGATATATACAACGAAAATCGTGTAGTATCACATTAGTGTCTAACACGAAAATCTTTTTTGGTTTCTTAGTAGCCATAAGTCCAATTTTTAAAATTATCACCTAAATATAACAAAAAAGAAGCCTCATTATTCGGATAAACCGCAAAACTTAATGTTATGTAAGGTTAAATGTTCTACTATTTGCAGATCATTAACCAATGGTAAACCTTTAACGATTCGCAAAATATAACTAACATTGCAGCAAATTTACGACATCATGAACTACAAGGAAACGCTTGAGTATTTATTCTCGCAACTACCAATGTTTCAAAGGCTGGGCAAAGCCGCTTACAAGGCAGACCTCGGAAATACCCTTTTACTTGATGAATACTTTAATCATCCACATAAAAAATTTAAATCGATACATGTAGCCGGAACTAATGGCAAAGGCAGCACATCGCACATGTTGGCATCGATTCTCCAGAAAGCAGGCTATAAGGTTGGACTTTACACATCGCCCCATCTAAAAGACTTTAGGGAAAGAATCCGGATAAATGGTGAGATGATTCCTGAAAATATAGTTGTTGAATTCGTTGCAAAGCATAAGGATATATTCGAACGGATAAAGCCTTCTTTTTTCGAAATGACAGTTGCCCTTGCGTTCGATTACTTTGCCAACGAGCAAATAGACATTGCGGTTGTAGAGGTTGGACTAGGTGGTCGCTTGGATTCGACTAATATTATCACTCCACTCCTATCTATTATTACCAATATTGGGCTAGATCATACCGATTTGCTAGGTAACACCCTTCCTAAAATTGCAGCAGAAAAAGCCGGAATAATAAAACCTGGTATATCTGCTATTGTAAGCCAGTTTCAACCCGAAATTGCAAAGATATTTGAGGATAAAGCAATAGAAAACAGCACCCGCCTTACGTTTGCAGAGAATGTTTATCGTATCGAAAATATCTCGTATGATAATGACATGCAGGTTATTTCTATCAAGAATGGCAATGAAATAAACGAGTGGCACTTGGACTTAATGGGATCGTACCAACAATATAACCTACCAGGAGTACTTGCGGCTATAGATTCTTTAAAATCGTTGGGATATAACATAAGTAACCAAACCATTGACATTGGACTGAGAACAGTTCAACAATCTACGGGATTAATGGGACGCTGGCAAAAACTCAACAATTCTCCTAAAATATACTGCGATACTGGACATAATGTGGATGGCATAATTCAAGTAATTGAGCAAATAAAACGCACTCCACACCAAAATTTACATATGGTAATTGGAATGGTAGGCGATAAGAATATAGATGGGATGCTGGCATTGCTCCCCAAAAATGCCACATACTATTTTACCCGAGCATCTATTCCAAGAGCTTTAGAGCAAACCGAACTACAAAAACGCGCCACTAATTTTGGATTGAATGGCAATTCGTTCCCAAGCGTTAACGAGGCACTCAATGCTGCAAAACAAAATGCAAATTTGAATGACCTGATTTTTATTGGAGGAAGTACGTTTATTGTAGCGGAAGCGGTTTAATACAACTACCTAGATTGAATTGGGATTGTAAATCCCTGTCATGGGATTGCAATGAACAATTTCATTTTTTCTCAATCGAGAAAAAGCAAAAAGAAAGACGATTCTGATTTTTGAATCGTCTTTCTTCATTTATTACTGTGTAATCACTGTTATTAGTAATCTCATCCCGGCTAAACATAATCACACTATGGGCTTAATATAGATCAAGCAAGACTTAAATCAATAATAAGGATGATTGGCAAATCGAATTCGGCAAATAGCAAAAAACCCCGCTATTGCGGGGTTTAATTTTGTGGGAGCTACAGGGATCGAACCTGTGACCCCCTGCTTGTAAGGCAGGTGCTCTGAACCAGCTGAGCTAAGCTCCCAATCTTTATTTCTCTTTCAGCATATTTCCCTTTGGAAACGCGATGCAAAAGTAGGCCATTTTTTTAATTCCGCAAATTTTTCTGAATAAATTTTTAAAATATTTTTTTAAAAAAAACGCCCCATTTGACAAGGTTCTGATTTTCAAAATGATTATTTTTCCTAATATTCAAACTTTATTTCATTAAAAGTTTCTTTTGTTGAAATAATCTGTCGAACTCTCCCTTGTACCGCACAACAAAAAATAAAGAGAATCAAATCTTACTTGTAAAATTTAAAAAAATCAAAAAAGATTACAAAACATCCATGAGTTTCTCTAATCGCACTCCCCTAGACCCTTTCAATAAAATAGTAGCATTGTCAACGGGTTGCTTTTTTAAATATTCTAAGCATGCTTCAACATTATCAAAATAAGTATAGTCACCTTTAGTTTGCATAAAACCATAACCAACAAGAACCACATCGCGGAATTTTAGATCAACAAGCAAATCAACAATCTTTCTGTGTTCATCAATAGTATACTCACCCAACTCCAACATCTCACCCAGAATAAGTTTCTTATTGGGTGAATTCATCTCGTAAAAATTCCGAATAGCAGCCTCCATACTCGATGGATTGGCATTGTAAGCGTCAAGAATAACAATATTATTATCTGTTCTTAGAAATTGCGATCGGATATTCGTTGGAGTGTACTGTTCTATTGCCTCTTTTATTTTATCAGTACTAACATCAAAAAAACGTCCTACGGTAAATGAAGCCAATACATTCTCCTTATTGTAATCGCCAACCAACGAAGTGTTAATATCGAATGTTTTATTTTCAACTGTAATACCTAATGAAAGGAATGGATTATCTGCACGATGAGTAATTTCAAAATTGGAACAAATACTACTATAAGCAATACTATTGTGCTCGAGATTAAACTTTCCTATCAATTCCTTTAGAATTGAATTTGAGTCATTGTAAAATACGTTTCCTTTATTACGAGCAATAAATTCATACAATTCGGCTTTCGTATTCACGACCCCTTCAAATGATCCAAATCCGCCCAAATGCGCTCTTCCTATATTAGTAATCAAACCGAAGTCTGGTTCTGCAATATCGACCAATTCTTTTATATCACCCGGATGATTAGCCCCCATCTCAATAATTGCAATTTCGGTTTGTTTCGGAAGAGAGAGTAAAGTTAAAGGAACTCCAATATGGTTATTTAAATTTCCTTTTGTGGCATATACATTATATTTCATTGATAGAACCGCTGCCAACAACTCTTTTGTAGTGGTTTTTCCATTACTTCCAGTTATACCTATAATCTTTGCTTGAAGTTTTTTTCGATGATAATTGGCCAACTGCTGTAAAGTTTTCAATACATTATCCACTAAAACGCATCCATCGGTACAATAATTAGGATCATCTATTATTGCAACAGAAGCGCCAGCCTCCAATGCACCTTTTGCAAACCTGTTTCCATCGAAATTATCGCCCTTAAGTGCGAAAAAAAGCGAGCCTACTGGAACACTCCGACTATCAGTAGTAACTATTGGATTTTCTAAATATTTCTTGTAAAGTTCTTGTACCATCGTGGTAAGTATTTAAAAGAAAAAACCTCATAAAAATATGAGGTTTTTTGCGATTATCTCTTTTGTAGTTGTATTATTCGCCTCTTTTCCTTGCAGATTGAGCACCAACAGCCTCCATTGCGCAACGGAATCCTATATCGTTTGTAGATGCTGCCTCATCAAGATAACGGCGTGTTCCTGGGCTTAACCAATACGCTCTATCTCTCCAAGATCCACCTTTATACACTCTCACATGGTCATTAACCAATGTAGTCATTCCATTGTTCTTAAGATCTATCTTTCCTTGATCATACATGGCATTGGAATTCTTTTCCTTCATGGTCTCACCCTCAACATAGTTTAGCGAAGAAGCAACATCCCCATCCTTATGGTTTACATAGTAAGACTTATTGTAATTTCTACGGTTTGCAGCCTCTTCCTCAGTAACTTCACGGAATGGAATACGACCTAAACTATCCTTGCGAGCAAATTGACCATTTTCATCTAATGGCGTTTTAAATACATTACCACGATAAGGTCTTACTTCATCAAAATCCTCTGAACTTTGAGGACGATAAACATCCATAACCCATTCGTTAACATTACCAGCCATACAATATAAACCATAATCGTTAGGCCAATAAGATTTAACGGGGCCAGGATATGCATTCTCATCATTCAAATTACCAGCCAACCCCATATAATCACCACGTCCTCTTACAAAGTTTGCCATCATTTTACCACGGTCACTAGCAGCTGCATTGCGGACATTATGTCCATTCCATGGATAGATTTTACGCTCAACCATGCGCTCATCATAAGTATTTCCAACTAGGCCTGACGCTGCAAATTCCCACTCAGCCTCAGTCGGGAGTCGATACTTTGGAAGAAGAATTCCATCCTCAAATCTAACAGGACGACCTTCTGGTTGCTCCGGATTTAAACTAGGAAGATTTTCTTTAACTTTTCCTGTATATTGACCGGCTAAATAAGCATCGGTGTTAAAATTATCTTCATTTTTTTGTCCTAACTCTAACTCTAAAATACCTTTTTGAACAAGCATCATTTCATTTACACGATCACTTCTCCATTGGCAATAATCATTGGCTTGCAACCAACTAATACCTACAACAGGATAATCATTATATGCTGGATGACGGAAATAGTCTGTTACAAAAGGCTCATTGTACCCAAGAGGAGAACGCCAAACCAATGTGTCGGGCAATGCATTCTTGAAGACTTGGGGATAATCAACATAAACTCGCTTTAACCAGTGTAAATACTCTCTCCAATCAACATTTGAAGTTTCTGTTTCATCCATATAAAATGATGTAACAGTAACTCTTCGTTGTACTGAATTCCAATCGTACATAACATCTTGTTCAACTCTGCCCATAATATATGTACCACCCTCGATAAATACCAATCCTGGACCAGCCTCAGGTCTCCAATCCGTTACAACTTCAAATCCGCCTTCCTCCATAGAGTTATAGGCCCATCCGGTTTTAGATGAAGAGTTAGCACCGCCACCTCCCTTTCCTAGTAATCCACAAGAGGTTAGCCCAAAAACACCAGCAAGGGCTATAATTAATGTATTATACTTTAAGCTCATAGCTATTTATTTTTATCACTTAAAACAATCTCAAATATATAAAGAATTTCAATCAAATCTATAATATGTAACGTAAAAAACTAAAATTTCGGACATTTTATGTACCTATATTTTCGTCTACCCTTTTTATACTCAAAATTCCACCCTAAGGTTACCTCGTGCGAAGATGTTGGTAATCCCCTAAACCCATGCTGAAAAACGCTAAAATCATAACTATAGCCCATACGGAAAACATCGTCGGAATAACCTGCGGTCAGAATAAATGAATGACTATTCATACTTAAATTTTCTCTAAGCCAAAGTCCAGCAACAATACGGTGCCTAGAAAAATAAAAGCCTAAGTTCAATTGATTAAAATCATCCTGCTGTATGTATATAACGTTAGGTGAAAAAACCAACACCTCCTTAAACTTATACCATTTATATAGGTTGAAATCTGCTCCTAAATGAACTGTATATTTGCGAGGAATATATGCATCTTGACCCATATAAGTAGCCTCAACTGGCTGTAGAATGTGATGTACTGCAATGCCTCCATAAACATTTTCCCAATCGCCTGCAACTCCTAAACTAAAATCGTAATTCCACGATGTAGCACCAGCATAATCTGATGATCCGGAAACATCACCACCAACGTCTATCATATCTGGAAAAACCAATCCCGAATAATTTCGGCTTCGCATAATTGCACTTGTCTGCAATCCGAAACGAAGATGTGAATTATACGTAGGCTCAACACCATATGCATATATTGCATCTAATGTTGTTCTTGTGAAAACGCCTTGCCCCTCTACATCAGAAACAATATTAAACCCAATACCACTTTTAATGGAATGTATTGTTCTATCGTAACTTACACCGTAAGTTGAGTAAGGCATATCAAGTACAGTCCACTGATTACGATATATTATTCCAAATCGGATATACTTACTTGCTCCAGCATAAGCAGGATTTAAATAGAGTGGATTGAAGAAAAGCTGAGAAAAAACGGGATCTTGCCCAAACAAATTTGTGCCTAAAAATGTTAAAAAAAACAAACAAATTGCGATTCGAAATCTTCTTATCATTTAGTGAGTCAAGGCAATAAATTTATGATAATAACAACTACCTTTTTCCGTTTTTATTGTTATACTATTTAACATGGTAAAGGTAAAATAAAGTTTTGTTTATTTGCAATAGAATTTAACTTTCGACAATGAGACTGATTGTAACCACATTATTTCTAGTTTTCTGTTTTAACATAACTTTTTCACAAATAACTTTAGACCGTAAAATTGAATGGCCTACACAAAGCCAATCCAACAACTTTAACGGAAATAATTATTTATGGTTTGAAAATGCCATTTATTTAAATCCACAAACAATGGCTCCTTCCTATTTTGAACTAATTAAAATAGATAATTACGCAGATAATAATATCATTCTCGACATTGAAGAAGAAAAATGGGAAATAATAGAGGAATCTGAAAAAAAACTCGTACAGAAAGCAGACCTTTTTGAGAATCAAAACTATCAATATATAAGATCAACAGAATCTGGTAAAGACTATATACAACTTACTGTTCCTGTCATTAGAAAAACAGAAAATGGAGCGTTCGAAAAGCTTTTATCATTTGAGATTGTAATTAATGGCACAGAAACAAATAGCAAATCCATTAAAAAATCGAGTAAATCAACAAAAACAAACTCTTTACTAAGCAGCGGTAATTGGGTAAAATTAAGTGTAAAAGATAATGGGATATACAAGATAACCTATTCTGAACTTCAGTCATACGGCTTAAGTAATCTATCAAACATTAGTATATGGGGCAATGGTGGAAAAAAATTGCCCTATATGAATAACGAAAGGTCTCCCGATGATCTCAATTCTATACCTATATATATTGAGAAAGGATCCGATGGCATTTTTAACCAAGGCGATTATATCCTGTTCTATGCAGAAGGTGTCAAAACATTAAAATACGATTCATCGGTAGGCATGTGGATGTGGGAAATACATCCTTACGCTACAGAGATACATTACTTTGCAACAACCGATCAACCTCAAAATTTAATTACCACTTTAAATCAATCCAGCGAACTAACAACTCATACTGCAAGCGCCTACGATGCTATCGTTACTTTTGAACAGAACGATACTAATTTGGTAAAATCGGGAAGAGAGTGGTTTGGCGAAACATTTGATCTAACATCAACTCTAAGTTATAATACAAAACTATCAAACCCAGAGGTTGGCAGTAATCTAAAAGTATGGTTAAGAGCCGCAGCTCGTTCCTCAACATCCAGTAGTTTTTCCTTAAAAGTTAACTCCGTCAGTCTTGGAACACTTTACATAAGCAGCGTATCTATTGGTGATGATCTTGCCGATGTAGCTTCGGTTGGAAGCAAGGTTTATACATCAACCATTCCTGATGGTAACCTACAACTGGACCTAACCTACAATAAATCGAACTCGGCATCGGTTGGCTGGCTCGATTTTATATCGGTTAATGCTAGACAAATGCTGTCGTATAATAATTCTCAGTTATTGTTTCGCGACAATCAATCGGTTGGAACAGGAAATATCACTCAATTCAACGTTCAAAATGCAAATCAAAATATTCAAGTGTGGGATGTTACCGATATCAACCAAACTAAACGAGTTTCAACGCAAATTGCTGGAAGCACTCTATCGTTTAAGCAATCGACCGATAGCTTAAGGCAATTCATTGCATTCGACCCAAGTTCAGCCTTAAGTGTTGATTTTATTGGCAGTGTAACCAATCAGAATCTACATGGGCTAAATCAACCCGATATGGTGATTGTAACTCATCCCAATTTTATTTCATACGCCCAAGAACTGGCCAATATTCATGAGCAGAATGATGGATTAAGCGTTGCTGTGGTAACCAATGAGCAGGTTTACAACGAATTTTCGTCGGGAAATCCAGATGTTAGTGCAATTCGAAACTTAATGCGAATGCTATATCAACGTGCTACAAACGAAAATGAATACCCAAAATATTTACTGCTTTTTGGTGATGGATCGTACGATAATATCTCAACTAAAAGCAATAATACAAACTACGTACTCACCTACCAATCGGAACGGTCAATTAACAAAACACAATCTTTTGTTACCGATGATTTTTTTGGACTACTCGATGAAAATGAAGGTGAAGCATCTGGCTTGATGGACATTGGGGTTGGTCGAATTCCTGCAAAAACCGCAGAAGAAGCCGAAGTTGTTGTGAATAAAATTAAGCAGTACACAAGTACCGACAATATTGGTAACTGGCAAAGTCAACTCTGCTTTATTGGCGATGACGAAGATAGCAATATACATATGCAGGATGCCAACACCCTGGCCGACTATGTTAGAACAAACCATCCCGACTATAATGTCAATAAGATATTTTTTGATGCCTATAATCAAGAATCATCATCAGGCGGAAATAGTTATCCTGATGTTACCGATGCTATAAATACAATGGTAAATAACGGAGCATTACTGATAAACTATACAGGCCACGGGAACGAAAGATGGTTGGCTCACGAGAAAGTTGTAATGCTCGATGATGTTTTATCGTGGAAAAACTACAAATCGCTTTCACTATTCGTAACTGCAACCTGCGAATTCAGTCGCTATGATGATTACAGTCTTACGTCAACAGGCGAGTGGATACTTCTTTCGCCAAAAGGTGCAGGCGTTGCATTGTTATCAACAACAAGACTGGTATACTCCAATCCCAACTTCACGCTAAACTATAATTTTATCAAGAATATCTTTGCAAGAACTGGCTCCGATAACACTTACTATACACTAGGCGATTTGGTTAAGATAACCAAAAACTTATCGGGAACTGGGTATAATAAAAGAAATTTCTCATTATTAGGTGATCCTGCTCTAAAACTTCGGTATCCTAAAAAGAAAATTGAACTTCTTACAGTTAACAACACATCAATCTCCGAACCAATTGATACATTAAAAGCTCTAAGTGAAATCAATTTAACTGGAAGAATTGTTGATTTTAGTGGAAATGTAGACAATAATTACTCAGGAACAGCCACTATTACTTTGTACGATAAGGAAAAGGAGATTACAACACTTGCCAATGATGGCGGAAGCACTATGACTTTTTCTTTAAGAGAAAACATACTATATAAAGGTGATGCTGATGTTGAGAATGGATACTTCAATATAGATTTTATTCTTCCTAAAGATATTAACTATCAGTACGGATCCGGACGAATTAGCCTGTTTGCTACCGACTCACAGGAATCGGCATTAGGCAATAATGAATCGATAATTGTAGGTGGAATATGCGATAATCCTGCAGAAGACAATACTGGGCCTGAAATCGAAATATATTTAAACGATGAAAATTTTAAGGATGGTGGAATATGCGATCCAAACCCAAAATTTCTCATTAAACTATCCGACGAAAGTGGAATTAATACAACTGGGATAGGAATTGGTCACGATTTAATGGCAACTTTGTCGGCAACAGACGATGATGATCAAAAATTTAACCTAAACAACTATTACCAATCCGAGCAAAACAATTTTAAGAAGGGCTCTGTAGAATACCAACTATCAAACTTATCCGAAGGAGAAAAAAAATTAAAGGTAAAAGCATGGGACATATACAATAACAGCTCCGAAGCAGAAATCACTTTTAATGTAATATCAGACAATAAACTCATAATTAAAAACTTCTACAGCTACCCAAATCCTTTTAACGATAATACCTCAATGTATTTTGAGCATAATCAACCCGATGCTGATTTCAACATCGAAATACAGATATTCAATTTTTCAGGAATGCTCGTTCAAACATTATTTTATAACGAAAAAAATAGTGGCAATTATAGAATTGGCCCAATAACATGGGATGGATTAAACTGTAATGGCAGCCGACTTGGACGAGGTATGTATATATGCAGGCTGATTGTAAAATCGTCTGATGGTCAATCAGCCCAACTCCAACAAAAACTTTTAATAATGAGGTAATATTTTTTATAATTTATCGTTAACGAAATTGTTATCAACAAATCATTAAATTTGCCGCTTAAAAATTTATTCTATGTTCAAATCATTAATTAAGACAGTTAGTATAGTATTACTTATTGCTATTTCGGGAAGACTTTTGGGACAGGTTAGTGTTGATTCTCTTGGGGGTGGATATAATGCACTTAAAGTCGCAGTTCCTTTTTTAACCATTGCTCCCGATTCTAGAGCTGGTGCCATGGGAGATATAGGCGCAGCAACTCAACCCGATGCAAACGCTCAACACTGGAATCCAGCAAAATATCCCTTCCTAAACAAAAAATGGGGAGTGTCATTCTCCTACACTCCTTGGTTAAGAAACTTAGTTGATGATATAAATTTAACTTACTTAGCAGGATTCTATAAAGTTGATAATTTACAGACGGTCAGTGGTTCATTGCGTTACTTTGCAATGGGTGAAGTTTATTTTACCAATACAACAGGTCAACAAATGACAACCTTCAATCCTAATGAGTTTGCGTTAGACTTTGGATATTCCCGTAAATTTTCGGATTACATTTCGGGTGCACTTGCATTCCGCTACATCCGCTCCGATTTAACGGGAGGGTACACACAACAAGGTCAAGCCTCGGCAAAAGCAGGAACAGCATTTGCTGCCGATATCGCTATGTATTTCCAGCATCCAGTTCGGCTCGATGGGAAAAATGGAGAAATGGCCTTTGGTGCAAACATCTCGAATATTGGTTCGAAACTATCCTATAACGATGATGCTGTTAAAGATTTTATTCCAATCAATATGCGTCTGGGTGGACGAATTACCATAAATTACGATCAGTATAACACTATCTCGTTCTCTCTTGATGCAAACAAACTTTTAGTACCAACACCTCCTGTTTATGCAACTGTCGATGGAGAAGAAACTATAGTAGCAGGAAAAGATCCTAACGTATCCATAGTTCAGGGGATGATTCAATCGTTTTACGATGCCCCCGACGGTATGAAAGAGGAATTGCAGGAAATATCCTACTCTACTGGTGTTGAGTACTGGTATGCAAAGCAATTTGCGCTTAGGGCTGGTTACTTCTACGAAAACAAGTACAAAGGAAACAGAAAGTACTTCACACTTGGTGCTGGCTTAAAGTATAATATCTTTAATATCGATTTTGCATACCTTATCCCATCGGGAGGATTCAATAGCCCAATGGCAAATACATTAAGGTTTTCACTATCCTTCGATTTTGAACCTGCAAGAGCCGGTAAAAAGAAATAACCTTTACTACGCTTGTTAATTATCAATTATTAATAGAAATTAATTTCTATTAACTTTGGCCTTATTCTTTATTCTAAAATTTCTTTTGATGAAGATAAGGGTAGGTTTTGGATATGATGTACACAGACTTGAAGAAGGGTATCAATTCTGGCTGGGAGGTATTCGTATAAATCACACTAAAGGATCGGTTGGTCATTCCGATGGCGATACGCTTATACACGCCATTTGCGATGCAATGCTCGGAGCTGCTAATTTAAGAGACATTGGAAATCAATTTCCAGATAATGATCCCTCGTTAAAGGGAATCGACAGTAAAATATTACTTAAGAAAACACTTGACCTAATAGCTGAAAAAGGCTATCGGATTGGGAATATCGATTCTACGATATGCCTACAGCAACCTAAAGTAAAAGATTACATTCCCGAAATGCAAAGAACACTTGCAAGCGTTCTTAATATCTCAAAGGAAGATATCTCAATTAAAGCAACTACTACCGAAAAACTTGGTTTTACGGGACGCGAAGAGGGTGTTTCGGCATATGCTGTTATACTTTTAGAAAAAGAATAACCACCATGGATTCGACCAATTACAAAACATTAGTGCTTGGCGCAAGCAGTAAAGAGGGACGTTTCTCATTACTTGCCATTAAGAGTTTGCTGAGAAATAATGTAGAAGTTTTTGCTATTGGAGCGAGAGATAGTGAGGTTAATGAAGTTAAAATTGTCTCTAAAAAAATCGATATTATCGACATTCATACCGTTACGCTATACCTGAATCCTCAAAACTTAAATTCATATATCGATTACATAATTGGATTAAAGCCGAAGCGAATTATTTTTAATCCAGGAACCGAGAATTCCGAGTTACTCCAAAAAGCCCGAGAAAATGGAATTGAAGTAGTGTTCAACTGCACTTTGGTAATGCTTAATAACGGGAGTTACTTTAAATGATAAGAGTAATAAAAAATAAGGATGATTTTGATGAAGCAACTGGAAACCCAGGAGTTGCTATTTACTTTCATTCGCAAGCATGTGGAGTATGCAATGTTCTCCTTCCAAAACTCGACGAATTGCTTAAATCAGACTTTCCAAAAATACCCTTATACGTTGTTAATGCAAACGAATCCTTGGAACTTTGCGCTGGACTTACAGTATTCTCCTTCCCTACAATTCTAATTTATTTTGAGGGACGAGAATCGCTAAGGTTGTCAAGAAACATCAATCTAGTCTCACTAACAAAAACGCTAGACCGTCCCTACAAACTTCTTTTCGATTAATCTTTCTCATAAGTAGCAATAACAACAGGATCATTTATCCCACCCGAAATGGAATAAGTCCACTCTATCGTTTGCGTACTTGGTGTATATTTTCCTGTTCCTCCAAGAATATACATCGGATTGCTACCACTTATTATGGAAAAAACAGAATCGCTCAACTGCGCATAGGTTTCGAAATCCATTCCAATATTATACATGTTATAAATAACAAACATTGTGGAATCCTTATCGCTTAGTTGATCGATAATTACATTATAGGTTCGATAACTATTACCCGAATAAGTTTCACTACACCTCCACGTTCCAACAAGTCCATCTGAATTGCCCGATTTCTCGCAACTGCTGCCTAAAACTACAAATAACAGCACTAATATCGATGTAATAATATTTCTTGGCATAGTTAAAATTTTGTGAAGCAGTGAAGGGGATTAACCCTTCACCACTCTATCAATAATACTATCGTCTGCAATATTTGGGATTGTAACCTTAAGTGTTGGAGTTCGAGCCATCTCGCGTTTAATGGCAAAAATAGCCTCCTCATTGCGAGCCCAACTACGACGAGCAATACCGTTATTTACATCCCAAAGCAACATTAATTTTAATCTACGATCGGCCTCGGGTGTTCCATCTAAGGTCATTCCAAAGCCGCCATTCATAACTTCACCCCAGCCAACACCACCACCATTGTGGATAGACACCCAAGTGGCTCCACGGAACGAATCGCCAATTACATTGTGGATAGCCATATCGGCAGTATAGCGTGATCCATCGTAGATATTGGAGGTTTCGCGATATGGCGAATCTGTTCCTGATACATCATGATGATCGCGGCCTAACACAATAGGCGCAGAAATCTTCTTATCGCGAATTGCATTGTTAAACGCCTCTGCTATTTTAATACGGCCTTCGGAATCGGCATAAAGAATTCGAGCCTGAGATCCAACAACCAACTTGTTTTGACCAGCCTCGCGAATCCAATGGATATTATCGTATAGTTGTCCCTGAATTTCTGCAGGAGCTGTTTTTGCAATATTCTCCAATACTTCGATTGCAATTGCATCAGATTTCGCCAAATCGGCAGGATCCGACGATGTACATACCCAACGAAATGGACCAAATCCGTAATCAAAAAACATTGGTCCCATAATATCCTGAACATACGACGGGTATATGAAATCTCCATTGGGTTTCAGAATATCAGCCCCAGCCCTACTACTCTCAAGCAGGAAAGCATTTCCATAATCAAAGAAATACATACCACGAGCAGTCATTGCATTAACTGCTTTTACATGACGGCGTAAACTTTCGTAAACCTTTTCCTTGAAAAGTTCTGGATTTTCAGCCATCATCTTATTCGATTCCTCAAATGTTAATCCCGCAGGATAATAACCACCTGCAAATGGATTATGTAATGAGGTTTGATCGCTACCTAAATCAACTGGAATATCTTCCTCAACAAGTCGTTCCCATAAATCAACAATGTTTCCAAGATAAGCCAACGACACAGCCTCCTTATTGGCGGAAGCCTGACGAATACGAGGAATCATCTCATCTAAGTTAGTGAATACCTCATCGACCCAACCTTGGCTATGACGAACTTCAGTTGCTTTTGGATTAACCTCGGCAACTACGCCAACTACTCCAGCAATAACAGCAGCCTTAGGCTGTGCTCCTGACATTCCGCCTAAGCCTGACGATACAAATATTTTTCCACGTAAATCGGTTTCTCCCGCTTTAAGTCTTTTTCGACCAGCGTTCATTACTGTGATGGTAGTTCCATGCACAATTCCCTGAGGACCAATATACATAAACGATCCAGCGGTCATTTGTCCGTACTGAGTTACACCCAATGCATTATAACGTTCCCAATCGTCCTTGCTCGAATAGTTTGGAATCATCATTCCATTGGTAACCACAACACGAGGAGCATCCTTATGCGATGGGAAAAGTCCCATTGGATGACCTGAATATAACACCAAGGTTTGTTCATCGGTCATTTCGGCCAAATACTTCATGGTAAGCAGGTATTGGGCCCAATTTTGGAAAGCAGCACCATTTCCTCCATAAGTAATCAACTCGTGAGGATGCTGAGCAACTGCATAATCGAGATTATTGCTCAACATCAACATAATTGATGCGGCTTGTATTGATTTATGAGGAAAATCGTAAATGCTTCGAGCATAAATTTTATAATCGGGACGATAACGATACATGTAAATTCGGCCGTATTCCTCTAACTCTTGAGCAAAATCCTCTGCCAAAACGGCATGATGTTTTGGCGGAAAATAGCGCAGCGCATTTTTAACTGCCAATTTTTTTTCGTCGGTAGTTAGAATTTTTTTTCGTTTAGGTGCATGGTTAACTGTAGGATCCCATGGCTTTGCTGCTGGGATTTCCTCGGGAATCCCTTGTAGGATTAGCCTTTGAAACTCTTCGCGTGTCATATGTTTTAGTTACATTTATTATTCTTAGTACTACAAAATTACATATTTAAATCGATTTCGGGCAGCGCAAAATATCGTTAAACAACATATAACGAATTGTTGAGCATACTTTTTGAGATAGAGAAATGCATATGTCATTTCCTCATTTTTTTAAACTATATTTGGAAAGCGACAATAATAAAATCAAAAATCTCACAACTATGAAAATTAACAAAACTTGGATTATTGTTGGCGTAATAGCCATATTAGTAATTATTATTTACTCATCCATCAAAGGATCATACAATAACATGGTTCAAAAAGATGAGGCTGTTACATCGCAGTGGGGAAATGTTGAAAATGTATACCAACGTCGATTGGATCTTATTCCTAATCTTGTAAATACCGTTAAAGGTTATGCCGATTTCGAGCAGCAAACGCTTACTCAGGTTATCGAAGCAAGGGCAAAGGCAACTCAGGTTAACATCAACCCTCAAAACTTAAATGCCGAAAGCATGAAGCAATTTCAAGCAGCACAGGGCGAACTTAGTAGCGCTTTATCGAGATTGATGGTAGTTGTTGAACAATACCCTAATTTAAAGGCAAATCAAAACTTTCTTGATCTACAAGCACAACTGGAAGGTACTGAAAACAGAATTGCTGTAGAACGTAGAAAGTTCAATGAAATGGCTCAGGATTATAACACATACATTCGACAATTCCCTAAAAATATTTGGGCTAACATTTTTGGATTCGAAAAGAAAGCATACTTCGAAGCCGAAGCTGGCGCAGAAAAAGCTCCAAAAGTTGACTTCGGAAAGAACTCGTAATCGGTAAATTAGACTAAGGGCAATTAGGCTATAGGAAAAAGATTTGACCTATAGCCTAATAAATCAATTTAGAGCCCCAACTAAAACTAAATACAATGAAACCAAAAGACTATTTCACTCCTGAACAGCAAAAGTCAATTGTTGAAGCAATTGAACAAGCAGAATTAAGTACATCGGGAGAAATTAGAGTACATATCGATTTGGCCTGTAAAGGCGATGTTCTCGATCAAGCAGCAAAGACTTTTGCTATGCTAAAAATGCATAAAACAAAACTTCGCAACGGTGTTTTGGTGTATCTATCAGTTCAAGACCATAAATTTGCAATAATTGGCGATGCTGGAATTAATACTCAAGTTCCAGAAAATTTCTGGGAAAGCACAAAATTGGCAATGCTCGAAAAATTCAAAGAAAATAATCTTACCGAAGGCCTAGTAACAGGCATTACAATGGCTGGAGAGCAACTTAAAAAATATTTTCCTTACAAGGATGATGATATAAACGAACTAGAGAATAATATCTCTTTCGGATAGCACATAAACATAAAGCCATGAACAGAATAATAAGTAATTTCCTTTTAATTGTATCACTATTCGTTAGCAGCCATGTTCTGAGCCAAGAGGTGCCTGATCCAATGAATCCGCCCCGATTGGTTAATGACTTTGCAGGATTACTCGACCATGACGAATGGAGCAGACTTGAATCGAAACTAAGAGCATACCACGATACTACATCTACACAGATTTATGTTGTAATTGTAAACGATTTACAGGGTTACGACATATCCGACTATGCCTTTAGAATTGGAGAAAAATGGAAAGTTGGACAAAAAGGTATAAACAACGGAGTTGTTATTATTATAAAGCCAAGAATTGGGAATGAACGCGGCCAGGCATTCATTGCTACGGGTTATGGAATGGAAGAAATCATTCCAGACGCAATTGCCAATAGAATTGTTGACAATGAGATGATTCCTAATTTCAAACAAAACAGCTACTATGCTGGCCTAGATGCCGCAACCGATGTAATAATAGATTTGGCTCTGGGAAAATATACTGCAAAGCAATACCAAAAAGGCGAATCGCCAATTGCAGGAATTATTTTTGTTGTTGTTTTCTTTCTCATCATAATACTCTCTATGGGCAAGCATTCAAGAGCCAACTCTAGTGCTCTAGGAAGAAGTGTTCCGTTCTGGATTGCAATGAGTATGCTTGGCGGAGGTGGCCGAAGTAGCGGTTTTGGAGACTTTTCTTCAGGATCTGGTAGTTTTGGAGGATTCAGCGGTGGCGGAGGTGGAAGTTTTGGCGGCGGCGGTGCCGGTGGAAGTTGGTAATTAGCAAATACTTTAAGTATATCGAAGGAAGTTCAATAATAGAACTTCCTTTTTTTATTTCGATATAAATCAATCAATTAAACTGTTTAAAACATTATTAACCATTATTACTAATTTATTTTAAATTTGCTTGTTATTGCTTTTTAGATTTTTTAATGGAGAATATCCGAAAACTAAGCTTATGGAATTTCTAGAATCCAAAACTGCCCGAATAATCCGTCAGACAGTACTATTTACTGTATTTAACCTAAGCATTTTAGGAACAACCACAGCTCAGAATAATGATTTCAAGCAAACTTTTACCGATGCCGAATACTACTTCTTAATGCAGGATTATCGCGAAGCTCTTCCACTATACCGCAAATTATATGGAATGGACTCGACTAATGCCAATATCAACTTCCGCCTTGGTCAATGTTACTTAAACATACCCGGGATAAAATACAAAGCGATTCCTTTTCTGGAACAAGCAACCAAAAACATCACGACAAAATATAATGAGGGATCGTACAAAGAAACTCATGCTCCTACCATCGCCATTTTCCATTTAGGTGAAGCCTATATGGTTAGCAACAAACCCGATAAGGCTCTGGAAAAATTCGAGCAATTCAAGGATAGATTAGACGTTAAGGATGTTTACAACTTAGACTATGTAAATCAGGAAATTGAGGCTTGTATAAATGCAAAAGGATTCATCACTAAACCCATAAAAATAGAAACCGAAAAATTTGTTCCATTTCCAGAACGTAATAAAAACTCAAACTATCCGGTTTTATCGGGCGATAGAAAAAGAATGGTCTTCACTGTTAAAGAAAAATTCTATAGCGCAATATACTTCTGCGAGAAAGACAACGAGAAATGGAGTACACCTACCAATATAACGTTAGACCTTGTTGTTGAAGGAGAAATATATTCCACATCGCTTAACTACGATGGAACAACACTGCTAATTTTCAGAAATGATAACTCAAGAGGCAATATCTACTACTCAAATTTTGTAAATGGAAAATGGCAGCCTGTAAAAAAATTCAGCAACGAAATAACTTCGAAAGACTGGGAAACATTTGCGTCGTTCTCTGTTGATGGCAAACATCTACTTTTTACATCGAACAGGAAAGGTGGGCTGGGTGGCTTGGATATCTACATTGCCGATTTAATGCCGAATGGCGAATGGGGAAACATTAAAAATCTAGAAATTATCAATACTCCATATAATGAAGAATCCCCTATCCTTTCGAGCGATGGAAAAACGCTCTACTTTGCATCGCAAGGACATAACACCATGGGTGGATTCGACATATTCTACTCCAAACTTCTTCCCGACAATAAATGGTCAGTTCCCATAAACATGGGATATCCCATAAATACTCCCGACGATGAATTTTACTACTTTCCTATTGATAGCGTAACTGCACTAATGCCACTAGTTAGCAATGAGTTGGAAACATACTTCGAAATATATAAAGTTGAGATTAAACCAAACATTACCAATATTCCTATAAATATTGCGGGAAAGGTAACATTGAGCGATGATGCCGATTTAGGTTCCGACAGTATTGTCGTTACTATAAAAAGGACCCAATCACCCGAGGAAATTATTCGGCTTAAACCATCTACCCAAAATGGAGAGTTCCGAACAACATTAAAACCAGGAACCTATATTGTTGAAACTGTCAGCAAATTCTACGATATGTCTCCTGTTAACATTTTCATTCCCGAAAATTATAATCAAGCTACATTCCCTATAAATCTAGTTTTAACGCCAAATCTTGTAACGCAAGGTTTAGCGCTAAAAATTAAGAATATCCTTTTCGATTTCGATAGCTATGCATTAACCCGCAATTCAAAATTCGAACTGGAAAAGGTTTACAATCTAATGGAGGCAAACCCATCGCTATACATCGAGGTTTGTGGCCATACCGATAGTAAAGGCTCTCCTGCGTATAATCTCAAACTCTCGTCGAAAAGAGCCAAATCCGTTGTAGATTACCTAACCAACAAAGGAATTAATGGACGTCGATTTATTGTTAAGGGTTTAGGAGCACTTTCATGCGTTGCATCAAATGTTAATCCAGACGGTAGCGATAACCCCGTTGGCCGAAGTCTAAACCGCAGAGCCAGCATCAGAATTTTTAGCGGCAATAAGAGTGTTGAAATTGACAATGTTGACGTTCCCGAAAATCTAAAACCTCAGAACCTAACCTACACAATTCTACTAGTTAAACCCGGCGATGAATTCAATTCTGAAACAATTAAAGATATAGAAAAGGCACTCAACACAAATTCGAGCAGAACAGATATAGGCTCTGCAGTTTTTATCAACATTGGCTCATTTACAAGCAAATCGAAAGCAATTGCTACACTCAATAAAATAATAGACATGAACCTTCCCGATGCTACTTTAGTTAGTGAGCAGGAATTACAACGATTAATACAAACCGAACAGCAACAGAGAGTTGGTGATGCAGTTTACACTATTCTATTAATGACAAGCGAGTCGCAAGTAAACAGTAGCAAATTTCGAGGATTTAAGCCAATTGAAGAAAAGGGCGACGATGAACTTTACAGGTATTACTTTGGCAACTTCACAACAAAAGAACTAGCACAAAAACAACTGGAAAAGATATATTCGCTTGGATTCCCTAACGCTATGGTGGTTAAGATAAAATAATGGAGAAATAATGGGTGAGAATATTTTAGAAAACAATGTAGTAAAACTCAGAGCGCCAGAAATATCAGATATTGAAGTACTTTATTCGTGGGAAAATAACATGGAGATTTGGAAAGTGAGCAATACCATCACGCCATTCTCTCGTTTTGTCCTAAAGAAATATATTGAAACTGCGCATCTCGATATATGGGAAACCAAACAATTACGGCTTATTATTGAAGCAAAAGATCAAAGTTCATTGATGAATATTCCTGTAGGGCTAATTGATCTTTTTGATTTTGATCCTTACCATTTAAGAGCAGGAGTGGGAATTCTTATAGCCAATGCAGAGTATAGAAAAAAAGGGTATGCATCAGAAGCACTCAATGTACTTATTCGATACAGCTTTGAGGTTATACAGTTAAATCAACTATACTGTAATATATCCTCAGCAAACCCAAAAAGTCTTCAACTATTCAAGAATAAGGGATTCGAGGAAATTGGTGTAAAAAAAGCATGGCTTAAATCCCGAACTGGATGGGAAGATGAAGTAATGCTTCAGTTACTAAATCCAAAACCTAGAATCCCTAAAAGTTAGAGTTTGCTATTCTAAATCAAAATGCTGCTGAACAGGAGCCCAAAGTTTTTTGGCCTCTGGATTTAAATTGCAAAACTCGTTGGAATGTTTGCAATAGGAATATTCATTCTTCCACTCTTTAGCATTCTGTGCAATTTCGGCAAGTGCCTTGGCAATATACTCAATCTCGGCATTGGTTGTTGTTGGATGAATAGACCAACGTACCCAACCCGGTTTTTGCGATAAATCGCCATGGTTAATCATGTCGGTGATTTTATGCGACTGCTCTTTCGAGACGTTTAGCAAGAAATGTCCATAAGTTCCAGCACAAACGCATCCACCCCTCATTTGAATTCCATAACGATCGCTCAATAAAGAAACTATTAAGTTATAGTGAATATTCTCCATATAAAATGATATTGCCCCAATACGATTCTTGCAATTCTCTGCAAGAATATGCAAACCTGGGATTCCTTTAGTTTTTTCAAACGCAAGTTGAACCAACTCTTCTTCACGTTTTACAATATTATCTACACCCATTTGCTCCTTAAGCCTAATAGCAAAGGCTGTACGTATTGCCTGCAAGAATCCTGGAGTACCCCCATCCTCACGACGCTCAATATCATCAATATATTTGTACTCACCCCAAGGATTAGTCCAATCAACAGCGCCTCCACCGGGCTGATCGGGCACCCTGTTCTTGTACAGATTTGAGTTGAAAATTAGAGTACCCGAAGCACCTGGGCCTCCTAAAAATTTATGAGGTGAAAAGAATATTGCATCAAGTTTCATTAAAGGATCCGCAGGATGCATATTAATTTCGACGTATGGAGCCGAGGCCGCAAAATCAACAAAGCATAAACCGCCCTCTTCGTGCATCACTTTGGCCAATTCGTGGTAAGGTGTCTTTATTCCAGTTACATTACTACAAGCGGTGAAAGATCCTATTTTCATTGGTCTATCGCTATATTTCCGAACCACCTCGCGAAGATTTTCAGCCGATACAATTAATCCATTATCGGGCTCAACCACCACAACTTCAGCAATAGTTTCGTACCAAGATGTTTGGTTAGAGTGATGCTCCATGTGTGTTACAAAGACAATCGGACGCTCTTTAGGGTTTTCGAATACAAAACTGTGATTCTTTAATCCTAAAATACGCTGAAACTTATTAACAGCAGAGGTCATCCCAAAACCTGAGGTTACAATAACATCATCCTTTCCGGCATTAACATGGCGCTTAACTTCCTGCAATGCATAATGGTAAGCATCGGTCATGAATTTCCCAGTATAGCTGCTCTCTGTATGAGTATTTGCAACCATCGGGCCAAACAAATTGAGCATTTTGTCCTCAATAGGCCTATAAAGCCTTCCGCCTGCTATCCAATCAGCATAAATCAATTTTTGCTCTCCATATACAGTTGTATAGGTAGCATCAATTCCTACTATATTATTTCGGAATTTCTCAAAATACTTCTCTAAAGCGCTCATCCTTTTAATTGTTGAAATTATAAGTTTTAGCCAATCATATCCTTGTAACTTGGAATTGTATTCAACGGTAATATTGTACGATTATGCCAATCAACCATCAAACTATAATGCTTTAACCCATTGGTAATAAATAGATACTTCGCCTTAAAGTGTAAATTGTATCGGCCAATCTGATCTATTACCTCAGAAGTTAACTCCACCTCGGGGGCTTTACATTCCACAACCGCCAACGGATTACCCTGCCTATCGTAGACAATAATATCGGCCCGATGGTTTACTCCGTTCAAAACTAAGGCAACCTCAACGCCAATAAGTCCAGCTGGTACTAACTTGTGCTCGGTTAGATAATTGATAAAGTGCTGCCTCACCCACTCCTCGGGAGTTAATTGAACAAACTTACGCCGTATCGAATCAAAAATTTGCAAAGCATCGCCATTCACCCTTGAGTTGTAAGAGTAAGAGGGTAAATTCAACACTATTTTATCAATATCAACCATGATGCAAAAATATACATTACATCATTCAAAGAAACATATATAGATATTTAAGTTGAGAAATCTCTATTTAACTGATTTTTATTACAATCCAGCCATTATTAAGAAAATTTAGATATTTTAAAATTTAATAACAGGCTTATTGTGAATATGTTATTAAATTAAATATGTAAAATTCGCTGCTATGTTTAAAAACACTATTTTTGCTTTTAAAGGGAAGACGTATCTTTGCCAAATTTATTTTTTCCCAAAATGGTAGGTTATGATTCTGAATATATTTAAAATGATAGTAAGTTTTATTACCAAGAACATATTACCTAGTGTAAAAATCTAAAATACATCGCTTATGAAAACCAAAGAAGAAATAGTTGAGAATTGGCTCCCCCGATATACCGGGCAGAAACTGGAAGATTTTGGCTCGCACATCTTACTAACCAACTTTAGAGGTTATCTTGAACTTTTCGCTAGCTTCAATAATGTGGAAATTGTTAATCCTCATGCAAATATGCCCTGCGCAACTGCAAACGGAATAACAATGATTGATTTTGGAATGGGCAGCCCCAATGCCGCAACTATCATGGATTTACTTAGCGCCATTAAACCTAAGGCAGTCCTTTTCCTTGGCAAATGTGGTGGATTAAAGAAGAAAAATCAGGTTGGCGATTTCATAATTCCAATCGCAGCAATCAGGCACGAAGGGACATCAAACGATTATATGCCTCCAGAGGTTCCTGCTCTTCCTGCATTTACTTTGCAACGCGTGGTTTCATCAACAATCCGTAACCATCAACGCGATTACTGGACCGGCACAGTTGTAACAGCCAACCGACGAGTATGGGAGTATGACGAAGAGTTTAAAGAGTATCTTCGTAAAACAAGGGCAATGGCTATGGATATGGAAACAGCTACCATTTTTACTGTAGGTTTTTATAATGAAATTCCATCTGGAGCCCTATTGCTAGTAACCGACCAGCCTATGATTTCGGAAGGTGTTAAAACCACTGCAAGCGATAAAAAGGTTGATAATTTGTTTGTTGAAGAACAGATTAAAATTGGTATTGAATCGATGAAACGACTAATCAACAACAGCGAATCTGTAAAACACCTTCGATTCTAATTTCTCATGGCAAAGCAAAACGTAACACTCGATTCGTATCTTAAAATAATTGATGAACTTAAAAACAAGATTTTTAAGCCAATCTACTTTCTTACGGGCGACGAAACATATTATATTGACAAAATATCGGACTACATTGCCGATAATGTGCTTGCGGAGGCAGATAAGGCCTTTAACCAAACTATTATATACGGGAAAGATATTTCTGTAGCCGATGTAATTAACTCGGCACGCCGTTTCCCCATGATGTCTAACTACCAAGTTATTATTGTTAAAGAGGCTCAGAATATCAAAAACTTACCGGAACTTGAAATATACCTGAAAACCCCTCAGCCATCCACCATTCTTGTTATTTGCCATAAGCCAAAATCAGACGGAAAAAGCAAATCTGACAGGCTAACCAAGGTAACAAACCTAGTTAAGCAAAAAGGTGTTTTTTTCGAATCGAAGAAACTTTACGACTATCAGATTCCTGATTGGATAATAAACTATCTAAAGCAAAAAGATATTAAGATTGAATTAGTTGCAGCGAATCTTCTCAATGAATATCTGGGCAACGATCTTAGTAAAATATCTCACGAACTCGAAAAGTTAATCATTACACTTCCTTCGAATAACAAGCAAATTACAACTCAAAATATTGAGCAAAATATTGGAATTAGTAAGGATTTTAACCGTTTTGAACTAACCAAAGCACTTGGCGAAAAAAATGTACTAAAGGCCAACAGAATTGTCGATTATTTCTCACATAATGCAACAGCAAATCCATTTGTGTTAACCGTATCGGCAATACATCAATACTTTGTAAAAATATTTCGATTACACTTTTTGAAAGATAAAAGTAAAGAAAGTGTTGCCCGTGAATTGGGTGTAAACCCATTTTTCACGGCAGAATACGAGAATGCTGCAAAACGGTACAATCCTAAAAAATGTATTGAAATATTCGCAATCCTTCGCGACTACGATATGCGATCGAAAGGTGTTAACAACAATACTACCGATCATGGAGAACTTCTTAAGGAATTAGTGTTCAAAATTCTTCATTAATTATGACCTATCTTATTGTTGCCATTACAGTTGTAGTCTCCTTAATTGCCTTTGGAGATAGAAATCTTATGCAACGACTTCTACTAAGCCCTTACAGAGTATTCAGAAATAAAGAGTGGTACAGAATTATTACCCACGCCTTTGTTCATGCAAACTTCTTGCATCTTTTTGTTAATATGTTTGTTCTCTTTTCGTTTGGAAAAGCAGTAGAACATTGGCTATATCAACTTAAAATAAGCGGATACATAGATTACCCAATACTCCATTTTTACATACTTTACATTGGAGGAGCCATTATAGCCACACTTACAACGCTAAAAAAGCACAAGGATGATTACTACTACCAAAGTGTTGGTGCCTCGGGTGCTGTTTCGGGATTTGTATTTTTCTGTGTTTTTTTCGATCCATTGGAAAGTTTATACTTAATGGGTGTTATTCCTATCCCGGGAATTCTTTTCGCCATTGCTTACCTGTTTTACACACACTACATGAGCAAAAAGGAAGGTGACAACATAAACCACGATGCTCACTTTGTTGGAGCTGTATTTGGCTTTATCTATCCACTGCTAATCAATCCTAAATTAATACTCCATTTTCTAAGTAGTTTAAGGCTGATTTAAAATTCGAATAAGGAATATTTCGGGAAAGTAATCTAATTTTACTTGAAAAGACTTTACTTTTATACCCATAAAAGTTGATTTCCATTGCATGTAAAGAATTACATATGGTTAAACGGTAGTATCGTTGACGGGAACAATGCCAATTTGTTCTCAAACAACAGGTCATTCCTTTATGGCGATGGGCTCTTTGAAACTATTTTGGCCTATGGAACAAAGGCTAGGCACCTTCCTCTACATATTGCACGCCTAGTAAAAGGAATGAAAACCCTCGAAATAGAGATTCCTGCCTTCATTAACGAAAAAACGATTTCCGAAATAATATCAAAACTGCTAAATAAGAACAGATTCTTTGGAAATGCTCGCATTAGGATAACTGTTTTTAGAGATAGTGAAGGATTTTACACCCCCGAGAGCAATGCTGCTGGAATGCTTATTCAAACCCAAGAAATGAACTCAACAATGTATGAATTGAATAAGCAAGGATATTTGCTCGACATTTATACTGAGATTAAAAAGCCAATCAACTTACTGGCATCCGTCAAAAGTTGCAATTCGCTACTTTACATTAAAGCCGGGCTATTCCGAAAGGCCAATCAACTCGATGATTGCATCATTTTAAATGAAGAGAACAGAGTTTCAGAAACTATATCTTCTAATATATTCATTGTAAGAGGCAATACTATTTATACACCATCGCTAGCCGAAGGCTGCATACCAGGAGTAATGCGCGAAAATGTGTGTAGAATTGCCCCCACTTTAGGATTTGAAATCAACAATCAAGTTGCTTTTTCCACAAAAACGCTAAACGATTGCGATGAAATTTTCCTCACCAACTCGATAAATGGGATACGCTGGGTGTTGGGAATAAAGCAGAACAGATACTTCTGCAATGTAAGCAAACAAATTATTGATGCGCTAAATAAATATACCTTTCCCGATCAGTTTAAGGATGGATTTTCGGGATAGATTGTCCAAGGTTTAAATTGCTTACCCAATTGCTGAACGGCAAAATACCAGTTATCGTATACTCCCTTCATAACCTGTTTCGGATCGAAATTAGCAACAACCCAAGAATCCTCTTTTATCTCCTTACTCAGTTGTTTTGCACCCCAACCCGAATAACCAATAAATACCCGAAAATTACTCTTTGATAGTTTATTTGCCATTGCTAAACCCTTAATAGCCTCAATATCACCATTAAGATAGATACCATTCCCAATATTGACAGAATTAGGAACAGAATCGCCAAATGTATGTAAGAAATTTATGGTCTCGGAACTTACTGGTCCACCAACCGAGATATTAACATCAACATCAGGGAACCCCACAATAATGTCACTTACATTCAGATTCAACTGACGATTGATGATAAATCCCATTGAACCATTTTTGTCATGGTCAATCAGGAATATTACTGCTCTTTTAAAGAATGGGTCTGCGAGTTCGGGCTGAGCAATCAATAATCGACCACCTTTGGGCGAAATATGCTCGAAATTAAACTTAAAAAAATCGAAGCCTAAATTATCTGATGATTCCATGGTGTACCTCCTTCTTTAGAAATCAAAAAAATAAACACCGCTGTTCTGTTACTCTAAAATCATGCCAAAGATACAAACAGTATTCTGATAATGAGCAAATAGAAAATATTCAGATATTAATCGAAATAGCTATCTTCGACAACAATAATTCTTAACCTATGACCAAGACTATCAAAAAGCCAAATCTACTACAAGGTTTTATTCCTATCATCTTTCTTATTCTGTTTCTATCTCTGAATGTTATCTTTTTTGGAAATGATACACTTTCGGGTGCTAACCAAATAGCATTACTCCTAGCATCTACAATAGGAGCCGTAATAGCAATTTATCTAGGTCATAGTTGGTATAGCATAAGAGATATTATTGTTAAAACCATTGGTGCAGCAATGCCATCGATGCTCATACTTATGTTGATTGGAGCATTAGCTGGAACTTGGATGCTTAGTGGAGTTGTGCCCACTATAATATACTATGGTTTAAAAATTCTTCATCCAAAAATATTTTTGTTTGCCACAGTAGTAATATGTGCTCTTGTTTCACTTGCCACCGGTAGTTCATGGTCGACAGTTGCAACCATTGGGGTAGCATTGCTTGGCATTGGGAATGCATTGGGTTACAGTTCGGCAATTGTTGCAGGTGCTATAATTTCGGGAGCATACTTTGGTGACAAAATGTCGCCTCTGAGCGATACAACCAACCTTGCCCCTGCAATGGCAGGCACCGACTTGTTTACCCATATCCGGTATATGGTTTACACCACTGCTCCTACCCTGCTAATTACACTGATAATTTATCTTGTAATTGGATTCACCTATAAGTTTGAAGGAACTACCGATATATCTGGAACATTAGGCACTCTAGAATCTACATTTAATATATCTCCATGGCTATTCTTAGTTCCTGTTCTTCTTATAGTTGTTATTGTTAAAAAATTGCCGCCCTTACCATCCATAATGTTTGGAGCATTGTTAGGCGGTATCTTTGCAATAATACTTCAGCCTCATCTAATCGAACAGATTTCTGGAGTAACAAACAACTATGCCAAAGCATCCTATATTTCAGTCATGAAAAGCATGTACGGCCAAATATCAGTACAAACAGACAATCCTCAAATTACAGAACTCCTTACAACCAGAGGCATGGCCGGAATGATGAATACCATTTGGTTAATTTTAACAGCAATGATATTTGGCGGAGTGATGGAATCGGCCGGACTTTTGGTAAAAATTACCGAAACTATAATACGTTTTGCAAAATCAACAGGTTCACTAATTGCGTCGGTTGTTGGAAGTTGCATATTCTTTAACCTAACGGCTTCGGATCAATACATTTCGATTGTAGTCCCGGGTCGAATGTTCGCAAATACATTTAGGAAAAGAGGATTAAAGCCAGAACTACTAAGTAGAACCCTCGAAGACTCCGGAACTGTAACTTCAGCACTTGTTCCTTGGAATACATGTGGAGCAACTCAAGCCGCAGTACTTGGTGTTCCAACATTAACCTATGCTCCATACGCTTTCTTCAATTTAATAAGTCCATTCATGACTGTATTTATGGCCGCCTTCAATATCAAAATTCGAAAATTCACCGAGGATGAAATGAAGAAAATTGAAGCAGAAGATGCAGAATTAGAAGAACAGGAGTTAAAATTTGAGCAGTAAAAATACGTTAATTCAAAACTAAAATCCTCTGTTTTATAGTAAAACAGAGGATTTTTTAATCAGATGTTTTCTATTATCAATACAACTTGGGATATCGTTTCGGATTTACCTCATTCATCATTTGATATACACCTTCAAATACATCTTCGGCATTTGGATTAGAGAAATAATCGCCATCGGTTGTATAAGCTGGGCGATGCTCCTTGGCTGTTATAGTTTTTGGAGTCGAATCCAAATACTGATAGCCATTACGTTCCTCCAAAACTTTTTGCATCATAAATGCTGTAGCACCACCAGGAACATCTTCGTCGAAGAACACGACACGATTAGTCTTTTTAATAGATTCCAAAATCACATTTGGTAAATCGAAAGGTAACAAGGTTTGAACATCGATAAGTTCAACAGAAATTCCAAACTCTGCCAACTGATCTACTGCTTCCTGTGCAATACGTACACAACTGCCATACGTTACAAGAGTTACATCTGTCCCAGATTTTAGTATCTCAGGAATTCCAAGAGGAACCCTATACTCACCAATATTGTCGGGACGACGCTCTTTTAATCGATAACCATTTAAAGGTTCAATTACCAATGCAGGATCATCGGATTCGAGCAGTGTATTGTAGAAACCTGCGGCTTGCGTCATATTGCGAGGTACACAAACATACACTCCCCTTATCGAATTAATTACCATACTCAAAGGCGAACCGGAATGCCAAACACCCTCGAGCCTATGCCCACGAGTACTAATAATTAGCGGAGCCATTTGCCCATTTTTAGTTCGCCAACGTATTGTAGCCAAATCGTCACTCATTGTTTGTAGGGCATAAAGCAAGTAATCGAAATATTGAATTTCGGCCACAGGACGCATTCCCCTTAGTGCAAGTCCCAATCCTTGTCCTAGAATAGTTGCCTCGCGAATTCCAGTGTCGGTAATTCTGTTTAAACCATACTTAGCCTGAATTCCCTCGTATGATTGATTTACTCCACCAATTCCTCCAACATCTTCGCCAAATGATACCAACAAAGGATATTTCTCAAATAGTTTATCCCAGTTATCGCGCAAAACCTCACGACCATTTACCATTGGAGAATTTTCCGAAAAGATAGGTTTAACCTCCTTAACCTTCCATGCAGCACGATCGGTTTCGCAGTATAGATGAGAACTATACTTATCATACCCATCCTTCTGATTACGATCTAACCATTGCTCCAAATCGGACTGTAATTTTTCTCTGATGGTACAATCGGTACAAACATGGCGCAAAATACGTTTGGCAGAACTCATATTATCCTTACGAATAGGATTCTGTATCGCTTTCAGTTGATTTGTAATAATTCCAACCTTATCAACATGCTCACGCTTACACATGCACGAACGATTATCGATTATTTTAATCAACTCATCACGCTCTTTCTTTATTGGAGTGGAATAAGCGTCCCATGCTTTATCTCGAGCAGATTTGGCATCGTTTGTTGCATTTTCCTCTACAACTGCAAGTTCTTTATCTGTTGCAATCTTCTCGGCAACAATCCAATCCCTAAAACGCTTATTACAATCAAATTCCTTTTCCCACTCTAAACGTTCCTCGGATTTATAGCGTTCGTGCGAACCTGATGTTGAATGCCCTTGAGGTTGAGTTATTTCTATAACATGAAAAACTACAGGGACATGCTCTTTCCGAGCACGCTCTACTCCCTCAGCAAATGTTGCTATCATTGATGGATAGTCCCAACCTTTCACCTTATAGAGGTAGATACCAGTTTTATCATTTTCTCCCTTCACAAAACCCTGAAGAATATCAGATATGCTACCCTTTGTGGTTTGGTAATCGCGAGGAACTGATATTCCATAACCATCGTCCCAAACGGCAAGAGCCATTGGAACCTGCATTACAGCCGCTGCATTGAGAGTTTCCCAAAAATGTCCTTCGGATGTACTAGCATCGCCAATTGTACCAAAAGCAACTTCGTTTCCATTATCGCTAAAATCAGAAAACTTCGATAGTTCCTTGTTATTCCTAAATAATTTTGAAGCCCATGCAAGCCCAAGCAACCGGGGCATCTGCCCTGCTGTTGGAGAAATGTCTGGAGTACTATTGCGCTGCTTCGTTAGACTTTTCCATGTTCCATCGGCATTTAAACTGCGAGTTGCAAAGTGATTATTAAAGGTTCGCCCTGCATTTCCGGGGTTTAACTCAACATTGGTTTGTCCGTACAGCTGAGCAAAAAACTCCTCTGCACTAAAAGCCCCAACAGCCATCATAAATGTTTGATCGCGGTAATAGCCCGACCGCCAATCTCCATCTTTATAGAACTTGGCCAGCGCAACCTGAGCGAGTTCCTTCCCATCACCAAAAATTCCAAATTTTGCTTTACCGGTAAGAACCTCCTTGCGCCCCATCAAGCTAATTTGTCGGCTTAAATTGGCTAAATAGTAATCGTTTAAAATTTCCTCTTTGGAAAATTGCTTAATATTTTGCTTTGGCATAATCAACAAGATTAATTGAAACGTTTTATCGATATAAAAAACAACAAACAGTTGAGTTTGTTCTATTGCAATCCAATTACTTATTTAGACCTAAACAAAAGCAAAGAAAAAATTAGTCGTCGAGCATGCTTTTGGGAACATCGCTCACAGGAATGTGCACAGTTGCCTTTATTGCATTACTTGAATTTCCATTTGGAATTAGAAATGCAGATACTAAAACTTTTTCGCCTTCGACAATAACAGTTCCATATACAAAAACATCGGCTAATTCGCCAGTAGAGTCAAAAATACTCTCATTGAGACTTGAGTATACACTATAACTCGAAGCAGATTCCAAATTCCACCCAGATTCATCAACTAAATGATTAATGCTATACTGTTCAATTACTTTAAAGTTTTTGGCATTGGAAAAGCATTCCTTCACCTGATTCTGAATAAGCTGATTACATCGGGAAATTTTATCGTCACTGGTTCTAAACTGTAAAATCGCAACATTTGCCTTGCAAGAACTTGAATACTTTGAAATTAACTCAGTCGTTAAGTTGTTTATCGCAACTTCAACTCCATTTTTGTTGCGATCCACCATGTCGACTTTAAGGTTAAGTAAGAAAAATAAGGGTATTATTAATATTTTCATTTTACATATAATATTATTTGTTTAACAAATTTAATAACCTTTTTTAAATTTCAAAGTCTTTGAAACATTATTCGAAATGTAGTGTTATTGTTCTAAATAAAAATTGATTCAATTTTCTTTGTTATTTATTACGTTTCAACCCTTATTTTTGCAGAAAAAATAAAATGGAGGTTCTAAAACTATTCGCCATTATTGCAATTATACTATTCGTTGCATTAGCAGGGATGGCAGTAAAGATTATGTTTCATAAAAGTCATAAATTTCCAGAAACTTCGGCTGGACATAATAAGGAACTTAGAAAAAAGGGCATCAGTTGCCCAAAGCATGATGAAATTAAATGCTGGGGTAAAAATCAGAATAATGGATGTGCAACATGCTATGAGCATGCAAGAGATTAAAAAATATTTAGAAGAGTCTTAAATCAAAACGAATAAAACAGAATGGCTACTCTAAAACTTATAGTATTATCAGTAGGGCTTATTGGATTAGTATTCATTGGGCTCTCACTAAAGGTAATGTTCGGCAGAACAAAGAAAAATTCATGCGAATCAGACTCTTCGGATATTGGCTATAATTGTGGATGTGGAGGCGGAAATAACTGTAGTACCAATAGTGCAAAGAAAGGCTTTTAGACTAATCTTCCATTAATCGGCTCTTCATTCTCTCGTTAAGCCAAACCTTATACGCTCCAGCACTGTCAGAATATATCAGATATGCATCTATCTCGGGATGGCTATTTACAAAGTCGATGCTCCAATCCAACCCGTTTACCATAAATGCGGTAGCTAATGCATCGGCACGAGCTCCTGTTGGAGCAATAACTGTTGCACTAAGCAGCGAGTTAAGAACAGGAAAACCCGTTTTAGGATTGACCGTATGTGAGTACTTCATACCATCCACCTCGATAAACTTTCGATAATTTCCCGAAGTGGCAAGTCCCATTCCATTACTCAGATATATTTTTGTTTGAATGTTTTCGCCGGGCATTGCATTCTCTACAGGTTTGTCCAATCCAACAACCCACTCTGTTCCTCTATTATTGATGCCTTTTGCACATACCTCGCCACCAACTTCAACCAAAAAGTTCTTCACACCCTTACCGCTTAAAAAGTCACCAATAACATCGGCAGTATATCCTTGCGCTACAGCATTTACATCTATTTGTATTTCGGATTTAGATTTATAAAGATTAAAACCTTCAAGTTTGATCTTATTCATTCCAATTAGTGGTATTAAGGATCTCACCTTTGCCGAATCGATACCTTTTGATTTATCCTTACCAAATCCAATTGCTCGAATCACTGGACCTACAGTTATATCAAATGCTCCATCGGTTTCACGATATACAGAATCGGAGACAATAAGAACATTTGCAAGTAGTTCATCGACCGATGTTTGTTCATTTCTATTTATCCGAGAAATAATGGAACTATCGTTATATATCGACATTGATTTATCGATAGCCTCAAATATGGAATCGAAACCTGTCGAGAAATTACGATTCAGCGAATCGTGATAAACAATGCTGTACGTTGTTCCTTGAGTAAATCCATCTATCCTAATATCTTCACGGTTGCTCTGCGTATTACAAGAAGAAATGTGTAAAGCAAGTATTGCTATAGCAATAAACATTATCTGTTTCATAAAAAATCTGTTAAAATTAGAAAGTAGGACAAGGTATTGACTTCCATCTTTTTCGAGTACCAATTTTAAACTCGTAAATAACTGAAAATTCATGAGAACCTCCAGAGCCAAGGCCTAGTCTGGATATTGTAAAATCGTAACTATAACCAACACTAATTTGGTCCCATTTGTATCCGGCCATAAATGCAAGTGCATCAATTCTTCTACTGACAGTACCTTTGGGCATTCCCCGCCACCAAACACCAAAACTTACAGGATCAGAAAACCAGTACATTCCAAGGTTGAGTTGCCTATATATGTCCTGCACCTGAAGATTAAATGCGAAAGTAATAGACTCCTCAATTCTACTCATCATAAACCCACGAGTGATATAGCGATATCCTCCATAAACTGAAAATTTATACGGAATACGAGCATTGTCGTCATAAAAGGATGCCACAGGATTTAACATATGGTCCCAGGTTGCACCAAACCATATATTATCGGAATAAGCCAACATAGAGGAGGCAACATCAATATCCCAAACCGAAGTATTTCCCGCAAATGTAACAGCAGAATGAGAATCGTTGCTAATAAGTTGATCTCCAAACGTTAATTTATTGAAATCAATGGATATCTGTTGAAGATAAAAGCCAAGACCAGGACGAATATGCCAGCCACTAACAGGGGTAAAATCGTAAGAATACAAAACACCAAGTTTTGTGTTTCCAAGATTACCGGCACCAGCCTGATCGCGAACCGCAACCAAACCCAAGCCACTCTTAAATGCTATAAAATTATGATCCCAAGAAAGACTGTAGGTATTATATGCACCAGGAATAGATGTCCACTGATTACGGTAGTTTGCAACAGTTCTATATCCAGAAATTCCACCTGCAAACGAAGGGGATAAGAAAAGTGGACTTGCATAGAACTGTGTGAAATGTGAGTCTTGCGCATAAACAATACCACAATACAAAACCAGCAATACAGTAACTATATGTTTTTTTAAATTGCTCAATTAATTTATCATCAAAAGATTAAATAAACCACTTCAATGCATTAAATTATTTACGAATCTACTTAATATTCAATACAAAAATATAATTATTCGTAAATAATTAACTATCAATATTCGTCGATACATTGAATTTTACCTCAATAAAGTAACACTTCCTCTCTTATCGAATGTTTTACCATTTGTGAATTTTCCAATGGCTCTCCACATATAAACACCTAATTCAGCTGGTTTTCCATCCACAAAACCATCCCAGCCAATATTAACATCGTTAGATGTAAATATTTGCTCGCCCCAACGCGAGAAGATCATCAACTTATACTCTACAATCCCATCATGGTAAGGATGGAATACTTCATTCTTCATATCAACGTCATCGTACACTCCACCATTAGCATTACGAGGCTTAAAGGCATTTGGAAACAAAAGCACACCAGTTCCTTCAACCCAAACAGCCGGTTTCTTTGAGATGGTATCCATACATGAAGCTACAATATTACCATTCATGTCTCGATAATCCATATTTACAGTTAAATTGATATTAAATTGGCCTACTTTAGAATAAACGTGTGCCGGATTTTCTTCATCAGTTTGAGTTCCATCTCCTAAATCCCAAAAACTTCGGTTGTAATGTTTTGAGGTATTAAAGAAACGGACTTGAGAGCCATCCAGCATCACACTATCTGGAAGGACATTAAAATTAGCTATAGGATTCTCATAAACCCTATAAACGCGATAATAAGATTCTTCGCCACCATCTCCATACACAATTAGCTGAGCATTATAGTAGCCTGGTTCTGTATATGTATGAATTGGCTCAGGCTCGGTCGATGAAGTTCCATCGCCAAATTTCCACAAATAACTATCGGCATAATCAGATGCATTAATAAAATGCACCTCCATGGGAGAACATGCTGAATCTATATTGCTTGAGAAAAATGCTGTAGGATCTGCTGGAAGTAAAATAACAAAGTTAGAGGTTGAATCCTTACAGTGTGGACTCTCCACAACAAGAGTTACATCGTAGTGGTACCCGTTACTCTTTGGGCCCCATTGTAAATATGTATGATCTATAGGATCCTTCTCACTTGAAAAAGTATTATCGCCAAATGTCCAAGAATAATTCCAACTCGCAGCGGCTGGGTAGGTTTGATTTTCGACAGTAAAGGTTGCATCGGGAAAAACTTTTAAAGGCGGATCCATAGCAATATGTGCCGAAGGTGTTGCCCATACAGTCACTTGCTGAACAGTATCGTCGAAACAATCATAAACTGAAGTTGCCTCCAGATTAACATCAAACACTATATCGCTTTCCGTTAAATTCATAAACAAATGCGTTGGCTTTGTTAATGATGATGTTATACCATCATCAAAATTCCATCTGTAGAAATATGAATTTGTAGATGTATTATTAAACTTGATCTCGAAAGGACTACACGCAGTCCATCCTGGATTTGCACTATAACTCGCAATTACCTCTGGGTAAACATAAATAGTTTGAGAAATAGAATCGTCACAACCATACTGAGTCACAGTCTTCAGTTGAATTTGATAAGGCTCTGTACTTGTGTTATTAATATTATGGAATGTATGGCTCATATTAGCCATGCTAGTTGTAGTAGAATCGCTTCCATCTCCAAAATTATAAATATTGGTCAAGTCTGTCCCTATTGAATTATTGACAATCTCAACAGGGAATGGTGGACAAGAAATATACTCGCCAGTTAATTCCATAGAAGCAAACGGTCTTGGATGTACTGTTACATTATGCTTTATAGAATCCTCACAACCATGTTCACTCACGGATCTAAGGCGTACCGTAAATGTACTATCCTTTGTTCTTGACGTATTTATATAGGTCAAAGATGGATTAATTTCCAAAGAATTTACTCCTGTACCTAGGCTCCAATAATAAGTATCGCTTAATGTATTGAAGGAGTTTGTTTGATTTGTTAATACAACCGAATGTGGTTGACATCCTTCGAAATCGGTTATAAAATCTGGATAAATATGAGGAAAAACTCGAATTGGCAGTTTTAATGAATCAACACAAGCAGTATCGTTTACATAACTAGTTCGTAAAGTTATGGTATGATTCTCAATAGAAGGAGGTGCTGTGGTTGAGTTGATGTATGTATGTGAAACGGGTTGCTCTATAGTTGTTACTGGAGATCCGTCACCAAAGTTCCAGCGATATTTATAAAGAGCTGAGACGGATGAGTTATTTAATTTCACGGTTAATGGTGTACAACTTTCATACCTATCCCACTGAAAATCGGCTTTAACTAAAGGATATACTGTAAGAACTGTATCCATATCGCTCTGACATCCAAAACTATTGGTAGTTGTTAACTTTACAGTATAGGTTTGGCTTTGATCCTTGTAGGGATGAGTATAGCTATGGTTTGCAGGAGTTGCATCTACAGAAGTTCCCCCATCGCCAAACTCCCATAAATAAGAACCTAAACCCGATGAGTTATTAGAAAACTGCACCTCTAATGGATTACACCCTTTTGTCTTATCAACATCGAACCGAGAGACAACCCTTGGGTAAACAATTATCGTTTTGCTGATGGAATCAGCACAGCTGGTTACTAAATCGCGACTAACTAACTTAATGGTATCGGTTAATATCGTATTAAGTGTTGTATTGTCGAACAAATATGAAAATGTACTATGATTATTAGTTGTGGTACTTCCATTGTAAAAAGTAGTCCATGTAAAGTTATTCCCGTTAAGTGATGTATTTGTTAAATCAATATAAAAAGGAGTACACTTTGATTGCTGCGCAAACACAAAGTCAGCCTCAACTTTAGGATGAACTGTAATATCAGAATAAATACTATCTCTACATCCGTTTGGATTTATCGTTTTTAACTCAACCCGATAAACACTATCGATACTTCCTCTATTGGTAAATAAATGCGAAACATCTGTTTTAATTGTAGTTGAAGCACTCTGATAATCGCCATAGTTCCATAAGTAAAGCATGTTACCGCCACTCGAAATATTACTAAATGTTACATTAAGATCGGAGCATCCAGAATTTACCGATGGATTAAATACAGCATCAACAATTGGGTATACTTCTAAATTGCGAGTTTGAGCCGAAGGACAATTCTCATCATTTCTAACTTCCAATGAGATGGTATAGGTAACAGGATTATCTGGATCGGAATTGGTAAACTGTCGCGTAAAAGAATTGCCATTGACAAATGTTTCGGTAGCAGGCAACCCAGGTGCTCCTCCATAACTCCATATATACTGCAATGCACCTATTGCAGCAGGAGTAAAAGTAACATCAAAGGGTGTACAATTTGAACCTTGCTCAAAAATAAAGTGAGACTCAACCCTGTTGTAAACCTCTATATTTTGCGATATGCTATCGGCACACCCATACTCGCTAACTGCCAATAATTTTGTATTGTAAATTACATTACTAGTTGCATCATCATTATAAAAAATGTGAGAAGGATTAGTTCCAGTTGAAGAACCCCCATCTCCATAATTCCAATAAAAATTTGTGTTGGCAAGAGGTTGTGACGTACCTGTAAATACGCTATTGTTAGTAAAATCAACAGTTAATGGATTACAACCTGCAACAATACTAGGTGTAAAAAGAGTCGTGATTTCAGGGTAAACCGAAATGGGTATCTCAAAAGTATCTTTGCAACTTGCATGATTTACAACCGTTAACTTGGAAAATAAATTTTGAGCACTTCCTGTTTGATTTACATACTGATGAAATATTTGAGCAGGATCTGTGGCATAGGTGGTATTATCTGTTGTTCCATTTCCATCCCAATCCCAACGATATTCTGTTATGCCAGAATATTTTGTAAACGAAAACCAAATATCGAGAGGAGAACATCCAAAACTTGTGTCAACTGCAAATTGAGCCTCAATAAATGGGTATACTGTAACATTAGTAACAGCGGTGGTATCAGCACATCCATACTGGGTGGTTGCGATTAGCGAAACTGGATATATGGCATCAACTCCTGTTAAATTATTGAAAGCATGTGTTGGTTCAAACTCTACCGACGAAGAACCATCACCAAAGTTCCACTTGTACAATGTGGCATTAATTGCAGAAGAATTATCGAAATTAACAGTTAAGGGGTTACAACCAACAGTTATATCGGGCGTAAAATCTGCAGAAACCGAAGGATAAACAACAATACTATGAGATAGAGTCTGCGTACAACCTCCTTCATTCGTAATAGTCAAAGTAATTGTACTCGTATCTGGTAATAATGTACTATTTACATATGGATGAGTATGATCCAAATTTGTTCCACTACTTGTACCATCTCCATAATCCCACGAATACCCAGCAGCCACAATCCCTCCATAAGAGTTGTTATCGATATTTACTGTAAGTGGAGAACAACCTGAAGTTGGAGAAACCGCAAAATCGGCATAAAGTTGACTGTAAATTTTAACATTTCGACTAGCGGTATCGCTACAACCAAACTGGTTTTGAGAAATGAGAGTAATAGTATAATCTTTCGATGCATTGGTTGCATTATTGAAGATATGCGTTGGACTTAATAAAACCGAATTAGCACCATCACCAAAATTCCAACTATAAGCATTAGCCTTAGTTCCGGGATTCGTCGACACTGGAGTTGTATTGTTAGTAAATACAACATTGGATAGATTGCAATAAACTGAATTAGGAATACTAAAATCAGCAGTTATCCTTGGATAAACCTTTATGGTTTTTGTAGCAGTACTGCTACAACTGTCGCCATGATTGTAAACTGTAAGTTTTATTGTATAATCAATCTCTGCATTAGTGGTATTCGTTAAAACTATGGTTGTATCCTTTCCGGTCGTTTTAAACTGAGTTCCATTCAACTCCCATACGTAACGAGCCGTATCGCCCAATGAAACATTATCGATATTGACAGTCAAAGGTGAGCAACCTGCAGAAGCGTTTACCGTGAAATCGGCCTTAATATAAGAATAGACCATAGCATTGGAAAATGCAGTATCCTTACATCCATGTGGCGAAGTTGCTATCATTCGGACTCGATATGTACTATCATGCGCAATAGTATGGTCGTAGGTGTGGTTTAAGGTTCCCGTTGGATTTGATGTAACCTGATTGAAACCATCGCCAAACTCCCAAAGGTAACTATCAACCGTATTGTTTGATGATGCATTTGTAAAGGTAACAGCCAATGGATTGCATCCCTGGGTTATATCCTGCGTAAAATTTGCATTTATACTTGGTAGTACTGTTATATATTTTTCGTAGACCACCGAACATCCATCAATATTTTTTGCAAGCAAAACAACCTTATAAACAACAGTATCGGCAGTAGTATTATTAAATGTGTGAGAAAATACAAAAGGACTTGGCGGAATTGGATCAGGTGCTCCCGACGAGGAGTACTTAAGGTAAGCAGAACCATCGCCAAAATCGTAACGCCAAGAGGAAATTCCAGTCGACAAATCCTCAAAATTTACTGTTAAAGGAGCACACCCGGAAATCTTATCCGTAGTAAATGTTGCATCTAATGGAGTAGAAACCAAAACATCTATTTCGGCGGTATCAGTCATATTACATGCACCAGAAACAACCACCTGATACTTTGTATTGACTTTTGGGCTAGCCCATGGCATTTGTGCCGATGGATCGTTCAGAGTACTGTCTGGAGACCAATCGTAATCGGTTCCACCGTATGCATAAAGCTGCACTGGATTGCCATAACAGGTTTTAAGCACACTCGAATTTGTCCCAGCCACCACAGCCTCAACCTTCAACTCATTATAGTCGGAAAAATACCCGTAAAAGCAACCGGAGGAACTGCCTCCATTTACAATTCCTAGGTGGAAGATATCCTTTGTATTCTCCATAAAATGATTCCCTACGGCAATCTGCCCAGTGGTAAAAGGTCCAAACCTAGCAACACTCCAGTTGGAACTAGGAATTGCAACAAAACTTGCTGATGTAAACAATGTAGAAACCGCCCCATCAAACTTAAAACCATCCTCTGCGCCTTTTCGTACCATCATAATTACATAAAAATTCTCGGTAGATGTCCTAGCAAAAGCTACCTGCGTTGTGCCTGTGCATATATCAATAGGCGGAAGCACTGCTCCGCCTTGCTCACACCCAAAACCACCCACATGCCAAACATAAACGGGCTTATCCGTTACGACTCGATAGTAGGTCTGAGGATCGGGCAATGCATAATATAGCTGCTGGCCAGCATCAACATTGACATTCGCAACAGCAGCCCCTGACGTATTATAAATCTTTACATTGGTAGCGTTCTCTGTCCCTAATACGTATATATGATCCTGCGTGTTCAAAAATGTTCGAATTACGGCATACTCCTTCCCTATAATATTCGTAGGCACCAGCTGATCTCCTGCGATATCGTAGCATCCGCCACTCGAATGGTAAAAGGAATCATCCTTCAACGTAACCGCAATTGGTCTTGTTGATGTAACGTGTGTTCCCTTCAACCTGGCAGTCTTTAACCTGCTCTTGCCTAACGGGTATAGCGAAAAGGTCTCTCCACGCATGAGATTCACAGAAACAGTTCCCCCTGCAGGAACATTAACCATGGGTAGCCCATACGAAGCAGGCACCGTTGGATCAAGTTCAAACGTGACAGTGGTAAAATCCTCTGTGGCAACGACATCTATTGCAGAGGGAGTGTCGGCAATCACATTAGCATTATCGCCGTGTGTTTGAAAAGGTGTGTAAAATTCAGTCCCTAACCCGTTACCGCCCTTTAAAGCCCAGATATCCTTGTTGTTCGTGCGGGAAATCTCATAGTATGCTGTGATGGGATTTGTGGAGGTTATGTGTATTCCAAACTTGTTTATTCCGGTAGTATTTAAGGGCTTGTTTTCCATTCTATTTACATCAACGCTTGTAGCGTCGGCCGGACTGCAAGGGCTCATAATCCAGCAGGTTACATCCTCAATGTGGAATGAGCTTGCAGGCATGTCAATCACAATGTCAACAAACCCAGTGGGGTTCGTAGCGGGATCGTATTGATTTGCGGGCATACTAATCGTAACGGTAGCAGGAAGTAACCCAGTTGCCAACCGAAAACTGGCAGGCTGCCCGCCTGGAAACTGGTGATTTATTGTAACCTCAGGAACAACAAACCAAAACTCGGTATCGGTTTGAGCAATCGAAGAATTAAATTTCAAAAGCAAACCAACAATGAGAATCGAACTAATTATTAACTGTCTTTTAAAAAACACCTCACAAAAATTTAGTCATCAAATATCGAACATTTATCCACACAATACGTACTTTTACCATAAAAAGTTATATATTGGTCGATATTACAAAATATAAAATCATTAGTATTAACCCAATAATTACATAAAAGTACATTTTTTTTATAAATTGCTATTACTTTGCAGATATAATGCTAATCGTCGTGAATTTATAATAAAATATTAGTTGTTGTCATGAGAAATATAAGAATTATCACTTTAATAATAATCTTAGTTAGCAGCTTAAAAGTTACTGCTCAAAAATCTTTATTTTTCGAAGGTTTTGAAACGGGAACAAAGCCCATGGGATGGAGTGAAATCTACGTATCAGGAACTGAACCTTGGCGGTATAGAAACGGAGGACATAGTCCAAACGATAATAACTGGTTAGTTCCAGCAGACGAAGAGGACATTACAAGAAATCCACCATCAGCACATACTGGCACATACAACGCTATATTTTTCAAGCAAAGCACCAACAACGAAAAAACAATGCTGGTAACAAAAGCCATTGACTTAAGCGAATCAATTAAACCAGAATTGAACTTTTGGCTTTGCCAGGTTCCATGGACTTTTTCGGGAAGTACTAATTGGGATATTCTTCGAGTATACTATAAAAATTCATTTTCGGGTGATTGGACCTTACTACAAGAATATTTGGATCCACTAGAGGAATGGACTCAATACAAAATTAATTTACCTAACCCAACTAGCACATACTATATTGCATTTGAAGGACAAACCCGATGGGGCTACGGCACTTGTATCGATGATGTCACAATTGAAGAAACTGGCTTACAAGATAGATATGTTAGTGAATTAACTGTTTCTCAGGCGGATTACTCTTTTATCCCCAGTGGCTCTTCAAATGAACCAATTCTCCGATTAGGTCTTAAGGTTTTTGGAAATGCTGGTAGTGCAACTCTTAAAACATTGGTGGTGAAATCGCTAAACACAAATGATACAGACATTTCTTCTGAAGGCGTAAAACTTTATCAAACGGCCACGACAATTTTTAACACCGAAAATCCAATTGGCCCTGGAAATAACTTCAACAATGGATATGTAACTTTTAACAATCTAAATTTGGATCTGCCCAATGGACAATCCTATTTATGGCTAACATACGACATTTCACCTACAGCAACCCATGGAGACATTATGGATGCCATGCTGGAAGCGGGCAGCATACAGGTAGGAGATTCACTATATCCACAAATAAATGAATCGCCTATTGGAAATAGGATTATTTATGAAACCATTTATAAACAAACTTTCGATGAAGTACATGAATGGACTTTAAGTGGAGAATTTGAAGTAGGTATACCTCAAGGCAAAGGCGGTGCATACTTAGGATATCCCGATCCCACGGCTGCTTACAGTGGAACAAAGGTACTTGGAACCGATTTGTCGGGGCTTGGTGAAATTGAAGGCGATTACGAGAGCAATATTCTTGAGGCAAATGCCGACAAAGCAGTATCTCCTTCAATAAATGCATTATTTTATAAAGATCTTAAAGTTTCGTATCGACGATATCTCAATGTTGAGGTTTGGGATAAAGCAACGGTTGATGTTAGCAATAATAATGGAACAACATGGAACAACATATGGTATAACAACAACTATTTTACAGATAATCTTTGGACAAAAACATCTCACGATGTTACATCCTCACTGTCAAGATCAAATCAACTTAAATTTAGATTTAAATTAGGTCCTACAGACGGAGCTAGCTCCTACTCGGGTTGGAATGTTGACGATTTTGTTGTTACAGGAGATTATATTACAAAGGATGTAGGTGTTGTAGAATGGGTATACCCTAAATCGGGTTGTGGAAACACATCCGTCGATAGTGTTATTGTAAAAATAGCAAACTTAGGAGCAGCAGAATCCCCATCCTCATTCCCGGTTCAATACTCATTCGACAATGGGTCTACATGGGTAACCAATTTTGTGAATCAAAGCATTCCTGCCGGCGACACCATTGAGTTTACCTTTACCACAAAGGTTAACTTAAGCGCCCCTGGTATTCGATATGTAAAAGCGCGCACTAAACTTACAGGCGACGAAGACGCCTCTAATGATGCAATATCAAGTACAATATATCTTGTTCCCACCTACACGTTACCTTTCACAGAACAATTTGAAGATAATAATGGACATTGGCGTACATTTGGGACATCCCTTTGGCAATGGGGAATATCCAGCAAACCATCGATAAATAGTAGCACCAAAGCTTGGATTACCAGTTTAACTAAAAACTACGGAGATGTTCTAGTTGGAAAATCTGATACACTTTTCTTCGATGATTTTACAGCTGCCATCAACTGGACTCTTACTGGAGAGTTTGAGATCGATACCCCAATGTTTTACTCAGACACAATTCCTTATTACGTATATAGTGGACTAAGCAGCTTAGGAACTGATCTAACTCGCCTTGGTTCAAATCCTGGAATGTATGAAAATGGGATTGAATGGAATGCAACCTCAACAGATATCAACATTGGCAGTTATACCAATTTACAGCTACACTTTTTCCGTTGGTTTAAAATTGCAGAAGGTGACACTGCAAAAATTCAGGTAAGTAATAATGGAACAGCATGGACTACAATTTGGAGCAACAATGGGCTTGCCGATATGTCGGACGAGTACTGGATGGAAGCAACTCTTGACATTCCTAATTCCATTGCAAACGGGAATAATCTAAAAATTCGATTTTCAATTATCACAAACAATGATGGCATTGTTGCAGAAGGAATTAACGTGGAAGATATAATGCTTACTGGAAATCAATATTCCTCAGATTATGCCTACCTACAAAGTCCATGTTTCGATTTTACAGGTATATCTATGCCTGTTATAGATTTGAGCGTTTATAATAACAGCGAGGCCAATGCCGATGGAACCACGCTGTTCTACTCCACCGACAAAGGAGAAACCTGGAATATTATTAACAACTCGGAAACTCATGATGATTACTGGAATTGGTACTCAGACAGCTTAGTAACATCAATTGGAGATGCTGGCTGGAATGGAATTGACGACCAATGGCGAGGGTCAAAGCATTTATTACCCTCAAGTTTGGCCAACCAAAGCAACGTCATTTTCCGTTTTGGGTTTAAATCCGATAAGGCCAACAACGATTTTGGTGGTACAGCCATAGATAATGTAAACCTTTATGAAGCACCATTTGATATTGGCGTAGAAAGCGTGCTAAGCCCAACTACAACCTGTGATTTGAGCAACCAACAAAACATTCAACTACGAATAAAGAATTATGGTGTTCGCGATTTACAGGTTGACGATACTGTGATTGTTGCTATAAATGTTGAGCATCCAATGATTATCGATAATCAAACAGACACTGTAATTCTTACAACGCCAATAACGGCAGGCAATAGCATCGACTATGATATTTCCAAAAAGTTCAATATGTCGATAAGTGGACAATACAATATAACTGCAACAACATTAATCGAATCTGATCCGCAATTCTACAACGCCGCATGTAATGACACTGCTATCACAAGCGTAACAGTACAGAAACCGTATATTGAATTAGGCTCAGACATTTACACGCTACAACCAGATACTGTTATTCTGGTTGCAACCAATCCCGATCCGCTGGTTACATACAAATGGTACAAAGCCCCAGACATGGTTACTGTTATAGAAACCAATGATTCGCTACACGTTCCAACAATTGATGGAGGCAAATTTTTTGTAACGTTGGAAAATGATATTCCTTGCTCAGCAACAGACTCAATCTCTGTAAACAGACTTATCCGAGATGTAGGAATATCAAGTTACGATAGCCCAATAACATCATGTGAACTTACTGCTGAAACACCATTTAGGGCTTACGTCAAAAATTATGGTACAGACACTCTTACAGTTGGCGACACCATTCAACTAAACTACATATTTAACGGTGGCTCCATGGTCGATTCGTCTTGGGTTATGGATAAAATCCTATTACCAAACGATTCGTTGCTCTTTACCTTTAATGAGCAATTCGATATGAAAGCAGTTGGTACATATACGCTAAAATCTTGGGCAACTGTATGGCTAGATGAAGACGCGGATAACGATACAACAGACATAACAATAAATGTTTGGGGTTATCCTTCATATAGTTTAATGGATACTATGGGGTTAACAAATGATACTATTAAAATATTCAATATAAATTACACCGTAGATGCCGGAATATGGGATGCCTACTTATGGCAAAACGATAGTTCAACCAATGAGACATACGTTGCATCCATCAGTGAATGGGCTAAAGTAACAGTCTTTGATAACCATAATTGCCCTGCAACCGACTCAATTTTTGTTGATTTACGATTCTCTGATATCTCAGTCGATACTGTTGTGAATCCAAATACAGCCTGTGAAATTAATGGTATTGTTTACCCATTTATTAAAATAAAGAACACTGGAACCGATACTATTGCAAGCGGAACCAATATCACCCTGAAATATTACCTAAACAATATTCTAAAAGAATCTACTATACTTACACTCGATTCGAAATTACCGCCAAACGATACCAAGGATATTATTTTTAGCGTTGGCGTAGATTTATCCGAAAAAACGAACTATGAATTTGACTTCTATGCATCAACAGGTAGCGACTCAAAACCTGAAAATGATAGTATTCACCATACAGTTTCGGTATTCGGATATCCAAATCTAGAACTTGGAGATTCTGTATTTACCCGCAATTCCAATTATACATTGGATGCTGGATCTGGAAGAGATAACTACTCATGGTCTACGACAGAAACAACCCAACAGATTACAGTTTCAGAAACCAATCTATATAAGGTAACTGTTATTGAGAATGGAATGTGTTATGCTGCCGATTCGGTATATGTGACCTTCCTATACCACGATTATACTTTGAATCAAATCTCGAATCCAATTAGTTCTTGCAGCACAACTGTTCCTCAAGAATTTGTGGTTAAATATACAAACATTGGAAATGATACTCTCAAAACAGGCCAACAAATCAAATTCGGCTACCAAATAGATGATGATCTCTTTGCCGAAGAAAATTACACCTTAACATCCGATCTGGAACCATACCAACATATACTTTACACTTTCTTAGGAAATATTGACATATCAGAGGCAAACACCAAACATATAGTGGCTTATGGAATATATTCCGACGATTACATTACAAACAATGATACTCTTAATGTTGATATTGAAATAAAAGAATCACCAACTGTAGATTTAGGAGAGGATAGAACTGTACGATCTGGAAATGTTACTCTAGATGGAGGAGAAGGAAATGATTACGTTTATGCTTGGCAAGACAATAGCAGTAATCGTTTTTTAATTGCTGAGAATACAGGAGATTATTGGGTAACAACCACAGCTCCAAATGGATGTTTCGATCAGGATACGGTTCATATAATTCTATTAACTCCTGACTATAGGGTATCATCAATTATTTCTCCTACATCAGCATGTGGGTTAAGCGATGCAGAAATAATTCAGGTTGAAATTGAAAATGTGGGAACAGATACTATGCAAATAGGACAAACCCTTTATATTTCCTATGAGGTTAACAGCGTTCTACAGCAAACTCAGGCTGTAACCATGTCGCAAAAATTTAAACCAGGAGATAAGATTAATCAAACTTTTACGAAAACCTATAATATGTCAAATACTGGAACTTATTCCATAAATGCATATACAACATACTCTCTTGATTTAAATCCCTACAATAACTCTTCAACATCAACAGTGATTGCTTGGGGAAACCCAACGGTTAATTTAGGAACTGATACGGCAATATGCCAAGGAATGTCTATCACTCTTGATGCTGGAACTACAGGAACTAGCTATCTGTGGAGCAATAGTGCAACATCTCAAACTATAGATGTTAATTCAGCCAACGAATATTGGGTTGAAATCACCGACTCTCATGGATGTACAAGCCGGGATACCATAATGGTCTCAATAAATAGTTTGCCCACAGTTACCCACACCTCAATCAATCCAGTTTGTGCAAATACAGAGTCATTTACTCTAACTGGAGGAAATCCTTCTGATGGTATTTATTCTGGCATAGGGGTTAGTAGCAATATCTTTAATGCGGCAACCGCTGGAGTAGGCACACATACACTAACCTATTTATATACCGATGTCAATGGATGTTCAAATACGACAACAGTTGATATTACAGTAAATGCATTACCTGTTGTTGATCTAGGCGAAAACCGTACAGTCACCGAACCGTTAACTCTTGATGCCGGATCTGGTTATGTATCCTACTTATGGCAAGATAACTCTACTAACCAAACATTAACAGTACAATCTAGCGGTTTATACTCGGTTACTGTTACCGATGGAAATGGTTGCGAAGGATACGATGAGGTTTATATCACTTTTAATGAAACCATCGATGTATATGTATCCAACTTAGTATCTCCTGTTAGTCAATGTTTTGACAATACAGATCAACCTGTTACTGTTGAATTTACAAATCGAGGAACTAAAACATTCACCTCTGGCGAACAAATCGAGATTAGCTATAAGATTGGCACTAATGACCCGGTTAAAGAGCAATACACATTCTCTTCTGATTTTGCTCAGAACAGTTCATTGCAACATACATTTACAGGAAACGTTCTTTCCGATATAGGAAACTATACAATCAGTTGCTATACTACAATTGCAGGGGAAAACGGAGACACAACAGACTTTGATGTAAGCATATATAATCATCCGAATTTTAGCTTCGACTCAGATACAATTAAAACAAAATTACCATACGTACTCCAATCTGGAGTTGGAAATGTAACTTACCTATGGAATACAGGAGCAACAACGCCTTCAATTACAGTATCGCAACACGGAAAGTATTGGCTCAGAGTAACAGACTCTCATGCCTGCCAAGCCTCCGATACTGTTGTAATATGGTGGCCAGTTAGCGCAGAAGTAATTTCTGGAATAGATGCCAAAGTTCAACTTTTTCCCAATCCAGTTAAGGAAGAACTAAATATCTGGATAGAATCGACAACAGATGATGTGTATAATATTGAACTGATAAATCCACAAGGAGTAATTGTTCATAAACAGCAGACTATTAAAGCAGAGAAAATAACCGATAAAATAATTATGAATAACTTTTCATCGGGATTGTATTTCATTAGAATAAGCAATGATAAGGGGTCTGCGGTGTTTAAATTAATTAAAAATTAAAATTCCCCATAATAATAATCCGAAAGTTTTCTTTCGGATTATTATTATAAAGTAATTCATATTGAAAAAATAATTTATGTAAGGATATTTCAAATTTCATTTATTCATATTTTTGTCAAATTTTATCAAAAAAATAATCAAATAAATTTATGCGTATACGTATTAATCTCCTAATTTTATTTCAAATACTATTTTGTATAGTTCCTTCAAAAAAAGTTTTCTCTCAAACAGATACACAGTTCTGGTTCTCGGTTCCCGAGGTTAACCGTTACCATAGTGGAGGCAGCGGCAACACCAACTTTACGAACAATGGAACCCCAGTTTACCTGCATTTAACCACGTTCGACAAGGCCGCTGATGTTACCATTTCGATGCCGGCAAATGCCGCCTACTTCACCCCAATTAATGTTAGCATACCCGCCAATACCACCCAGCGTATCAACCTGTCATCCTACGTGCAGGGGTATCCAAATACGGCTAATCCATTCCGGTATACCTCCATTGAGAATGTGCTTTTCTGGACCAGCTCAAATACCGCTGCCGCAAAACCTTACATCAACAAGAACAACAAGGGTATCCTGATAGAGTCCACCAACAATATAACCGCCTACTACGAGATTGGGGTTCTGTACAACATGGATCTTATCGCCCTGAAGGGGCGCAACGCGCTGGGGACGGACTTCTACGTTCCGTTCCAAAATACTAACGATACACGAAGTTACCCCTACTGGTTTCGCCCCTACAGTTCCATTGATATTGTGGCCACGGAGAACGATACCAAGATAAAGATTTATGCTCCCAAGCCCATTTGGGTAAAGGGCGAGGGTTCAAAACCTGCGGGTTGGCAGACCATTTGGCTTAACGCAGGGGAAACCGCCATCATTACACCATACAAGGACAACGGTTACACCAATGCATCGGGCTACTATAACACCTCGTTCAGCAAGGATGACCGGTTGTCGGGTGCCATAGTTGAGGTGGATCAAACCGAGGGTAGCGGAGCCCCAATATCAATAATATCACATGATGACATTGTATCATCAAATTTTTCTTCCAACCCAGACTATGTGACAGACCAATTAGTACCTATCGACCATATTGGAACTGACTATGCTATTATTCAAGGGATTGGATATTCCACAACCGAGATAGAGGATTGGGTTTACGTTTTGGGGACAGTTGCAAGCACAAATGTCAGTGTAAAAATGGGACCTGCAGGAGTTGCATCTAATTACACTATAGAAGCAGGAGAAACCGCTGCAATCTCTATGAATAATGCCGACTACAAAGTTGCAACAATTAAGTCTGACCAGCCCGTTTACGTGTACCACATGTCGGGAACTGGAAGGCAAAAAGCAGGTGCTATTATTCCAACTCTATCAAGCTGCACGGGGTCTTACCGGGTTGCCTTCAATAGGACAAAAGCAAGTCCTTACATGTTCTACTTAAATATTTTGGCATGGCAGTCAGGATTGGGAAAATTCCGGTTATTAAAGAATAACGTGGAGGTGACTTCCGCTGCAGAGGTTGCTGTAATTAATGCCATTAACAATGCAGCGAACTTTAGCTCCTTGCCTGAAACAGTGACACCCTACGACAACTGGCGGTATACTAGAATTGATGCCAGTGGGCTGGATCCCAATGTTGCATATACTCTAATTAATACAGAAAATATATTTCATCTTGGAGTACTGAATGGCTATACGGATAACGATGCGTTTTACGGCTATTTCTCCAACTATAATACCTTCGAACCATTTGCAACTGCTGGCGAAAGTGCTAACTCAGCGATTAAACTCTGCTACGGGGAAAGCACCCAACTTAATGCCCATGGTGGAGCTAAGTACTCATGGTCTCCTACAACATTTCTCGACAATCCAGATAGTCCTAATCCCAATGTAATAAACCCTACGGCTACAACCAAGTATACTGTAACCGTGAGCGGAGCATGTAATCTATCAAAAACAGCAGATGTAACTGTTTTGGTTGGAGAACCTTTAAATCCTTCATTTAAGGCGGACACATTGAGTGGATGCGGTACTGTTACTGTTAACTTTGAGAATACCTCTTCTGGAGCAAATAAACTATATTGGTATGTTATGTTAGATAGTACTGGTCTTTGGGAATTAAAAAAAATAAATGATTTAACAATTTTACCCGAAGATCATTTCTTCAACAATACATTCATAAATAATAGCGATTCAACACAAAATTATATTATTAAATTAATCGCATCTAATAATTTGTGCACTAAAGAGGCTATTCATAATATTACAGTACATCCAACTCCCTATATTAACTTAGGTGAAGATAAGTCTATTTGCAATGGAGAGTCTACAATTCTTGATGCGGAAAATACAGGTTCTTCATTCGATTGGAGTACAGGGGCAACAACACAAACTATAAATGTAAAGGAGACAGGAACCTATTCCGTTACAGTTACAAACGAACATGAATGTGCTTCAACTGACCAAATCAACATTTTTGTTAATAATGAGATAACTATAACCTCGCAGCCTGTTAGCACTGTTAAATGCACTGGGGATAACGTAATATTTTCAATCACTGCTAACGGTACAAACATCACCTATCAATGGAAAAAAGATGGAGAGGCTCTACCCAATGAAACCTTTTCAAATTTAATTATTTCTAGTGTTGATAAAGACAATGAAGGAGCATACTCATGTACTGTGTCTGGATCTTGCGGTACTGAGATATCAACAGTAGCAATATTAACCGTACTTGAACCTCCATTAATTATCTCACAATCAACAGACAAATCTGTTGAACTTGGACAATCAACTTCTTTGTCAGTCAATGCTTCAGGAAATAAACTAACCTATCAATGGAAAAAAAATGGAGTATCACTAACTGATAATGGGGAAACTTTTGGCTCCTTGACTAGTATTTTAACTATATCAAACTCCAAATTATCCGATTCAGGTAATTACACCTGTGAAATTACAAATAATTGTGCTACAGTTATCAGTGATGTTATAAAACTAAATGTTTACGAAACCCCAGTAGTTAACTTAGGTGAGGACAAAACCATTTGTCAGGGAGAGAGTATTATCCTTGATGCAAAAAATGAGGGATCAACATACCTATGGAGCAATGGTGAAACAACCCAAACAATTTCGGTATCCTCATCAGGCAGTTATTCTGTTACTGTAACAAATAGCACTGGCTATCAAGATTCAGATGATATTCATCTCACGGTCAATCCTCTTCCAGTTGTTAATCTTGGCTATAATAAAGCCATCTGTCAGGGCGAAAGCGTTACCATTGATGCCGGTAACGATGGAGCAACATACCTTTGGAACAACGGAGAAACTACAAAAACTATCAATACTACAGAACAGGGTGTTTACTCCGTTTCCGTTACCGATGCTAATGGCTGTGTGAATTCCGATGACATTCAGGTAATCGTTAATCCTCTTCCAACCGTTAATCTGGATGATGATAGGGCAATATGCCAAGGTGAAAGCGTTACCCTTGATGCCGGTAACGATGGGGCAACTTACCTTTGGAACAACGGCGAAACTAACAAAACTGTCAATACTACAGAGCAAGGTATTTATTCAGTTTCTGTTACCGATGCTAATGGCTGTGTGAATTCCGATGACATTCAGGTAACCGTTAATCCTCTTCCTGCTGTTAATCTGGGGGATGATAAGGCAATATGCCAAGGCGAAAGCGTTACCATTGATGCTGGTGACGATGGAACAACCTACCTTTGGAGCAACGGCGAAACTACTAAAACTATTAATGCTACAGCGCAAGGTGTTTACTCCGTTTCCGTTAACGATGCTAATGGCTGCTTGAATTCCGATGACATTCAGGTAACCGTTAATTCTCTTCCAACTATTAATCTGGGGGATGATAGGGCAATATGCCAAGGTGAAAGCGTTACCATTGATGCCGGTAACGATGGGGCAACCTACCTTTGGAACAACGGTGAAACTTCAAAAACTATTAATGTTGCAGAACAAGGAAACTACTCGGTTACCGTTACTAATACCAACAACTGTATTGCTTCTGATGAAATAAATATTATTGTCAACTCTAATCCTATCGTCAACTTAGGTAATGATATCCAAAAATGTCCGGAACAAAACATAACATTAAATGCGGGGAATGATGATGCATCTTTTCTTTGGAGTACAGGAGAAACCTCACAACAAATCAACCTAATAGAGATCGGATCGTATTCTGTTAGTGTTACAAATCAACAAGGATGCTCGTCGAGTGATGAAGTTAGCGTTTCTAACTATTCGTCGCCAATTATTAATTTAGGCGAAGATAAAACATCCTGTGAAGGAGAGGTTATAGTATTGGATGCCGAAAACCCAAACTGTACATACCTATGGAATACAGGTGCAACCTCGCAAACCATCAACATTAGTCTCTCCGGAATATACTCGGTTGAAATAACTGATTTAAATGGATGTAAAGCCTCAGACAATATTAACGTAACCTTCAATGCAAAGCCAATTGTCAATTTAGGAGATAATACGCAATACACATCTACACCTTTAGTTTTAGATCCTGGCTCTAATTTTACGAATTACCTGTGGCAAGATGGATCTACAAACCAAACATTTACAGTAACTGAAACAGGATCATATTCTGTTGCTGCTACAGACATTTATGGCTGTAGCGGTTACGACGAGGTGTATGTGATTTGGGAACAAATGCAAGACATTGTTATATCTAAACTATTAACACCAACAAGCGGTTGCTCAAATAATCAAACTTCACATGTTTCTGTAGAACTAAAAAACATTGGAAACAATACTTATCCCACTGGAGATAGTGTTTTTGTATACTATTCAATTAACTCTAAAATGCCTACTATTGAAGGAGTATTTTTCAATTCAGATTTTGCGCCAAGCAATACAATTACATATACCTTCGATCAGGAAGAAAATTTTGAAAATGGTCTTTCTCAAATAAACCTAAAAACAATCGTTCATGGAAATCATGGTATACAAAATACCTACAGTGTAGATATATACCCAAGTCCATCGATAAACTTAGGCCCTGATACAATTCATTCATCTCTTCCGCATACACTCATGTCTGGAATTGGCAACGTTTCATATCTATGGAGTACAGGAGCGACTACACCCTCAATTACTGTTTCGCAATATGGGAAATACTGGTTAACAGCTACTAATAGTTATGGATGTGCCGATTCCGATACAGTAGTTATTTGGTGGCCTACAAGCGCCGATGTTGTCTCCGGAATTGAAGCTAAAGTAAAATTATTCCCGAACCCTGTTAGGGATGAATTGAATGTTTGGATTGAATCAACCAAAGAGGAGATTTACTCACTAGAACTCATAAATCCGATAGGATTAATTGTTTATAAGCAATTAACCTCTAAATCCGAGAAAGTTACCGATGTTATAGCTATGAATAATTACCCTTCGGGAGTGTATCTACTAAGAATAAGCACCCAAAAAGGTAGTGCAGTGTTTAAGATAATAGTAAATAGATAATATGATTAAATTATCTTATCAAAGACATATTGAACATATCAAAAAGGACTCCAAGATTGGAGTCCTTTTTGATTGCTAAAACTCGGGGCAAGGTATTGCTCTAAATCGTCGTTTTGTGGTAAATTTTGACTGAAAAGCATAAATTATACTTATCTCATGGCTGCCTCCTGTTGTCGCAATAAGTTCTCCCATAGTCATGTCGTAACTATAATTAAAGGTAAAATCGCCAAACTTAATACCCAACATATAAATCAGTGCATCGCTATTGGAATATTGATTTCCAATTGGAATTCCCCTATACCAAATACCAACCATAACTGGACGTTTATAGTAGTATCCTCCAATGTCGAGTTGATTAATTTTTGACTGGTTTCTTAGATTAAATGCCAAATGCAACGTTTCGTTATTCTTATATCGGGCAAAAGTTCGCTTGGTAATTATTTTAACACCTCCAAAAAAGGAGAATCGTAAATCGGAATACTCCAAATCTTTGTTTAATACAGGAGATAACGACAGTAAATGATCGACATTTACTCCAAACCAATAATTATCGGAATATCCCATTGCAGATACAGCAAAATCGACATGATTAACGCTCTGGTTGGGAAGAATTTCTGACGTAGTCCCCAAAAACTCATTTCCGAAAAACTGATCAGCAAAATTCAACTTGCTATAATTTGTTTGCCTATTATAAAAGTAGGCCGACATTCCAGGTTGTACGAAAAAATCGTGTGTTACCTGAATCTTATAGCTGTACTGATAACCAATATTGATAGTTGTCATCTTGCCTCCGCCAACTTCATTTAAATTGAAGAAAATCCCCATTCCACTCTTAATCTTTGAGAAATAATGATCTGCCGAAAACGAAGATGTGACAAAAGTTCCAGGAATACTAGGCCATTGATCGCGGTAGTTCAAAACTATTCGACTTCCCAGTGTACTTCCTGCAAAGGAGGGCGCAAGGTATAGTGGATTGGAGTAAAACTGCGAAAAATGGGCATCCTGTGCATTTACGCCTAAATGCAACAAAAGATATGATAATATTAGAACTAATCTTTTCATGACTATCTAATTATCAACCCTTAAAAGCAGAACATTGCCAGTCTTTTCGAACTTTTCGCCACTATTATACCGCCCTGTTACTTTGAAGATATAAACATCCTGAGGTTGCAATTTGTTTTGATAATAGCCATCCCAGCCCACCAATATGTCATCGGTCTTAAAAATCAGGACACCCTGCCTATTGAATATCATCATTTTGAAATTAAAAATTTCTCCATCGGTTAGAATTGGATAGAAAACATCGTTTGATCGAGTATACTGTTGTTGCGAATAATCGCCTCCATTACCGCCATTAGGATTTGGAGTAAACGCCTCGGGGAAGAAGAATCCGCTTCGCTTAATTACATGAACAGCATCAATAGTTGTAACAGAATCGATGCAACCATACCCATTTACAACTTTAAGGGAGATATCGAAATACCCAGTATCGGCATATGTATAAGTTGGAGCAAACTTAATAACAACCTCACGGCCATCGCCAAAGTTCCAATAACTTGTATCGGCATGGGTAGAATAGTTGTAGCAACTAATATGCTGTCCTGGAACATAAACCTCTTTGGGAGCAATGTCGAAACTTGCCACCGGATGTCCATGAACTGTTATCTGTTTCTGAGCAATTACAGTATTGCCTAATGGTGCTGTGGCTGTTAACTGAACAGTATAAACGCCCGGATTTATAAAAGTATGTATTATGTTAGGCTGATTCGACGTTGATCCATCGCCAAAGTCCCAAGAGTAAGGAGCTCCTCCAATTGATGTATTCACGAAATTCACCTCAAGAGGAGAACAACCTACATAGGTAGATGGCTCAAAATCGGCAGTAGGCCAAACCACATAGTTAACAGTTACAAGATCGCTTGCAACACAACCATTGTAGTTAATACTCCATTGGAAAACATTGGAACCGGAACCCAAACCATTAACTAATGTTTCAAAGTTTGCAGGGTTTTCAATTGTGCCCTGCCCCGCCGACAGCGACCAAACTCCCGTACCCACTGCTGGTTTATTTCCGATTAACTGAGCCGAAGGTGTATTAACCTCAAAATCGGCTCCTGCATTTGCATAGGCATAGTTGCTTGTAATAACAACATCATCGGACATCACGCAGTTCTTATTGGTAACAGTCCATCGGAATGTGTTGGGGCCAAATTCGATATTTACAACACGTGTTTCATTACTACTTGGGTCTAAAATATTAGCATCGCCACTCACTAATGTCCAATAGCCAGTTCCTATTGATGGCGGATCGGCAAATAATCGTATCGAATCCCCACATAAATCACGATCATATCCAGCAAATGGGGTTGATGGCTGGTTATTTGTAATGGTCATTTGAGATGATGATTGACATCCATCCTTATCGATAACCCATGCCAAAATATTCGCTCCCCTAGCAATATTGCGAACCTTGGTGTTAGGAGTATTAATATTGTCAAACTGAACAGAACCACTAATAATAGACCAACTTCCCGTTCCATTTGATGGTGTATTACCACCAAGAACCGTGGAATCAGCACAGAGTATCTGACTTGCACCTGCAATTGAGGTTGTTGGAATGCTGCTACGAATTACAACCGTATCGGACACATGGCAATCTGAACTGGAAACTGTCCATCGGAAAATATTATCACCTTGACCGAGGTTACGCACAGCCGTATTGTAAAGGTATCGATTAACAAATGATCCTGCGCCAGAAATTATAGACCATTGCCCCGTACCCAAACTTGGAGGATTAGCCGAAAGCACTGCTGTATCGGAACATGCAACCTGATCATTTCCTGCAAATACATTGACAGGTAAATTGCTTGTAATAATCACCTCATCGTACGATACGCAAGTTCCCTGCGTAATTGTCCAACGAAGAACATTTGGTCCACCAGCCAAATTACTGACAGTAGTCTGATAATTAGTTGCATCGGCAAAGGTTGCAGCGCCACTCATCGCACTCCAAACTCCATTGCCCCACGTTGGCTCATTTGCATATAGTGTTGCCGACTTACTACAAACCGACTGATTCTCGCCAGCAAGTGCCTGAGTTGGCTCATTATTGGTAATTTCAATATCATCGTATGATACGCACCCCTTGTTAGAAACTGTCCAACGGAAAGAATTTACCCCTTTCGAAAGATTTCTTACCCAGGTATTCGGCGCATTCTGATTATCGAAAGTTGCAGAACTTGCAGCAAGAATTGTCCATGTACCAACGCCAGGTAAAGGATTCGATGCCTTGAGTTGAAGCGAATCTTGACATAGGGTTTCATCGCTTCCCGCCGTTGCCAATATAAAGTTATTAGAAATAATAACCTCGTCAAACGCGGTACAACCATTGTTGGTAATAGTCCATCGGAAAATATTATCGCCAAAGGCCAATCCTGTAACTGTAGGCGTATTCGAGGTGTAACTCGAAAATGTTCCTGAACCATTAATTACGGTCCAAGTACCACTACCAATAGCATCAAAATTTGCTGAAAGTTGAATATTATCAACACAAATGCTCTGATCGTAACCAGCATTAGGAGTCGTTGGTTTATTATTGATAACATTCACATCATCGGTCGACTTGCATGTCCCCTTAGATATAGTATACATGAAGGTATTGGTACCTGATGCCAATTGAGTTACAGTGTTACCATCAAAAATTCCTCTTCCCGACTGAACACTCCAACTTCCAACTCCATAGGTAGGAGTGTTTGGCAATAACACGGTAGAATCGAAACAAATTACCTGATCCTCACCAGCGTAGGCAGTTGTTGGTGTATTGTTTGTAATTGCAACAAAGTCTTCGGAGATACAACCATGGTAATCAATGGTCCATTTCAACTCATTCTTATCGGGACCAAGATTGGTTATTAACGAGTTATTCAATGTAGTATCAGCAATATTACCTGCACCACTATTCAAAGTCCAAGTTCCAATGCCATACGTTGGTAGGTTTGCTGCCAGATTAACCTGATTGGTACATAGTGTCATATCTGGCCCTGCGTTGGCCTGTGTTGGCATATTATTGATAATAGTTACTTCGTCCCAAGTTACACCAAGAATAGATGTACGAACTGTCCATCTCAGAATAACTGTATCCTGACCTAAATTGGTAACTTTTGCATTTGGTTTATACTTATCATCGAAAGTTGCCTGTCCTCGAATTACACTCCACTCTCCTACTCCAATATCGGGACGTGTTGCATTCAATGTAGTGTAATTAACGCAAAGTGTTTGATTTGTTCCAGCCTCTGCATCTTCTACCAATATATTATCAACAACAATAGTATCGGATAAAGTACAGCCTACTCGCTGAACAGTCCAAACCAAAATATTTGGTCCTGGCATCAAACTCGATACTCTAGCTTTAGGATCGGTAGGATCGTCAAATACACCTCCTCCACTAATAAGTTGCCAAAATCCAGTTGTTCCCGCTTCTGGAACATCAGCATTTAGATCTGTTGCATCGAATGCAACAATCTGATCGGGGCCAGCCTCAGGATTAAAAGGCGCATTGTTAGTAATAACAACTGAGTCGGCGGTAATGCATCCCGAATTATTCACCTGCCAAGCAAAGGTATTTGATCCCTGATTCAATCCAGTTACATTGCTTGTTGGAGAACTTGGCGTTTCAATTGTACCATATCCATTTATGACAGTCCATGTCGCCCCAGTTGAAGGTACTATTGCATTGAATTGCCCATTCCGCGAGCAAATAACCTGATCGGTTCCTGCATTTACAACAGAACGCTGATTTGTAATCTTAACAGTATCCGAAACCGAACAACCAAGCTGAGTAACCTTCCATACAAACAGATTTTCACCAATCAATAGGTTGTTAACGGTTGTATTGTATTGGCTGGAATTAACAATTACTGCATCGCCAGAATATATGCTCCACACACCACCTGCAACATTATTTCCTTCGAGTTGAGTTGTTGCACTGCAAATATTTTGATCGATTCCAGCATATGCCGTCGGCAATGGGTTTACTGTGACTGCAAGCGGTGCCGATGTAACTCCATCGCCACACGAGTTCTTACCATAAACCGTCACAGCACCCGATAATGATGAGTTAGAGTAATTGACCTGAATTGTTCGTGTTCCTAATCCTCCAACAATGGTTGCCCCATAAGGAACGTCCCAAACATAAGTTGTAGCATAGTTAATTGCAGGAACAACGTAAAGTACATTGTTATCACCCTGACAAACTGTTTGCAAACCAGATATTACACCCGCAGCATCGGGATATTTATTAACCGTTAAACTTGCAGGATTTGTAATTTCATCGTTACAACCTCCAGTAATAACACAACGGTAAACACCCTCATCGGAAGTTTTATCGGCATTGCGAATTACAAGTACAGAAGTAGTTGCACCCTCAATTTTACCTGCAATATCAGAAAGATCCACTCCATCTTTTTGCCATTGATAACTCAACCCGATTGGAGTAGCATCAACCTCAAAGAAAGCGACACTACCCTCGCAACCTGTTGTGTTTTCTGGTTGATTCTGTATTATAGTAGTGCTATTTACAGTTAACCCAACAATCACGCTATTATCATAGGTGCAGTTATCGTAAACTCTGCATGAGTAAATTCCAGCATCGGCTGTTGATAAATTTGATATAACCAAATTTGCCGCTGTAGCACCGCTAACATTACCAAAATTGCTTAAAGCAGAACCATTTTTATACCACTGATAACTTGCTGTAGCAAGGTTTGCAACAATAGAAAAATATGCCGATTGACCAACACACTGAACTACACTTGTTGGTTCACTCGTAATTTGAACAACAGGATTTATAGCAACAACAGAAGGATCGCTGGTTTCAGAGGCACATGAATTTGAAACCACACAACGGTACGATCCCGCATCGGCACTGCTAACGTCAGTAATAACAAGCATACTAGCATTTGTTCCAGTAATTCGAGGATCAACAGGCATTGCACCTCCATTAAACTGCCAAGTGTATGTTAGTGTAGGATCGTTTGGTAACACCTCAAGTACGAGCATATCACCATCGCATTTTGTCTGACTTAGCGGTTGAGTTGTAATTGTTGCAATCTGATTTACCGTAAATAATGCCGTATTGCTATTGGCAATATTATTAGATCCTGTCACAACGCACGAATACTGTCCTGCATTCGCCAATGTTACCGAAGCTATAACAAGGTTTGTAGATGTTGCACCTGAAATTCCTGGACCATCGCTAATATTAGCACCATTGAACTTCCATTGGTAAGAAACAATTGTTCCTGAAGCAGCAACGGTAAATGAAGCCGATTGTCCCACACATCTGGTTATAGCCGTAGGTTGGAATGTTATTGCAACAAGTTGATTTACTGTTAAAATAGCAATATTGGAAGTTACCACACCGCATGTACCTGTTACAACACATCGATACTGTCCTGCATCACCGGTTGCAACAGCAGCAATAGAGTATGAATTAGATATTGCCCCAGCAATCGGATTGTATCCTGCGCCAAGATTCCTTTCCCATTGATAGGATAATCCAGCCCCTGTCGCAGCCACATTAAATGTAACTGTTGTTGTCTCAACTACTGTTTGACTTACTGGATGCGCAGTTATTTTTGTTGAGTCAGTTACTGCCAACGTAACCGAATTGCTGGTTGTATTTCCACAAGTACTGTAAATCTCGCATTTGTAAGTTCCCTCATCGGAGTTGGTCGAGAAGTTTACTTTCAGTTGATTGGTTGTTGCACCAACAATTCTACCGTCATCGGCTAAATAACTATTATTAAACAACCACTTATAATCCAAAGTACCTGTACCCGTTGCATCTACAGTAAATATTGCCGTATTATCCTCGCAAACGGTTAGGTTGCTAGGTTGATTATTTATATCGATTTGTGGATTTACCACCAACGTTGCAGGGCTACTTGTTGCAGTTCCACACGAAGCTCCCGTTACTACACAGGTATATGCACCAGCGTCAGCAACATCAATACCATTTATGGTTAAAAAACTATTTGTTGCACCTGCAATGGCAACATTGTTCAACCTCCATTCATAGAGCAATGGAGCAACACCAGTAGCCGCAACTGTAAACTGAACATTGTCACCCTCACAAAGTGTAGCACCAACAGGATCTTGAGTTATTTGAACGGTTGGATTAACAACCAACTGGGCACTTTGGGTATTCAAACTATTGCAAGTTCCTGTAACCTCACAGGAGTAGAAACCAGCATCGATCAATGCTGCATTCGAGATTTGCAATTTATCGGTACCTGTGCCCAACAAATTACCACCATCGGTAATGTAACTACCATTCTTTTTCCACTTGAACGATGTTGCATTTCCAGTGTAGGTAAAGGTAATTTCGGTTGATGTTCCCTGACAAATTGTTGTGGCCGGCGGTTGAACCGTAATCTGAATAGGGGTATTCATCGACAGTATTGCCGACTGGCTGTTCATATTACCGCAAGTTCCTGTAATTACGCATGCATACGATCCTGCCTCGCTTGCGGTTAAGCCTGTTATCTTAAGTTGACTTGTTCCCTGACCAAAAACCACTGCTCCTGAAGATTGAGCACCATTAACAAGCGGAGTTCCAGTTGCACCTCCGTAACGCCATTCGTAGGTAAGCGCTTGTCCCGTGGCAACAACATTGAACTGCACTCCGTCACCAGTACAACGTGTTGCGTTTACTGGTTGTGTAGTTATTGACGTAGTCGGATTAACAGTTAACGCTCCATTACTACTGGTTTGTGTGCCACAGGCACCAGTAACAGTACAGGTATAAACGCCCGCATCGGTTGTTAATGCATTTGATATTATAAGCGTGCTAGATGTTATTCCTGAAATATTTGTTCCGGTAATTGGCAAATTGTCCTTCTTCCAAAGGTAAGTTAATACATCACCAGTTGCAGTAACCGATATTGTTGTAGAGCCATTCTCGCATATAGGATTGACCGTGAACGTAGGAGCACTAACCGTTGTTGCTCTATTGATTGTTAGCACAGCGGGATCGCTTGTCACAATTGCCCCACAAGTTCCAGTAACTATGCAGGTATAGGTTCCTTCGTGAGTTGCCTTAACCAACGGGCTTATCGATAAGGTTGAGGTTGCAACCCCAATACTTACGCCATTTCGTTGCCAATCGTAAGTCAAGCCGCTTCCTTCTGCAACAACAGTAAACACAACACCATCGCCCTCACACTTGGTGCGACTAATAGGCTGGGTTGTGATTACCGTGATAGGATTTACAGTTAAAGTGGCAACATTGCTGGTTAATTGATTTCCACAGTAATCGGTAACGGTACACGAATAATCGCCAGAATTGTTAGGATCTGCAAAATCAATAACCAATTGGTCTGAAGTGGTTCCACTTATATTAGCATCGGTTATAGTACCTCCATTCTTTTTCCATAAATAGGTTACATCACCTGAAACATCAAATACTAAGGTTGTTGAAATACCCTGACAAATAATTTTTGATGCTGGCTGTACATTAATGGATGCAGGTGCATGAACCGTAAGTTTAGCTACACTACTTTGCTTAACATCAAATGGACATATTCCTGTAACCTCACAGTAGTAATTGTCTGCATCGGTTGTAGCCAATGGGTTAATCGTATATTCATTACTATTAGCACCAGCAATTGGCCCTGAATCGTTATACCATTGATAACTTACAGCACCAGTAGCAGTAACCGAGAATATCTGAATATCGCCAACACACTTTTCGGCATCAACAGGATTTACGGTAAACACAACCTTTGGACTCACAGTTACTATAGATGGTGTACTAATCTCAACACCATCAACGGTACAAGTGTAAGGACCAGTATCGGCGGAGGTTAAATTCGATATTGTTAACGTTGCGGTTGTTGCTCCTGATATTCTACTATCGTCAACTAAAACGGCTCCTCCAACCTTCCACTGATAAGTATGACCAGTCCCCGGTTCAATAAATAGTGTTAAGGTCTCGCCCTCGCATTTGGCAACTGGAGTTAATGGCTGGGTTGTGATTATTAGCGCACCTAATACAGTAATGTTGGCAGTATTGCTCAATACATCACCACAACCACCAGTAATAACGCATCGGTAAGCCCCAGCATCAGTAGCAGCATCGGCATTTAAAATATCCAAAGAGTTGGTCATCGCCCCTGCTATTTGGCCTGCTGCATCAACTAAAGGAACTCCATCCTTATACCATTGATATCCTAAAATATTACCAGATGCTGCAACTTTCAAATTAGCAGTATTACCAACAAGAACAGAAAATGAAGTGGGTTGAACGCTTATTGTAACATTCTCGTTTACTGTTAGTATTGCTATATTGTCGTTATCTAAACCACAAGTACCAGAAACCTCGCATTGGTAGGTTCCCGCATCGGCTACTACAAGATTATTAATTGTAAGACTACTGGTTGTGCTTCCTCCTATTCTAACATCATCGCTAAGTAAGGTCGATCCTTGATACCATTTGTATGTTAGGTTGCTACCCGTTACTGCTACACTGATATTTGCACTTTGTCCCTCGCATTCTGTAACATCGCCCGAAATTGTTGCAGTTGTATTAACTCCCGCCGTTATAGTAGCGACATCGGTTGTTATAGTTCCACAAACATTGGTAAGATCACAGGTATAATCACCATCATCTGTACCAACTGCAAATGCAGCCACAGAATAGGTAGGGTTATTGGTTCCAACATTTACACCATCGTGCTTCCACTGGTAAGTTGCAACCGTACCCGTAGTAATTACACTGACATTCATTGTTGCACCCGGACAAATGGTCGCACTTTGAGGTTGTTGCGTTATGAAAATTTGATCGTGAACTGTTAATACGGCTGCGTTCGAAACTGTATTACCACACGAACTAGAAATCTCGCACCAGTAATTGCCCGCATCGGCACTTGTTATATCGTTAATTGATAAGGTTGATAAGTTTACACCAACAATCCTTGCACTTTCAATCAATGCAACGCCATCCTTATACCACTGAAGCATCATATCGGTTGGTCCGGTTACCGTAATTCCAAAATTCGCTGTAGCGGCCTGACATTCAGTTATTGATGCTGGATGAACCGTAATATTCACATTCTCCTCCACTATAAGTTCGGCTGATGTGCTTGTAACAGTTCCACACGAATTGGTTATAATGCAACGATAAATGCCAGCATCAGCTGCAACAGCACCAACAATCTCGAATGTAGGATCATCGGCTGTAGTATTAACAAGCGGATTGATATTTACTCCATCCTTTTGCCATTGATAACTTAAAGGTAATTCACCAACTGCAGTTACTCCAAAACTAGCAGTTGCACTGCTGCATATAGTTTGCGGTACAGGAGCAACAGTAACCGATGGAGGTATCAATACATCCAAAAATGCTCCAAGTGAGGTTTTTACCAAACCGCAAGTACCAGTAACCACACAATCGTATGTACCCTCATCGGCAGCAGTAATATTATTAATCACCAATGAATTTGTGGCTGAGCCAACTATTCTACCATCGTCAACTAATGGTGTATTGTTTTTCCGCCACGAGTAAACTGGATTCGTTCCAGTAACAGCAATTGTAAAGTTTGCATCTAATCCTTCGCAGTATGACAATGCCAAAGGATCGGCCGTTATCAAAATCTCCTCTCCTGCTGTAATAATTGCATTGGTTGAAGTAGTTGTTCCACAACTATTCGATACTGTACAGTAGTATGTTCCAACATCAATTGCAGGGTTGAATACTGCAATTGAGTAGGTTGGATTGGTTTCACCAACAATTGCTCCGATTCCAACTTTATACCACTGATAGGTTAAAGGATGATTGCTCGATGCTAAAATCGTTATGCTGTATGGTTCTCCATCGCAAGCAATACCACTTGCAGGTTGCTGATTAATTGTAGTTGCAGAATTAACAGTCAACGTAACGACATTGCTAAGGATAGAGGCACAACTATTAGTTATTTGGCAACTATAATCAGAACCGTCATCAGCAAGAGGAACATTGTTTAGCACTAATGATGATAAAGTTGCACCAGCAATATCAACTCCATTCTTTTTCCACTGATATGACAAACCTGGTTCACTTGCCACCACACTGAAGGTAACATTACCGTTCTCACAAACCGATTTATCGGTAGGCTGTGTAGTAATCGTAAACGGATTAACCAACGACAAACTAGCAATGTTGCTGTTTATAGAACCACAACCATTGGTAATTTCTACATAATAATCTCCAACTTCCGAAGCATCAAAAGTCGTTAAAGTCTCAATTTGAGATGTTCCTAGCAATACCGTTGGATTAACTCCATCGTCGAAATACCACTGATAGGTTGGATTCGTTCCCGCCGAAAGGGTTACTGTTAACTCGTGGTCGCTTCCTGCGCAAACCGAGGTACTTTGCGGATGAACTGAAATCACAGGGGCTACATCAACAGTAAGTGTTGCCGATGTACTTGTAGCAGCAGGACCACAAGTTCCGGTTACAACACAATAGTAACTAGCAGCATCAGCAGTGGTAATATTATTCAGAGTCAACGTTGAGTTTGTATAACCAACTCCCATCGAAACAGCGTTCTTGTACCATTGATATGTCAGCCCAACACCTGTTGCCACAACTGAAAATGTAACAGAACTCCCAACGCAAGCACTCTTGTTGGTAGGATTTGATGAGATCGCAGTTAATGGATTAACTGAAAGTGTAGCTTCCGCGCTTGTATAAGAACCACAATTCGATGTTGATATAAGACAACTGTATTTACCTGCATCAGCAGAGTTTACAGCCAATTCTGTATAGGTATTGCTTGTTGCACCCAAAATATTAACAAAACCAGCACCAACATCACGCTGCCACTGATAACTTAAAACGTCACCAGTGACACTAACGGAAAAAGTAGCATCGCTATTCGTACAAACAATTTGGCTTGCTGGCTGGGTAACAAATACAATAGGTTCCATTACCACAACGGCTGCCGCGGGAGCACTGGTTGCAATTCCGCAAGTTCCAGTAATTTGAACCGTATAATTTCCCTCGTAAGGCTGTGTAATTCCAGTGAACGATATATTTGCAGTGGACGAATTACTTACAACGGCATCGTCGCCAACCAAAACACCACCTCTGTACCATTTATACTGTAAGGCTGCACCAGTTGCCACAACCGATAGGTTAATATTTCCCAGTTCACAAACAGCACCACCTGTTGGGTTTGTTGTTATTATTGTACTTGCCGGTATAGTTAATGTTGCTGCAGTTGATGTTGCACTAGCACCACAGGAGCTTGAAATAACACATCGATACGATGCAGCATCGCCTGCTACTATGGAATTTAATGCCAAACTCGAACTGGTCGCGCCTGCAATATCAACACCATTTTTCTGCCATTGATACAACAGACTCGTTCCTGTTGCCACTACGCTAAACGAGGTATTACTTCCTAAACATGCTGTTACCGACGTTGGTTGTGTGTTAATTACTATAGGATCGTCAACCGTAAGCGTTGCAATATTGCTCTGAACCTCGTTTCCACAATCACCCTTTACATAACAAACGTAGTTTCCATTATCGGCAGAGGTTAGATTTTGAACAGTAATGTTTGCTGTGCTAACATTTACATATTTACCAGCAGTTTCGACTAAAATCACACCATCCTTCTTCCAATAAAACACATTATTAACGCCAGTAGCAACAACCGAAAATGTATGACTATTTCCAGTACACTTTACAGCATCTAATGGCTGGGTTATTATATCGGTATTAGGATTTACGGTTATAGTTGCAGGAGCCGTTGCTACCGAATAGCCAACGGGACATGTACTCGTAACCGTACAAACAACCGGATGCCCATCATCGGCACTTGTAAGCGAATTTAATGCAAGTACATTACTGTTTGTAGCTACAGCAAACCCATTCTTAGTCCATGCATAGGATAAATTTTGACCTGTAGCTGTAACAGAAAATACAGCCGATCCATTTTCACAGACACTCACATCGCTTGGAAAAACGGTTACGGTTGCCTGTGGAATCTCCGTAATAACAGCAGAACCGCTCATTATCGATGTACATCCACTTGCGGGATCTGTTGCTATAATAGTATAGGTTCCCGCTGTTTTTCCAGCCCAAGTTAATGCTCCACCAGTACCAGGAACAGATGCACCATCGGCAACGCCATTCTTATAGAGTTGATAGTTTATGCCCCCATCCGAATCAGACAACTTTACATCCAATCCACCTGTACCCTGACAGTAAGTTCCTGTGCCAGTAACAACGTATACAACCGGTAAAGCGTTTATAGTTATATTCTTAATCTCGGAATCGCTACAGCCCGAACTATTGGTAACTGAATAAGTAATTGGGTATGGACCACCAACGGTAAGCACCGACGGTGAAAAAGTTGCAACTCCACCACCATTGTTCACTACACTTCCAAATGGTTCTGTAAAAGTTCCATTTGGAGGATTTCCTGTAAGTGTAACATCTGCTGCTCCATCGCAGTATGATAGGGTTGCATTTAATCCCGAGAAATTCGCAATAGGAGCAGGCAATACATCAACAAATACTTCAATCCTATTAATACAGGTCAAATCATCGGTATATGTGTAAACCACCTTGTAGGCTCCTATCCCAACGCTCGGATCAAAAACGGCAGTTCCATCTGCATTATCAACAACCCCACCAGGAATTATCACACCAGTAGATTCATCATAAAGATCTAAAGTTTGCTCTAAACCCGGAGTGAAAGGATCGGGGTCCCAATGCGAATAGTTAAATACAACAGGCAAATCATTTGCACAGTACTCTGCATCCAACCCGGTAATTTTAATATCGGTTCCAACTCTCAACAATTCATCGTAAGAACTTGTACAACCATTAACATCGGTATAGGTATAGTTGAAACTGTGATATCCTAATCCGGCCGTTGATGGACTATGGGTTGCAGTTCCACCGCCTGGAACATCGCTAATTCCATCGCCAGTAAATGTTCCCGTTCCACCAGCTCCAGTTATTGGCGTATAGGTAAAAAAGTAATCACCATCATCCTCACACTTTGTGTTATCTAATCCTGTAATTGTAATCACAGGCAATGGATTTACAGTAATATTCCGATCGGCATAGCTTGTACAAGTTCCATCGGAATATGTATATCTAACAGTGTATGTTCCGGGTGCTGCAACTATTGAAGGATCGAATGTATTTCCAACCACACCTGGGCCAGAAAACGCTCCACCAACAGGTGAGGCATAGGGAGTCAGGTCGATAATACCATAATCTTTACAGATAGGCGACGGAGGTTGCACAAAGTTAATAACTGGCAACGCTAACACTGTAATTGTTTGCAAAGGAGAATAAGTAATACAAGTACCTGCACCAACAGAGTACATTATTGAGTATGTACCGGGGCCTAATGCTGTTGGATTAAAACTTACAGAAACAACCCCTTCGATATAATATGTACCAGTAGGATCAACAGGAGTTCCTCCATATAATGCAAATGCAGGATCATTAGCACAATATGTATCGGGAACAAATGGAGCCAAGGCTGCAACTCCAGGAGTAGTTACAACAAATGTCCAAGTTGAAGTATGATAATTTATTGTATGAATACCAACACCAGCTGTAGCTGGATTAAATGTTGCTAATCCATCCGTAAGATTAGGATCAGTGATTCCTGCACCACTAAAACCTTTATTTGCAGGATTAGTTCCTGTTAAATTATCAATTGGATCTACAACACAATAGGTAAATGTTCCTCCTGCTGGAATTGAAATACCTTGATTTGCAGATGTTATTGTAGCAGCCTGTGAAAATGCCAAGTTAGAAGATATTGACAAGGCAATAGCGAAAACAGCCGAAAAGATATTTTTTATGTGAAATGAAGTCCTCATACGTTTATAATAAGTTGATCACTATAATTAAAAACAAAACAGGAAATCAGTATGCAATAAAAAATAAAACGAATCTGTGCTAAATAAGAAAATTATTAATGTTTTATACGACTTTAAAAATTAAAAAGTTAAAACTGAAATAGTTGACATCAAAACAATTAACATGCTATAAAATAATACTTTAATTTAATAATAAATATAGACTATAACTATTTCAAAGTCCAGTTTGTTTGATAAACAGATTAGAATTTGTGATAAAAATCACCTTTACACTCCCGAAACCAGACTATCTTTTACACACCAACTTTTATTTTTTAATTTTCTGACATTAATCATTTATTTGAATTGTAAACATTTATACTTTCGACAAGTTCGAAAACATTTTAAGTATTTAGTCTTTTTAAAATATTGTGATATGCATAAAATTGAAAAACATCCCATCCTTGATGTGCCACAAGCGGAAACAACCTCTTTCCTATTCGATGGTAAACAAGTGAAAGGTGAAAAAGGTTTTACTATTGCGGCTGCTTTACACCAGGCTGGCTATCCTGTACATAGCCATAGTATTGAGCATCGCGAACGAAGCCTCGAATGTGGTATTGGTAAGTGTGGTGCTTGCGAAATGCTTGTTGATGGTCAAATCAAGCGTATTTGTATAACCCCTGTTGATGGAGTTAAGGAAGTTAGGGAAATACCTAAAGAGTATACTCCTTCGGCAAAAGTTCCCAACAAAAATAATTCAACAAAAATATACAAAACTTCCGTTGCCATCATTGGTGCTGGCCCTGCGGGTTTAGCGGCTCGCGAAATTCTGCTTCAGCATAAAATCGAAAATATTGTTATCGATAACAATGCAACTATTGGAGGCCAGTTTAACATGCAAACCCACCAGTTTTTCTTTTTCGAGAAAGAGAAGAAATTTGGAGGCATGCGAGGTTTCGATATTGCTAAAACATTAGCCGGCGATAATCACGAAGGAATTTTCTTAAACTCAACTGTTTGGGATATTTTAGAAGGTAAACGTATCGCCATTAAGAACATCAAAACCGAGGAGGTTTACTTTGTAGAAGCCGACTATTTGGTAATTGCCACAGGTGCTGTACCATTTATGCCAACATTTGAGAACGACGATCTTCCCGGAGTTTACACCGCTGCAGTAGTTCAAAAAATGATGAACCAAGAATTCACGTTACTCGGCAAAAATGTACTAACCGTTGGAGCTGGCAACATTGGCTATTTAACCAGCTATCAATTAATGCAAGCAGGGGCTAAGGTTACTGCAATTATTGAGGCCATGCCACGCGAAGGCGGTTTCCCGGTTCAGGCAAATCGAGTTCGCCGTCTTGGAATTCCTATAATGCTTAGCAAAATACTTATAAAGGCATTACCAAACGAAACGCATACAGGAATTGTAGGCGCAATTATTGCCGATTGTAAAGATTTTAAACCAATTCCAGGAACAGAACAAGTAGTTGAGGGTATCGATGCTATCAATATCTGTACAGGATTAGTTCCCGACGATCAACTTCTAATTAAAGGGAACGAGGTTTTTGGACGTCAATGCTACGGAGCTGGCGATGCAATACGAATTGGAGAAGGCACCAGTGCTGTACTTCGAGGAAAACAAGTTGCCTATGAAATACTTCAAGAAATGGGAGCTCGTTTCGACTACGATACATACCTTGCTACTAGCAAAGAATATATAGATAGTCAACAACATCCTATCCGAATAATCGAAAAACCACACCAAGCAACTGCTGAGCGAAAAGAGAAAAAACCTTTTGTACAAATAGACTGTCTTTTCGGATTTGCTTGTAATCCCTGTGAATTTGCCTGCCCTCATGGTGCTATCACAAAAACATCAACCAGCACTGTTCCTCAAATCGACTACGATAAGTGTATTGGGTGTATGGATTGCGTTTACCAATGTCCAGGTTTAGCAATATTTGGATATCACTACGCAAAAGATTGGTTATTCCTACCTATTGAATATGAAGCAACCGAAGGTGCTGAAGTGTTTTTGGTAGATAATAACGGCAAAAAACTTGGCGAAGGTGTAATTGAAAAAATTCTCCGGAAACCCAATAAAACAAATGTTGCTCGTGTTAAATCTGTTACAATTCATGGCGACGATCTAATCAACGTCCGTGGTTTTATAGTAAAGTCAAACTACCCAGAACCAGTTAAACTTAACAAAACTGAATACAAGCCCGAGGATAAAACCTACGTTTGTCACTGCGACGATGTCACAATGGATGAAATCCTCAAAACTATTGGTGACAGAAAATTCATATCGGCCGACGAAATTAAGCATACTACCCGCTTGGGAATGGGAGCATGCCGCGGTAAACGTTGCATTAAAAGGCTAAAAACTGCCCTTGCACCAAAAGGTATTCAGATTGTAGGAGATGCAACACCTCGAGGCCCATTAAGCAACCAAATAAACATGGGTGAACTTTACCCTAAAAATATTCATCCAGTCTATATTACAGGAGTAAATGGCAATAAAGCCGAAGTGGTAAAGGTTAAATCGTTAGTTGCTGGTGGTGGTATTGGCGGTAGTGCTCTATTCCGATATCTGGCCGAGGCTGGAATGCAACCAGTTTTATTAAACTACGAAAGAGGTTCATCATGGAGAAATATTGCGGGCGGTCGTCCAGCATTTTCATTACCCGAAATTGCCGATATTGCAATTCGCAATCATGAAATCTTTAAAGATGATCATAAAATTGGCAATATTGATTACCGACCAATCAACTATATAAGTTTTGCCCACGATGAAGCAACCTACAAGGCACTAGAAGCATCAAAGGCTTGGAGCAATGCATATATGGTCGACCCTAAAGATTTCCGCAAAGAGATATCTCCTAACTTTAATACCAATCTAAAAACTTACCAAGCTGCTCTTATAACAAGAGATTGCTGGCAGGCAACCCCAGGAAAAACTATCGATCTAATTAGAAACATCGGTATTAGCAAAGGCGGTATTGTAAAAGAAGATTGTGAACTTATCAACGTTTATAAGGATGGTGATAAATACGTGGCTCTTGTTCGCGACCATAACAAAAACTACATTGAATACCATACCGAAACATTTATAAACGCACTAGGACCTGCTGGCGATAAATTTGCCAAAATGCTTGGACATAATCTAGGCATGTACCCCGTTAAACACCAAGCATTCATTACTCGGCGCTTACCTTGGATGGGTGTAAATGGCGATCCACTAGGAATGCTAATAGACCGACGAAAATATAAAGGTTTCGTGGCTGTTTATGGTCAGCAATTGGCCGAAACCGGACAGGTTATTGGATGCGCCTCACCAGCATCGGATTCGCAAGAGGCTGCTAAAAATCTAAAACTTAACACCGATGAATTCCTAGAAATTGCATCAGAAGTGTTTGCTGATTGGATTCCAGAACTTGGCTCCGTTGGTTTCCAAGCAACCTGGGCAGGTTACTACGTTGAACCTCGCATGTACATCGATCCACAGGAAGGGTTATTCCTTGGATTACGAGGTCATGGTTTCATGCTAGGCCAAGGATTAGCAAAAATGTATGTTGATTCCTTGATGGGTAAACCAGTTCCCGACTATTTCAAAGAGTTGAAAATTGAAGGCGACGGATTATTAGAAAAGGCATTTAAGTAGTCGCTTACCGATAAAACATTAGAAGACGCCAAGGAAATTCTTGGCGTCTTTTTATTTTCTGTTAACACTTTATTTAAGAAACTATAATAATGCCATAAAAATAGATTGACATTGCAGGTATAAATTCGCATATCAAACTTAAAATCTGTATTATGGTACTATTCAGTTTTAACGAGAATTCTTTGAGCAGATTAATTTGCAATGCATGCTTCAACCTCGAAGTCTCGGATGGTGAACAATCCTATCACATTCCATTAAATATGTTTGTTCCAAGAAGCAACAAATTCTTTATGGCAAAATCGACAGATAATCACCACGATGTTGTTCTTAATTACAAAAACATCAAAAAAGTGATTATCGACTATAGCGTGGAGTACAATTTGAATCAAACATTTCCTCTAAATATTGTACAACGATAAGTGTATGATTCATACTATTATCTATTTTTGTGTTCCTAAAAAACACGAAGATGTCTAAAAAACGTATTAAATCCGATATTTGCCCAAACTGTAATTTTGCACTACGCCCCGAAGATAACTACTGTCCAAACTGCGGACAGGAAAATAATAATAGAAAACTACCCGTTCGGTACTTACTATTCGAATTTTTTGAGGATTTTTTTAGTTTCGACACAAAACTATGGAACACTATCAAAGCCTCGCTCTCTAGGCCTGGGAAAATTACTTCGGACTATCTGAATGGTAAAAGGGCTCGTTACGTTCCACCCGTAAAATTTTATCTATTTATCAGTTTTATTTTCTTTTTACTACTAGGAAAACTAAGCAATAATGCAATAGATTCAAGCAGCATCAATGGCAATATTTTCGATGACGATGATGCTCCAACAATGGATATCTCAATAAACGAACTTCTTGGAAATAAAAAGAAATATTACGGCACAGACCGTAAAACCGATGTGGGAATAATCGAGTTTGAATTTACATCGAAGGATAGTTTATTGCAAACAATTAATAAACTACAGAATGCCAGCGACTCGACCCTAAACAAACTTCTTTTAAACGAAGACATCGATACAAGTAGCGTAAACAGAGAAAATCTGAGAAGTGTATTAGCATCTATTCCAACATTGCACAATGCTCTAATAGACTCTCTAAAGCCCAAGTTCTCCTTGTATAATAATATTAGCTTCGGAACAAAGGAAGAGTACCTTAAATTTAAACGTGAAATCCTCAATTATTCAGATAAGCAAATCGACTCCGTATTAGTTGCCAAAGGCGAAGAGGCAAGTTGGCTTAATAGGCAAATCCTCCGAAAAATCTCAATCTACGATTTTAATAGTAAAGAAAGCATTAAGCTAATATCTCAGGCAATACTAAAAAGCATCTCCTTAACCATGTTTATTATGATGCCCTTAACTGCAATTCTTTTGCTACTGGTTTTTTACCGCAAAAAGTATTACTACGAGCATCTAATATTTTCCATTCATATCCATACCATCTTCTTTATAGTTTTCAGCTTAATTCTATTTATAGAGGTATTTATTAGCGAAAATTTTGGCGAAAAGATGTGGGGCTGGTCTTTCCTGCTGTGCATGATATACCTAATTGCATCGCTTAGGAATAACTACAAGCAATCGTGGGGTAAAACAATTGCCAAGTTTATATTGATGTCCATACCGTACGGAATTATTGCATTGATACTAACAATAATCGCAATTGCCTACGGATTCTTGGCGTAAATACTGTTCACTTAAACCGAGATAGAATATTTTCAGCTAAACAGGAAACTTACAATTAAACTTTTCCTTAATTTTATTGTTAGACAAACAAAAAATAGCGATGGATAAAGTACAAATTTTCGCCGATTGGCAGGATGGATTAGCTTTTGAAGCTGAAGTTAATGGACATAAACTAATGCTCGATGCCGACGAAAAGGTTGGCGGAACCAATCGGGGGCCTCGTCCAAAACCACTAATGCTTGTAGCATTGGCTGGTTGTACAGGAATGGATGTTATATCAATCCTAAAGAAAATGAAGGTTGATGTGAAAAAATTCCGCGTTTGGGTTGAAGCCGACCAAACCGAAGAGCATCCCAAACACTACACTTCCATGAAAGTTATATACGAGTTCTGGGGAAAAAGTCTACCACTTGACAGTATAAACAAGGCCATTAGCCTATCCGAGGAAAAATACTGTGGAGTTAGCGCTGCCTACAGAAAAGGAATGACAATAACCCATGAGGTTCGCATTAATGAAGAATAGGTCAAAGTTGATAGTTGGCTATTAATCGTGATTTTAATATTCTAACTTCAAACCAATGCTAATCTCTAAAGATATCCAAATTGAAGATTTGGTTGAAAAATTTCCCGAGTCAGTATCCATCCTACGAGAAAATGGAATTGTCTGTATTGTATGCGGCGAACCCGTATGGGGAAGTTTAAACGATGTGGCAAAACAAAAAAGACTCTCCGACGAAAAAATAGACTTAATTGTGAATAAACTAAATCGACTACTCTAAAAAAATAATTTGACGACTATTTGATTTATATTATAAATAGTATATCTTGCACCCATTAATGAAGCACATGACAACATTATTCATCAATAACGCCAATTCTAACTCTAACAATAATTACTTGTTGGAAAAGGAAAGTTATTGCTGATAATAAAATAGAATTACAAAGCAAGGCTTTCCTCAAACGGGAAAGCCTTTTTTAGTTTAATCAAATTGCACTATGAATTACAACTTAAATAATAACAATAATAATCGACCTCCACCTACCGGGATTGGAACTACTCCTATTTTGCCCTTCCCGGTTTCCGCGAAGGGCTTTTTTTTGCGTAAGTCTGACTATTTGCTGAGAATAAATCAATTCAAAAAATTCATCGACTTCGCCCAACATAACAAATCAATTTTTACAAAATAACCAATTATCAAAACTTAAAAATTTAAACAATGGAAACAACAGTAAAACAGTATCAAGCACTCCTAGATGTGCACCAAACCGAAGAGGCTATTGCCCTAATCAAGGATGTTTTTTCTAAGAAACTAGCACAAAACCTCGACCTAAAAAGAGTAACAGCCCCAATGATTGTTCCCGCTGGCCTCGGTATTAACGACGATTTAAACGGAGTTGAGCAACCAGTACATTTCAAGGCTAAAGAAATTGACCATCAACGAATTGAAATTGTGCAATCGCTGGCAAAATGGAAGAGGATGACACTTTGGAAACACTGCATTGCCGAAGGCAAAGGAATATTCACCGATATGAATGCCCTCCGTCCCGACGAAATGCCCGACGCAATCCACTCTATATACGTTGACCAATGGGATTGGGAAAAAGCAATATCAAGAGATATGCGTAAAGTCGAATACTTTCGTCAAACAGTAAAATCAATCTACAAAGCAATTCAGCAAACCGAAGCCGCAGTATGCCAAGCCTTCTCGCCTATCAACCCAATTCTTCCCGATCAAATTCACTTTATCCATAGCGCAGAATTGGAAGAAATGTATCCACTACTTAGCGTCAAACAACGAGAACGAGAGATCTGCAAGCACTATGGTGCTGTTTGTATTGAGGGAATCGGATATCCGCTTGCTGACGGAAAACCATCCGATGGTCGTGCACCCGATTACGATGATTGGTCAACCCTTCGCCCCGATGGACATAGAGGATTAAATGGTGATATTTTAGTTTGGCATCCAACCTTAAACGATGCATTTGAACTATCGTCGATGGGAATTAGAGTTGATAAAGAGGCTCTTGAACTACAACTCAAACTCCACGACATGGAGTATCGTAAAGAACTTTGGTTCCACCAAATGCTTCTCGAAGAGAAACTACCGCTTAGTATTGGAGGCGGAATTGGACAATCCAGAATGTGCATGTTCCTTCTTCATAAGGCGCATATTGGCGAAGTGCAATCATCGGTTTGGCCGTCAACCGAAATCGACAAATGTAAAGCACAAGGAATCAAACTGCTATAAAATTCAAGATAAACCTTTCGGGATCATACCCGGAAGGTTTAAATTTGGCTTATATTTGCCCTAAATATAGAGCCAATGCCTCGATTCAAACTAACTATAGAGTACGACGGTTCGCGCTATCGTGGTTGGCAATTCCAGCGCGAAGTTCCAACTGTTATGGGTAAACTAATGGATGCCATAAAAGAAGTTTACACCAAAAAAGATTACGAATTATATGGCTCGGGCAGAACCGATGCTGGTGTACATGCGCTAGCGCAAGTGGCCCATTTAGATATAGATTCAACGGTTACGCCTAACACTGCAATAACACGGTTAAACGATGCACTACCCGCATCAATCAATATACTTAAAATAGAAAAGGCCAAACCCAACTTTCACGCAAGGTACGATGCAATTGCCAGAAGTTATGTTTATCAAATCTCAACCCGAAAAACAGCATTTGGGAAGGATTTTGTTTGGTGGATCAAAGATGAACTGGACGTTAAGTCTATGGCCGAAGCTTCAACGCTTTTTATCGGCATGAAGGACTTTAAATCGTTCGGCACACCCGAAAAAGAAGGAGAATCAACCCTTGTTAAGCTAGATCAACTAAGAATTTTTGAGATCGACGACTCAATTCTCATTCATATTGTAGGATCGCATTTTCTCTGGAAAATGGTACGAAGGATTGTGGGCACTCTTGTTGAGGTTGGCAAAGGAAATCTTTCGAGTAACGAAATCGAGAAGTTTTTTAAACAATACTCCGATATTCCGGCCAAACTTACCGCCCCCCCTTCGGGACTTTATCTTGAAAAAGTTTACTATCCGGGTGATAAAATAGAGGAAGAACCTGTTTGGCTGATGAATGTAATTGATATATAGTTTTTTATTGAGCATTCTTTACTTAGAATTTGTAATTTGCTATTTAAATAGTTTAACTTGCAAATAGAATGCTTGCAAAATACTATACACCAAAAGACGACGGAACTGTTATTTGCGATTTATGTCCGCATACTTGCCACCTTAAGCAAGGAAAATCAGGCATATGCGGAGTTCGCAAAAACAATAATGGAACTCTAGAGCTATTGAATGTTGGAACGATTGCGTCGTCGGGACTAGATCCCATTGAAAAGAAACCACTCTATCACTATCATCCCGGGAAAAAAATATACTCCATTGGAAGTTATGGCTGTAATTTAAAATGCGTTTTTTGCCAAAATAACGAAATTTCACAGCATAATCCAGAGCGAAACTACGATTGGAAACAAACACAACCCATCGATCTAGTTCTTAAAGCTAAACTTCTTCCAGAAAACATTGGAATTGCATATACCTACAATGAGCCCACTGTATTCTTCGAATTCATGGTACAAACTGCAGAACTGGCAAAGCAGGAATATCTAAAAAACGTAATGGTTTCGAACGGATTTATCAACCTAAAACCGCTCGATGAACTAATTCAGTTTATCGATGCATTTAACATCGATCTTAAATCCTTCTCCGATAACTTCTACAGAGAGTTAACTGGAGGTCGATTAAACCCTGTCCTAAACACTCTATCCAGAATTAAGGATTCGGGAAAACATCTCGAAATTGCATTCCTCGTTATTCCAACAAAAAACGATGATCCCAAAGATGCACAAGCAATGTTCGACTGGATTGCCGAAAACTTAGGTAATGACACCGTCCTACATATCAATAAATACTACCCGGCATACAAAATGCAAATTCCCGCTACCTCAACAGAAAAACTCTCCGAACTATACGAAATAGCAAAAGATAAACTACAACATGTTTACATCGGAAATCTTCACTCCGCCGAAATAGGATGCCATACACAATGCCCTTCATGCATGGCAACAGTTATTAAACGCAGTGGCTATCACACATCAATTACAGCGCTTGATTCCAGAGGATTCTGTAAGATTTGTGGCTACGGCCCAATTGCCGTAATGGATTAATCCATTTCAATAATTAAATCCTCCAGATTTCTTTTAGGAACATGGTGAACGCTTTGATTATCGCGCCAGTATACAACACTTCCATCGGCTGGCAACTGCACTATCTCAACCATCTCCTTGGGATAACCCAAGGCAAGAACTAATGCAACCTTCATATTTTCTGGCAGATTCAGCACTTTCGAAAGTTCCTCCTTCTTAACCGACGCAATAATGCAACCGCCAAGCCCAGCCTCTACCGCACCAAGCAAAATTGTTTGAGCCATTATGCCTTGATCCCATTGAGTTGAAGTCGATATTGTCTGATCTTCCAATATAACAATATATGCAGATGGTTGCTCACCATCAACTGGCCCATTCCAGTCTTTTAGGTATCCAGCCCAAGCCAGAGTTGGAAAAATTTTTTGGTTTACTGAGCTATCGTTCGATATGTAAAATTTGAGGGGTTGCAAATTTCTACCCGAAGGACAATATTTTGCTAGTTCAACTAAATCAACCAATTGAGATTTTTCAATCGATTTTTCCTGATGGAATCTTCGATAACTCCTATTTTTTTTAACGATATCGATTAGCATGCTATTTTATTTAAAGATAAAAACCCGATGATACCTATCATCGGGTAAATATATACACAGAAAGATTACTAGCCCAATCTTTCCTCAATAACTTTCCAATCAACCAAATTCCAGAATCCTTGAATGTAATCGGCTCGCTTATTCTGATAATCGAGATAGTAAGCATGTTCCCAAACATCGCAGGTTAGCAATGGTTTTAATCCATTTCGCAATGGATTTCCAGCGTTCGATTCTTGGCTTATTTCCAGATGTCCCTGATTATTTAAAGATAGCCACGTCCAGCCCGAGCCAAAAAGAGTCAATGCCGCTTTATTGAATCGTTCCTTTAGTTCCGACAATGTTCCAAAATCGGACTCGATCAAACGCAGCAAGCGCCCCGATGGCATACTTTTAGGTGAAGCCGAGAAAGCCTCAAAGTAGAAAGTGTGGTTCCAAACCTGAGCACCATTGTTAAAAATTCCTCCTTCTGCCTCTTTAATAATGGTTTCTAGCGTTGCATTCTCAAAAGGAGTCCCAACAATAAGATTATTCAGGTTATTTACATAAGCCTGATGATGCTTACCGTAATGGAATTCGATTGTTTGCGCCGATATCACAGCCTTTAAAGCATCAGCAGCATAGGGTAATTTTGGAAGTTCGTGTACCATAATTATTTATTTTTGGTTTGAATATTTTAATTAAACTTACTACAAATATCAAGTTAGTTTAGTTATGAAAGTCTTACTCCCATTACTAAAATATCATCGGTTTGATTTTCGGTTTCGCCCTTCCATTTTTCAAGCGAAGTCCATATCACCTGTTTTTGCTGGTTCATTGGTAATCCCTTCACCGAGTTAATTAGCGAACGGAATGCGGTATGTCCAAACTTCTTACTCATCTCACCGCCAAATTGATCCATAAAACCATCGGAGAACATGTATATTGTATCCCCAGGATTCAACTTAAACTTAATCTCGTGGAAAGAATCCATTCTCTCAAAATAGGAAACGGGCATTCTATCGGGTTTTAATTCCACTAGACTGTCGAAATGAATAACAATTTTATCTGATTCCTCAACTTTTTCCGAAGTACTAATTAAAATTGGAAGATTAGCCCCTGAATATGTAAGAATTTGAGTGTTCTTATCGTATGTACATAAGGCTATATCCATACCATCATAACTATCATCCTCGCGTCCCTTCTGCCCAAGTGCATTTATTATATTCTGCCTCAATGCAGAAAGAATTGTTGCAGGAGTATTTACCGATTCGCGGGTTATCATATCATTAATCATAGATATACCCAACATACTCATAAACCCACCAGGAACTCCATGTCCAGTACAATCTGCCGCAGCAAAACCAATTTGACGGCCACAGTTACCAACCCAGTAAAAGTCGCCACCAACCGATTCTTTAGGTTGATATATTATGAAAAAATCGACAAAATGCTGATGAAGCAATGATGTTGTTGGAAGTATTGCTTGTTGAATTTTCTTTGCATAATCGATAGACTCACCTAAATCTGTCAACATGTTAATGATCCTATCACGTTGATAAATAACTAAATTCTTCTGAATCTCGATCTCGTCACGCTGCTCTATTAACTCTTGTTTCTGTCGCTCGACCTCCAACTGTTGATGTCCCAACTCGTTATTTACTCGCTGTTTATTTCTTAATGTGTAAAGGAACAATCCAGAAATAACCAACGTAAGTGCAAAAGCAATCATAAAGAAATATGCTAAACGAGTTTTACTCTGCTTTTCCTTCTCAACCTGCAAAATTTCATTATCCTCAAGAATCGAATGTCTCTTCATTAATGCATCGTACTCAGCCTTTAACTGAATAGTAAGCATCTTCTTTATGTTGTTCTGTCCTATTAAACTATCGTGAGCAGCAACGTAAAGTTGATAGTAATACAAACTCTTTTTACAATCATTGAGTTGATTATTAAATTCATATAGATTCTTATAGATCTGATCCCTTAAATCAAGCATTTGGCTTGTATTCACAATCTTCTCGGCCTCTGCCATCAAGTCAAATGCCTTCGAATACTGCTTCACTTCGTTATATGTAATTGCAAGCTGTATCAGCGATTCAACCTGGCCTCTTAGTTCATTTAAATCTCTATAACTTTGCAATGCTAGATTAAGAAATGCAATAGACTTGTCGTACAATTTCAACTTTCGATAGGCCTCTCCCTTGAAGCGATTTGTATTTGCCAAACCGCCCCTATCTTTCAGTTGCTCCTTGATAATTGCAGTCTGATCAAAATAAATCAATGCACTATCGAGCTTATTTTGTAACAAAAAGATAGACCCAATATTCATCAAAGAGTTTGAAATTCCTCGCCTATCATTTATTTGGATTTTTATAGCCCACGATTTCTTAAGATACTCAACAGCTTTGTTGTATTCCTTAATATCACGAAAAACTAAGCCAACATTATTATACTGATATGCAATTCCCTTAAGATCATTCATCTCTGTTCTCAAAGGAAGAGCTCGTAACAAGAAATCAAGAGCATTGCTATAGTCTCCCTGATAATAAAACAAAACACCAATGCTATTTAAAACAGCTGCAATACCCTGCTTATCCTGAAGTTCTTCCCGAATCTTTAAAGACTGGATATAAAGTTCCATTGATTCGGAGTAATGCCCAGTTTGAGCAAGAGTCATACCCATTCCATAACTTGCATCGGCCAAACCCAATGAATCATTTATTTTTAGTGCTAAGTCTGTAGCTTCCTTATAGTATAGAATTGAACTATCGTTGCTATCAATCCGTCGCAAGAAATTCCCCATCTGGCAGTAAGCCTTAATCTGAGAATTTTGATCTTGAATGTACTTAAAATTCTGCAACGCCTCTCCCATCCAATAAATTGCAGAATCAATATTGGATAACTCATAATAAGTATTGCCCAAATAGTACTTTCCCCACGACAAACCTAACAGATAATTTATCTGCTGCGACTGAGATATAACATCCCGAGCAATTCTTTGTGCAGTTAAAAACTCTCTCGACTCAATTAAGTTTTTTATAGCACTAATATTTCCATTGATTTTACTGGTATCACTCAAATCCGAAGCTCTTGCAGACGCTATGAATGCAAAAAACAAAAAAACAAAAATCTTTATTCGATTCATCTATTGAGATTTAAATAAAACCTAGCACTCAATTATTTTGTATTAAAATAATAAAATCAACTCACAATTTAAGTAAAATTAGAGTAAGTATAAATAAACTATTCAAAATAATCAGCACCTCAAAAAATTTTACCAAAAGAGATCCAATATTGTACTCCAAAACAAAAAAGCGACCGGGCCTTTTACCCGATCGCCAAACCAAAACATAAACCAAACTAAACAAACCTATTATGCTACAACTTCGATTCGAATCTTTTTCCAACAATATTCCAATCGATTACATTCCAAAAATTCTGAATATACTCTGGACGCCTATTCTGATACTTTAAATAGTAGGCATGCTCCCAAACATCCAATCCCATTACAGGAAATCCTTTTACCTCTGCAACATCCATTAATGGATTATCCTGATTTGGAGTTGAGAATACTTTTAATTCTCCGTTATCTAAAACCAACCAAGCCCATCCTGATCCAAAACGAGAAGCAGCAGTATTAGAAAATTTTTCCTTAAATTCAGCAAAAGAGCCAAAACTCTTTTGAATCGACTTTAGTAATTCACCAGAAGGTTCTCCACCTCCATTTGGCGACATAATTTCCCAAAATAAGTTATGGTTATAAAACCCACCTCCGTTATTTCGAATAGCAGCAGAATGCTTTGATGCATCTTTTAGAATTTCTTCTATTGGAACACTTACGTGCGATGTTCCATCTATTGCTGCATTTAAATTATTCGTATATGCACCATGATGCTTTGTATAATGTATTTCCATTGTCATAGCATCAATGTAAGGTTCTAAAGCCTTGTAATCGTACTTTAATGTAGGTAATTGAAATGACATATTCTTATATTTTAAGTTATAATTATTTATAATGATTATAAATAAAAACCATCGATATAAGAAAATGTTCAGAAAAAGGTAAAATTAATCCGAACTTAAATTAAACAATTGAGAAATAAAATGATTTAAGCACCCAATCAGCTACAAAATCAACAAGATGCTTACAAGGAACTTATATAAACTTACTGTAAAATAAGTGAGAAAAATTATCACGAAAATGAATACAATACACCTAATTTGCTTTTTTGGCAGAACTTGATTTTCCATTTACATACTTTACAACCTCTTTTTTATAGGAGTAAACTTCAATTCCTATAAAATAGTAACGCACCATCCAGAATTCGACATACCACTTTTCATCGAGGGAGTGAATTTTATCTATAACCTGGTGTGTTCTACCAAAAAAAGGTTTCTTAACTGCATCCATTTGATAATTAAATAAACCGCTATATTCTCCGCTATTCATCATAAAATTAACATTTACTTAATAATTAACACCAAATAATGCTTTATTTTTTAACATAAACGGATTATCAAGCACATTGTTCATTAAGACTCAAACCATTAACGTACAAAAAAAATACTTCCATCAAAATCGCCATTGATACGTCCAGATGCTTTAAGTAACTCCACAATAGCATTTCGCCCTTTTAAATCCAATCCTAACGAATACCTATTAACATATAATTCGATATGCTTAAGCATAACATCCTCGTTCATCTCCTGTGCATATTGCCTCACAAAAGGCATAACTTCTTGCGGATTCTGAAAACCAAACTCAATACTATCGTGCAATAATTGATTGATATCAACTTTAACGTCTAATGGCAAGTTTTTGTCTATAACGATTCCACCAAGTGGAGTAGGAAGACTGGTTCTCTGCTCCCAAAAATTGCCTAAGTCTATTACTTTACTTAAACCTTTCTGCTGAAAGGTAAAACGTGACTCGTGAATAATAACCCCAACATCGGCCTCGTTGCTTAGCACAACATCCATAATCTCAGAAAAAAGGTAAAACCTTTTTTTGTGTGCATTAGGAAATGCCAAGTTAAACAGAAGATGTGCAGTTGTTCGTTCACCTGGTAAAGCAATTTTTGCAGAACTCACCTCATCAGGATAAATCTTATGCATGCTAATCACCAAAGGCCCTACACCACTCCCCAATGCACTACCCGAATCGAGTAATTGGTATTTATCGGACACATACGGAAATGCTCCGTAACTTATTTTTGAGATATGGGGACTTCCACCTACCGCTAAATTATTGAGTTCCTCAATATCGGCCAAGTGTAAATCAAACGAATAGCCCTTTGTATCTATTTTACCGTTAACTAATGCTCCAAACATAAATGTATCGTTGGGGCAAGTAGAAAAATTTAAACGTAGTTGCATCCTGCAATAATTAATCTAGACCAGAAACACTTATTGTACCTAACAGGTTAAAAATCGCTTTGTGTAAATTATCTAACGATTCCTTGATTTTCCAATTACGCTTATCCCGAGGTTCCACCACATTCGAAATAGCGCGGATGCAAAGGAATGGCTTTTTCATCAAAATACAAGAATAAAATACAGCCGCACATTCCATAGTTTCGATATCAGGATTCCATAAGATTATATTCCGAGCAATTACATCGGAAGAACCACTGGCTGCGGCAAGCGTAATACCCTTTACCAATCTATATGACATAGGATTGATATTCGCTAACCATGGATTATGCATAACATCACTCTTTATTATAAGCGACTTATCCATAAGTCCAGCATTCGACAATGAAATAAACTCTCCATTATCGTCAATTCCATAATCTCCAAACACATCCTGAACTACAGCAACAACTTGCCCAACCGTTATATCATCGCTATAGGTTCCTGCAATTCCAACGTTCAAAACAAAATCGTAATTATCACCAAATCGTGCCAAATAAAAAGCGGTTGGAACTGCTCCAACACCAGTAACTAAAATATCTGTTTGATGATTCTCAACTAAATAAAAATTAACTGGCATACCAACCTCTATATTAGATTTGGTAATACTTTTAACTTCAGAAGTAGTTGCCGCAATAATCAGTATTCTCAAGGTTTAAACTCTTTTAACTAATAAGATAGTCACGAAAGATATACTTTTTTTATCTTTAACCGAAAATTATATATCACTTAATTATACCCAGATACTATATGCCAATTGCCTACATTACCCGCAGAGAAAGATTTAGCGCAGCTCATCGTCTCTACAATGAAAAATTTACTGCAGAGGAAAATCTTGAGAACTTTGGATACTGCTCTCACGAGAATTGGCATGGCCATAATTTTGAACTTTTTATAACCATAAAAGGAGAGATTAACACTAAATTAGGTTTTGTTGCGAACCTAAAAACAGTAAGTATCATTATTAAGGAACTTATAGTTGACAAGTTAGATCATAAAAACATCAATATTGATGTGGAATTTATGAAAGGGAAATTAGCATCAACAGAAAACTTGGCTGTTTCGATTTGGAATGAACTAGAGCAACCTATTAAAACCTTAGGGGCAGAGTTGCACTGTGTCAAAATTCAAGAAACAGAAAATAACTTTGTTGAATATTTTGGAGATAAATAGCAATACACATAACCATCGTTTCATAAACTAAATAATTCAATGGAAATAATTAACAACGGTGCAATAATCAACGAGAATGAAGGATATGCAAGAATTGACAAGTGGAATCCCGAAACTACCGAGAAACTAGCGGAGCACTACAAGGCAATTCTTGAACTGTTGGGCGAAGATGTCAACCGTGAAGGGCTTGTACGAACTCCTCTTCGTGTAGCCAAAGCAATTCAATTTCTTACCCACGGATCGAATGTTGATCCATTAGAAATAATCCGATCGACAAAATTCAAGGAGGACTATCCGCAAATGGTAATAGTTAAGGATATTGAACTTTACTCGATGTGTGAGCATCATATGATACCTTTCTACGGCAAAGCACATGTTGCATACATTCCCAATGGTTACATTACTGGTTTAAGCAAAATTGCCCGCGTAGTTGAAGCCTATGCTCGACGCCTACAGGTTCAGGAGCGGTTGACTATGCAAATTAGGGATTGCATTCAAGAAACGCTCAATCCAATTGGAGTTGCTGTCGTTATTGAAGCAGGACACATGTGTATGCAAATGCGTGGAATTCAGAAACAAAACTCTGTAACAACAACCTCGGCTTTTACAGGAGCATTCTTAACCGATATAAAAACTAGGGAAGAGTTTATCCATTTAATTGGAATTCGATTACACTAAAATTCTTATCTACTAAGTATAATAAAAAAGCCCCTTCGGGGCTTTTTCTGCGATTATTGCTTGATAAACTTCTTAACAAACTCTCCCTTGTCAGTTTTCCCTTTTAGTATGTAAATACCATTACGTAGATGCTGAACTGGAATTGTTAATTGATCCTGATTTGGAGTGTAAACATCAACTAATCGTCCTGTAACATCATAAAGATTAACCTGATTGATACTGGACTGACAAACCACCAGTAGATTATCGACAGCTGGATTTGGGTATACACTAACCAAACTATTAATATCGACAGGTGAAATCCCTGTTAATGGAGATAGATCATACGTTGCAGACTGATAAACCTCATTAGTATTCAGATTCTGAACAAATGCAATGATCTTGGAATTAATCAGGTCATCATTGCTTGATGGAGTCCAACTTAAACTTATAGTTTGACTATTGCCTAACCCCAAGTTATTGCCAATAACCGTTCCACCTGCATCGGGAATAAAATTCCTAAGTACATTATTGTAAGTAACTCCACCAACCTCAATTTCACTTTTAACTAAGGCGCATTGTAGTAAAAGATTATTTCCGGTTAGATCGACATTATTCGATAGATTGATATCAAAATTACATGCACTTCCACTCCGCGATCCAACAATGTCAATGTCAACTTTTGGATCGTTAAGCGACTTAACATCTATACTATCGCCAAGTGCTGCAAAATAGGTTGTGGTGTTCAACCCTGACGGGAAAGTAAATTCAGCATTGCCATTCGCAAAGGCATACGGTATTTGAGAAACACTATAGAAGTATACTCTGGACGATGGCCCATTTGGATAATACTGGTATAAAGGATCTCCTGATATGTAATTGGTATGGTAGTGCAACGGAATAATGTCACTCGACAAATCGTCCTCAACAGTCTCTATATTGGAACGGTAGGACTGTGCATCGGTTAAGTTTGAATTTGTAAAGTACTCGAATAATACATTCTGCTGCTTATTTCCAATCCAAACATTATCGAAAGCAAAACCATTAAACGCTTGGATTGCCTGAGCATCGGCAGCATACACGATTCTAAACCGCACCAACGATTTTCCTTTTAAACTTTCTAAGTTATGGCGGGCACTAACCCATCCATCGGTGCTTTTGCTCCACCCTAGGAAATCGGCGGCGGGCTTACTCTTAATAGAGTTCGAGTTGAACCAGTTAATTCCCTCACCTACATCTCCAAAACTTTCCCATGAAATTCCGCCATCCAAAGAGTACTGAAGCACAGCACCATCACGTCCCTCTTCTGGCGATGACCAAATATCAAACTTAATCATTGGACGGGATAAGGTATCGAAATCGAAACAAGGACTTAAAACCTGTGAATTTTCAACATGCTGATTCGACAAACTAACTTCGGTAAACCATGTTTTACTGTCACTACTAATGATATCGCCAGCGGGAGTCCCTAAATTCCAGCTAGAATAATCTGTTTCATCATCTTTCTTAACAAACCAATCAGTAACTTCGCCTTCAAAATCCTGATAATACGCATTATCAGCATAATCGGTAATCTTTATAACAGGTTTTATTGAAATTTGCTTAGTTATAGAATCCTTACAATGTTCCTTTGACTCAACTATCAATTTCACATCAAATTCACCTGTATTTGGGAATGTATAATCTATTGTTTTCTCACCAATAGTTTCATCATTTATAAGCCATGTATATGTTTGGATTGAACTAGTATCTGATGTACTTTCAAATCGTGTTGGTGCAATTGAAGAGAAGCAATCGTTATAGTATACAAAACTAGCGCTAGCACCTTTCCCAACATCGATAATCTGCTCTAAACTAGAACTACATCCCTCACTAGTTGTTGCAACCAAAGTTACACGTTTCGATCCACTAGTGGTATAAATCTTTGAGGCATTATAATCGCTAACAGGGTCATCGTTAGAACCATCCAAATACCATTGCCATTGACTTATGGTTCCATCATACAGAGTTTCGTTAGTATAAACAACTGGAATGGTTTGCAAATCGGTACATGTATTCTCGACAGTGAAACCAACTGTAGGAATTGCTTTTACATTAACATCGGTATAACTACTAATGGTACAACCCGATTGTGTATTGGTGTACTGTCCTGTAATCCGGTTTACTCCAACATTAGCATCTGAAGGATAAAACTTATTACCAACAATTCCATTTCCTTCGAATACTGCAGAGGAATAATTGCTTAACAATGTTACAGTTTGATCGTTCTTACAGTAAGCCAAATCATCGTTAAAACCACTTATTGCAACAACATCCGACGAATCGACCTTAATTTTTGCATCGACCCATAAATCGGTATTCCCATCGGTATATTTGTATTTATACCTTACAGTATGCTCTCCACCTCCCACTAATTTTGGATAGAAATATGCTTTATCAGCACCTAAACCACCATTCTCAATACCATCGCCAATAAACTCACCACCCGCTAAACCATCGGTAGACGATCCTGATAATATAAGTGTATCTGAATAATAGCAGGCCCAACCATTATCGGGAATCCCCGAAATTGAAGCATCGGACTGTAAAACATGAATTGTTTTGCTAGTCTGATTCTCGCACCCATATACATCCTTTACATAGTAAGTCAACACAATATCGCCAACCTGGGTATTGCTTGGGTAAAAAGTATTATCAACAACTCCAGTTCCACTGAAAGAAAATACCCCTGTACCATAATTTCCAGATAATACAATTGGATCCCCTGAAATAAAAGCATTACTAGGGGTTGTTGAAGCAAATTCTGGCAACGGAATAGCATTTATCTTGAATGACTTCGATGCGGACGCCTGACATCCATTGTTCGAAGTGAAAGTATAAGTGATACTATAAGTTCCGGGAGACTCCTTGTATGGATATATTTCAGCAGAACTTCCTAGTTTCTCGAACGCTGAAGACGTACCGCTATAGGTAAAACTAGCCGTTCCTCCCAAAAGGTAACTTTGAGTCCCTAAAATTTCATCCTTTGCAACACTAGTACAATAACTGGTATCGAGACTCGAAATTATAACTTCACCAATACTATCGACGGTTACCTCTTTATAAACAGAATAATCCACCCCATTTATTTTATAGCTATACCAAACTGTATCTTTTCCACTACCCGCTCTATCAACATAGTATAATGCAGTATTCTTACCTGATGATTCAACAGCATTCCTATAGCTTGAGAATACACCCGTAATTGTATCACTAATATTTGGAACACAAGAGATACTAACAGCACTATGAGGATAGCAATAAATTGAACTAAGATTCTGAATTGTTTCGGTAGCCTTATATATAATAGTGGTATCAACAAGTTGATTCGAACAACCGTTTGCATCGGTATAAGAATATGTTATAATAATAGGAGCATCGATTCGAGCAGCAGATGTAAATAGAGTATCGCGCGACACACCTTCTCCACTAAATAAATACTCTGTACTAGTATAATTTCCGACCAATGGTATTGTTCCCTGATTGTAGTTATAGTTATCCTGTAAATTAAACGAAAGTTGTGGTAACGGATTTATATGAAGCGTATGCGAAACAGGATCGGAAATACATCCATTCTTGGATTCATAGTAGTACGAAACCGTGTAATCCTGCTCAGATAAGGCCGAATTATATTTGAACCTTGCCGAATGCGAATCTGTAGTAAATGAGAAAACCGAAGTTGAACCCGAAAAATGTCCCTTATCTCCCGATTCACTAGTAAATCCTACTGCCGAGAAAGTAATATCGCTACCCAACGTGTTGTAACAGTAAGCATTATCTAACCCGCTTATACTAATACCAGTTGCCTTACCTTCTACTGTGAAGGATTTTGTTATGTAAGAAACCTGCTCAAGCGACGGCCATTTATACGATGTATATTTAACGGTATAACTTCCCACCTCAAACGAAGTTGGAGTTAACGTCAATGTTATACTATCGACCTGAGCCCATCCGCTTCCGTAAAGATTTCCATCACTATCAAAAACCTGAAATACACCGGTATATCCATCGGGCAGGACACCATCAACAGTATCCTTAGTGGCATACTCGCAGTAAACAGAACTCAAACTTAAAATATTGATAGGAGTACTGGAAACATATACCTCGCTCGTATCCTTTCCTATACATCCTGTTGTAGCATCGGTATAAGTATAAATAATTGGTAAATACTGATCCTGCTTTTCCTCTGGGATGATTGATGGGTAGAAATAATATGCACCACTTAAATAGCCAACTCCCTCTCCACTGAATGTTCCAGTACGCTTATCGGTAGGCTGAACATACTTTGAAAGTTCATCTTTTGAAGAATTGAGGGTGTATGGCGAACCCGTTATATTTAAAGTGACAACGGGAAGAGGATTAACTGTAATTGTTGCATTTTCGATTGCTGATGAATTGGTATTTCCAGTAGCATCTACGATATCCACTAACGTAAATGTTCCTCTTAAAACATCAATAACATAACTATCAGCATTCAAATCGGTCACTGTATGGTTTTCAGTTCCATCAGAATAGGTGAAGGTATATGGCTTTTTCCCTGTCAAAGTAAAGGTAATTGGAACAGTTGGCTCAGCATAATCGCATCTGGTAGTTGTTCCAGTAATTCTTACAGTAGGCTTTGTTCCATATATCTGCTTAGCAATTGCTGAATAGTTCAATATACTACCAGTGTTTCCAGCCACATCTGAGATTGTTACATCACCTAATTGAAGAGGAGTCTCCTGGTCAGTATCGCCATCAGCAACTGTGTACGTTGCAGTATAAGTAACGCCCCCATCAGTAGTGCCCCAAACTATTGTTTTGCCATTATAGGTTGTTGGAGTAATTATCAATCCTGTTTCCGAAACAGTTGGTGTTAATGTAAATATCAACTGATCGCCAATCTTTAAAATACCAGCACTCTCAGCATCGCTAGTTAACGATAATATTTGAGGTGTTTTTGAATCAATTGTGAGAGTACCACCCTGAACAATGGCTGATGTTAATGCAGCATTGGCGTTGCCTGCTTTATCTAACAAAACAATGTTTATTGGCAAATTACCAATGGCCGATTGCTCATTGTCATTTTCCTGAACCTGATAACTTACCTTGTAGGTATTATCGCTATTGTTAACTAACGTTTGATCCGTTGCATTGATCCTAATAGTTTGACCAGTATAAGTTTTATCATCAGCCTGTAGTGTTACGGTGATGATATCTCCTACTTTATAAACACCCGCAAGAACTGTAGCCGATGAAATGACTGGATTCTGAGTATCTATTGTTACAGATAAAGGATTTGATGCAACACTACTATTAGCCGCTTGGTCTGTAGCCACAACAGTAATATCATGAATTTCTTCTGCCAACGCACTTGAAGTAATTGTCCATGCACCAGTGGCATCAGCCGTTGTTGTCCCTACAAGCCCATTCACGCTACTATAAAGATTCACTGTAGAATTTGCTTCCGCTGTACCTATAAATGTCGAGGCACTAACATTGGTGAGATTATCGGTACTTGAGATACCACTATCAGAACTCAAATCTGGCACACCTGGCTTAGCAGGAGTTCCTGTATCAATTGTTACTGAAAGGATTGCAGAAGAGGGACTTACATTACCAGAAATATCAGAGGCTGTTACAGTTATACTTTTCGCACCGTCGGACAATACGGAGGAAGTGATAGACCAATTTCCCCCAGTAGCTGTTCCACTCCCAATTTCAACCGCTCCATTGTATAATTTAACAATAGAACCAGACTCTGCTGTCCCTATAAATGTTGGGGTATTATCATTGGTGACATTATCCGTTGAAACTCCACTATCCGAACTAGAATCTAAATCTGGAGCATCAGGGGTTGCTGGAATATTCAAATCTATATTAACTGTTAACGATGCAGATGCGATACTCACATTTCCAGCAAGATCGGTTGATGTTGCTGAAATACTGTAAGAACCTTCTGTTAGGGCAGGTGAAGTAAACGACCATGCACCAAATGTATTGGTAGTTGACGAGCCCAGAAGTGTTGCTCCATTATACACAGAAACAACCGAATTAGGCTCTGCCGTACCGATAAATACGGGAGTTGATACACTCGTATAGTTATCACTATTGGACGAACCTGTGTCTGAACCTGAATCCAAATCGGGCACAGAAGGAGATGCTGGTACAGTATTATCTACCGTTACCGATAATGAACTTGATGATGCGCTTGTGTTTCCAGCCCCATCGGTAGCAGTTGCTGTAATGCTATGGGTTCCCTCATCAAGAAAACTAGAAGTAATAGTCCACTCACCAGTAGTTGCATCGGCGGTTGCAGTACCCAACAAACCCTTAATACTACTATAAAGTTTCACAGTGGAGCCAATCTCTGCAGAGCCACTAAAGTCTGGTGTTGTGCTACTTGTTATGTTATCAGTATCCGAATTTCCTGTATCAAATGTAACCACAAGGTCAGGTTTACTAGGAGCCGACGGTGCTGTTACATCAAAAATAACAGTTGATCCATCGGTTGTTGTTTCTATTGGGTTTGGATCGCTTACATTACCTGCATAATCTTTAAATGTAATTGTAAATGGAAGTGTACCACCGCCCACATCTAAAGTTGACATGGTATAAGTTGCAGTCCAATTATTACCCGAGGTATTAATTACAACAGCGCTCTTGGAATTTATAGTAGAAATAACGCTCTCGATACTTTCGCTTGAAGTAAAAGATAACGTAACAACATCACCAACCTTGGCATAAGCAGTATTATTTGTATTGTTGGACTGAATATGAATAGAAGATAAATCTGGACCAACCTCATCAAACGTTACACTACTTCCATTAGTTGTGCTTGAAACCAATGTTCCTGAATTTCCCGCCAAATCTTTATAATTGATACTAAAGGATACAGCAGCAGGATCGCCACTTTGCAAGGTATAGGATGCAGTCCAGTTTTTGCCTGAACCAGTAATTGTTGCATTATTCCCCTCTATTAGAACATCACCCGAAACGATTTCTAAGTTTTCTGAACCAGTAATTGTAAGTGTTACTATTCCACCAACACCAACATAGTCGGAATGAGAATTATTCGATGCAATGGTAACAGCGTTCAGTTCTGGATTTGTTTTATCGAAAATAACCGAACTACCATTTGTAGTTGAAACCACTGTTGCTCCAGCATTGCCTGGATTATCAGTAAAATTAATTGTAAACGGAATAGTTCCCTCCGTATCGCCGGCTGCCATTGTATATGTAGCAACCCATGTTTTTTTATCTCCGCTTGGGTTTGTAACAGTAGCCGAATGATTCGCAATTGTTGATGTTACATTTGTAAGTTTTGTACCCGAGTGAAAGTTAATTGTAACAATACTTCCTACCCGTGCCCTTGAACTCAAAGTATGATTCGAGGCAATTGTTACTACATCCAAGGTCGGTGGGTTTTTATAAAACTCCACATAGCTTCCATCAGTTACGGCAGATACACTTGTTCCCACATTACCAGCAAGATCCTCAAATGCAATACTAAAAGCAACAAGCCCCTCATCGTCGGAATTTGTCATTTGGTAGGTTGCAGTCCATATACCACTTGAGTTTATTATATCGGTGGCATCAATTAAATTGCCTGCAATAGTCACTGTTGGCTTTTCGAATAATGGTTCACTACCAGTAAAAGTAAGCGTGATAATATCATTTACTTTTGCATATAGAGGATTACTATTATTTGATGTAATACCAACTGAGGACAGAATTGGCACTGTTTTATCGGAAACAATAGAAAATTCTGTAGCTGCATTACTTCCATTGCCAGCTAGATCATTACAAGCATCTGCCACAATATTAATGGTTACACTGCCATCAGACAATGGAGTCAAATCAAAGGTATAAGTATCTCCATCTACCGCAACAAAGTTTGATTTTGTTGCATTTGTAACAGAAATGTCCCCTTCCTCAAAATTGTAAACGGTCTCACTAAACTGAATTGTAACCGGAATTGTAGCAGCTTTAGTTGGACTCGTTTCTGATGAAGTAATTGAAGTTATGCTCGGCTTTGTTAAATCATTAACCCAAGTATCGCTTGCATCATCCATCAATATATTGCCAAATCTATCTTGGATATTTGCAATGCTAGCATCTAATGTTAAAACATACGTTCCTTCATTTGCAGTAACACTTGATAAATCTAAATAGTAATATCTTGCAGTCTGCGGAGAATGCGTATTAATATCAGAATATGTTATTGCTGGAATTCCACTAATATCTACATTAACACCATCCCGAGTAAGAATAAAATCACTTTTATTCACATCAGAGATTATAACACGCCAACTAAAACTTACCTCAACAGTACCCGCATTCGTATTTCTTGGATCAGGCGTAACATCAACAATATCCGCAGTTGGAGGATTTCCAGAATAAAAAACATCTGTACTGTTGACACTAGCAATAGTATTCCCTTGCAAATCCTGATACTGAATTGTTACTGTGTATACGGTTCCATCAAATAACTTATTATCAGCACCAGCAGGGTCTGTATAAACTGATGCCACATTTGCATTATTTGAAAGATCCGTTGCATCTAATGTAGTTGTATGAGTCCCCGCTGTCTCAAAGTTTGAGTTAAATACAATATATCTGTCATAGTAATAATCATCTTGATCTTCAAATTTCATTATTACAGTCCCGCTTTTAGCTGCTTCTGGTAATGTAAAACTAATATCAAAAGAAGAACTAGATGCAGATCCAGTAGCAGGTGCTATAAGAGTAGGTGTTTGCGTGGTTTTATCAATTGTCACGACTATTGTCGCAGAACTGGCAGAAGTATTTCCTGCCGCATCCGTCTGGTGCGCAACTACTTCGTAAGTATCCTCCGCGCTGAGTGTTTCCGCTCCAGTGTAGACATTCCAACTAGTCCCGTTATCCAAGCTGTACTCTAGGGTTGCACCTACCTCGCCAGTAACCGTAAACGTCTTATCTGTGTTGTACGAGCCAGCGGATATTCCTGATACCGTAGGGGCTGATGGTGCAGTTTTATCAATCGTCACTACTATCGTCACAGAATTCACAGAAGTGTTTCCTGCTGCATCCGTCTGGCGTGCCACTACCTCATAAGTATTCTCCGCACTGAGTGTTTCTGCACCAGTGTAGACATTCCAGTTAATCCCATCATCTAGGCTGTACTCGAATGTTGCACCTACCTCGCCAGTAACCGTAAACGTCTTATCTGTGTTGTACGAGCCAGCGGATATTCCTGATACTGTAGGTGCAGACGGTGCAACTACATCCTTATCAATATTATCGGTAGCAGCGACTCCTGTGTTGGAGTAAACATCCGTCAGGGTGAAGCTCAGCGTTAGCGGGCCGTCGTTCAGCCCGCTAACGTCTACCCCCGTGATCTGATCCGTGGCCGTCGCTATTACTCCTGTACCGGTCACATCAACTCCTCCTCCATCGCTGCTGATGGTATAGCTGTACGTTGCCCCAACCTCGGCTCCATCAAAGATGAACGAGAAGCTGGTCTTGTTCGCGTTGTTGATGTACGCCTGGTCTATCGATACGCTGTAGCCTGATGGCGCTTCTATATCCTTAGCCACATTATCGGTAGCGGCGACTCCTGTGTTGGAGTAAACATCCGTCAGGGTGACGCTCAACGTCAGCGTGCCGTCGTTCAGCCCGCTAACGTCTACCCCCGTGATCTGATCCGTGGCCGTCGCTATCACTCCTGTACCGGTCACATCAGATCCTCCTCCATCGCTGCTGATGGTATAGCTGTACGTTGACCCAACCTCGGCTCCATCAAAGGTGAACGAGAAGCTGGTCTTGTTCGCGTTGTTGATGTACGCCTGGTCTATCGATACGCTGTAGCCTGATGGTGCTTCTATATCCTTAGCCACATTATCGGTGGCAGGGGCTCCAGTGTTGGAGTAAACATCCGTCAGGGTGACGCTCAACGTCAGCGTGCCGTCGTTCAGCCCGCTAACATCTACCCCTGTAATCTGATCCGTGGCCGTCGCTATTACTCCACTACCGGTCACATCTGCGCCTCCTCCATCACTGCTGATGGTATAGCTGTACGTTGACCCAACCTCGGCTCCATCAAAGGTGAACGAGAAGCTGGTCTTATTCGCGTTGTTGATGTACGCCTGGTCTATCGATACGCTGTAGCCTGATGGCGCTGCGACATCCTTTGCCACATTATCGGTGGCGGAGACTCCAGTGTTGGAGTAAACATCCGTCAGGGTGACGCTCAGCGTTAGCGTGCCGTCGTTCAGCCCGCTAACATCTACCCCTGTAATCTGATCCGTGGCTGTCGCTATTACTCCAGTACCCGTCACATCAGTTCCGCCCCCATCGCTGCCGATGGTGTAGCTGTACGTTGACCCAACCTCGGCCCCTGCAAAGGTGAACGAGAGGCTGGTCTTATTCGCGTTGTTAATGTAAGCCTGGTCTATCGATACGCTGTAGCCTGATGGCGCCATGCCATCAACCAATACGCCAGATGCATCTGGTGATGTAAATGTTAATGTCGCATCTTCGGCCCCTGCATTCTGAACTGTTCCTCCATTTAGGACAATTGGACTTATAATAGCAATGCCATCATTATCTTCATCGTTCGTTGCCACTGTATACCGAAATATAATACTTGTAGACCCAGTACCACCTTGGTATGAAGCATTTGCTGCACCTGAATTAAATGTAATTTGAATATATGGTAAACCAGAAACATTGACACTTTGATCAAATTCAACAGTAATATCAATGTTATCTCCTACTTTGTAGGTACCATTTGCAGGAGGTGTCACTGTAGATATTACAGGCGTCGAACCTAATACAAACAAAGGTAATAAAGTTAAAAGTACTGTTAATACTGAATCTCTTAGTTTTACACAAAAGGCTATACCTCTTTCTCTAGTCACTGCTTTCATAACCTTAATATCTTAGGGTTTCAACAAGTATAAATCTGAACCAGTTTTAATTAACTGTATCATATTACTATAAACCGACGGCGTAGAACCAACTATAAGTAATCCATTATCGGTTGTATTTAAAATTTGACCAACACTACCAGGATATGTTTTAAATACGGCATCGCCATAATAAGCATTGCCATCGGGATCAATTTTAATAAATTGAATTTGACTGGAATGCTCACCAGCCACAAATAATATTCCCTTAGTATCGATTGTTATTGACTTTCCTTCGAAATTAGATATTGATTCGGTTTCCCAAGCCTTTGAATAATCACTATTCAGTTTAATAATCTTGGTGTGTTTGCTGTTATTTACGCTTTCGTACACCAATAAAAAATAGGAATTATTAACCAATATTACATCTTTCAACTCTTGGCTATTTTCAGCTCCTATCTCCTCATACCTACTACTAACAGATAACGAACTTGGTTTAAATTCGTTGACTGTAACTAATGTTACACTGCTGCTTAGGTTTGAATTTCCAAAAACAACCAAATCTCCGTTTGATTTGATGAATACTTTTGTAAATATTTCTGACTTGCTAACATTCCCTTTGGTAACAGAATTTAGTAAATCGCCATTTATATTCAATTTGGCAATATAGGTATCGGGCAACGAGGTTGAGTTTTTGTACGACTCTCCCACCAAAAAAATATTATCACCGCTATATAAAAAATCGTGTATTAGTAAATTATAGTTAACATCTATGCTCCTCTTCCAAATTGAATCTCCATACATATCAATTTTAAAGATAAAAGGCATTGAATTTCCTGTAGACGAAACTTTAGAACTACCAATTAACAATAAATTATCGTTATCGAACTGCTTTATAATGGAGCATTCCTGTATGGAATCACTGTTGAAAAGTTTATCCCACACGATATTCCCGTACAAATCGGTCTTAGCCGCATAAATTTGCTTTCGTCCGGTACTCAATACATTATAGCCCGAAAAGATATACCCTTCACCCGGAACTACAAGTCCACTAGCACCGTTGCTTCCTTCTCCTCCACCAAAAAATTTTATAAAGTTCGTAGATTGGAAACTGGTAATAGTATCCTCACAAGAATAAACTAATACGATAAATACCAATAGTAGAAAGTGTAATTTTCTCATATTACTTTATTTTTTTTGGATTATAAATCGGTTTCATAAACGACAGGGTAAAGAACACCTGGTTCATGTACATATTGTCGGGAGCGTAGTTGTACATATAGTAATTTCCGCTTTCCAACGGATCCTTAAGTTCGTTCTGCAGCGGTTTTATCGTAGAAAATTTGATTCCAATAGAAGGAATCAATTCGTACTTATCAACTTTCAGCGGGAAACCAATCGAAATAAATGGTTTTAAATCGAACTTTTTGTAGCAGGCCAATAAATCCTCGCTGCTCTTAATTGGGTTATCTCCATTCGTAAAACTTTTTGAAAAGTCCATTTTCGACGATAAAAGGTAACTTGTTTCTACGCCAACCCTAGCAATTACCTTCAAGCCTTTATAGTTCCAGTTATACTTAACTGCCAACGGAATTCCCAAATACATATTAGAAAAAGTTCCTGTAACAGACGTAAATGTGTACTGATTGTCGGTATAATCCATCTTGTACATCGAGAAATTGACACCAACCGAAAAATCGAAATCCTTATAAAGCCTATCGGTATAATTGACTCCCGCCGTAAAACTAACCATCGACTTGTACGATATACTATTTTGATTCAAATTACCAGGACTATAGAATTCGGTTACCTGTGGCATCGAGTAGTTTAACCCCGCAAAAACGTCCATCTTAAAAATGGGCTCTGTCCTATATGTTTTATATAGATTGATAAATTCCTTGGGATCGTTTGATACGATTTCGTAGGATGGGAACTCCCTTAAGAATCGAATCATAACCTGATCGGCAAGATCTAACTTCTCGTTAAAAAGATATGTTTGGATGAGCAACTTGTAAGCTTTCATTTTCTCCTCGCTGGTAAATCCACTTTTCATACACGATTCAATAGCCTGAGGAATTTCATCGAGCTTTCCTTCATCAAAATTACGCTCTGCCTGTTTAAGAATGTCCGTACAGGTGGTTTGTGCCTGCAAGAAAATTATTGAAGAAAAAAACAGGATTAAAAGTATATATCTTTTCATCTACAGAATTATTTACATTTACTGGGTTTGTAAGCAATATCCTCTCCCACATAGTTCTTCCACTCTTCCTCGGTTAAATCGCGCTTCAGGTAATCACAGTATCCTTCAATTAGGTTATTTATATTTAAAGGATACTTTCGAATATTTCCCACCTTGTCACCAGTAAATACAAACTGATTATCGTTGGAGAAAATCACAAAGGTAGCCCACGTTGAATGGTCGTTTAAAACAATAGGAAGCGTGTTTAGGTCATTAACATTCCACAAGCGCACACTGCCATCGTAACTCGCCGAAGCCATATACTCGCCATCATTGGAAAACGTAATTGTTGAAATTTTAGCCGTATGGCCTCGTAAAACTCGGGTTTGCTGGCCAGTCTTTAAATCCCATAAGTATATTGTTCCCTGATTGGTTCCAAGCCCTGCTGCAAGAATATTTTTATACGAGTTGTAAGCCAAATCGCCCCAGTTTGATTGTGGTATTACGGCAATCTGCTTAGAACTAGGTTTCTCTGCGAGAATATTCTCGAGCTCAACAATGCTACCATCAAGATTGGCTACAAATACCAAATTTTTCTTATTCGAATACTTAACCGCATTAATTCTCGATTCGGTTCTATAAATTTCGCGACCTCTGTTTTTATAACTATTCGTAATATTGATAGATTGATTATACACAACTAGCAAACTATCGTTCGATAGTATATAAAATTCACGAATTTCATTTGGCTGAATTGTATATAAATCCGAAGTCTTCGATTCTAAATCGTAAGTGAAGAAGCGATTATCTGTAACTCCATACAGAATATTGCCAGTAACAACAATCTTTTTAACAATAGATAGTTCACTATTAAGTACCTGCGGTGTTTTATCGGCAATATTCCAACCAATCAATCGACCATCACTCCCTGCCGAATAAAGCACATTATTAGACTGAGCCATTGTTCGAACTAGACCTGTATGTCCTGTATAAACATTAAATGCATCACCCTTAAATAACTTCACCGCAGAATAAATTGCCCTATAAATATCGGGGTCGTACGCTACACCTGTAAACTCCTTGTTGAAAGAATAAGATTGATAGGCAAGCAAACCCTTAAGTAGAGTATCGGTAGTAAGCTGTTCGCTTTTTACCGCCATCGACTGCGCAATAGAAAGCATTCTTCGACGCTCTGCATCTTTACTTGCCTGCTCGGCAATTTTTTGCTGCTCCTGCGCCCGAATGGCATTCTTTTCAGCAAGCTTTTGTTGCTCCTGCGCCTCCGTTGATTTTTGCTGCGCAATGCTTCGTTGTCTATTAGCTTCGTTAAGGTTACTCTGAGCGATAATCGTTTGGCGTTCGGCTAACTGACGTTGAATATCGGCACTATCCTTCTGAATTAGTGCCTGTGTTGCATTTTCCTGAGCCAAAACCCTTTGCAATTGAGCAGTATCGGCCTGAGCCGTTGCAATTTCCTTTTGCTTTTCAGCATCGCTCTTGGCATTCAAAGCATCCTGTCGTTGTACAAGTGCTAAAATACCAAGACCAATTGAGATCATACCGGCAGTTCCGAGAATAAGAGCAACAATACGCGATCGACGAATTGCTCGTTTCTGTAATCGAATCTTGTTTTCCTCCTCTGCATTGTATTCCTCCTCGCTGGTTTTTAAATAAACCATGGTGCGCTCAAAGGCGGGATTATAACGAGAAGCCCACGCCAGATTAGGTTGTTGTTTCTCCCTCCAGTTTACTGCAAGTTGCAAATCGGGTGGTCCCCAAAGCGACGTTTTTCCCTGATCATACAGTTCGGCAGAATCGGCCAAGCGAGTATACATCTTAACCGCGGCGGCTTCGTCCTCTACCCAAGTTTTAAGTTTATCCCAAACGCGCATTAAACTCTCGTGGGAAATATCAATAAAGGTATCATCCTTCAACTCTACTCCTGGAGGCGGAGTTAAAAAAGTACGTCCTTTCTTTCGGAAAATTTCTACAATTTTTATGACCTCCAATGGTGACGTTTCGGCGATTCTTGCGAGCTCATCAACACTCGTAGGTCGGCGAATTCCCCTATTATCGGCACCTTTCTCGGTAAGAGATTTAAATACTACCTCACAAATTTTTTTCTGATCAAAGTTTAATTCGTCGTAAGCTTCGTTGGCATGAACCGAGAGCGCACGCTCCATTCTACCTATAGCCTCATACTCGTTAATTCCAATTGGATGAGTATGATTAGTATTGTTGATCCAGTAATCCCAAGTTCTCATTAAAGCATGCTGAAGAATTGGAAGTTCATCTGGATTATTTCCCATTTCATTCAGAAGTAACTGCACTAACTGATCGGTAATTGTTCCTCCACCAACTGCAATTGGCCCTGTAACGGCTTTACGAAAATCGTCGCGAGTCATACGAGGAATCAAATAGTGACTATCGTTGATCAACTTTGTTAACCTTTGATATGGCGAACAATCTCCGATGAAATCGGAACGCATGGTAATTACCACGTAAATAGGTAATTCGGTTTGCTTTACTGCATTTATCAGAAGGTTTACGAAATGCTCGGATAGGTTAATTGCTGCTGAATCTTTACTGGAATATTGATATCTGAATAACTCCTCAAACTGATCGACTAGTATGAGAATATTCTCGCTCTGATCTATACCGTACTGTTTAATAACATTTTGAATACCCGACGAGGAGCGTTTTAGCAAAGCCTGATCGATAAAACTATCGGTTTCTAAAGTTTGTTCATCTTTTGAATGACCAATTGTTTCGGCAATTGATTTTGCTAAATTCCCAATTGGATTCAAACCTGGCCGAGTTATTACAATCTTCCATTTCGACTTCCCATTATGAAGGAATCCACCATAAAGAGTTGGCAAAAGCCCACAATATATTAGCGAAGACTTACCAGTTCCTGATGCACCAAGCACCGCAACAAACTTATTCTGGGCTAAATTGGTCAGCACTTCTTCGCTCTGTCCTTCTCTACCAAAAAAAAGATGAGCCTCACTGGTATGGAAAGGCCTTAATCCAGGAAATGGGTTTATTAGATTGGTTGTTACAACACCATTTTCGGTTAATGTAACCATATGCTTAATTATTAAATGATTCTACTGCAAATTCAACTTAATATCGTTAGCTTCCACAACATGAACTTCGTTAAAGTACTTCTCGAAATGGGCTGTTTCCAACTCTTTCGATTTTTTAATAAGCACCAATTTTTTGTTGGGTTTTGAGATTTCGAGGCCTGGCGATTTAAGAATATCATGAATTTTCACATTGATCCACTGCTGATTCTCCAAGGTATAATTCACAACAACAACCTGAGCGCTGGCCAAATATCTTAAATGCTCGTTATAGCTAATTCCATTAAAATTTGTACCAACCTTTAAACCAGCAGCCATTGCCTCCTCGTTTATGTTCGAAGCAAGTGCACTATCATCCTTGTCTGCAATTACATACAAATCTGGAAGTGTTTTCTGATCGGTCTTAACCACCTCTTCGCCTGATAGTATTTTTCGATAAATTTTCTTCAAATCTTCTAGATTCACCTTCAATACAAGCGTATTATGGGATAAATCATGATCTCTCTGAATTTTCTCAATGAATATCTGATTTTTTTCATCAACCACATCGTAATCGGATGGAATCCATATTATCCTCTTAACATTCGGATGATTGGCCTGGATATACTGAGCCGACAAATTACATTGATGCTCAACTACCGAAATACTTTTACTATCAAAGTATTCAGTATATATTGCGGGTATTAAATGAATAATTAAGTTAGATTTATTTAGCAACTCATTAACCTGACCCGAAGACTCTTCTAAATTACGGTTCAATAGAGTATTAGGAATAACATTATAGCCCAAATCGTGCAAATCGCGCTTAATGCTATCCCGGTCCTGAGCCTGAGAATCATCTGTTTGAGCAAGATAAACCTGTCCCTTATCCGCATCTCTAACAATTCGATCTGTAATTTCGAAAACGATGTCGGCAATACGCTCCCAGTATAGGGACTGCGTTTCCCTATCGTCTCTCTTAATGAGACGAATTTCACCCGTTTCTACAATCTGATCCCAGAAATTAAAACTTATGTACTTCTGCTGTAATAACAATGTATTCTTCTCCTTAATCGGATCGAGAATAATTAAGAAGGTAATACCACTACTATTTATCGAAGATTTTAGTGAATTACTGTAATTGGAACTCTGCAAATCAGAATTTGTAACAATAACAAATTGATAACTGAAATTACCAGTAGAAATTCCTTTTTCGTTGAATTTAACCTGCATTTTAAAACGCTCCATGCAGTACTCAAAATCGTGCTTAAATAAACTGGAAAAATTCGAAGCATTCTGTGCTTCAGAATTGTATTTCAGATCAATATTTATTGTTTGTTCCATAGTACTATATTCTTACACCAATTACTAAAATATCATCGAGCTGGCTTTCATATTTCATCCAATCAAAGAGGGTTTCTTCCATCTTTACTCTCTGTTCCTCCACAGGAAGCATGTGCACATCAATAAGAAGCTGCTTAAAGTTGCTCATTAAGAATTTACGGCTTTCGTCACCACCAAACTGATCGGTATAACCATCGGAGAAAACATAAATCATATCTCCTTTCTGAATATCAATTTCTTGATGTGTATAGCCTGTAACTGCTCGGCGAGAAAATGCTCCTATTGGGCATTTGTCACCCTTAAGTTGAATAAGTTCTCCATTTCTAAGAATTATTACAGGATTGTAAGCTCCAGCAAACTCCATTTTCATTGTGGTGTAATCGACACTACACAAAGCTAAATCCATTCCATCTTTTACGGCTCCATCCTCGTCGCGCTCTTTAAATGTTGTTGTAACACCAGCATTCAGAGCTTCCAGTATATCAACAGGTCGTTCCAATTTTAAATCCTTAACAGCATAATCTAACCAGTTATGACCTACCATAGAAACCAACGCACCTGGAACGCCATGACCAGTACAGTCTATTGCCGAGAAAAGTCGTTTGTTGCCTATTTTCGAGAACCAATATATATCTCCACTAACAATATCCTTAGGATGGAACAAAATAAAAGTCTCTGGGAATAACTCTTTTACAAAATCCTCGGTAGGTAAAATGGCATATTGCAGACGTTTTGCATATAGTATGCTATCCATAATATGCTTTTGCTGCTCGGCCAATTTATCGCGCTGCTTCTCTAATTCATCCTTTTGCGACTCTATCTCCTCTTTCTGTGCTACTACCTCTGCAGTTCGCTCCTTAACCTTCTTATCCAAATCAGTATACAATTCCTCCAACTGCTCAATCATGACATTAAACTTCACTGAAAGCGTTGTAATCTCGTTATTACCAATCACCTCCGCTCGTTCATTCAAATTTCCATCGGCAATTCGGTTTACATTATTTACCAATTTCTTGATAGGATCGGTAACCATTCTGGTATTCTTGAAAATAAGGAAACTAATTACAAGCAAAACAGCGGCAAAAACTAGCACAAAACTAATCAGCCTAAAATACTCATCCTTAATCTCCTTAGTTCTATCTGAAACAATTCGAATGACAGATCCTTTGTACAGTTCAGAATTTTCTGAGGCCATGAAAAAGTACTGGTACGATAGAAACTTTCTATCAATTTTTTTCTCAAACTGAACAGTATCCTTTTGTGCAAATCTCTGTCGTAAGAACTCCTTCTCTACTGCGCCAATCTCGTCGGTTTTAGTCAATGAAAAAGGATCGTCAGCATTCATAAACAGTTCGGCCGATACAATAGACCTTTCCTTAATGCTAAAATTATCGAGAGTAGATTTTATGAGATTAATTATTTCATCGGCAGTGTTTGAACGAACCCCTAATTCAATAATATACAAACCGTCAAGAGTAGGCTCATAAGTATATTTCTTAAGCCTACGTGTTGTCGATTCTATGGTAAATTTCTCACTCCGAAATACTCCCTCTTTAAATATTCTCTTTATCAAAGATTTGTGTTCTTCTCCGAACGAGAAAAAATTTAATCCCATATCGGGCTTAAATGTTGTATTTACAACAACTCCATTAGTATCGATGACATAAAAATCGTAAAACAGAGGATCCAACTTCAGCTCCTCTCGAATCCTTTTCAAATCAGCCTTTTTAATATTGTCGGTTGACTTAAAATAGTCCATAACCAACCGACTACTAATTCCCTCTAATTTAGGATTCACATTCTCCTCTAAAATTGAAAGGGTAATATCCTGAAATCGCAAAACCTGAGTCAACTCATTCGAGATGAGATTATTTCTGGTTTTATTGCTCTCCTTTAGGATACTACGAGTATTCCTAAAGTTAATTCCTCCAAGTATAATTAATGCAATAACTACCGGAATAACAACATTATAAATCAGTTGTCTAAAAATAGTAGTTTGCTGCTGCCTCATAAATTCTAAATCCATCAATTCAGTATATTAAGTTTATCAAATATTTTCGATGTATTGTATCAAATATTCATTATCGTACATACTATTTACAACCTTATCCAATTCTATGTAATGAATAATTGATTCTTCGGTAATTTTCAACCTCCAATAATTACTGTCAAACTTAGAGGTATTTACAATGGAGCCAGTTACATAACGCTGAACCTCAGCATTGCGACCATACGCCTCAATCATTCCCTGTTCCACATAAAGTAGCAATGTTTTTCCAGTAAATATCTCTATATCGGTGTAATCGGTAACTCCCAAACGCACAACTGATGCATTGTATAGTATAAATAGCAAACATTCCCATTCTACAGAGGTTGAATGAACTGTTTTGTAGAAGTTTATACGATCGATAACCGTTTTATTGGTTAATCTTGAAACATCCATCAGCCGATCTAACTCAACTCTAAGTTTATCGTTCAATCTTTTTTTACAACTTAAGAATTCATCCCGATTTATACTCTCTATAATTTGGGCCGAAATCTGTCGAAGATACTTATCAGTATTAAAAAGCTGAGCAATCAAATCGTTGCTAATGGCCCTATTCTCGATATACTGAAATGCATTCAATGCAAAAATCTTCGCCTGTTTACTAATCAAATTATTGTCCCTATTGATAATTGTTTTCAGTAATTCTTCAGGAGCAACATGTCGGAGTGGAAAGTAATTCTCCAAAGCCCATAATTTATTGCTAATGCTCGTATCTTCAAGCAATGGAACTATATACGGTTTCATCTCTTCATCTAGAAAAGTATCGAGCAACTCCACTGCATAGGAAATACTCTGTCCTGTTCCCGCCTCTAGATTTTCCAAAACGGCCTCGATAGAATTCTTATCATATATCAATTTAAGTAAACTAAATAGAGTATGAATACTACGACGGTACTCTTGCTCCAATTCATCTCTCAAATAAGGATAGATACTTCCATGTGGACAATGATGATAGGCATTCAGATTCCAAGCACAGATACCAGTCTGCTCTATCAACATTTTATTTATATGTAATCGTTCCTTTTCATCGGCCGTAAAATTCAACTTAATAAGTCCATCCACAGCAATATGGCATAGACTCGATTTTACCGATAAATTACTATATAGCACCGTTGATGCAATTTGGCTTCCTGTACTTGGAATAATTCTAAGAATACGCTCCCTAAAGTTTGACGATGTATTTGTTCTTTGTAAGGCCAATTCAAGCATTTCTAAACCATTTTCACCTGAATTCATTAAGGCTGCATGAGCAATAGGTGCATACTGATCTTTATCCAAGAAATCGATTAAAAAGATTATTAACTCTTTTGATCGAGTTCCTCGAGCAGCCCAAATAGCTTGCATTTTAACAGCAGGGACCAAATCACGCATCAAAAAAGTAAGGTTATTTTTAACTTCTGCCTTTTTTGCAGCACCAATCAACTTTGCTGCATAAACGCGATCCTCGTAGTTCTTAGAATTAATATAAGCGCTAATTTTATTGTTATCAGAAGAATCCGTCTGGATAGATTTCAAATAATCGATTGTACTGTCGATATCATTCAATATATCTGAATCTATTTTTCTAAACTTCTCAATTGTAGGGATCAACTCAACCGCTCCTAGCTGTTTTGCCTTGTCTAGTAAAATCACAACCTCTTTCAAACCAGAAGTTGATAATTTTTCCTTGATGAAACTAACTATTTCCCAAGGTTTAGAACGCTCAATAATTCTAATCTGATCTGTTAATCCCAAACCGCTTAATGAAGCAATATATTTTTGTGATGCAGAAATCTCGCTCTCCTTTTGTGCCGATTTTTCTAATGTCTCCTCCAAACTCCGTCGATATCCACGATATAACTTAAAGGTTACAATTGTCCATAGCACTATAATACCAATCAAAAAGTAGGTATAATGAATTAGATGAATGAAACTGAATAAGCCGAGAATGGTTAGAAAAACGCCTGAGGCCAAAGCTGACATCTCGTTTATAGTACCATCAACACGAGCCTGCACCTCATAACGAATTGAAGGGTCGAGTGACTGATAAATCATTTTAAGCGATGGTGCTTCTATTGAGTCTTTCAATGCTTTTTGGAACAACTTTGCCAACGAAATCAATAAAAAGAAAAAGGTAAAAGCACCCGAGGCTATTGTGTATCCAAAAAAAGACCCTACTAATGCAGCTCCAACCGATACAAGCGACACAATTATGGGAGAAATCAGCAAGCTAACCCTTAGACCATAGTTTTTCATTAATGGACCGTAAACAAAAGTTTTTATGAGGATACTCACAAATGTTAAGGTTCCCATTAATGCTCCCAAAAACTTTGCTAACTCCTCGTTACTAGCAAATCGAGCATCGGCAACGGCAAGAAATAGATAATGAACAAAGAACGCAACCAGCATAGAACAAATAACAAAAAATGCCATTGTTCTAACATACGGAATTCGCATAGTATCAACAAATCGGCTCTTCTGTCTCGACTCTGCAACTCGTGTTTTAAGTTGAGATGAAAAATGCGAATTAATTAAAATTTGGAGAGCAAATGCAAACAATGCACTAAATGCACTAATGTATATAAGGTTAATCGATTCAAACCCTTTTGCAACTAAAAACGGAACAGCCCAACTACTTATAATTATCCCAATAACCTGCCCCATGTCTATAATACCAAAGAGTCGTTTTCCCTGTCTTAAATCAAAAATACGACTAACTGCACCCCAAAAACCTACCAACGCAATGATATTAAGCGGCCCCATAAAAACAAAAAGCGCAAAGGCTAACCACTTTGTATCTGAAAAGTAATATCCAAATCGTAATAGAAATGTAAAAACAAAAACTACAAATAGATTTATAACCGCCAATCGGGAAAAAACTAATCTACCTTGAAAGTATGAATATAACGAGGTTAGAAAAATACCTGTTAATCCAGAAATAACGATTGCTTTAGCAATCATTGTATCGTCAAATACCTGTAAAAAAAGTGTATTTGCACCAACATCAAAAGTGCCGAGGAAAGTTCCTAAAAAGAATGACTGAAATACAAACAACATGACGGGCAACGACTCGTCTTTCCTAATATTTAAGGCATCATACAATTTCATAAATAGAATAGGTTTGTCATTGTCAATCTGTCGATTTAACTTATAAAAATACAACAAAAAATGTAAAACAATAATATTTTACTCCAAAAATGAAACATTTTTAACTTGCTGATAAATTGGCAATTAAAGACAATTTATTTTGAAGAAAACTATTTTACATTTCAATTGTTAACAAAATATAGTAATTTCAGAACAATACATGTATGTATTGGAAGACATTATCTCGATTTTGATTATCAATCACTTGCTTTTTAAATTTTAATTTTTATATCTTTGGTTATATATTTCTAAACTATACTAAATGGAAGATATTCCCAAAAAACATACGCTATTCATTGTTCTTTCGACTTTATTCATTACGAATGCATTAATTGCCGAGGTTATTGGAGCAAAGATTCTATCTATAGAAAAAATACTTCATATTGCACCACTAGCACTACCGTTCATGGGTAATTCAACCCTAAATCTCGAAATGAGTGTTGGAGTATTAATTTGGCCTATTGTATTTATTCTATCTGATATTATAAATGAGTACTTTGGCACTGCTGGCGTTAAACGTATTAGTTATATTGGTGCAGGTATGATTGCTTACGCATTTATTATTATTTACATTTCGACACAAGCACCTCCGGCCGATTTTTGGATGCAAAATAACTCAGTTGATGCACACGGCAATTTCCTTGATATAAATTATGCCTATAGCAACATTTTTCGACAAGGATTAGGTATTATTATTGGTTCTATTACAGCATTTCTCGTAGGGCAATTGGTTGATGCCTATACATTCCATTACTTAAGAATTCTAACCCAGCACAAGTGGCTTTGGTTAAGAGCAACAGGGTCAACAGTGGTTTCCCAACTCGTAGATAGTTTCCTTATTCTTTTTATTGCATTTTACTTACTTGGCAATTGGACTTTGAACCAAGTAGTTGCAGTTGGGTTAATTCAATATTTCTATAAAATATTCTTGGCAATTGTTCTTACTCCTCTAATTTACTTAATGCACTCAATAATTGATAAATATTTAGGCAAAAAAGATTCCTTAAAACTGATTGTTGAAGCAAAGGATCTATAGTTTCATTATAATCATAAAAATAAAGAATGCCGCCAATTAGCGGCATTCTTTATTTTATTAAAACATTATCCCTCAACTTTTAAGCCTTTTGCTTTGCTCTTACCTTCTGTAGATTCCGTGCTCTCTTTTTTAGCTTCTTTCTTTTTTAAACCTCTAAATATATCAATAACATCGAACTTATACGTTAATGCAAACCCAAATGAACGGCTTCTGGTTTTTGTATCGTCTCCAGCATCATCATGTAAATCAGTTATTCCTAAGTTATAGCGAATATCTAAAGCCCAAATGCCCTTTTTCATAGGATATTCTGCACCAGCACCAAAACTAAAACCCCAATCATACTTCTTGAATCCTGAACCTAGATCAGAGGTTTGACCATTGCCATCATACCACTCTCCTTTTGTTCGAATATCGGCAAAAGTACCTCCCATTGCATAAAATTTAGTAAGTCCTAAAACTTTAAAAGAATACTTTGCTAACAGAGGTATTCCTATATAATTCATTCTAACCCCTCCATCTATATCTTCATATCTTACTCCCCTAGAATAAAAAAGTAATTCTGTTTGTATTGAAAACTTAGACGTGAATCCAAATTCTCCAACTGCACCAAATTGATATCCAAATTTACTCTTTGTATCACTTCCTGTCAGATCTGAAAAATTGGAGATTGTAGAATAGGTCATACCAACTTTGGGACCCACATAAATAAAGCCTACATCATGTCCAAATACCTTAAACAGCTGTGCATCGACATTACCAAACAGAAATAAAAATGGGACTAAAAAAAAGAATCGTTTCATATTTGTATAGTTTAGTTTGATTAATAGTTCAAGTTGTAATTATACACAAATGTAAAAAATGTTAATAATACTTACAAGTTAAGTGAAAGATCTATAATTATTTCCAACGATACAAATTCAACTATTGACATGTATAAAGTTTTTACTTAAACTTGTAATTGGTAAATTCTTTATTCACCTTGGAACTAAAATTACTTTTTATGCAAGCAGACGTTTATACCCACCAATTGCTAGATCGACTTATTCCCGAAGTGAATAAATCTCTAGGCTCATCTTTAATTAGCCCACACCAATGTTCTGTACAAAAGTCATCCCTTTCGTTCTATCAGAATTTCAGATTATGCACACTGTTTGATTCAAGCTATATTCCGTTGGTAAAATATAACCTCCTCGACAATGGAAAAAATGCTATTTATCTTGATGGATCTTTTCAGGCATGGAAGGACGCCAACCAAATTGAACCTCCCAAAATATCTTTATCAAATATTTTAGAATACACAAAACTAGTCATAAGCACTACATCCTCAAATAAGATGAAATGCAATATAACAACATCAATAGAGGACATTGATTTTTCAAAAATGCCGACCGATGATATGCTTCAAAGAATAGAATCAGCAATAAAGCCACCCGTTATATCCTTTAAGGATAATGTCTATAGTATTTTGACATGTTTACTCGAAAATAATATTCTTTACGATAGTTTAATAACCATTCAACCCAACGGCGATTTAGAAATAGTAGACAAAAACTTTCTACTAAATGATATACCCACCGATAATCCTACTTGGTAACAAATTCAAGATAAACAGTTATTCTCATATTTATCAATACCTTAAAGCGACCAAGGTGAACTTTCCTCCTAGTTAAAATTGTAACAATTGAAGATTTAGAAAAATGATTTACATTTGTCCTGCTAAATCATTAACTCAAAAAATATGAAAGCATACGTATTCCCCGGTCAGGGTGCACAATTTGTAGGTATGGGAAAAGACCTCTACGAAAATTCACCGATGGCCAAGGAGATGTTCGAGAAGGCCAATCAAATTCTTGGTTTCCGAATCACAGACTTAATGTTTAACGGAACCGACGAAGATTTAAAGCAAACCAAAGTAACACAACCTGCAATATTCCTTCACTCGGTAATTCTTTCGAAGGTTCTAGGAAATGATTTCAAACCCGAGATGGTTGCTGGTCACTCATTGGGTGAATTCTCAGCACTAGTTGCTGCTGGAGCTCTAAGTTTCGAGGATGGCCTAAAACTAGTATCGGCTCGTGCAATGGCGATGCAAAAAGCCTGCGAAAAAGAGCCTTCAACAATGGCCGCCGTTCTTGGACTCGAAGACGATAAAGTTGAGGAAATCTGTAATTCCATCGATGAGGTTGTTGTTCCTGCAAACTATAACTGCCCAGGACAATTAGTAATATCAGGATCGATAAAGGGTATTGATATTGCCTGCCAAAAATTATCGGAAGCAGGTGCTAAACGTGCGCTAAAACTTGCAGTAGGCGGAGCATTTCATTCTCCATTAATGGAACCTGCTCGTCAGGAACTAGAAGCAGCCATCAACGCAACACCATTTAGTAAACCAGTTTGTCCTATTTACCAAAATGTAGATGCCAAACCAACTAGCGAACCTGAAGTTATCAAGAAAAACTTGATTGCTCAATTAACTGCGCCTGTTCGTTGGACTCAAACTGCAAAAAATATGCTGGCCGACGGTGCTACATCTTTTGTAGAACTAGGTCCAGGTAGCGTTTTGCAAGGACTAATTAAGAAGGTTGATAGAAATATTACTGCTGAAAGTAAACAAACTCTTTAGTTTATATCAGACGTTAGAAAGTAATTAAAAACGGGCTTAAGCCCGTTTTTAATTACTTTCCATAATGAAAATTCACCGTCTGCTTTAAATCTGGATGTAAACTCTGCGCCACGGGGCATTCCTTAGCAGAAAGTTCTAAAATCTTTTTCTCCTTGACTGAGTAATCGTTATGTGGAAAATGTAAATCAACCACAATCTCAACTACTCGGCGTGGGTTTGTTCCCATTATTTTTTGAACACTGATTTTTGTGCCATCAATATTAAAGCCATGCGTTCTTGCTGCAATACCCATAATTGTAACCATACAGCATCCAAACGAAGTGGCTAGCAAATCGGTTGGGGAAAAATACTCCCCTTTTCCTTGATTATCGATAGGAGCATCAGTAACTATCCTATTTCCCGATCGTACATGCTCTGCTTCGGTTCTAAGATCACCTAAATATATAATTCTTGACGTTTCCATTTTAAAATTTACTCTGACTTTTCTTGAATAACCTTCTTTGTTAGCGACTCTCGTATCATTCTCCGAAGTTCCAGTTGACGGTCTTTAACAAGGCCTCTTGCTGCCGGACGAGCCATATCGGCATACTTACATTTAGCGGGTCGAATTTTAAGATTATCCATTGTGCCACTAATATCAACTCCTAATTTTATTGGTAATGGACTGTCAACCAACGAAACATGGTAGTTGAAACTCATATCCATATTATGTCGCCCAGCAATTACAGCCTTATACTTGTCCATTGCAATAAGAAATGGATAAATGTCTATTTCCTGCTTAAATACAGTAAACTCTGCCGATAAACTATCCACTTTATTTTGGGCATGTTTACTAAAGCGTAATGTTTTAGCAATTTCTGTAAAAGTTTCTCCATCCATTAAAACTAAATCTTTTCCTCTTATTGAGGTTGCTCCTCTAATTGTCGATTTCTTAGGATTATAGAGCGAATCGAGGTATGTTTCTACAGCTAGGTGGAACTCTCCTTTTCCTTTGAATGAACGCAACATTGGCATAATTGTATCGATATCAGGAATCATATTGAGAAGATCGCTAATCTCAATATCAAGCATATGATAATCCATACCAAGGTAAATATGATTCTTTCGAGGTGTACGGTACATTGCTGTTAACTGCATTCTCGCTGCAGGAGTGGTGAATACCAATCCATCCAAAAGCATGATTCCATCCTTAACACGTATATCTCCCTTAATATTTTTAGCAGTATCAATCCCCATAACTGCAGTTTTTACATTTGCTTTAAGCAAAAAGTCGATTCCTTTAGGAACCATATATGGTCCTGCGTATAAAGCACTATCGGCTGGTGGCTCTGTAGTTTTAAGTGTATCCTCCTCAATATTTCCAATTCCGCTAGTTAAACTCATCAATTGAAGCAAATCGGTAGTTTTACTATCAAAGAAAAATTCGCCCTTTAGTAATGAGTCCTTGGTAAAATGCGACAGAACATTGCTTAATGTTCCAGAAAGGCTAAAGTCAGATCTATCAATCTTCATTTTACTTTCCTTAATTGCAAAGGTCTCTGGATCGAAATTCATTTTTATTGATGGAATTTCTATGGGGCTAGTTAAACTTGCTAAACGGATATAACCCTGATTCATTTCGAGAAATCCATTAGCACTCCATTGTAAAAACACCTCTTTCTGCGTAGAATCATTCTCTACCTTAGAATCCATCTTAATACTTTTGATTCTTACAGAATCGAGCCCCATGTTCATATCTAAATTCTCACCCGAATATGCCATTTTAATTTTTGGTTCTCCCATAGGATTATCCACATCGGCATTCATTTGAATTTTGCCCACCTTCACGGATAAACTGCTGCCCATGCTAGCACCTATCATATCGCTACTGTAATCAACCTTTACATTTGCAATTATTCCTGTTCCTTTGGGCGAAAGCATCGAAAAGCCACCGCGTGGTCTACTTATTGCAACATTCATTGTATCCATACCCGCCGCCAATGTATCCATAGCAAAAGTGCCAGAAACATTTGGAATGCTAGTGCTGTCCATAACATCAGAAGTCTCAATAGAAATCAAGGCATTTCGCATTTTAGCAAAAGTACCATCGAGCATGCTAGCCTCAAGGTCTTTCGTATTCACCTTTGCATAAAGGAACTTTGAGTTTGATGATTTTGGATTTGGGTTCGGCAATGCAAAATCAAACTTAGTGTAGTTCGTCACCAACCTCATGCTATCATATGTTACATCAAAGTCATGCATTTCGGCAGAACCCGATATATTCATCTTATCTATAAGCATTTTCTCAACCTGCGACATTCTAAATGCCGACTTAACATTCCCTACAACCTTCCCCTTAAGGCTCACCTTCATATCGGCAGGAATTAGTGGAGCAAATTCGGGAAGGACAAGGTTTGCCTGAGTAGCCAAATTACAGTAAATATCGGAGAATAAATTTCGGACAATACCACTCGTTTTAAACGAAGATTTAGGCGTATTTGCACTAAAACTATTGATTTTGAAATAAGAGGTAGCATCATTCTTTAAATCAGAATAAAAAATAAAGTCTCCGTTTATCTTGCTTAATGGCAATGGAAATTCGGCGTATTTGAGCGATCCATCTTTATAACCCAACTGAATATTCATCAACGGCATTACAGAATCAGAGTAAAATCCGCTAATTTCTCCTTTCGAAGAAAATAATCCATCAACCTCAACGCCTTTAAGGTACGATTGATACGATGCTGGCACCAACGCTAAAACTTCCGGTATGGACCATGAGTCGATTTTGTAAGTTACTTCTGTAAGAATTCGCTTGTTTATTGTATCATTTTCAACAGTTCCATCGAAACTAACTCCTAAATTATTGACAGAAAACTCTGCATTGGAAAAATGGACTCGCTGCTTTGATAAAATTACATCTGTCGGAATGTCCATTTTAATTGATACTCCGTTTAAATAGTTCTCGCCCGCATAGCTAAACGATAACTTTTCGCAACTAGCCACTACCCTTGCAGCAAGACTATCGGAGGCAAGTGTCCCAGAAAACTTAATGGCAAGATTACCAATCCCAGCCTGTAAGGTTTGCTGCTTATCGGTATACGAAAGGTTCATATTACGAAACTCAACATTTTTGATATCAATAAGGCCAAAAGGCATAGATGATTCAACTGTATCAACAGGAGCAGGAACGGTATCGGCAGGTACAATATCGAAATTAGTATTTCCTAAACTATCCACAAATGCATTAACAGCACCATCGCATAGTTGCAAATCGGTTAACACAATCTCATTACGCTTCCACCATGCCCCAACATCAACAACACCAATAAATTTGTCGGCACAGACTAATGTATCCGAGGGCGCATTAGGAATTGGATTTATCAAGGCAAACTTACTAACCTTCAATCCAAACTTAGGAAATGTGCTGAAAAACGTTAACTCCACTTCCCCTATTTCCGATTTACATGTAATAAACTCGGCTGCTTGCTTTCTCACCACAGGAGTTAATCTTTCGGGAGTAAACACAAACCACACCGTAATGGCAATGGCAACAATTACAAGAAAAATCAATCCAGAAAGGGTGATTGCGGTCCACTTAAAAAACTTTTTCATACCTAATTACTTTACAACTGTTGAATACTACTAAACCCAACAAAATTCAATATGCCATACTATATGACACAAACAAATAACTTACAGGCTCATATATTAAGGAGATCAAAAAATGATCTCCTTAAAAAATATTATTTACTCTCTTTAGAGTACGAAAACTGAGTTCCGAAGCTGTCTTTATACTTCAGAGTGGTTGATGTTAATTCTGTTACAGTATAAACTTTTGGAACACCTTTAATTTCCATATCATGCACAATAGTAAGTTCGGCCTTGTCTAAACTCCATGTAAATGTTTGTGCTTCTGCTTCTGTAACATCATCGGCTGTATCCCAAGTTGCTCCAGTATAATCACTTAAATACTTGTAATGTTCAGTACCTGAAACCCATTTACCTATCAATAATGACTCATCAAAAGTAGTTTCATCATCTTTTCCACAAGAGGTAAACATTACAGAGATTGACAAACAGGCAATCAAACATACCATTAACTTTCTCATATTCTTCTATTTTAATTAGTTAGTAATAAATAATTAGAATTCAAATTAAAATTTAGTTTATACAATTATTGTACTAAAATACTTCGAATAATATTATTGTACAACCAATTTTGCAATGAATTCATTGCATAATGACACCCTAACCTAATATCAAATTTATAGTTGCAATAAATTAAAGATTTCGAAAAAAATAGTGGAAAAACAAAAAAGGTGCCATTGACACCCTTCAGTTCATTTTGATTTACAAAGAAAAGCCTAAAACTAGAATATCGTCCATTTGGGCAATTTCAACATTGGTAGAAGTATCTTTTCTCCAATTTTCAATAGTACTATTAAGTATCTCCTTTTGCTCCTCAAACGGTTTTTGATGAATTGTAACTAGTAAATCTCGAAGATTTTTCCGCATAAATTTTCGCTCATCGGGCCCTCCCATTTGATCCTGAAATCCATCCGAGAAAAGGTATACACAGTCGCCCTTCTTAAGTTGATAAGTTTCCTGCTTAAAGTTTTCCATCTTGATATGCAATCCTACCGGCATTCGATCGGCCTTTAACTCTACAGCCTCATTGTTTGTAACAATTACAGCAGGATTGTATGCTCCAGCAAAACTCAACTCAAGTGTTACGAGGTTGATAACGCAAAGAGCCATATCCATTCCGTCCTTAGTGGTTCCTTCGTAATTGCCCTGCTTGAGCGATGTAATAACATTACTACGCATATGATCAAGAACTTGCTCGGGAACATCAACCTCAAGTTCATTTATTATCTTGTTCATAAAGCTGATTCCAAGCATACTCATAAATGCACCAGGAACACCATGCCCAGTACAATCGGCTGCGGCAACAATCAATTTGTTATTGCTTTTTCCAATCCAGTAAAAATCGCCACTAACAATATCGCGAGGTTTATAGAGAATAAAACAATCGCTAGTGTTTTCTGATAAAATTTCAAAACTGGGCAATATCGCCTGCTGAATTCTACGTGCATACGTTATACTTGCAGTGATCTCTTCATTTTGTTCCTCAATATGCTCCTTCTGAGCAACAACCTCAGCAGTACGTTCCTTCACAACCTGCTCAAGGTATTCTTTTTCCTTTCTCAATTTACGTTCACGATACCGAATAAAAAATATCAGAACCACTACAAAACCAATAACGCAAACAATATAGAACCAAAGTGTTTTCCAGAATGGAGGTGAAATTATTAGTTTGTAAGTTACTGGCTCGGACCAATTAATACCATCTGAACTGGCACTTAGATAAAATGTGTACTTTCCATCGCTTAGACCAGGGTATGTAACACTTCTGCCTGTGGTTGACGGCGACCAACTTTTCTCGAATGGCTCTAGTTTATATCTGTATCTTACTTTCGCTGGATTCAACAAATAGATACCGTCAAAATCGAAAGTTAAATGATTCTGATAATACTTCAACTTCAGTTTTTCAGGAACATTAAACCAATCTGATACCTTTTGATTATATGAGTTCCAATCAACATTCTCGAACGAAAGCCTGATTCCTGTAATATGAACAACAGGCATCTCCTTTATAGTATCTTCCAAAGATGGCTGGTATCGTGTAAGCCCACTTACAGTTCCAAACCAAATGTTATTGCTTTTATCCTTGCAAATGGCATTTAACTTGGTTTCACCAAACTTAAAACCATTAGATTTATCGTAAATGTTTATTTTAGAAGGCTTTTTGAAGTTTTTATCAAAGTAAATTTTATTAAAACCGAGAGTAGTACCTGCAATAAGAATGGTATCGTTATAAAAAACAAGAGAGTTAACAGTTTTAGCATTTAATTCGCTATTCAATAGGGGAACAATAGTATCGGCTTTTGAGTTATACCTAAAAATTCCACTGGTAGTACCAATGTAAATTTGGTTAAGCTTATCTACCGCCAGCGCATGAACACTTAAATCGGTAAGGCCTTCGGCCTCGTTAAAGTCCCGATAATTCCAAGTTAATGGATGAAAACTCGCCAAACCACCAAGTGTTCCCATCCAAATATTTCCGTTTAAATCGGAAATAACCGTTTGCACCTCGGGATGAATTAGCCCATTCTCCTCGTTTATAGTATAAATTTTATTACTCTTGATCTCATTATAACCAACATCGGTTCCAGCGTATATTGATCCGAAACTATTCCAGTAAACACAATTGATATTATCGTCGGCCAATCCATCATAACTGGTTAAATATCTAAACTTATCGGCTTGCCTGATTGCAATTCCTTCACCATGGGTTCCAACAATCAAGTTGCCTTGATTGTCAATATCAATAGAAGTAACCTGTGTACTAACAAAACCGCTACTTGGCGAAAAAAATTGAGAGGCTAACTTGTTATTTTTAACACTAACCTTTGCTAAACCTCTCCCATCGCCACCAATCCAAAGTGTATTGTCGGGACTAGCCTTTATGGCAAGAACCTGTTTCCCAGGTAATCCATCCTCAACTGTAAAATGAACTAGATGAAATCCTTGAAATAAGGAAAGTCCATTCATCGATCCAATCCAAAGATTCCTGTTCTTATCGCGATTAATACTCAGAACAAGATTTCCTGGCAATCCATTCTTTAAGGAAATGTTCAGAACAGAATTATCCTTTAAATAGTAAAGTCCATTATCATTAGTGCCAAACCAAACTTGATTTTCTCCATCGCAGTAAATGTCCCAAATTCGAGAATCGGATATTCCTCTTTGCTCGCCATACGGCATAACAGTGAATCCACTATGCTTTTTAGATAGGAGAAAAGCACCTGCATCTAAAGTTCCCAGCCAAATACATTTTTTCTCATCCTCGGCAATACACGAAAACAAGTTGCTAGGGATTGATACAATAGATTCTAAATTCTGTATTTTGAGTTTTCCATCGACAAAAGAAATGATGTTTACACCGCCGATCATTGCAACCCAAGTAGAACCATCGGAACTATGCAGAATGTCAAGTACAAAATTCGCTGCTAACCCATTTTTTTCATTTAGATAATCAATGGAAATACTGCCGTCTCGTAAGGTAACTATGTTTAAACCAGAATCATTAGTGGCAACCCACATTTTACCATCCTTATCCTGTGCCAGTTTCGTTACTGCACTTCCCTTCAAACCATCCTTTGCGGTTATACTTCGCCATACCTTTCCATTGAAAATACCAATACCCTTATCGGTACCAACCCAGATATTACCATCGGCACCTTCAACAACTGAACGAACAATATTTCCGGGCAAGCCAGAACTTTTATCGAAAACAACAAACTGATAGCCATTGAATCTTGCCACCCCGCTTTCGGTACCAATCCACAAATAACCACGGCTATCCTGAAATGTTGAAAAAACCGTTGACTGAGGTAACCCCTGCTCCAATCCATAATTGGTAAAATTGTACAGTTGACTATAGGCTTTATAGTCGGTAAAAAACAGTGACAAAATTGATATTAAAAGCAGAAACCGTTTCACCGTTGACTAGGGATTTTGTTTACGAATAAAGATAAACTGTCCACCCTCATCGCCAGTATTAACAATTGGACTAAACATTGGCGTTTGATTAGAGTTATTTACCACGGCAATCTTTAAATCGTTGTACAGCTGACTCGCATCGAAAAACTGATTTTGATTAGTGGTTAACGACTTCAGGAGATAATATGTAAATACAGAGTGTCCATCTTTTCCACCATCCATAACAGGCTCAACGCCACCGGATGTTAATGCAGTACGTGATTGTTTTGAGTAAATCTGGTTGTAATACTTAAATGAATTTTCGTATGGAATGGTGAGTGTTTTTCCCCTAAAGATATCCCCGCTAAAACAGGCGTCGGCAATTAAAAATGTATGTTTCGACTTAATCCCACTTAGGAATGATTGAATGTCGGTATTAGAAATCAACCCCGAAATTGAACTGCTTGTAGCATCTGCTGGCACCCAAAAACCACGTTGTAAACTCTCGTTGTAATCGCCATGGCCAGAATAAAAAATCAACAAATTATCGTTCTCGCGCAAATTTGACATTAGCCATTCATACTCTTTAAGAATATTAGCCCGAGTTGCTTGCTCGTTATAAAGTGTACGAATAGATTGAAACTCGTACCTGTTACCAAGTTGTTCGGCTACTGCCTTTGCATCGTTTACAGCATTGCGGAGTGGCTTCCATTCGCCAGTATAGTTATCAATACCAATTATCAAAGCAAAGTAACGACCAACTGATACCTCCTGAATTGCTTTTGATGCCTTGAGTCCTTTTAACGGATCGTTACTTCCTCGGTATAACGAATAATCCGCCACATTTTGAACCTGTGCCACCTGAACCGGCTTATTTATTGAAACGTTGAATGATTTCACACTATCACCCTCCATCTGAACGCCTTCGGCTTTCATTTTTAAAGTAAGATCGGTCAATTCACTTCCTTTATTGATGTAAAATAATAGTTCAACATCAGTCTGCTCTCCAGCTTTAAGCTGAAGATTGGTTTTACTCTCGAGCAGCAAAACATTAGAAGGCAAACTATAGATCAACTTGATATTATCGGCATCTTCCTTTGATTTATTGCTAACCGAGAAGTTCAACTTTACTGATTCGCCCGGGGCAACGGCACCTGAATTTGAAGTAAATTTTTCGTTACCAATTTGGATAATAGGCAATTTATTATCGCTTTCAGTTGCAAGTTTCCAAACTTTCATGTAGTCAATCTGTACCGATGACTTTTCCGCAACCTGAAAGCCAATACCATTACCAAAAAAAGGTTCAAATGGCATTGTATGAACTAATTGCTTATTGATAAAGAAGTAATACTTCGCACCCACTTTCCGTACAGTCAAAGTGTTGTAAGTATAGTTATTAATTAGTTTGGTAGGTTTTACCGGAACAAAATCGGTAAATGTTCCATTCACAAACTTATCGATAGTGAATTGTCCTTGTCCATTGAAAAAGAAATCGAACTGTTTATTCTCCACCAAAGACTTTCCCCATTGCAATCCATTAAATTTATTCTGAATTCCCTTATCCAACCGAATTTTTAACTCAATCTCGAAATCCTTGCTTTGATCAATAAAAACCTCCTTAAAATCTTCCTTTGGAACATCTTCAAAAGATTGAAAGAACAACGTCCCCTCCTGAAGGTTCTGAAACCAAACATTCTCCTTAATACCTAAGTACCAATTATTCTTATTATCAGCAAATTCTTCAATAAATAAAGGAATCTTTTTTTCGGCAGGAAATGCATTATAGTCTTCGGCTATAGTTATTCCCTGACCAGAAATTTTACCAAATCCAACTAAAAGGCAAAATACGGTAATCAGAATATCTTTTTTTCTCATAATAAAGGTTATTTAACAAGGCTCAAACCAAATAGCAAAGTAAAGTTTTTCGCAACCATTATTTTTGTCAAATCGTACAAAAGAATACTTTAAACCAACAATTTTACCCCTTTTTCCCATAAGAAACGTAAGGAAAATTTGCAAAAGATTATCCCAAAAATTAACATTGAGTTGTAAAACAATCGTTTATATCGACAAAATAAAGTATCCAAAGAATTGATATACTATAATAAACTTTAATTATTTTCGTAGGTATCTATTTTTTATTCTAGTGCTCATGGAGCTGAGTTTACATTTTGTTTCTAATCTGATTATCTCAACAGTTTGTTTGGCAATGGGAACTATTTTTGTAACCATTCCCATCCCACTAAAAGAAGGGTTGAAAAAATACAGAATCTCACTAAAAGTTATTGCGGCATCTTATTTCATTCTTTCAGCATTATCTTTATTAATCTTAATTTTCAAATTATCCGATAATGCTCGCGAACTTTTTACTTTTCTTGGAATAGGCATATCTTCTTTTCAAGCATTTCTATTCACATTTGCTCTAATAACACTACTCAATCCTAAATACATTACAACTAAAAATATTGCTATTCAATTTTCGCCCATTATTGTACTTGGAATTTTCTATGGAATCTTTTACACGCAATATGGCGATCCTGTTATTGCCCACCTAAATGAAATCCCGATGTACCTAAACAATCCGACATTGTGGGTACGTTTAATATTTTATGCATTCTATATCTTTCAACTTATCTATTATACTTGGTTATTTTTAAAAGAAGAAAAGGATAGCAAGTCACGGATGATGGATTTTTTCTCTGAAGATATTTGGTTAAAACTATCATGGGTTCGTGTGGCTTTTTTTTCAGCCCTAACGGTGGGCATTATTGCCATGGTTTCGTACCTTTTTCCTCAAAAATACGACTGGATTTTCACACTAATTTATTCTGTTTTTTATTTTGGATTCGCCCTAGAATACGTTAAATACAATAAAATATACACCATTGTTGAACCTGCAATGGTGGAAGAAAAAACAGATCCAACCCAAGGTCACCATTCACATCTTAGAATAAAACAAGATTGGCAACCATTAAAAAATCAGATCATAGGTAACCAATACTTTTTAGAATCAGGAATCAATATAGAAACTATGGCTAGACAGCTGGGTATTGGCAGAACGGTTCTATCCACCCTAATCAACCGAGAAGAGGGGATGAATTTCAACACTTGGATAAACACTCTCAGAATAAATAAATCCAAGGAATATCTATTGAACTACCCAGATGAATCACTGAGTGTTATTGCAGAGATGGTAGGTTACAGTGAGCATGCTAACTTCAGCCGACAATTTAAGTTAATCACAGGATCAACCCCATTAATTTGGAAGAAAAAACAACTCAACCATTCACTTACAGAATAACCTCCGCATTTAATTATAATAGTTGTGCAAAATCTTCCATTCGTATTGAAAATCAAACTATTTTCAATCAATATGTAATTTAAAAATTATCAATAAAAATACTTCAATTGTACGAATTGATAAATTGTCAACAATCCAACCTTGTATATTTACAGTTTAGTTTATAATACTAACTTCCATGATACATAGAATTTCGGTTAAGCACCTAGTAGGGGTTGTAATTGTTTTGTATTTACTTATGCTGCAACGCACCTTGTTTGCACAAAGTAATTACTCATTTAGCGTATCCAGTGAAACTTATGCTACAATTTCAGGAACTAATGTTGATTTATCCAGTCAGTCTCTTAGTTCCCCTATAGATATCGGTTTTACATTTAATTTTGATGGTGTAGATTACACCCAAATCGTTGCCGATCGTCGCGGCTGGTTATCATTTAATCTTGCTTCGACGAGTAGTATGTCGAGCACATGGAGCAATGGCAATTTGGCAGATGCCCCAATGCGACCACTTATTGCCCCCTTGTACTATGATAATGGAATATCGTATCATAGCGGAGCCACAGCCCGGTATACGGTTACAGGAACGGCGCCAAACAGGATATTTACGTTTGAATGGTATGACTGGACATTTCATTGGTACACCAATAACGATGTGTGCTTTCAGGTAAAACTCTATGAAACATCCAATAAAATCGAATGCCTCTATTTACCAATGGCCTCTTGTTATCAATACGAGGTAGAGCCATCCATTGGCCTTGCTTTTGTCAATACAGGTGATTTTTTATCGGTTACTGATTTTAGTGATGATGCCGTAGCTAGCAGTGAATTCGAAAGCCACAACTTTCCTGGAATGCCAGTTGCCAACCGGAAATACACTTTTGAGCCTATAACTCCTAAAACTACACCTAGCAACCAGTGTACAAATTTTGCAGCCAGTAGTATTGCCGATAATTTTGTTTTAACATGGACCGATGCTACTGGAAGTACCATTCCCGATGGATATTTGATAATGGCATCTACAAACAATACATTCCCCGACCCTATTGATGAAACCTGGATTAGCCATGATAACGATTTGTCGGATGGAACTGGTATTGTTAAAGTACTCCAAGGAAAACAGTTTTACAATGGATGGAAAAATGCCCAATCGCAAACAAATTACTATTTTAAGATATACGCTTATACCAATAGTGGTACTCTGATCAAATACAACACCTTATCGGCTCCCGAAACCCAACTTTCAATCTTGAAATCGCAGCCCACGTCCCATGTAACCAATTTCCGGATTGAAATGGTTAACGGGAAATTTTTGCTGAAATGGACGGATGCCCATCAATTTGGAAATGCAATAGACCTAAACTATAACATGGTATACCCAAATAGTTGCAGCTATATCGACTGTGGAAACAATTCATCCCTCGATATTACTGGGAATACCATCACACTTGAAGCATGGGTAAATCCATCAAAGAACGATGGCTCAATTATTCAAAAAGAAAACAGTACACTTGATGGTGGCTATCAGATATACCTTAACAACAAAGGGCAACTTTGTTTTGGATTATATATTGATGGTAGCTGGAGTGAAGTAGTTACAGATCCTTTTGTTTTGCCCTACAATAGTTGGAGCCACATTTGTGGAACATACGATGGCACAACTCAATCCATCTATATATCGGGTATTTTAATTGCCAGTAAAGCCTGCAGCGGAAATATCACAACATCCTCATCGAATTTATTTATTGGCCGAAACCATATCACCAATTTTGTCACTTTTGATGGTCAAATTGATGAAATTGCAATTTGGTCAACCGCCCGAACTCAGGCTCAAATCGTAAATGATCTAAATTTAAAATTGACTGGGACTGAAACAGGTTTAGCCGCCTACTATAAATGCAATCAGAATGTTAATGATGCCACATCAAATGCAAACAATGCAACCTTAATGAATGGGGCATCATATACCTCATCAAATTTAAGTTCTGAAATTGAAGGTTATGTTATTCAGACATCTACCACCGACAGTTTTATAGCAATTGAAAATGGAACTGACATAACTATCGATGACGACTTATCCGACAATGTTGGTGCTATTAAAGTTGCACAGGGAACTCAGTACGATAGTTCATGGGTTAACATAAATTCAACAAAACCTTACTATTTCAGAATTATACCATACTCCGGCAATGGAACCGAAATTGTTTACAATACAGAAGACCCCATCCCAACTTTATCGGTAATGCCCGAGCCAACCAATCATGTCACTAACTTTTTGGCTAATGCCGCAAACTGCAATATTGAACTAAGTTGGACCGATGCCACTGGGGATCAGGTGCCTGATGGCTATGTTATCTTAGCATCAACAACAGGTTCTTTCACGACTCCAACTGATGGGACTCCATTATCTAACGATAATGATTTAAGTGATAATTCGGGAGTAATAAACGTTTCAAAAGGGGGACAAAACTATTCTCAATGGACTGGGTTTGTATCAGGAACTACTTACTACTTTGCCATTTATCCATACTCCAGTAGTGGAACAACTATTAATTACAAAACAGATGGAGATATTCCTCAGGCCAGCGGATCAATTATTATCTATCCAGAAGCATCAAATCAGGCTAATGGATTTAGCGCTAGCAACAATGGCTCAATTACCCTTAACTGGAACGATGCCCAAGGAATAAATATAACCAGCACAAATAATGCACTTAATTTCGATGGCAGTAGCGATTTTGTAACCTGTGGTGCTCAAAATCCGTCGGTTTTCACTTTAGAAGCACTGGTAAATCCTTCAGTAGTTAGTTCCGACCAAGCAATTATTTCAACCCTTAATGAGTCAAGTAGCACTGGCATGGAACTACATATTAATACCTCAGGTAATCCTGTTCTAACCATTCGAAGTGCATCGGGATGGCTCGACTTAAATTCAGCAATTACCTTAACAACAAACACCTGGGTTCATATAGCAGCTTCGTACGACGGCTCTATTGCAAAGTTGTATGTAAATGGAGTTTTGACAACACAATTAAGCAGCAGCAGTTATTCGCAGGGAACCTCAACCTTATTAATAGGAAGACGATCGAGTGGTGGATATTTCTTTAATGGAACTATCGATGAAGTTCGAGTATGGAATACCGCCCTTAGCGCTGATGAAATAAATTCATCAAAAAATATTGAACTGGCTGGAACAGAATCCGGTTTACTCTCATATTACCAATTTAATCAGGGCACTGCAGAAGGATCCAATACCGATCTTAGTACATTAATCGATGCAAAAGGAAATTACAATGGTACTTTGCAAACATTTGCCTTAACCGGATCAGCATCAAACTGGGTGAGCGGGGCTCAGGCACCGCAAGGCTATTTAATTATGGCATCAACTTCAGACTCCTTTGCCGACCCAATTGACGGAACGGATATTGCAACCGACAACGACCTATCGGATGGAACTGCCGTTATTAAAGTAAATCAAGGAGAACAGTCCTATAGCGGGTTTATTGGTGAAAATGGATTAACAACTTATTATTTTAAAATGTGGAGCTACTCCAACAGCGGTAATTATATCAATTACAATACAACCGCCACGGCTCCTACTGCATCTTTAACCTATACAAAGACAAAACCAATTACTCATGTTACCGAGTTAAGTGCAAGCAACGATAACAAAAAAATATACCTGCAATGGACCGATGCTACTGAGGGAATTCCTTCATTTGGGAACGCTATAAGTTTAGATGGAATAAATGATTACATAAGTATTCCTGCATTGGGATCCGATTTATCAACCGTTACTATCGAATCGTGGATTAACCTGAATTCCAGCTCGGCTGCAGGTCTATTTAATACGAATTCGTTCACAACAAAAGATCTACATTTACAAATTTGGAATAACAGCACAATTGAATTTGCAATTGGGGGAACTTCGCCCAGTTCCCCATTCCCCCAGGCCACATATCCTTTTGTACTAAATAAATGGTACCACGTGGCTGTTTCCTATAATTATTCATCGAAACAGGTGAAGTTTTACGTTAATGGCGCTTTAATAAAGACCGTTACCTTAACAACTGCACAGTATGTAAACTTAACGGCAGCACAAATAGGTGCATATACTACATCCCGTAATTTTACAGGCAAAATCGATGAATATCGGCTATGGAATACTGAGCGTACCCAATCGGAAATCTTCAACAATATGTACTCTGAACTTTCGGGTACTGAAAGTGGATTGCTTGCATACTATAAATTTAACCAAGGAACTGCAGAAGGTGATAATACTGGAATAACAACCGTAACCGATGCTTCGTCAAATGCAAAAAACGGTACTTTGGTTAATCTTTCCCTTTCAGGTACAAACTCAAATTGGGTAAGCACCGGGGACATTGGCTATAGAATCTCGGCACCCGATGGATACTTAGTAAAAGCTTCAAAAAGCAATGTTTTTACTGACCCTATCAATGGGACTGCCGAAACCGATGACAATGATTTAACTGATGGTAGCGGAACAATTAATGTTTTAAAGGGAATTCAATCGTATAACGATTGGCAAAACTTTACCGATACCACGGCCTACTACTACAAGGTTTATCCTTATTCAAATTCAGGAACATCCATTATTTACAACACAAATCCAACTGTTCCTACTGTAAAAGACTCGGTGGGGATTGATGAATTTAAGGAAATAACAACAATTATTTCTGGCTTAGTGCAGGGAAAAGCAAGATGGGCCGATTATGATAACGATGGGGATATGGACTTGCTTGTATTTGGAGGAAATATAATTAATGTCCAGGGTAATATAACCAATTGTCTTACCAAACTTTATCAGCAAGATGCTCACCATAATTTTACTGAAGTATCGGCAGGGTTTATAGATGTAGCTGATGGCGATGCCGCTTGGGGCGACTACAACAACGATGGATTGTTAGATTTAATCATTACTGGTGCAAGTGTTTATGACATAGCAGGTAATTCATCAAGTCCTGTAACTAAACTTTATATGCAAAATTCCGATCATACATTTACCCTTCAATCATCCGTATCATTTACTGGTCTATTAAAAAGTTCGATAGCTTGGGGCGATTATGATAATGATGGTGATTTAGATGTTTTAATGTCAGGAAAAGAATTGGTATCAGGTACAACTTTCTCACCTTATGCAAAAATATACCGAAATAATGGAGATAACACTTTTACGCCTCAATACCAAATCAGTTTTAATGCAATATATGATGGTTCTGTAGCATGGGGCGATTATAACAACGATGGATATTTAGATATTTTAATGTCAGGCAGATCGAACAATGGATTGGTAACCGAAATATACACCAACAATCAAAATAACTACTTTTTTAAACAAAAGAACTTTAACATTACAGGAATTGAATATGGCGCTTCAACCTGGGGTGATTTTGATAATGATGGCGATTTGGATATTTTAATAAATGGATCTTCCTCATCGGGAGTAATTACAACCATCTTTAAAAACAATTATCCTGATAATTCTTTTACAGAACTTGAAAATTTAAACATTTCAAAAATATATAATGGATTAGCACAATGGGGCGATATTAACAAGGATGGAAAACTCGACATCATTATCTCCGGTTCTGAAGATGGAGCTTCCGTAAGCTATATTACCCAGATATATTTCCAAAACGATGATAATACGTTCTCAATATATTCAGGATCAAATTTTAAGAATGGAAGTAAAGGAGCTTTATCATTGATTGATTTTGACCATGATAACGATCTTGATGTATTTATGACCGGTTATAATACTTACAGCGGATCAATATCTTCAGGATTATATCAAAACAATTATCTTATCGCTGTTAATAATCCGAAACCTATAGCGCCAGTTTCGTTAGTTCGCAATGCCGCACAAGAAAAATCCATTTTGAGTTGGGATAGAGTTACAACTGACAACACTCCGTCTTCAGGTTTATCCTATAACTTAAGGGTAGGAACAACTTCTGGGGGAATGGACATTGTTTCACCAATGTCTGATATATCAACCACATCAGGATATAATCGGACAGGCCTAATTGGGAATTGTCAGCAGAATAATTTTAAAATTCTAAAATTAGCACCAGGCAAAACCTATTATTGGAGCGTACAAGCTGTCGATAACAGCTATGCAGGAGGTAATTTCTCGGCCGAGAGTTCTTTCTTTGTTGATTCGATACCCGCAAGTGGATTAACTTTTTCACGAATCAGTGATACCGAATATAAAGCTAAATGGACCAGAGGAAATGGAAATAGATGTGCAGTATTTTGCAGGGCTGACTCAAGTTCGAATGATGCATTACCCATCATGGGTCAGAAGTATGTTTACAACAGTCGGTTTACTTATGGCGATCCAATTCCCTCCACCGATTGGTTCTGTGTTTACAATGGCATTGAAGATAGTGTAACAATAAGTGGCTTATCAGCAAATACAACCTTCACCTTGCAGGTAATTGAATATGTGTTTGACGCTTCCGGTAATCCCATCTATTTCCGACAAAGTAGTCCCGATAATGATGATTGGGGTGTTTTTAACACCGATAGTTATGTTGATTTACCTGGATTAGGTGTAGAATTGGGGGCAAAAAGACAATGGGCCGACTTTAATAATGATGGGTATATTGATTATGTATGTACATCTAGCAATTCTGGTGAAACTCAATTTTATGTAGCATTTAATAATGGTGATCATACTTTCACAAAAAAACATTTGTTTGAACCTTCAATCAACTATAATCAATTCTTTTTTGTTGCCGATTTTGACAATGATGGTTACCAGGAAATAGTATTTACAGGACAAAAGTATAGTATTGGATCTTCTAATTCGGCGTCCGACTTCACCTCTTTAATTTACCATTATAACACCGTAACTAACGATTTGACATTTACAAGTAATGTCGTTAATATACCAACCATGATTATTTACACAAATAATTCATATTTAGTAGATTATAATAATGATGGGTATATTGACATTGAAGTTATAGGGGAATTTTATAATGAAAACAGCAAACAGGAAAGTTTTAACCAAATATTTTATAATAATCATGATAATACATTTACAGCAGGAGAAACTGATTTATCGATACCTGAAGTATATAGTATTGTAGGAAATGCCGATTTTGACAATGATGGAGATATTGACCGTTTCTCAAATCTACAGGTTGAACAAAACAATGAAATAACAATACCTGGGAGTTTTAATCCAAACAAAAAGCCAACTACCCCTTCTAGCTTAACATCAAAATCTCTTGAAGGGAACATGATGCTCAATTGGTCAAACGAAAATACAGATGAAACTCCGGATTCTTCAATGACTTATGATATCAGAATTAGAAAAGTTGGGAACTCTGATTGGATTGACAACCCATTAATTGCTGAAAATGGTTACCGAAGGGTTGTTACCCTTGGCAAATACACCACCAATTCTGCCACACTATCTTTAGAATTAGGAAGTTACGAATGGCAGGTACAGGCTATCGATCAGGGGTATCAGAGTAGTGCCTGGTCAACATTAAATACGTTCACAACAAGTTCGTTTTATACAGCCGATACCGTTTGCCTAGGCGATTCTACAACTTTTACTGATCATAGCGCTATGCTTGAAGGCGAGGCAACATGGTTATGGGATTTTGGTGACAATACGTTTAGCACTCTAAAAAATCCCAAACATCTTTTTTCAACTCCTGGCAAACATTATGTTAGTTTATCAGTAAATTCATATGTTTACTCTGATACAGTTTTTGTCAACGACACCATACCTATTTCATTTACCGCCAGCGACGTTTGTACTGGTTTGGCATCAACTATCAAAAACACAATACCTTCTGTTGGTCTAGTTAATTGGGAATGGGACTTTGGGGATAATAGCCCTGTTTCAACCACAGGCGATAGTATTTTTGTACATGGATTCCCAACTTTAGGAAATTATAAGATAACATTAACCGCCACAGGTTCCAATGGTTGTTCGGCCAAAGCAATTCACAATGTCGTCGTTACTACAACGCCCAGCGCAGTTTTAACCCTTGAGTATGGTTCGCCCACTTTCTGTTCCGGTGATAGCGTAGTTTATTCGGTTCCTTCCGATTCAAATTATAGTTACCAATGGCAACTCAATAGCGAAAACATAAGCAATACAACAAACCAACTAACGGTAAAAACACTTTCTGGCAATTATCAGGTAATAGTAACCAATAAACTGGCCTCTACATGCATGGATGTTTCAGCGTTAAAAGCGATTACGGTTAACGAAACGCCTGCATCTCCTGTTATTACAGCCGAATCGGCCACTACTTTCTGTCAGGGTGATAGCGTTAAACTTAATTTAGGAGCCTTAAGCAATATTACTGTTAACTGGTATAAGAATGGAGGAAATCTATTAGAAAACCAGCTATACTACACAACTAAAGAGCCAGGCCTGTACACTGCTAAAGTAACAAACAGCGTCGGGTGTTCCAATATTTCAAAGGATCCTGTTAGTATTGTGGTTAATGAAGTTCCAGCATTACCCTCTTTAAGTTACGGTTCAACAACTGTTTGTAGCGGAACTAGTGTTGTATTTAGCACTATCAACGTTTCAGGATTAAACTATCAATGGAAAAATAACGGGGCCAGTATTATTGGTGCTACAACAAACCAATATACAGCAACCGCGTCGGGCAACTACTCACTACAATTAACAAATAGTAACGCATGCTGGACTGAAACTCCAGAAATTGCGGTTACTGTTAATCCCGTTCCCGTGGCTCCAATTATTGATCAACCTTACATTACAAGTTTATGTAGCGGAGACAGCGTTTTACTAAGAATTACAGAGGTTCCCGATATTACTTATCAATGGTACCTCAATAATGGAACTGTAGGTTCCAATTCTAAAGAGTTTTATGCCAAGGCTAGTGGAACCTATCAGGTTGCACTGTCTAACTCTTTCAACTGCTCTTCAATCTCAACCAACAGTATCAGTATTGTTGTAAACAACAAGCCTGATCTTCCATCGGTTTCATACGGAAGTACCACCATTTGCCAAGGAAATAGCGTGATATTCAACACAAATAGTGTTTCGGGATTAAACTATCAGTGGAAAAATGACGGTGCCAATATTTCTGGGGCTACAACTAGTCAATATAGTGCAACCTCATCGGGAAGCTACTCATTGCAAATCACCAATAGCAGTTTATGCTCAGTAGAAACACCAGAGGTAACGGTAACTGTCAACTCAATTCCAACATCACCAATTATAGACCAGCCCTCCACAAATTCATTCTGCAATGGAGATAGTATATTGTTACAAACAATATATCAGGATGGAATAGATTGGCTTGTTAATGGAATTAGCAGCGGAATCAATAGTAATATAATTTATGCAAAAACCGGAGGAAAGTATTCTGTAAAGGTTACCAACACCAATTTGTGCGAAGCAATTTCAACCAACTTCGTCGATTTAACCATGAACCAACTTCCAACATTACCAACTGTATCCACAGGAGAAACATCAATCTGCGAAGGCAATAGTGTTAACTTCTTGGTAGATAATAATCCGCTAGTCACCTACCAATGGTATAAAAATAACGAACCAATTACCAATGCAACCTCAAACACCTTATCAACTGGTACCGCGGGTAATTATTGGCTCAGAATAACCAATAGCAGTTTATGCAGCATTAGCACATCGCCCATAAATGTTACAGTTAATGATGTTCCCAGCAAACCAACCATTATCGAGGCAAATAATAACACAAGTTTCTGCCCCGGAACCGAGGTTGAACTGCAAGTAACGAACTCAATTCCTGAACTTACCTATCAGTGGAAACGATCTGGCATTGCTATAAGCGGAGCAACTCAATCGAACTATGCCGGTCAGCTTATTGCTGGAGACTACAATGTTGAAGTTAAAGCAGGCGGGTGTGCTAATGAGTCTGAAATACTTACTCTAAACACAAAGGCCGCGCCGCCTAAACCCCAAATCTATGCAAAAGGGCCAAATGTTTGGATACTGGCCTGTGATAATACCACTGCATCGGACTACCGCTGGTTCTATGAAGATCAACTAATCGTTGGTGCTAAAACATACATATACACGGCCAATCAGAGTTTGGGAAATTACTACGTTGAGGTTAACGACGGTGGCGAGTGCTATACCATGAGTGACATTATTAATATCCCTACTGGTGACATTATTAACGACATTACCGATTTAGCAAGCGAATCCATTACAGTTTATCCAAATCCAACCACAGATCAATTTAATGTTGAACTTGGTGGAATCCTACCGGGAGTTTTGTATGTAGATTTGGCTGATGCTTTAGGTAAAACCATAAAGCGCTATCAGTACCAAGATGTCGGTAATTTTTATATTAATATTTCGGAATTACCACGCGGTATATATTTCTGTAGAATGCAGTATAAATCAAGTGTTATCGTTAAAAAAATTGTTAAACAGTAACTACTAATAATGAATATGAACTATATAAAGATATTTCTCCGAATTACACTAGTTGCTGTTTGCATTATTTTCAGTACAAAAACATTCTCGCAGGAATTTTCAGAAAAGCAAAAGGCTGTTATTTATAACGAGGCAATTAAATTACTGCGAAGCTATGAACAATACAACAATCAATTGGCCGACAATGTTGTTGACATCGATCAGGTTAACAAAACAAGTCAAACACTTATTGATTTGTTCGTAAGCCGAAAGGCGATTATATACAACGATCTGGATCCAGCACATAAACTCAGCGAAGCCTATGAACTTGAGACCTACGTATCCAACATGCTGCTTTGGTATCCCGATGGAATGAAGTTTTCTATAGATTTTGGCAATATCAAGGCTGGCAATATAATTTCGCACGGGAATGATATTTACACCGTTGATCTACTAACCTCAAAACATATAGATGGGAACTACCTTAACCAGCAGAAAAACACACAAACCGAGGAACTTCTATACCGAATTGCCTTTTTTCAAAAGAATAAAAACTTTGAAAGTTATAAAATTGCCGGTGTACGAAGCAGTAAATCAAAAACACTGGCCGACGATTCCAAAATGCTGGCCGAGGTAAAAAGCGTAACATTCTCCGAAAAAGATATGCAGCTGATAAAGGATCAAACAAGGGCTTTACTTAACGATTATATCAACTTTCTAAACCTGCTTACCGATCCCAAGGAATCGTCTGAGGATAAGTCGTACTACAGCATTTCATTTTTAGGTCTATTCAAAGATCCAACCCTTAAGGTTGCAAATGATATTGAACCAGATCCTCAGAGTAGATGGATTGCAATAAACGAGTATGAAAAAAGTCTGGTAAACTCATACCCCGAGGGTATTCGAAATTTAGGTATCAACATCGATTCTGCCGAATTTGGCAAGGTAATTCCCGAAGGAAATGAACGCTACTACATAAATGGTTATATCGATAAGTTTTTTTCGGGGAAGTACCAATCTAAAACTGTCTTCCGCGATAATTCCAAGTACGACTTTAAAGTTTCGTTTGAACGCGACGAAAATACTTTTAAAAACTTTAAACTGAGCAGCATCGATAAGTTTGGTGTAAATCTATACAGTCCAACTGCCGAAACTGCCACACAGGAACTTCCAACTAAACCAATAACTAGCCTTAAACGAAATGGTTTATTTTTAGGCTTTAGCTTGGGCTCTGGAATAGTTCAACTTAACGACCCAAATCTAAATAGCAATTCAATCCTAAAATGGGAAAACAAGGGAAAAGTCCTGTTTAATGCCGAAGTAAATGCAACATGGTACTTTTATAACAGAATAGGAATAACCGCAGGAATTGGATATAGTAGATATAGCGCAAATACTAGTTTAAATGGGAGTTTCCGAAATACAGAGTACTCTACCGATGCTAACGGCGAACTATACCTAAAAAATGTTGATTCGGACATGGATTCTTTACTAAGCTTCTCATACCTATCAATTCCAATCAGTATAACCATCCATAGTAACACCGATCCTGAAAAATGGGGATTTTTCCTTGAAACGGGAATCGTACCATCATTCAACATCAATTCAAAATATAAAACTACTGGATCGTTCTCTACCTCGGGTTACTACGAACAATATCCTGAAGCAATGCAAATAATATCTAGTCCTGAACTAGGCTTTGTATCCAATACTAACATCAACAATACAGGAAAAGCTGATGTCGCATCTTTTTTACTAACATTTAAAGCATGTATTGGAGTAACTTGGCCCATAAACTACTTTACAACAGTGTACGTTGGACCTGAGATTTCGTATAGCTTTAGTAATGTTTCATCATCGTCAACCTATACCGATGCATTTGGCAATTCATCGACATCAAAAAAAGTTGGTATTTCAAAATATGGTGTTAAGTTTGGAGTGAGTTATAAATTTTAAGAATATTTTACAATAATATGAATATGAAGTACATAATAACTATTCTTTTTATTGGGATACTCGCAACTGCACACTCCCAAGAACCTTCAAAAACAGCGGCAAGCAGCAAAGAGGCTAAAATTGTTGATGAAATCAACCTCTCCGACGATGATATTGAGATTTTTAAAGAACAAACAAAGCAAAAGGTGGAAGAATTCCAGCAGCATATCGTTACTATTGGCAGCAAGGATCAACCTGCAGAACGAAGAAATATGGCCGAGAAAGAAGCCTTGAAGCTATTCTTAAAAGGAGCCGAAATGCAAACATCGGTAGTAATGCCCGATGGTAGCGTTAATCTGCAAGTTCGCCCAATGGAAAAGTATTTGGCCCGGTTGAAATCACTTCCATACACTGCTGTTGTAATCAAATTCTACGATTTGGTTTACATCTCGAGCTTTACGAAAGGTCCCGATGGGCGATACTACTCTTCGGCCACGGTTATCCAGGAATTCTCGGGATTTACTGGAGATAATCTGGTTTACAGGGATGTTACGAAAAAGGAAATTGAAATTGTAATTGACCTAGTTGAAGATAAATTCTTTAACGAGAAGAAATGGAAAGTTCTTTTAGGAAATATTAAGGCTACTGAAACCAAAAAGGTTTAATGAAAATACGTTTCATAAAATATCATTTACTCAATATTATTGTAACTGGAATTAGCCTAACCTCATTCGGGCAAATAATGCCTATCAATAATGAAACGTTGCAAACTCCTAAGGAATACTACCTTCAGGTAAAGCAATTCGGCGAATTTATCGATAGGTTCAACTATAAAACTGACTGGATTGGCAAGTTAATTACTGATGAATTTGCAAAAAAAGTTCCCCGATCAAACTATCTGCTATACCTTATCAATGCTGAGGATACTAGATTAATAAATGACTCATTATATAGGGAACTATGCAGCCAATTCATTGCTTATATCGATAATCAGGATAATCCTCAATATATCAACCTTTACAGTGGCAATGTTAAAGCTAATGCAAAGGTGAATATAACCTACAATGGAAAAGAAAATTGGGCAAACATAGAACTTATTCCAGAAGTTTTGCCCGATAGATCTGCAAAATGGGTAATTAACAAGGTAAACACCAACTGTTTTAAAGCCATTGAGGACAGCCTCGCTATAAATTTCATATCGCCCAACAGTCACGAAACAAACTTCATCAATCTGCGGAAGCTGAATGGTTACACTAACCCTATTTACTACTTCCCTACATCAGTGGGCACCAACCATACAATGCTTTTTCTTACCGAAATTGCTAAAAATAGAATTAAAATACAGACGATTGAAAAAGTAACCTATACTATTACACTAACTGATTGGGAAATCACAGTTGAAGAATTCAATCGATCATCCAATAATTCGGGCTGGTTAATAAGCAACATCAAGAAACGATAATCTGAAAAATATAAAATAAAAACGGGGAGCAAAACTCCCCGTTTTCTTATATAGTATGGTTTATTAAACTAAACCTTGATCTAACATAGCGTTAGCAACTTTAACGAAACCAGCAACGTTAGCACCTTTTACATAGTTGATATAACCATCTTTTTCAGTACCATATTTAACGCAAGCTTCGTGAATGTTTCTCATGATTTGGTGTAGACGTTCGTCAACCTCTTCACGACCCCAGCTTAGTTTCATGCTGTTTTGGCTCATTTCAAGACCAGAAGTAGCAACACCACCAGCGTTTACTGCTTTACCAGGAGCAAATAAAATCTTATTCTTGTGGAATACTTCAATAGCTTCTGGAGTACATGGCATGTTTGCGCCTTCAGCAACACACATAACACCATTCTTTACTAAAGTTTCAGCATCAACCTTACCAAGTTCGTTTTGAGTAGCGCAAGGCATAGCTACATCAACTTTTACTTCCCAAGGACGTTTGCCAGCAACGAATTTTGAACCAGCAAATTTCTTAGCGTAAGGCTCAACGATATCTTGGTTAGAAGCGCGAAGTTCTAGTAAATAATCGATCTTTTCGCCGCTGATACCAGCCTCGTCGTAGATGTAACCATCAGGACCAGAAATAGTAACAACTTTACCACCAAGTTCGGTTACTTTTAAAGCAGCACCCCAAGCAACGTTACCGAAACCAGAGATAGCAACTCTCTTACCACTATAGGTTTGACCCTTAGTAGCAAGCATTTCTTTTGCAAAATAAGTAGCACCGAAACCAGTAGCCTCAGGACGGATTAAAGAACCACCCCAGTTAAGACCTTTACCAGTTAATACACCAGTATTTTCACCAGCTAGTTTTCTGTACATACCGTATAGGAAGCCGATTTCACGACCACCAACACCTATATCACCAGCAGGAACGTCAGTTTCTGGGCCAATGTGTTTCCAAAGCTCTAGCATGAAAGATTGGCAGAAACGCATAACTTCGGCATCACTACGACCTTTTGGGTTGAAGTCTGAACCACCTTTACCACCACCCATAGGAAGAGTAGTTAAGCTGTTCTTGAAAATTTGCTCGAAACCTAAGAATTTTAAAATTGAAAGGTTTACACTTGGGTGGAAACGTAAACCACCTTTGTATGGTCCAATGGCGTTGTTGAATTGAACACGGTAAGCTAAGTTAACGTGAATATTTCCTTCGTCATCCATCCAAGGCACCTTAAAGGTGAAAATACGATCAGGCTCAACCAAACGCTCAATAATCTTTGCAGATTCGTATTGAGGATTTTGATTGTAGATCTCTTCAATTGACTCAAGAACTTCGTGAACAGCCTGTAAGTACTCCACCTCACCTGGGTGTTTCTTTTCAAGCTCAGCCATTAAATTATTTACATTCATCGCTTAATTTTTTTGATTTGTAAAAGCTCAATGTTTAATTAAAACTATCAGGATTTATGCCCTGAAAAAGTTGTTCAAATTTGTGTCTTAATAATGACATTTCAAAAGAAAATGATCATATAAAAATATGATCTTAAACAGTTTTTTGAGAGTTTAATATCAAATCTTAACCACAGCCTATTCTTCTGCTTTCAAAATGATACCCAAGTTGTTTTTACCATCGACCTGAATCGAAAGTGGCTGCGAAAAAGTAATGCATCTAACAAATTCTGTTTCAAACGAAGCCTCTTTAGAATTTAGGTAGTCCAAATCATACAAACCATCATTCATGTATGGATTAATGGTTAAGTAAGCCACCCTGAACGAAGTTAGATTCTGGAAAAAATGGGTTCCTTGGCTCGGATCAACCCTAAAGTTCTCTAAACCCGACTCAACAATAACCCTAGCCTCCGAAATCTGGGACCATTTAATTGGAATGCCCAGCCAAGGGTCACTACTTCCCCAGCGTCCAGGTCCTACAATAATGTAATTTCGCTTTAAATCTATATACCTTTTATTAATTTCCTCAACCTGATGGGCTATTTCCTTTGTTTGAGCAGGATTAAACTTGTCGGGTTTAATGTACACAAAATCAAAAATATCCCTTACTGTGCCGTGCCCTAAGGCTGACTTTGAATAGATTAAAGCCTTTGAGTAATCGATTGAATCCCAACTAATACTTTCGGATTGATCGCTTTCCACGATTGGCCTAATCTGAAGAAAATTAAACAGTTTAGGCATATCCTTGGGCGTATTAAGATTAAGCGCAAACTCAATTTCAATATGGTTATTCATCTCCTTCTTTCCAATCTCCAGCAAACTCTGCAACACTTCGTCCAACGGAAAAGTTTTGTGTTTTAGAATTCCGGCGAAAGTAATCAACTTGGAGCCCTCGTCGTGATAACCATCACGCAGAATTCCACTATGAAAATCATAGGTCGAAGTAACATACCGAAGATCTGGAATATCATTTGCCTGATTAATATCCATTTTAATCAGATTCATACCATCATCAACCTGTGGAATGAATGCAGCAGGATCGGTGTTGAGCGCAAAGAAACTTTTCTGTGTTTGACGTAAAGCCATTTCTGGCGTTGAAAGCTGAAGAACTTTCTTGGGAAATTTGGGTGAGAAACGCAGCGAAACACCTCCATCGACAATTAACTTGCCTAAACCAAAACCAATGCTGGCAACTCCGTCCTCGGGCTGCTCCGAGCCTATCGGGTAAAAATTGATACTACGGGCAACTCCCGACAATGTAGGCAGATATAAATTACCATATTGATTTCCACAAATTTCCTGAATAACAATACCCATCTTTTCCTCGTCAATCACATTTTGGGTTGCATTCATGTATGCCTTGCTAGCATTAAAAAACACCGATGCGTAAACCGATTTAATTGCCTGACAAAGCATCTGTAACATTAAATCAGGATTCTCGCTACGTGGAACCATATAAGTTGAGTAAATACCTGCAAATGGTTGATAATGCGAATCCTCTAATTTACTAGAAGAACGCACCGCTAATGGTTGCTTAAACACGGCAATAACCCTACGAAGATCAATCTTTAACCTTTCTGGAAGTTTAGCCGAAATAAATGCTTTCAGCATAACATCATCCTCAACATCCTGCAGCGCAATCTGATAAAGATTGTTCGCCTCCATAAATTCATCGAAAAGTTCGGTGCTGATCGCAACTGTTCGAGGTATGCTTATTATAGCATTGTCGAATTTATGAAATAGATTGTAGTCCTTAATAATCTGATTAATAAATGCTAACCCACGAGCCTTACCTCCAATAGATCCCTCTCCTATTCGTGAAAAAAACTTGTACTCGTCAAAGGTATTTCTATCAAACTTAGCAATTATGCTTCTTCCCTTGCTTAAACGGTATGCCGATATTGCATAGTAAAGAAAGTTTCGGGCATCATCAATAGTTTTAAAATCCTTTAGAGTCATTGGCTTAAATAGCTGCGCAATAGAGAAAATTGCTCGAGCATTAAGCCATTTAGAAATATCGTTTCGACTTGTGTGATAAACCAACGACCTATCGGGGATAGTCATTATCAACTGCTGAAGTTGACTTAAATCTGTTGCACGTCCAACCTCCTGCATTGTATCGGGATCGCGGAATACAAAATCACCAAATCCAAAGTTATTGATAATATAATCGCGAATCTCAATATTGCACTTCTTGGAATACTTGTGAACAAAGCCAACGTTCAACTCGTCGGCAAAAACCTTGTTCGACAACTCCGATGATTGCAACAGAAATGGAATGTTTGGATCATCGTTTCGGATAAGCTTGCATAGCTGTAATCCCGCTTTGGTAAGATGATCTCGGTGATTATCGACCTTATAGCTAATATCCGAAATTACACCCAGTACGTTATTTCTATACTTATTATATATAGCTACAGCATCTTCGTAGGTTGTTGCCATCATAATCTTGGGACGTCCACGCATCCGCAGCATCCGATGGTGCTCGTTTAAAGCTTCGGTCATAAAACTCCGAGCCTGCCTAAAAACCAACTTATATATATTGGGAAGGAACGATGAGTAATACCGAACAGAATCCTCAACTAAAATAATTGCCTGTACTCCAACCTCAAGAATATCGTGATCGGCATTCATTTTATCCTCTATCAACTTAATTATAGCCAAAAGTAGATCGGCATTGCCAAGCCAGCAAAACACATAATCGATTGCCGATAAATCCTCGCGTTGAAGCCGAATAGAAACTTCCCGAGAGAATGGAGTTAGCACCACAATTGGAATATCGGGATGCCTTACTTTCAGCATCTTTGCCAAGTTAAAGGTGTCTATCTCCCCAACATTAAGCATCGAAATGATTAAATCGATACGCTCATTCTGCAAAACTTTAAGTACCTCGCGTGCAGTATGAGCCTGAATAAAGGTTGGAGGATAACGTAAGTTCAGCGAAACATACTCATTAAATATTTGCTCATCAATTCTACCATCCTCCTCAAGCATAAACGCATCGTAACTGCTACAGATAAGCAAAACCTTGTAAATACGTTTCTGCATCAACATATCAAACGATGTATCGTAAATATCGAGTTGATATGAACTTAGATAGGATTGATTTGGAATAACATTTAGCATATAGTAGGATTTAACAATCGCTAATTTATAGAAAATAGTTGATAATTGTTGAGACTATAATTATACATGAAAATAACATACCTCTATCGATTCTGACGCAAACGAAAAAAGGGGAGTCTCCTCCCCTTTCTCAATATATTCTCAGAATGATTATACCTCCCAGGTTTCGCCACTGTTGAGTAAATCATCAACGCTCTTAATTTTTGCGCTCTTCATAACCTCAAGTACCTGATCGCGAACGTTATCGTCGTAAGTTGAATCCTTTACATTACGAATAACGCCCAAAGCAACAGGATATTCGGGGAACTCCATATTGGCAAGCATCATATGAACGCCTGGATTTGGGTTGTATGCATCATGAACAAGGATATCGTCCATGGTAAAACCACCCTGACCAATGGTTACAACCTTAAGGCTAAGACCACTTAGTACCAAACCTTTATCGCGATTTTTACCGAACACCATTTTCTCGCCATGGCGAAGAATAATTACTCTATCCTCGCGATGTTCACGGTCGGTAATGTAATCGTAAGCCCCATCGTTAAAGATAACACAGTTCTGAAGAATTTCAACAACCGATGTACCATCGTGCTTAGCTGCTTCAACCATCAATTCTGAAGTTAGCTTAACATCGATATCGAGTGAACGAGCAAAGAACTTACCCTGAGCACCAATCACCAGCTCACCTGGACGGAATGGATGTTCCACTGTTCCAAATGGAGAGGTCTTGGTTATTTTACCAAGTGGAGAAGTTGGAGAATATTGTCCTTTTGTTAAACCATAAATTTGGTTGTTGAAAAGCAATATGTTAGTATCGATATTACGGCGTACTGCATGAATAAAATGGTTTCCACCAATTGCCAACGCATCGCCATCTCCAGTAATTTGCCAAACGCTTAAGGTTGGGTTTGCAACCTTTACCCCTGTTGCAATTGCAGAAGCACGGCCATGAATTCCATGAAAACCAAAAGTATCAACATAGTATGGGAAACGGCTAGAACAACCAATACCCGAAACAAATACATAACGTTCCATGTTATACTTTAAAGCCTTTGAGACTTCAGGTAAACCCTTTTGAACGGCGCTCAATATAGCATGGTCGCCACATCCTGGACACCAACGAACTTCCTGATCGCTCTTAAAATCCTTAGGAGTATATTGTAAGTAATTTTCTTCCATGACTATTTGCCCTCCAAAATATTATTAAACTTATCAACCAATTCAACTACAGTGAATGGAAGACCTTGAACCTTGTTGAACTGTAAATAATTAAACTCTTGGAAGTTTGTACGCAAGTAATTAGCAAACTGTCCTAGGTTCAACTCGCAAACCACAATCTTCTTGTATCGACTTAAAATCTCACGAGTATTCTTGGGTAGTGGGTAAATGTAGTTGAAATGGCATAACGAAACACTCTTACCAGCAGCACGCATTTCCTGAACTGCAGTTAGCAAGTGGCCATGAGTTCCTCCCCATCCAACAACTAGCAAATCACCTTCCTTATCGCCAAGAACTTCCTGTTCTGGAATAAATTCCTGTACTCGCTGTACCTTGGCTTCGCGGATATCAACCATGCGTTGATGGTTTATTGGATCATGCGAAACTGAACCTTTAATAAAATCCTTCTCTAGACCTCCAACACGGTGAGCAATTCCTTTTTTACCTGGGAAAGCCCAACCACGAGCTAAACGCTTCTCGTCGCGTGCATATGGCATAAAGTCCTCGGTTCCTTCAGGAACAATAGGAGGATTAATTGCAGGATAATCTTTCATACTAGGAATACGCCATGGCTCAGAACCATTCGCAATAAATCCATCGGTAAGAAGGATTACTGGAGTCATATGTTCCATAGCTATTTTACCTGCCCAAAAAGCATAATCAAAACAGTTGCTTGGTGTACTAGCTGCAATAACAACCATAGGAGCTTCGCCATTACGTCCATACAAAGCCTGCATTAAATCGGATTGCTCTGTTTTTGTTGGCAAACCAGTAGAAGGACCTCCACGTTGTACATTAACAATAACCAAAGGAAGTTCGGTTATTACAGCAAGTCCTAATGCTTCCGATTTAAGGGAAAGACCTGGACCTGATGTAGAGGTAACAGCAAAATTACCAGCATAAGCAGCACCAATAGCGGTACAAATACCAGCAATTTCATCCTCTGCTTGCAATGTTTTAACACCTAAATCTTTACGTTTTGCTAACTCAATAAGAACATCGGTAGCTGGGGTAATTGGGTATGAGCCGCAGAACAATGGAAGATTTGCTTTTTCGGCAGCAGCAATAAGCCCCCATGCCGTAGCAGTATTTCCATTTATCGACCTATATTTACCCTTGGTTCTTGTGGTGGATGGTTTAATAACATAGGTATTGGGAATTGCATGAATATTCCCAGCGTAAATATGACCATCGCGAAGAACTTTCTTGTTTGCCTCAATTATTTCGGGTTTCTTCTTAAACTTAACTTCATAGTATTTTTCGGTAAAACTTAATGGACGATCGAATATGTAGTAAACCATACCCAATGCAAACATGTTCTTACTACGAACAATACTCTTATTATCCAATCCACTCTCTTTAAGGCTTTCCTTTGTTAGAGTTGTAATTGGAGCAAATATTAATTTAAAATCTTGCAGATTAAGCTCTGTTACAGCATCGAGAGTTTTGTAACCTGCACGCTGAAAACCTTTCTCGTTAAATTGATCGGCATCAGCAATAATCATCCCACCTTTCTTTACCCATTTGGCATTAGCCTTCAGAGCAGCAGGGTTCATAGCCACAAGTACATCGCAGAAATCGCCTGGAGTATTTACTTTTTGATTCCCAAGATGAACTTGAAAACCAGATACTCCACCAACAGTACCTTGCGGTGCACGAATTTCCGATGGGTAATCGGGGAAAGTGTTTACACCATTTCCGAACAAAGCAGATGCATCGGCAAACAGTGTTCCTGTCAGCTGCATTCCATCTCCAGAATCACCGGAAAATCGAACAACAACCTCGTCCAGTTCCTGGACACTTTTTTGTTTATCCATAAAGAGATAAATTTAATTTTTCGTGCCAATTCGTAATAGTATCATCAATTTAATACACACTACTATAAACCAGCATTTTTATTAGTTGGACTTAATGATTTATTGGGACAAAATTAGGCATTTTTAAACATAGCAATCGTTTTAAAACATATTTTACGACATATTTCCGTGTGTTTTGTTTACATTATAAATTTCAATCCTGAAAACAATGCATTACATTTGCATAAAGCACAAATTACAATGGCCATAATCAAGACGTTAAGAGGATTTACTCCTAAAATTGGGAAAAACTGTTTCATCGCTGAAACTGCCGTAATTATTGGTGATGTAGAAATTGGAGACGATTGTAGTATTTGGTACGGTGCAGTTATACGCGGCGATGTTAATTCAATCCGAATTGGAAATAGGGTGAACATTCAGGATAATGCCGTTCTACATACAACCTACCAGAAAACCACCATTAAAATGGGCGATGATGTGTCTGTAGGGCACAATGTAATTGTTCACGGAGCCCTAGTGCATAATGGTGCTCTACTTGGAATGGGATCAACAGTTATGGATAATTCCGAAATTGGAGAAGGTGCTATTGTTGCTGCAAATGCATTGGTACTTGAAAACACTATGGTTGAAGCGAATTCAATTTATGCAGGAGTTCCGGCAAAGTTTGTAAAGAAAGTTGACCCCGAACTTAGCCGTGATATGAATGAACGTATTGCACGCAATTACCTATTCTACTCTAGCTGGTATAAAAATGAAAAATAACAAGCAAATTGATATAAATCAATCTACATATATTTTCCTTTAGATATAAAAACTATAAATTGCCTTTAAACGTTGTATGAGAGTTACTATTAAATTTTATTGGTATGAAAACTTTATTGGTGCTAATCCAGATTTTTATTGCAGTACCATTGTTCTCTCAGAATATATCGAAACTCGATAGCACTCTCTGGCATAATGACTACAATAAAACATTGGAAATTGCTAAGGCAAAAAATCGGCCTATTCTAATTGTTTTCAGCGGTTCCGATTGGTGCAAGCCCTGTATAAAACTTAGGGAGCAAATCCTAGTTAAACCTGAATTTTCAAAATGGGCAAAGGATAATGCAGTATGCGTAACAGCCGATTTTCCCAAGCAAAAGAAGAACGCACTAAGCCCAATGCAGCAGAAACAAAATGAAGTTCTAGCCGAAAAATTTAATCCAAATGGTATTTTTCCCCTAGTCATTATTCTAAACTCTAACGAAAAAATTTTAGGATTTAAAGGCTTCGAGGATGTTTCACCAGAACAATTCACTAAAGGATTAACTGAAATTATTAATAAGAATAAATGATTATGAAGAAGTTGATTTTATTTTTCGTTATTCTGACATTTTTCAAAATAACAAGTTTTGGTCAAAATACTGATGGTTCTGTTACTTTTACAGTAACCACTGTTTCTGAAGGAGGCCAATATGCTCCCAACAATATAGTTGCGATTTGGATTAAAAACTCATCTGGCACTTTTATTCGATCAATGAAAGTAATGGCTGCTGCAAGAATCCAGTACCTTTATCAATGGAAAACTTCTTCAAGTCTTAATAAAACAGATGCAGTAACTGGAGCAACCTTATCAAGCCATCAGACACACACAGTTACCTGGAACTGTAAAGATTTAAGTGGAAATACTGTTTCCGATGGTAATTACCAATTCTGGATTGAATACACCGATAAAGACGGACAAGGACCATACACCAGCTATACTTTCACGAAAGGCACATCGTCTGTTTCCACAAATTTCACCAATCAATCGTACTTCACAAATGCAACAATAAACTATACACCATCCACAACCGGAGTATCAACCCAGACCCTAACCGATGCAAAGATTTACAGCGAAGCTAATCGCATATTTTTCCAGATACCTTCAATCAAGGCCGAGAATGTTCTTTTTAGAATATACAATATGTCGGGGCAGCTAATCTACGAAACACAAAACTACTTCGACGATGGAGAAAAACGTACGCTAAGTTGGGATAAGCCATCCTCATCTAATGAAGTGTACATCTATCAAATTGAAAGTGGCGATAAAACATATAGCGGTAAACTCCACTAAAATTCTATCATCTTATGAGATCAACTATATTAATCTTCCTTCTATTACCCCAATTGGTCTTTTCCCAGCTAAAACACAGAACCGAGATAATCCTGCTTATGGGTTCTCGATTCGAAATAACTCCCTTTGCAAGTACCGATAGTCTAGTTGAAGCCTCAATTGATTCAGCGGTTACCGAAATAAGACGCATTGAAAGTATGATTTCGGAATGGCAACCCAATAGCGAGATCAGTCTTGTTAATAGGAATGCAGGTATTAAGCCTGTGAAAGTATCGAACGAACTATTTGGATTGATAAAACGCAGCAAAAAGGTCTCCGACCTTACCAATGGAGCGTTCGATATTAGCTGGGCTGCGGCTCGTAACCTTTGGAAGTTCGACGGATCTATGAAATCGCTTCCCGATAAGGCTACGCTGGATTCTCTCACAAAACTTATAAACTACAACAATATTATTCTCAACGATTCCGCCCAAACCATTTTCTTGAAAAATAAAGGAATGGCGATAGGTACTGGCGCCATTGGGAAAGGATATGCTGCCAACCGAGCCAAACTCATTATGAAAAGAATGGGAGTTGCTAACGGAATAGTTATTGCCGGTGGCGATCTTATAACCTGGGGAAGTCCATCGGAAGGTAAGAGTTGGCCTATTGGCATTGCCGACCCCAAAGACCCCAACAAATCCGTTGCGTGGTTCGAAATTGGTGAAGCCGCTGTGGTTACATCGGGCGACTATGAACATTACGCTGTAATCGACGGAAAACGATACGGACACATACTCGATCCCCGCACCTGCTTTCCTGTAGAAGGTTTGCACAGCGTAACAATTATTTGCCCCGATGCCGAGATTGCCGATGCATTATCCACATCGGTTTTTGTACTGGGCAAAGACAAAGGGTTATCGCTTGTAAATCAACTAAAAGGTGTTGAGTGTGTTATTATTGATATGGATGGTAATTTCTACTCCTCGAGTGGAATCAACCTAAATAAGTATCAGGTTGGCGAACCTCAGAATAAAAATGCATTTACCATTGGAAATAAAAGGCTAAGAAAGTAATCAAATTAAAACATACGGGTATGACTATCAACTCTAAAATATATCGGAAACTCCTGCTGTTTTTGGCAATAGGTTTACTTTTCACATCGTGTGTCGCCGTGAAAGGATACCAAAAGGTCTACCTAAACGATGAGGACATGAAGTTAAGTCCTCTTCGACTTGAGGCTTACGACAGTTCCATAGAATCGTACCGCGAAGGCGCAAGCGGTGCTAATGGTGGAAAAACGGGCGGTGGATGCGGTTGCAATTAACAATTTTTGATTTATTCTAATTCCTAAGTGTATGAGGAGGTATTTGATTCTGTTCCTAGCAATACTGAGCAATACGATTTTTGCTCAAACAACCCCATTTAAGGTGTTAACAGAGAAGGAGGTTAATTTCCTGTTCGATTACTACGAGCAGAATGGCGACCATAGCCCTGTTACAGGAGGTGTTGGAACCGAAAAACTCAACTGCGCGGCTCCGTTAACCAATATCAATATCCCATTCGATACAATCCACAACATCTCGGTTAATGTTGGTGTAGATTATTACAGCTCCGCCTCATCGAACAGGATAGACCGCTTTGTAAGCAGTGCAAGCTCAAGGTTTCTTTCCTCTGCATCGAGCAGTGATGTAAGAGCCCACTTCGATATTACCTATTCACGCAACAATCCACTTAAATACTCGAGCAAAAGCGTGATGGTTGGATTTAGTAAAGAATTCGATGTTGATTCGTACTCCGCTGGTTTGTATTACACAAAATCCGATGCGAACGAAAACAGACAGTTTGGAATTGGAGCCAATGTTTTTTATGATGTTTGGAAACTGATTTACCCAGGCGAAATACGAGATGGTGTAACCTATAAGTATGGAAATGATGAAGGCGACTACGATACAGACCATCGGTTAACATCAACCTTTACGCTTTCTTACGCTCAGGTTGTAACAAAAAAATTACAATGGTTTATCACCACCGATATTGTTTACCAAAAAGGAATCCTAAACACACCATTCCATAGGGTTTACTTTGACGATGGACTTACTGTAGCCAATCCAGGCACCAACGATTTGCTTATTGCCAAAACAATGTTCGTGGAGAAATTACCCAACTCTAGATTTAAACTACCCATTGGGTTTAGGCTAAACTACTACCTCAACGATTACATTATTACCCGATTTTTCTACCGTTACTACTACGATGACTTTGGAGTAACTGCGCACTCAATCAGCATTGAGCTACCAATTAAAGTTACACCTTGGCTAATGGTTTATCCGTTGTACCGATATCATACCCAAACGGCATCCAAGTACTTTGCTCCATACGGAGAGCATCCGTTAGATGCAGCATACCAACCAACCGAAACATACTACACTAGCGATTATGACCTGTCGGGCTTTACAAACAACAAGTTTGGAGGTGGTTTTCGAATTAGTCCTACCTACGGGCTAAAGCGATGGAACTTTGCTCAAAAAGTAAATCTCACCCTCAAAAGTATAGAAGGAAGGTATGCTCACTACAAAAGAAGCGATGGGCTAACTGCAAATACCTTTAGCTTTGCGCTGGGTTTTGTATTCTAGGCTAAAGTTTCATATGTTTTCGAAGGTACTCTGAGGTAAAGCCACAGTTCGATTCAATTATTTGCTCGGGAGTTCCGGTGCACACAATTGTTCCACCAGCACCGCCTCCTTCGGGGCCTAAGTCGATAATATGATCGGCAACCTTTATTACATCGAGATTGTGCTCTATTACGATAACAGAATTCCCTTTCTCTACTAACTTGTTTAGCACATCAAGCAGCACACGCACATCCTCAAAGTGAAGACCAGTTGTGGGCTCGTCCAGAATGTAAAGGGTTTTTCCCGTATCGCGCTTTGCAAGCTCTGTCGATAATTTTATACGCTGAGCCTCGCCACCCGACAAAGTTGTTGATGCCTGCCCAAGGGTAATATACCCTAAGCCGACATCCTGCAACGTTTTAATTTTTTGAAAGATTTGTGGAATACTCTCGAAGAACTCAACGGCCTGATTAATGGTCATATTGAGCACTTCGCTTATATTTTTGCCTTTAAACTTAACCTCCAATGTTTCTCGGTTGTAACGGCGACCATAGCAATCGGGGCACTTCACGTAAACATCGGGGAGAAAATTCATTTCGATAGTTTGCAAGCCTGCTCCCTTGCAGGTTTCGCATCTACCTCCCTTAACGTTGAACGAGAATCGTCCAGCCTTATAACCACGAATCTTAGAATCGGGAGTTAACTCAAATAGCTTTCTAATATCGGTAAATACTCCGGTATATGTTGCAGGGTTTGAGCGTGGTGTACGACCAATTGGCGATTGGTCAACCTCTATCACCTTGTCAATATTATCAATTCCCTCAATCTTATCGTACTCTAGTGGCTGTAAGTACGAGTTGTAGATATACCTGCTAAGAATTGGATGTAGCGTTTCGTTTATCAATGTTGACTTTCCGCTACCCGATACACCTGTAACGCAAATCATCATTCCCAAAGGAAATTCAACATCTACATTCTTAAGGTTATTTCCCTTTGCCCCTATCAACTTAAGAGATTTACCGCTTCCTTTTCTTCGTTCCTGAGGAACCTCTATAGCCAATGCACCATTCAGGTACTTTGCAGTTAGAGTATCGGTCTTCATCAACTCTTCGGGAGTTCCCTTGCCAACAACCTTTCCTCCGTGCCGACCAGCCTTTGGGCCAATATCCACAACGTAATCGGCCGAAAGAATCATCTCCTCGTCGTGCTCCACCACAATTACCGAGTTGCCTGTGTCGCGGAGTTTCTTAAGAGAATCAATAAGTTTGATATTATCGCGCTGATGTAACCCAATGCTAGGCTCATCGAGAATATAAAGCACATTCACCAACTTTGAGCCAATTTGCGTAGCAAGACGGATACGCTGACTCTCGCCACCCGAAAGGGTCACCGAGCCACGACTTAACGATAAATAGCTCAACCCAACATCGAGCAGGAACCGAACACGCTCACGAATCTCCTTTAAAATTTCAGTGGCAATGGCACGCTTGCGCTTATCCATTCTATCCTCAAGCCCTTGTAACCACTCCCAAAGATTCTCAATATCCATAGCCGATACATCGGCAATGCTCTTACCATCAATCCTAAACCAAAGCGATTCGTCCCGCAACCTTGATCCCTTGCAGTGCGGGCAGGTAACCTGACGGATAAACTGGTTAGCCCACTTATCGCCTTTTCCGCTTAACTCATCGTTGGTTTGGTGATTCTGAATAAAACTAACCACACCCTCGAAGCTCAGGAAATAGCTCGATGTTAATCCAAGGTTAGGATGTTTCAGCTTAAACTGCTCCTCGGAGCCATTCAAAATAACGTTCAAAGCTTCCTCGGGAATTGACTCTATTGGGTCGTTTATGGAGAATTCGTACTTGGATGCTATGGCCTCAATCTGCCAGAATATCAACGAACTTTTATATGGCCCAAGCGGCTGAATGCCGCCTTTCTTAATGCTTAACTTAGGATCTGGAATTATCTTCTCGATATCAACCTCGTTTACATAACCAAGGCCATTACAATGGTTGCAGGCTCCCTTGGGAGAGTTGAAAGAGAATGAGTATGGTTCTGGCTCATCGTACGAAATTCCAGTGGTTGGACACATAAGGTTCCGGCTGAAATAGCGCGATTGCCCGCTTTCCATATCGAGCACCATTATGATCCCTTTTCCAAGTGACATTGCGGTATTTACCGACTGAGAGACCCGCTTACGGTCGGACTCATCCACCACAATTTTATCCACCACCAACTCGATATGATGAGTCTTGTAACGGTCGAGCTTCATTGCAGGACGCATCTCGGTTATCTCACCATTTATTCGAGCGTACAGATACCCCTTTCGGCGCAGCTGCTCGAATAGCTCCTTATAATGCCCCTTGCGCCCTCTAACAACAGGCGCAAGAATGCTTGTTTTTTTACCCTTAAAATTCTCAATAATAATATTTACAATCTGCTCGTCGGTATAGCGAACCATCTCCTCGCCCGTGTTGAAAGAGTATGCTGTTGATGCCCTGGCATAAAGCAAACGGAGAAAATCGTATATTTCTGTTGTAGTGCCAACGGTAGAACGAGGGTTATGACTGGTAGTTTTCTGCTCGATGGAAATTACAGGGCTTAAGCCTGAAATCTTATCCACGTCGGGACGCTCCAACGAGCCTAAAAACTGGCGAGCATAGGCAGACATTGTTTCGATATACCTACGCTGTCCCTCAGCGTAAAGAGTATCGAACGCAAGCGACGATTTACCGCTTCCACTAAGGCCTGTTATTACTGTAAGTTTATTTCGGGGAATTGTTATGTCGAGGTTCTTAAGGTTGTTCACCCGTGCACCCTCTACCACAATTTCTTCGGCCTCGCCTTTTAGAATTTCCATTTGTTCAGCTGATAGTTGATGGTTGATAGTTGTTAGGACTATTCATTACCATCATTATTCATTATAAATTATTAATTAATAAGCACTCTCCCTAAAGCCTTTTTGGGGAATCTTTATTGTGTAGGTTTTATGTGCCTTGTTTGTGAGGTAGTTCTCCCTAAGCCAAGGATTCAGCATCTTTATCAGCTTATAGTTTGAGTCGAACTTACGGGCAAACTGAGCAATGCTGGTTATGGCAGTATCAACCTTTACCTCGGTAAACTTATAAGGTGGATAAAGATCCTTGTCGTCGAGGAAAAAGCCATACCGCTGAGGATTCTCAAATATCACCTTAATGGCCAAAATGCGAAAAACGTAACGGCCTGTTTCCTCGCCTAAAACCATATCGTAGTAGGAATCGTTCTCCTGCCTGTCCATTTGACGGCTAATCCCATTCGACCCAAAATTGTACGATGCAGCCGCCATTGTCCAGTTGCCATACTTTTGGTAGCTCTTCAACAGGTACTTGCAGGCTACCTCGGTTGATTTCTCGATATTGTAACGCTCGTCGACCTCGCTGTTAACCTCCAAGCCATAGTCCTTGGCGGTTCCCTCGAGTATTTGCCAAAACCCAACCGCCTTTGAGGGCGATACTGCCTGCGATAAACCACTCTCGGCCACCGCTAAATACTTAAAGTCATCGGGAATACCATTCTTTTTAAGTATTGGCTCTATTACCGGAAAAAAACGGTGAGCCTTCTTCAGTAAAATTACTGTCTGAGAGTGCCAAAAAGTATTCACCTGTAGCTCACGATCCAAACTCTCGCGCACATCAAAATACTTAACAGGAACCGATTCGCCTGCAAGACTCAAACTATCCGGAATTGGTATCGGAATAATTACGGAGCTCTGCAGAACTGAATCGGGAGAAATATGTCTCCGGCAAGCCACCCCCTCCTTTTCCTTAAAGGATGAAAATGTAAAAATACTTATCAACAGAATAGATGCCGCAGCAACTCCAACCAATACACTCACTCTACCTTTCACAGACATATCAACAGATTTGAATTAAAACACAGATACTTCTAACAAGTTCAAACAAGGAGCAAATTTACTATATCCATTCTTATTTTGAGCGCAAATTCGAAGATTAATATCCCGCAAAAAGTCATTTAAACATTTAAGTAGCAAATTGCTCCTCCGAGGAGGAAATTGGTGTTCGGAGGAGCAATTTCCTCCTCAAAGAGGCAATTAGGTACCTCGGAGCAGGAAAATTGGTGCTCGGAGAGAGAAAAAGGTTGCTCCGAGGGAGAAAATTGGTGCTCGGAAGGAGAAAAAGGTAGTTCGCCCAAGCAATTTTCTTGCAAAAAGGGAGAAAAAGGTAGTTCCGAGGTACAAAATTCCTGTAGCAAGGAGAAATTTTCTTGCTCCGAACAGGAAATTTGGGTCTATTCAGAAAACTGTGTGTGTCTATTCAAAAAACTAAGCCGGGTGGGGCAATTAAACCTTTATAGAATGGTGTAAACTGGCATATTGCGTAATGCCCGAAACTCCTTGCTCCATGAAAACCACAAGAAAATATATGCATGCATCCGATTAGTCGCAGAAAATAATCATAAATAAAGGCTGCTTTTTTATATTTAATTCCACCGCTTAACAATTTCTTAACATTAAAATAAAATTCTTAACTTACACTTAACTTTAAAAAAATAGTTTTGCAACGATTTTTTAATTCTCAACAACCATTGAATAAATGAAGAATTTAAAACTTGCAACCATCATCGTTCTGCTTTCTATTATTTCGTCGAATATAGCAGGACAAACGCTGGCCGACTCCATTTACCAGCAAAACGAGAAAATCCTGAAGATTCTGCAAAGCAGCTCCGTATCAACCCAAATATTTCTTGGGTTTAGGTACTACGAAGAGGGAAATGATCAATTCAATGAGTTTACAATTAAACGTGGATATATCACCTTCCAGAAATCCTTAAATAAACACCTTTCCGGAAGGATCACGCCAGACTTAACCGTTGACAAAGAAGGTGACGGAATGGGCGATCTTGAGATGAGGCTCAAATACTGCTACATGGAGCTAAAGGACGATAACAACTACTGGATATTTTCGAATCCACGGGTTTTGGTTGGCGAGGTTTTTACTCCCTGGATTGAGTTTGAGGAGAAGATAAATAAATATCGCGTTATAGGGAGCCACTTTCTCGATAAAACCACAATCTTAAGCTCGGCAGACTTTGGCCTTATTACAACGGCCCTTATTGGCGGTACAGTTGATGAGTCGTACCAAAAAAATGTAAGTAGTGCCTATCCCGGAAAATATGGCTCTATTGCAGTGGGAGTATTCAACGGTGGCGGCTATCATGCCTTGGAGAATAACAACAACAAGACAGTTCAATGGCGTTTATCCGTTCGTCCATTGCCAGAAATGCTAACTGGCTTTCAGCTATCATACACGGGCGTGGTTGGCAAGGGCAATACAGAGCTATACCCCGACTGGAATATGCATGCGGGGATTGTTTCGTACGAGGAAAAACACTTTACCGTTACAGGCCAAGGGTTTGTGGGTAAAGGAAATCATATAGGCGATTTTGCAGATTCTACCGGAAAGGCATACGACGTTAAAGGCTATAGTGCATTTGCCGAGCTAAAGCTATTCAAGAATAAGTTTAGCATTTTTGGTCGATATGATTACCTAAAGACAGACAAAATCACTGCAAAAATTGAATCAACTCAGGAGGTTATAGGGGTAGCCTACCATATTTATGGTAAAAACAAAGTTGTATTTGATTTCAATAGAAACACTGTTGACGGCGAGTCGAAAGGTGTTGTTGAGGTTATGCTTGAGTTAGCGTTGTAAATAAAAAACCCTGTCGGAGATAAAAACTCTGACAGGGCTAAGGTATCCATATCTACATTAGAATAATCCTGTAATTACCCCATTATTATCCACATCAATTCGTTCTGCCGCAGGCTCATCGGGCAAACCGGGCATACGCATAATTTGCCCTGTAATTGGGATGATAAATCCAGCACCCGCTGCAATCTCAATTTCGCGAACAGTAACCACAAAATCCTTGGGACGACCAAGCAAATCTGGATTATCCGATAACGATTTTTGGGTTTTGGCAACGCATATTGGAAGTTTATCCAACCCTAACTTATAAACCTTCTGCAAATCGCTCTTGGCTTGTGCGGTGAAATCAACAGCATTTGCACCGTAAATCTTCTTTGCAATAGTCTCAATTTTCACCTCGGGAGTCCATTCCCAATCGTATAGCGGATTAATTTGGTTTGTACAGTTCGACGCAATTTTATCAACAATGGTTGCCAGCTCAATGGCTCCGCCACCGCCTTTTCCCCATACATCGACTTCCGAAACAGGCACATCCATATCCTTGCATACGCTTTTAATGTAATTCACCTCTTCGTCGGTATCGGTGGTAAAGCGGTTAATGGCAACAACAGGGCAAACACCAAACTGCTTCATATTCTCGATATGCTTCTGCAAGTTACCAATACCTTTCTTTAGCACTTCAACATCGGGCTCCTTAATTTCCTTCAAATCCTTGCCTCCGTGGTACTTTAAGGCACGAATTGTAGCCACCAAAACAACAGCGTTGGGTTTTAATCCAGCATATTTACATTTAATGTCGATGAACTTTTCGGCACCCAAATCGAATCCAAACCCAGCCTCGGTTACAACATACTCGCTTAGCGATAACCCCATTTTGGTTGCAATAACCGAGTTTGTTCCCTGCGCGATGTTTGCAAATGGGCCACCATGTATAAGCGCAGGAGTTCCCTCAATGGTTTGAACTAGGTTTGGCATAATTGCATCGCGAAGCAACGCTGCCATAGCACCTTCGGCCTTTAAATCGCGTGCATAAACGGGCTTCTTATCGTAAGTGTAACCAATGAAAATATTGCCCAATCTACGTTTTAAATCCTCCATATCCTCGGCAAGGCAAAGGATTGCCATCACCTCCGATGCTGCGGTTATGTCGAAACCGGTCTCTCTGGGTATTCCGTGAGTTGTGCCACCCAAGCCCACAATCATATGACGCAACGATCGGTCGTTCATATCCATCACCCTTTTCAAACTTACAGTTCTAGGGTCGATTCCCAACGATCTTTTCTTACTTTGGATATTGTTATCGACTAATGCTGCCAACAGGTTGTGTGCACGCTCAATTGCATTAAAATCACCGGTAAAGTGTAAGTTGATATCCTCCATTGGAAGAACCTGTGAATATCCACCACCGGTGGCGCCACCCTTTATACCAAAAACAGGCCCCAGCGAAGGTTCACGCAAAACCACTGTGGTTTGTTTTCCAATCCTGTTTAAACCTTGAGTTAAACCAATGGAAACAGTAGTTTTACCTTCGCCTGCAGGAGTTGGCGATATTGCCGAAACAAGGATCAGCTTATTGTTCTGGTATTTCTCCTTGTTTATATACTTCAACGGAACTTTTGCTTTGTATTTCCCATAGGGAATAAGGTCGTCATTGTCGATACCCAAAATATTTGCAATTTGGGAGATGGGTTTCATCGTAATTTCATGAGCAATTTCTATGTCCGATTTCATATTATAAGTTTTAGTGAATATTAAATTCGTTCATTTTTATTCGAAAGTATCGTATTTAACAAGTTACATATTTTTTTGTTTATGCAACGCTGAAAATTTCAAATTGCAGAATAATTTCAAAAAAGAGATGTAGTCAAGAAAAAACTATATTCAATTCACTAAAATAACGTTACGCTTTATTCTTAAGAATGCCTATGGTTTATAGCGAGCCATATTCAATACTTGCTGGTAATCCTTAATGCTCATCAACTCCTCCAGACTCATTGTCGGATTCCGCTCCATTAACGACTCAATAATTCTATATCCAATCCATACCGCGGCTCGCCCTGGGCTCTCCTGCGGAAATCCCGAGGTAAAAGGAGCATCGTTTACAAACTTATTTATGTCGAGGGTGTTTGTCGTAAACAGCATTTTATTCTCGATAAGGTAAGTCCACATATCCTCCTCGTTAGCCTTGCACCACTTCATCTGTTTTGGGGTAAACCCATGAATTAAATACTCGGGTTCGCTCGGCAAAAGGTGCTTTGTTATATAGATTAACTCGCCCTCATAGATCATGTTGGACAAAAGGTTATCGATCGAGTCGTTAAAGGCAAACTCACCGTAAAGCCAAGCCCTGATAATGTCGGAGGGCAATTTCTCTCGGGTCATTTTATTCGACATATACTTCGGAATTCCAAGCATATCGTACTGAGGTGTTCTGCTACCCAAGTATCTATCTAAACCAACGGCGGCAATGCTATCGTCTACCGCTACCGATAGATTATAACCCGATACATACGAAACCACTCTAGGAATTGTCCGCGTAGGAAAGTGATAATTGTAACGCTTAAAGGCATCGGTAAGAGTGCTGTTCAACTCATCAAGATCAGGATATGCCGACTGAACTTTACGCTGTGCGTTGCGAACCATGGTGTCGGTCAAAAAGTACTTTAATAGCTGGTTATACTGAGGCGACGTTGACTTGCCAATCCGAATTATTCCCTCACAAAACATGTCAACAAATCGGCCATAATCATTCCTTAATGCTGGTAATTCGGTCTCAATGCTATCTGAGTTGATTTTGAATAAATCCTGATCGAAACGCTGCACTTCAATTTTGACATCAATTTTTGAAGTATCAATATTGTCGAACCTGTTCTTTTCCTCGCAGGCAACAAGGGTTATCCCCATCAATATAATAATGAAAGTATTCCGAACCATAATTTTATCAATTGTAGCAATAGCAAAGATAGTAAAGAAGGATAAAATGATGTTGAGTAAAATCGGATGTTATCATCTTTTAACAATTAAATCGCAATTAATTAGCATCTAGAATATTCGCAAGCCTGTTCATAACTTGTTAGCAAGCCATTTTTTTTTGTGAAAAAACAACCACGGATGCATAGGAAAAAAAAGATCATCGATGCTACCTTTGCACTCTAATTAAAAATGCGATGGCAGAGAAGCGTACTTACAACAGGCAATACAAAACAAACAGGCCTATTGGAACCGAAATTGGGAAAGTTCCGCCTCAAGCACTCGATTTGGAAGAAGCCGTACTTGGTGCAATAATGGTAGAGAAAGATGCGATTATTGCAGTGGGCGAGGTTTTAAAACCAGAGTGTTTTTACAAGGAGGCTCATCAGGTAATATTTAAAGCAATTTTAGATTTATCGTCGAGGCTTGAGCCTATCGACCTTCTTACTGTTAGCGAGGAACTGCGACGCAAAGAGAAACTCGACGAGATAGGTGGTGCCCCTGCGCTTGCACAGCTTACAACTAAAGTTGGTTCCGCCGCCCACCTTGAGTACCACTCCAAAATTATTGCACAAAAGTACATTCAGCGCGAGCTTATCCGAGTAGCAACCGATATTCAGAACAAGTCCTTCGACGAGGATGTTGATGTTGATGAGCTACTGGATTACTCCGAGATGGAGCTCTTTAAGGTTGCCGAAGGCAATATTAAAAGTGACACGCAGCCAATCAGTAGTATCGTAATGAAGGCCATTAAGCAAATTGAGGAAGCCGGAAAACGTGAGGATGGCCTAAGTGGAGTTCCGTCTGGATTCACCGATTTGGATAGGCTAACCTCGGGATGGCAGCGATCGGATCTTATCATTGTTGCGGCCCGCCCTTCGATGGGTAAAACCGCATTTGTGCTTTCCATGGCGCGTAACATGGCCGTAGAGCACAAAGTTCCTGTTGCTTTCTTCTCGCTCGAAATGTCGAATATTCAGCTCGTAAATCGTTTAATTGTTAGCGAATCGGGGCTTTCGTCGGAAAAAGTTCGAAACGGAAAAATCACTCAGGACGAGTGGACTCAGCTCACTGTAAAAATCAAGAATCTTTCCGAGGCCAAAATATTTATCGACGATACTCCTGCTCTATCTATCTTTGAATTCAGGGCGAAATGTCGACGATTAAAGGCTCAGCACGATATTGGCGTTGTAATTATCGACTACCTTCAGCTAATGACTGGTCCTGCCGAAACAAAAGGTAACCGTGAGCAAGAGGTTAGTACAATCTCCCGATCGTTAAAAGCGATTGCCAAGGAATTGAATGTTCCAATTCTTGCACTATCGCAGCTTAACCGTTCTGTTGAAACGCGTGGTGGTAATAAACGGCCTCAACTCTCCGACCTTCGTGAATCTGGTGCTATTGAGCAGGATGCCGACGTTGTAACATTCATCCACAGACCCGAATACTACGGATTGCTTGAGGATGAGGAAGGAAACTCTACATTGGGCATTGCCGAACTCATTGTTGCAAAGCACCGTAATGGAGCTGTTGAGGATGTTAGATTACGATTCCAAAAGGAAATGGCACGCTTCTCCGATTTGGACGATGTGGACTACTCCGGAATACAACCAGCAACATCATCATCGTTTACAGCATCGATGCCCGTTACCTACTCGTCGAAAATGAACGACGATACTTTAGGTGATAATGAATTCGATTTCCGTCCAAGCAGAGGAATCGATAATAGTAATATACCGTTCTAAACTCAAAAAAGAGATGAAGAAATTTGACATATCAAAAGTAAATGTCGACTATCTTCTTCTCTTTATAATAGTTCTGCTTGGCTGCATTTTAAGATTTTACAATCTTTTCGAAATTCCCTATACCCACGATGAATTAAGTGCTCTTATCCGATTGAATTTCTCTTCGTTCAGAGAACTTATCGAAAATGGGGTTAAGGAAGATGGGCATCCTGCCGGTATGCAGGTATTTCTATTTTACTGGACAAAACTCTTTGGATTCAAGGAATACATTGTCAAACTTCCGTTCATCCTGTTTGGCATTGGATCAATTTTACTTGCATTCTCAATCGCTAAAAAATGGTTTAACTCAACCACTGCACTGCTGGTTTCTGCATTTATTGCAACGCTTCAGTTTCCAATTCTATTCAGCCAACTAGCCAGACCATATTCAAGCGGACTATTTTTCGCATTGCTGTCGGTTCTATTTTGGAGCAAATTCCTTTTTGAAACCCCGCGAAATCTTAAATATTTAATAGGATATATTCTTACATCGGCCGCTTGTTGCTATAACCATTATTTCAGTTTACTATTCTCAGCGATTATTGCTTTCTCCGGATTATTCTTCATCAAAAAGGATAACTATAAACAGTACCTGCTTGCTCAAATTGCAGTTGCGATACTATTTGTTCCTCACCTAAAAATATTCTTTTATCAACTCAGCAATGGAGGTTTAGAATGGCTCGGGAAACCTCATCTATCATTCATTGCCGATCATTTTAAATTTATATTCCATTTTAGCCCACTGGTATATCTTACAACCTTATCAATTGCCATTTACCCAATCATCAAATCAAAAAAAATTACAATAACCAAGTTTCAGGTAATCTCTGCAATATGGTTTTTACTACCGCTAACTATCGGTTTTCTGTATTCTGTACTTGCCAAACCAGTACTACAGCACTCTGTGCTGATATTCAGTTTCCCGTTTATCATTATTCTGCTCTTTTCTTTTTACTCCAATGAAAAGGCTTGGTTTAAGATATGTTCGGTTATTGCAATTCTTATTATTAATACATTCACGCTGATTTCGACAAGAAAACATTACGAAGTTCTTTACAAACAACCATTCAAGGAATTCTCCATTCAGAGCCACAACTTTCTTGAACAACATAAAGATTCAGCAATAATAATGTTTGCAGGAAATCCAAACTATATCAATTTTTACTTTAAACAGTACAACCCAAGCGTAAACTATATAGTTTTTCAGGATAATTTCAACAATGTATTGTCACTAAGAGATTTTCTGTCAAAAGACTCGATGCAATACTTGATTTGCGGAAACATACCTCTAAAGTATTGGCCTATCATAAATGAATATTACCCTTTAACTTATTCAAGCAATCATGGTTTTACCTTCGATTACTTCATATTCAAGAAGTCGGGTACGATCCCTCAAAAAGATGAAAACCAAGAATACTATAGCAGCTCGCTTACAAAAGATTCAGTAAACCAAGAGTGGCGCAATCACGAAAAATGCTGGGTAAAAGATTCCTTTAGCCGTTGTATCTGCAGAGTAGACTCCACTATGGAATGGGGCCCTTCTTTTACAACATCATTACAGAATATAGTCCCCAATAGACATGCAATTATATACGTTAAGGCAACAGTTAAAGCCAATAAACAAAGTGGCTTAATAGTTTTCGATATCAGCAAAAATGGGAAAAACATATCGTGGCAGGGCTCTCCAATAAAAGATTTCTGCAATACAACCGACAATTGGCAAAATGTTTACCTTACAGTTCGTCTTACAGATGTCATTAGATCAAGCAGGGAAATGAAAGGCTACAAATTGAGCATCTTCCTTTGGAACAACAATCAAGACAATATACTAATCAAAGATTTTTCGGTTACCACACGTAAGGGAAATAACAGAATATACGGGCTTTACGAAGATCTCGACTAAAGTATTGTAATAATATCCTTTAAGTTTGAAATTTCGTGAGTTACCTTTGTTTTATGAGGTTTTGCTTCCTGATTAAAGTAAACTTGATCTATTCCAAACTTTTTAGCTCCCACAATATCTATCTCCAAATCATCGCCAACCATAATGCTTTCCTCTTTCTTTGCGTTTGCCTTCGATAGTGAATAACCAAACACTCGAGAATCGGGTTTATGGTAGCCAGCAATCTCAGAAGTTATAACCCATTCGAAGTAATGCTCGATATGGCAACGCTCCAACTTTGGAAATTGCACCTCGTTAAAACCATTGCTAATAATGTGAAGCTTATACTTCTCACTTAAATACTCAAGAATATCTCTAGCTCCTGGAATCAAGGCTGTTTTTAATGGCATAATTTTCAGGTACTCTTCGCCTAATGTTTTTGCCAAGCGAGAATTGTTCATTCCATAATCAAGAAGAGTTACCTCGAAACGCTTATAGCGTAGTACATCCTTGGTTAATTCACCTTTTACGTATTTATCCCACAAGTAATCGTTATGCCGGCTAAACGAATTAATAAAGGTCATTAAATCTGGAAATGTACTATCTAGCTGATAATCGAAAAATATATCGCGTAATGCATCAACTTTATTCTGCTCAAAATCCCATAATGTTCTATCCAGATCAAAGAAAATGTGCTTATAAACTCGCTTCTTCCCAAATAAATTTAACATTGTACCTACTTTAAATTCGATGGCTAAAATACATATTTTTTCGATAGAACACTTGCTCTGAAACACCAATAAAATAAGACACAATACAAAGCAATAGACTATTAAACAGCAAATTAACAGTATGTCAAATAATATAAAAACGATTTGTTTTCTATGAAAACAATAAAGTTAATAGTATTACCTTTGCGCTCTATTAATTAAAACACTGCAAACTTGAATTTCAGCAATTTCAATTTACACCCCGATATAGTTGAAGGTATAGAATCGATGGGGTTCGAAAATCCCACACCAATCCAAGAAAAGGCAATTCCTATAATTCTCGAAGGAAAAGATCTTATTGCCTGTGCTCAAACCGGAACTGGCAAAACTGCAGCATTTGTGCTGCCAATTCTAAGCATCAATGCAAAGCAACCTTCGAAAAATAGCAAGATAAGCACCCTTATCATTGTTCCTACACGCGAGTTGGCTTTACAAATAGATCAGCAGGTTGAAGGCTTTGCCTACTTTTCGCCAATTGGATCAATTGCCGTTTACGGTGGAAACGATGCTGGCAATTGGGATAGACAAAGGGCCGCCCTTGAGAGCGGAGCCGACCTCGTAATTGCAACACCCGGCCGACTTATTCAGCACATGCAAATGGGCTACTTAAACCTTAATAGCGTTGAGCATCTTATTCTCGATGAGGCCGACAGAATGCTCGATATGGGTTTTTACGATGATATAATGGCCATCATAAAACTTCTGCCTAAAAAACGCCAAACGTTGATGTTTTCGGCAACTATGCCTCCTAAAATCAGGGAACTTGCAAAATCGGTACTAGTTAATCCTGTTGAGATTAACCTTGCAGTATCGAAGCCTGCCGAAAATATACTTCAAGCTGTTTACATGATTGAGGATGATCAAAAGTTGGAACTTTTGAACTCGATTGTAGCCGGGAAGGATTATGTGCAAAGCGTTTTAGTTTTTGCCTCAACCAAATCGGAGGTTAAGAACATTGAACGCAGACTTATCCGTAGCGATATCAATGCAAAGGCCATACACTCCGATCTTGACCAAAAGCAGCGCGAAGAGGTGCTCCGTGAATTCCGAAGCAGAAAAATTCAAATTCTTGTTGCTACTGATATAATTTCGAGAGGAATTGACATTGAAGATATTGATCTTGTAGTAAACTACGACGTTCCCAACGATCCAGAGGATTACGTTCACAGAATTGGCCGTACAGCCCGAGCTCAAAGCGATGGTGTAGCACTAACCTTTGTGAATAAGAAACAGCGCGGCTCATTTGTGAAAATTGAGAAGTTTCTGGAAACATCAATTTTCAAAATTAAGAATCCTCTTAACAGTTAAAATACTTGAAATTTACACGTTACCATTTTTTCGGTTCGGAATTTGAGTAGATTCATGGCCTAAAAAAGATCAAGCATGATTCGAAACCCAAAACATATTCGTATTTGCATAGCTTTTCTTTTCATTCTATTGCCATACATCCTAATATCGCAAACCCTTACAGGCAAAATAACTGACGAAAATCAAAAGCCAATACCATATGCATCGGTATTTGTAAAAGAAGCCCGACAGGGCACAACAACCAATACCGATGGCGTTTACCAAATTTCATTACCAGCAGGAAGCTACAATGTCATATTCAGATGTCTTGGGTTCGAGGTTGTTGAGCAGCAAATGGAGATTAAGCCCGGGCAAAATACTCTAGACATAACTCTCCTTGTTAAACCATACCAAATTGCACCTGTAACCATTGGGTCAAAGGACGAAGATCCAGCCTACGACATTATTCGTAAGGCTATAGGCATGGCTCCTTACTATCAGAACCAAATTAAGGAATTCGAAGCCGAGGTGTACCTGAAGGGAACCTTAAAGATTAAAAAGTTATCGTGGCTTGTGAAAAAGGCACTAAAAAACTCCGATGAGAAGGATGTTCCCAAGGAGGGCGAATTCTACCTACAGGAATCGGTCAACAACATACATTTTACCGCCCCTGACAAGTACGACCAGAAGGTAAAGATGATTCGATCGAACTTCCCGGGCGACGACGGTAGCGCCAACAGCGTTATGCAGTTTGCCAATGCAAGTTTTTATCAGCCACAGATAGGCGATATTATTCTCCCGCTATCGCCATACGCTTTAAGCCACTACAAGTACAAGTACGATGGGTTTACAATTCAAGGCAACAGGGTTATAAATAAGATTAAGGTTACACCAAAACGCAAAAGCAAACAACTGGTGGAGGGCTATATGTATATTGCCGACGATTACTACAATTTACACGAAGTTGACTTTTCGGTAGAATCGCTTGTTGGTACTATAAGAATAAAGCAAACATTTGGGGAGATAGACGATAATGCATGGTTGCCCATTAGCCATCACTACGAAATAAACGGAAAATTCATGGGTAACGAGGGCGATGTTCTGTACATTTCGTCGGTTAAATACTCCAACATAAAGCTGAACACCAACCTGAAAATGCCATCGAATTTGGCCAAAGTTATACAGGCAAATAAGGTTGAAGAACAGCCGAAACCCGTTGTAAAGAAAGTTAGTCCAAAGCAGCAAGCCAAAGAAAAGAAGAGTGCCGAGAAGTTGGAAAAACTTCTAAATAAAGAGACTTTGAGCAATAGGGAGATGTACGAGTTGGCGAAGTTGATGGACAAACAAACCAAGAAAGCAGATACAGCCTCAAAATCGCTCGAGATTGTTGATCCAATAACCGTAACCATTGACTCCTCGGCAAGGAAAGTCGATACTACTACATGGAATACAATTAGACCTGTCATCCTTAATGCCGATGAGGTAAAAGCCGACAAGACCATCATTCAAAAGTTACAGCAAGAAAAAGACACAACGCAAACCGATAGCCTAACGCAAAAAAAATCGAACTTATTTTCGATAGCCCTAACAGGAAAGTATTGGTATAATAAGGAAAAGAAACGATCCTTTAACTTCTCCGGGCTAATTAGTCCAAACGAGTTTAGGTTTAACACTGTCGATGGGTTTGTGGTTGGCTCCACTTTTAGCTATAAGCAAACATTTGCAAGCACAGCTATATCCTTAAAAACATCGTTGCACTATGCATTTGCCCGCGAAATTCCGATGGGAACCCTTAACAGCAGCATCTCATATTCCGATTTGCACCGTGGTTTACTCGGGGTAAACGTTGGATATACCAGCATGGATTTCAATGCAGATAATGGTATCAGAAATCTAACAAATACCATTTCATCGTTAGGTTTTGGAAGAAACTACATGAAACTATTCGATAATCGGTTTATTACTATCTACAACAAAATAGATGCAATAAACGGGCTCGAAATTTACACCAGTGCCACCTACTCTAACCGTAAAATGCTAGAGAATAATACCGATTTCATTTTAGTAGCTAAAAACAGAGATTGGTACATGCCCAACATCCCCGTTAATAAATTAATTACAAGCAATAATTTGGACGACAACAAGGCGTTTATCGGCAATATCCGAATTAGCTATACCCCTTTCTACCACTATCGGATGTACGATAAGCGTAAAGTTATGATTTACTCCAATTACCCAACGTTCCAACTTCAAACCAAATTTGGAGTGCCCGGAATTATGGAGTCGAACTCCAACTTTGTTCAGCTGGAAGCATCAATTAAACAAACCATAAACACAGGCCCCAGCAACAAAATCTCATATAGCATTATTTACGGCGACTTTCTTACTAAAGACAAACTATTCTTTAACGATTTCGAACATTTCAACACTCAAATTATACCCGTTACTTCGCGGCATTTCAGCAACTCCTACCAAGGGCTTAACTACTATAAGCGGAGTACAAACTCAACCTACGGGCAAATTTTTGCAAATTACCATACTCCCTATTTATTCTTGAAATACTTACCATTCTTAAGCAATCGAATGTGGCAGGAGAATCTACATTTCTCATCGCTGTTTACAAGAACCTACAGGCCTTACTACGAGGTTGGATACTCCATGAGCCAAATCGGAGCCATAGCCAGCGTTGGTGTTTTTGCCGGATTCGAGGGTCAAACATTCTACAGCTTGCATGTGAAACTAGCCATCGACATCTAATCGTTAATCCACAATCGCCCCAAATATAGACAGGTACAAGATTCCTTGGTAAAAAATACCATTTATACCATGGAAGTTTGGGAAAGGAATTATAATTTTGTGGTGAATTTCTTCGGGGCAGGGTGAAATTCCCTACCGGCGGTTATAGTCCGCGACTCCCTTAAAAGGGACTGATTTGGTGAAACTCCAAAACCGACAGTAAAGTCTGGATGAGAGAAGAAATACCATCGCTGTTAGCACGTTCACTAAAAATCGAATGTGCTTTGCCCTAAAGATTTTTACTACTAATAACCAATCAGAAAGGGTAAAATGAAAACTATTAAGGATTTCGGGATCAACCACAAAGAGCGTGTGGAGCGTGCCATTCAAAAACTACAGAATGGTAAAGGTATTCTACTTGTTGATGATGAGGATAGAGAAAACGAAGGCGATATAATTTACGCGGCCCAGAATATGACCGTACCCGACATGGCTCTAATGATAAGGGAATGTAGCGGAATTGTGTGCTTATGCCTTACTCCCGAAAGAGCCGAAAAGCTTAACCTACGCCCAATGGTGGAAAACAACACCAGCAAAAATAAAACCGCATTCACAGTCTCCATTGAGGCCAAAGAGGGGGTTACCACCGGGGTTTCGGCCAAGGATCGGATTTGTACAATAAAAACAGCCATTGCCGAAAATGCTAAACCCGCAGACCTCTCGCATCCCGGGCATGTGTTTCCGTTAACCGCAAGAACTGGCGGTGTATTCGAAAGAAGAGGGCATACCGAAGGAAGCATCGATTTGGTAAAACTATCGGGACTAGGCGATACCGCTGTTCTTTGCGAACTCACCAACGAGGATGGAACCATGGCTAGGTTCCCCGAAATAATTGAGTTTGCCACTAAGCACGATATGACCGTAGTTACAATTGAGGATATTTACCAGTACCGTAAAACGGTGCAGGTCGATTGCCCGCTTAAAATGGTAGAAAGCTAAACAGCCATACCGATTCCTCTGGATTTTTAGGAGACTTTATCTATATATAGCATTTCTACTAGGCACAGTTCCCTGAATAGACCCAAATTTCCTGTTCGGAGCAAGAAAATTTCTCCTTGCTACAGGAATTTTGTACCTCGGAACTACCTTTTTCTCCCTTTTTGCAAGAAAATTGCTTGAGCGAACTACCTTTTTCTCCTTCCGAGCACCAATTTTCTCCATCGGAGCAACCTTTTTCTTCCTCCGAGCACCAATTTTCCTGCTCCGAGGTAACTAATTGCCTCTTTGAGGAGGAAATTGCTCCTCCGAACACCAATTTCCTCCTCGGAGGAGAAATTTTTACAGAAATGATTAGGTTAATTCCCTACTCCTCGTCGTCTGCAACCTTGCCCCGTCCTTTACCCTCAACTACCACAACAATCTCACCCTTCACACCTTTCTGCTCGAAGTGCTGGGCAACCTCGGGCAGAGTTCCCCTTACTGTTTCCTCGTGAAGCTTTGTTAGCTCACGCGATACGCTAACCTTTCTATCGGCGCCAAAAACCTCGGCAAGCTGCGTTAGGAGTTTCACCAAACGGAATGGCGATTCGTAAAAAACGACTGTACACTCCTCGTCCTTAAGCGCATCGAGGCGCTTATTGCGTCCTTTCTTTTGTGGAAGAAAGCCTTCGAACAAGAATCGATCGCACGGAAGTCCACTTGCCACAAGTGCAGGAATAAAGGCCGTTGCACCCGGCAAACACTCCACCTCAATGCCCTGCTCAACACAGGTTCGAACAAGCAAAAATCCCGGATCGGAAATTCCGGGCGTACCCGCATCGGAAATTAGGGCTACCGTCTCCCCCGCCTTTATTCGCTCTGCAATAAACTCAACGGTTTTATGCTCGTTGAATTTATGGTGAGATTTAAGCGGAGTATTTATCTGCAAATGGTTAAGCAGATGGCTGCTAGTGCGAGTATCCTCGGCTAAAATAAATGATGCCGATTTCAGCACCTCAATAGCTCGCAGGGTGATATCGCTAAGGTTGCCTATAGGAGTTGGAACTATATAGAGTTTGGACATTATCGTTGATTGTTTGTAGTAATTTGTGTTTGGTTGATGTTATAACTCGCGTCATCGGCTAAATAAACTTGCGCCTTACCAAATCAATAAACTTGGCTGCATGCTCATTGTCTTCGGTCCACTGGAAGTTATCCTGTAGGTAGATTATCGCATCATTTAAATCGGCAATTGCATTCAGGTGATTTATGGTTTCGGAGTAACGAGCCGAATCGCCATCGAATAGTTCCTTTATAAAAAGGAACTTATCGTTAATGCCAATGGCCTTATACAAATCCACGATGGGCTTATTCTGCAATCGGGTCGACATATCAACCCGGCTATTCTGCTCGGCCATAATCTCGTTGCGGAACTTATGCTTACCCTGAAATTTTTCGGCAAGGGTTTCTCCCAGAATATGCTCCTCGGAATCGTGGCTAACAATTTCCCCCTTTTCCTTCTCCTTTTCTTTAGGTTGCGCTGGTTTCACAGGCTCTATAACAACCTCCTCAATAACAGGTTTTGGCTGTACCGCTGGCTTTGCCTTAACTTTAGGAGGTTCCTCAACAATGATCTTCTCCTCCTGAATAGCTTTGGGCTTAACCTCAACCGCTTTTTTAGGCTCTTCAACCTTTAAGATTTCAACAACGGACGATTTTTCGAATAGTACGTACTCGTAAGCCTTTGCCAGCTTATCCAGAATAATATCGCGCTCGATTGTTGATAACTTTTCCAAACCAATTGCCCTGCCAATAAGTTCGTTGGCCGCATCAATACTGGCTTTTGCGTTTTTTAGGTATTCCATGCTCATCTAGGTAAATATTCCACTTCAAAAATAAGTTTTATTACTTTTGCATGTAAAACTAACGTAAATATTTCATTTTTCTTCTCATGCCTTTTCTGGAAAATTCTGTAAGCGGGAAACGTAAAGGATGGATTGAGGTTGTTGCCGGATCAATGTTTTCGGGAAAAACCGAAGAGTTAATCCGTAGACTTAAGCGGGCAAAATACGCCAAGCAACGTGTCGAGATTTTTAAGCCACAAATAGATACCCGATACTCCGAGCAGGAGGTTGTATCGCACGATTCTAACTCTATTCTCTCCACACCGGTAACATCGTCGGGCAATATTCTGCTATTGGCCAATAATGTTGATGTGGTTGGAATCGACGAGGCTCAGTTCTTCGATATGAACCTCCCAAATGTTTGCAACCAACTTGCCGATCAGGGAATTCGGGTTATTGTTGCCGGGCTCGATATGGATTTCCGAGGAAAGCCCTTTGGCCCCATGCCCAATTTAATGGCAATTGCAGAGTATGTTACTAAGGTGCACGCAATTTGTGTTCATTGCGGCGATTTAGCCCATTACTCGCACCGTACCACCGATGCAGAAAAACTTGTACTATTAGGCGAAACCGATGTTTACGAACCGCTATGCAGGCTGTGCTACAATAAGGTTTTGGCAGAAAGTAAAAAGGTAAAAAGTAACGAGTGACAGTCAACCCAACTAAATACTAAACACTATAAACTAAACACAACAGCTATACATGCCCAAGGAAGTAAGTTTCAGTATAAGTAAACTTCAATTCTGGATTATAACCTTACTGATACTACTTCTCCCAATATCGTCGAAATACAAATTAATTCTATTTGGTGGCAAAGCCGAAGGCACAGTTGTGGTGCATCAGAAAATAGCAACGGGCTTTTCGAGGTTGAATGGTTACGATACTTTCGCGGTTATTGAGTTCAAAACCGATTCTGCCACAGTAAGAATGTACGGCCCCGAGAATTTCGTTTATGAGATTGGCGATAAATTCAACGTTTACTACGACAAAAGTAACCCCAAAAACTGTATGATACTTACGCTAGGGTTCATTTATACTGGTCGCAGCATTGTACTTCCTGTAATAATTTTAATAATCTGGCTTGCATTCTACCTCGCATTTCGAGAAAAACCGAAACAAGGTTCTTCCAATAATCGCAAAAAACAATAGATAATACCGGCTCTTTAAACTTATTTCTTCTTTATCATCCGAACCGAGAACCAGCCTAGTATAAGAATTATCAAAGCCATTATTCCCCACAACCACATCTTATCCTTGAAAAGTGGAGCACGTTTATTTTTCTCAACCTTTCCAATTTTAATCTCATCACCTAGCTGCAATACACGTAGATCGGAAGGAATTCTCTCGGCAAACTCGCCTATATCATAGCGTGGCTCTGCTGCAAATTGGTTTCCATAAACCAAATAGTAAGACGCAGGCGAAGTAAATCGTGCCACCAAGTCATACTCATAGCCCTTCAAATCACAACCTTCTACTGTTAATGGGTTGTTATCGTAATTATTGATAACAACCTTAAACTTACTAGCAACAGCACTGGTAAATCGAAATATATTATCCTCTAAAGAGCTAAGCGTACCTGTTGTAAGGGTAAAGTAATTATACCTCCACCCCTGCTCGGTTTTAACACTATCGGTAAGATACCTTATCGAAATAGGTCTGTAAAAATCGTAAGTCTCTTTAACATTCACCTTTAAGTAGCACACCGGTAACAAAGTATTCAACTCAATATCAATAACGGTTTGCTTACTCTGCTTAACGTTTTCAACATTAATAGCCTTAACCCCATAATCCTTCAGCTTTCCATCAGTAACCTCATACAACTTTATAGAGGCATCGTTCAGTACGGGCTGCTCATCACTTACAACAAAAACCCTAAAGAATCGATACTTTGAATTAGGAAAAGTAATTGCGGTAAACCGATAATCGGTTTCTGCATTTTTAATGGATAGTACACGGTAATTCTCGACAATGGTAAACCACTCCTGCTGATTATTACTGCCCTCCAACTTTAATCGCCAATCGAAGTTGCTTTGTCCAAAATCCAAATTAATCCTATTAATATCCTGCTTGGTTGGTACTTCGAAGGTGAAGAAGTAACCATTCTCGTTATAGGATCGGTTTATGATTTTAAAGGAAACATCCTTGCTCAACACCTTTTCGGCGGCTTGCTTAATTATATATGGAGCCTCAATTGTATCGCCACTAGAGGTTATGCCATATATCCTAATATCAGAAAAATCACCATTTACTTTCCCAAAAAGATCGTCGGGCAATACAATTCGATGCCATTGCTCAGAAACACCTTTCAACTCTCGCTTATAGCCATACTTATCAATTTGCCCATAAGAATTTAAGCATATGAAAAGTAACGGTAGTAAGAATACTCTACTTATCGGTCTCATCGGTAATAATATGTTTGTACTTATTGTATAGGAACGAAATAATCAGGAGCAAAACTCCCAACGATACAAAAACAATTGTTTTTGCAATGGTATCGAGATGCGATATGTCGTAAAAAAACAATTTTAAAAGGGTAATGCCAAACAGTACAATGGCGCTAATTCTTAGATATTTTTTCTTTCGCCACAGTCCAATAATAATCAAAAGCAGTGCATATACTCCCCAAAGTATGCTAAGACCCAGTTTGTACGATTCGGTTGATTTTGCGATATCGAGTAGCGAAATCAACTCACTGCTAATAATCCAAAGGATTGAAATTGCAAGCAGTAAATCTATCAGCATAGTTACACCTTGCTTCATAAAATCGCGCCTAGCCAAAACATAGCTAACAGCAAGAACAACCGCAGCAAAAGCCAACGACACGTACCTTATTCCTAAATAAAATACCCCTCGATGGTAGTACTCCGCCTGAGCTTGTCCAAGGTATGCCTCTCTCAACTCACTTACTACATACAACCCTACAAACAGGAATACAAATGTTACGAAGGTGTTTAAAATGAGGTTGAACACACCAAACTGACGGTTCTTAGCCTTAACAATATTCACCAACGACAAAATTGCAGCAAACAGCAACGTGTAATTGATTAGCCAGATTGTTTTAAAGTTACGCAACTCATAATTCTTGAAGTAATCGGGATAATCGCTATCGGCCACATTAACGGTTATAACCGAATCGGTAAACAGTTGCTCCCAGTAGGTTGCAATTTCAATGGCAAATGCATTGTAAAGAGTTACTATGAATATTGATAGGATTGACACCGATGCAAACTTCGATAATGCATTCGATGAGGCCAACGCCGAAGGGTATTTCTCCTTACTGTTCAAATATCCAATAAATCCAAAGCCTGCAACAAACAGCATTGATGTTAAAAAGTTGATGTTGAGAATTGGCGTTATCCTCGACCCTGGATCATCGGGTAAATATGTATCGTAAACTGTTGTCCAATCGTGAAGAATGCTGAAAAATGCCAGTAGCATTAATGGATACGAAAGTTTCTCGTATATCGATATTCCCTTTACTCGACCCAACCAGAATAGCAGAACAGCCTCGCCCAACCACAATAGCGTAACCCAATTGCCATTCATCTGAACAGGTATTGCTATGGTGATAAAGGTAAGCACCAAGCCCGACACTAGGTAGAATAGATTTCTATCGGCCAACTTCCGGAAATAAATTGCCAAGCTAACCACAAAATGAATCACTGCACTACCAAGAGTAAAGAGACCTAGCAACTGCTCTCCATCTCGATAACTACTAAGAATTGCATAGCCTATTCCGTAAAAAATAAACGAATTGGCTAAAAGCAATGCAACATCGTGGATTTGAACCTTCTCATTCTGCAAAAATTTGTACGCAATGAAAATCAGATAAAAGGTGATAAAGAAAACTGAAAGGAAAATCAATGCTAACTTAAAATGCTGGTCAACATCGTACTTCGACATATACCAGGCAAAATATATGAGCCAGGTTAATCCAAACGAGGAGTAGTAAAGCAATTTCCAGTATCGCTTAAATGTTATGGCTAAAATTCCCACATTAATAATTGCCATATAGGTGAAAAGTATGGCCACCCTTCCCGATCCATCGCTCAGTAAAAAAGGAACAGCATAGGCTCCCACCAAGCCAATGTGGGCAATAACCTGCTTATTATAAGTTAATGCAGCCACCACGGTAAACGCAGTAAAAAGAACCATCAACCCAAAAGCAACAACCTGAGGAATCAAACTATAGAAACTGTAGGCACCGAAAGTAATAAAATACATAATGGCCATAGCTCCGCTAACAAGCACCGCACTATAGCTCTCGTACTTTTCCTTGAGTTTAATACCTACACCCAACAGTCCAAGGCCAACTAAATAGCCCAGAATAATTCTGGTTAATGGGCTAATCAAATCGTGCTCAATTGAATACTTTGTTCCAATTGCCACACCAATAACCGTAATTGCTATACCTATTTTGCTAATCAGATTTTCACCAATAAATTTCTCCAAATCCGACTTCTGCTTTGGAGAATTGTTTTCCTGAGAGCTTATTCCTACAGGAGGCCTATTAACCGAGGCGTGTGAAGGTGCCGTAATTTTAATTTCGGGCGTTGGCTCAGTCGCAACTACAGGCTCTTCAATCACCTCAGGACTCTTAACTTCAGCCTCAACAGGTTTTATATTATCCTTTTTAAGGTTGATAATCTCAACCCTCAACTCATTAATTTCTCTCGAGAAATCCTCCTGTTTTTTTAGAAGACTCTCAAACTTTTCAACTAGTTGATTTATTCTATCCTGATTATCGTTCATAGCAATGATTTAAGTTATCTTCAATAAGATTAATCCTTAATCTCTAATGTAAAGATAATCTATAATTCTCAACCTAATTAAACACTCTGCAAATTAGAGCAACAATTCTACCGTTTCACGGTTAAATGTTTTATCAATCATCTTTCGCATTTCACATCTTATAGTTAACTTTGCCCGCTCTAAAAAATAACCAAAAACCGCAACTAGGCATTTGTATTATGTTGAAAACCTACCTATTCTGATTGCAGTCTAGTAAATTAATTTTAAGTATATATAATGATTACAGTTTCTGACATTGCCATTCAGTTCGGCAAAAACGTGCTTTTCCAAGATGTAAACCTTAAGTTTACGCCAGGCAATTGCTATGGTATTATTGGTGCAAACGGAGCCGGAAAATCCACTTTTCTGAAAACGATTTGTGGAGATATTGATGCTACCCGTGGTTCTATTTCGTTTGGTCCAGGCGAACGCCTTTCTGTTCTTCGTCAGAACCACTTCCAGTTCGACGAGTACGATGTACTCACCACAGTGCTAATGGGTCATTCTGTTCTTTGGAACATAATGAAGGAAAAGGACGCCATCTACGCAAAACCCGACTTTACCGATGCCGATGGAATTCGCGCTTCGGAACTAGAAGAGAAATTCGCGGAGATGGATGGTTGGAATGCAGAAAGCGATGCTGCAAGCCTTTTAAGTGGCTTGGGTATTACCGAAGATTTGCACTATAAGTTGATGAAGGATCTTAGCGGAAAGCAAAAGGTGAAGGTTTTGCTAGCACAGGCACTTTTCGGAAAACCCGACAACCTCCTACTCGATGAGCCCACCAACGACCTCGACCTTGAAACTGTGAACTGGCTAGAGGGTTATCTCTCCAATTTCGACAATACCGTGTTGGTTGTATCGCACGACCGTCACTTCCTCGACTCAATTTGTACCCATATTGTTGATATTGATTTTGGAAAGGTACAACTGTTCTCGGGTAACTACAGTTTCTGGTACGAAAGTAGTCAGTTGGCTGCTCGCCAATTGCAAAATCAAAATCGCAAGGCAGAGGAGAAGCGCAAGGAGTTACTTGAATTCATTGCACGTTTCAGCGCAAATGTGTCGAAAAGCAAGCAGACCACCAGCCGCAAAAAGATGATTGAGAAGCTCAACATCGAGGAGATTAAACCATCGAACAGACGCTACCCCGGTATTATCTTTACTCCTGAACGAGAACCCGGGAATAGCATTCTTGAGGTTAAAGGTCTTAGCAAAAGCATCGATGGTGATTTGCTATTCAAAGATCTCTCGTTTACAATCGAGAAGAACGATAAAATTGTATTTCTGTCGCACGATCCAAGGGCTATGACTGCCCTATTTAAAATACTGAAGGGACATATTGAGCCCGATTCAGGCTCATTCGAGTGGGGACAAACCATAACCAAGGCATACCTTCCACTAGAAAACGAGCATCTTTTCGAAAAGCCCATTACTCTAGTTGATTGGTTGGCACAATACTCTACCGATACCAGCGAACTTTTCTTAAGAGGCTACTTGGGTAAAATGCTTTTCTCGGGCGAGGATATTTACAAAAAAGTAAATGTACTGTCAGGAGGCGAGCGCATGCGCTGCATGATTGCCCGTATGATGATTCGTAACGCTAACGTAATGATTCTGGATACTCCAACCAATCACCTCGATTTGGAGTCCATTCAGGCTTTCAACAATACACTTACTAAGTTCAAAGGAATTGTTCTGATGTCGTCGCACGACCATGAGTTTATTCAAACTGTTTGCAACCGCATTATCGAAATAGGCCCCAAAGGCTCTATAGATAAGAAAATGGATTACGATGATTATATACTCGACGAGAAGTTAAAGGAGCAACGAAAACAGTTGTACTTCTAATATTCGCAATTATAACAATACCCAAAGATGTGTATTAGACTACACGTTTTTGGGTATTTGCTTTATATGCTAAAACAACTTCTCCAAAAGGCCTAAGCCCACTCCAACGGTAAAGCCAATTGCAAATAATCCTACAAAGAAAAGTAATACATTGATAGTAATATCAATTACTTTAATCCCAATAATTCTGATAGGAAATTTCATTGTCTTTTATCATAAAATATTTAGCAAAATAGTCTAATTCAAAAGTTCAAAAATTATATCCTTTATAAAATCCCAATTCTTAAAAATATATGAAAAGAGAACTAGTGACAATCCTAATGCTATACCACTTTTCAGATTAATTTGAAATGACGAGTTTTTCATACTAATCATATAATAACATCTAATAAAGTTTAAACAAAATTAAATATTCTATCGATACATACAATATTTAACCATTTTTTAGAACACAGGATTACCTGATAAACTATTTTTGTGTTAACAATATTGATTTTAACAAAATGCTACACTACACAACCTTTAAAATAGCCCAAATACTCAATGCTAAGTTAATTGGGAATCCTGATACTGCTATTTCACTTATAACCATCGATAGTCGTACTCCCAATGGAGGACATGGGGCTTTGTTTGTTGCAATTGTTGGTCAACACCACAATGGACATAAGTTTATTGGAGAGCTTTATAATTTTCAGAATGTAAGAGCATTCTTGGTAAGCCAATCTGAAGGACTTACAGAATTATACCCCGATGCTACTTTTATTGTTTGCAACAATACATTGGAGGCGTTGCAGAAACTCGCTGCTTATCACAGAAATCAATTCAACTATCCTATAATTGGCATAACTGGAAGCAACGGAAAAACCATTGTTAAAGAATGGCTGAACCAGCTTCTATCGGGCACTTACGGAATTGTTCGTAGTCCAAAGAGTTTCAACTCACAGGTGGGCGTTCCTCTTTCTGTACTGCAAATGGACGAAAACTTTCAACTAGGAATTTTCGAGGCAGGAATTTCACTCCCCAACGAAATGGAGAATTTACAACCAATAATCAACCCCGAAATCGGCATATTTACCAATATTGGTCTTCCTCATCAAGAAAACTTTACCGACATAAACCAGAAAGTAACTGAAAAACTTAAACTTTTTGAATCGGTAAAACAGTTAATCTATTGTGCCGATCATGTGGAGGTTAACAATGCCATCAAACATCATATAAACGGCAATAAAACCAAACTATTCACATGGGGATATGCCAACGCCGATGTTATTGTAGAGAATATTGAAGTTGAAGCAAAATCGGCTAAAATAAATGTTTCATATCAAAGCATCTCGCACCAATTTAGCATACCGTTCTCCGATAAAGCATCTATCGAAAATGCTATGCACTGCCTTTGCCTAATGCTTCTTTTTAATATCGATATGGATACAATAGAGCAACGTATGGCCAAACTAACACCAGTGGCTATGCGGCTCGAATTGAAAGAAGGTATCAACAACTGCTCAATAATCAACGATAGCTACAACTCCGACATTGGATCGCTCAAAATTGCATTGGACTTCTTGGTTCAACAGAAACAGCATAGCAATAGAATTCTTATTCTATCCGATATTATGCAAAGCGGCTTAAAGCCCGAAAGTCTATACAACGAAGTTGCATTGCTTGTTCAAGAAAAAGGTATCAGCAAAATTATTGGAATTGGCAATGAGATTTCAAAATTCTCAGGACTTTTCAATATTGATAAAGAATTCTATGAAGATACCACAGCATTTTTGCAAAACTTCTCTCGCAGACAAATAAGTAACTCTGCAATACTGATTAAAGGTAGTCGTAGTTTTCATTTCGAACGAATATCGGCAATACTTGAGCAAAAAAGTCACAGAACAGTGCTTGAGGTCAATATAAACTCGTTGGTTCACAACCTAAACTTTTACCGCAATCAACTTAAGCCCAACGTAAAATTGATGGCAATGGTAAAAGCATTCTCGTACGGTAGTGGATCATTCGAGATTGCCAATTTACTACAGTTTCACAGGGTCGATTTTCTAGGAGTAGCATTTGCCGACGAGGGTGTTGCGCTTCGCGAAGCAGGAATATCGCTACCAATAATCGTATTGAATCCATCGTTTGGAACATACGAGTTGATGATTGAGTATGAGTTGGAACCCGAAATCTACAGTTTCACTGGATTAAAGGAATTCATCGCAGCCTTAGATAGAATGGGTGTTAGCAATTACTCTATTCACATCAAAATAGATAGTGGGATGCACCGCTTAGGCTTCACTCCCGATCAATTACCTGAATTAATTACCATGCTTCAGCAAAGTAAAATGATTAAGGTGAAAAGCATTTTCTCGCATCTTGCAGCCAGCGACGAAAACGAACACGATAACTTCACCCAGCATCAAATTGACACTTTTGCAAATGCATGCAACCAAATAGCACAAGGCATTGGCTATACCCCAATTAGGCATATTCTAAATACAGGCGGAATTGAGCGTTACCCCAACTCTCAATTCGATATGGTTCGTTTGGGAATTGGACTTTATGGAATTAGTTCAACTCAACAAGATAAATTATTGCCCGTTAGTACGCTTAAAAGCAGGGTTATACAGATTAAAAATATTGAACCAGGAGAAACTGTTGGATATAGCCGAAAAGGAGTAGTGACTCAACCTACAAAGGTTATTACAATTCCAATAGGTTATGCCGATGGGCTAAACCGCAAATTGGGAAATGGCATTGGCAAAATGCTGGTAAAAGGCAAGCTTGCCCCTACAATTGGGAACATAAGTATGGATACCTGCACAATTAATGCAACCGGAATCGATGTTTCCGAAGGCGATGAGGTTACTATTTTTGGAGCGAATCCATCCATTACTGATGTTGCAAAAGCACTAGGAACAATTCCTTACGAAGTGCTAACATCAATATCGAGAAGGGTTAAACGAATTTACTACCAAGAGTAAGTTTATAGTGTGTAGTGTTTGAAAAAGGCTATTTGTCTATTAAGCTGTTGACATACACAGTTAACTCATTGAACAAAATCAACAAACAACAACTTGGCATTGCCAACAATACACAAAATACGAATTATCCTAAGTCGCTAATTCTTTCCAATTTATATTGATCTAACACTTTAATTCTACGACCATCGAGTTCAATAACTCCTTCGTCGGAGAAACTCGATAAGGTTCTAATAGCATTAGAGGTAGTCATATTTGATAGGTTGGCCAAATCCTCGCGCGAAAGGTAAACTCTTAAGGTCTTACCATCGTCCTCGTAGCCGTAAGTATCACGTAAAAATACTAACGATTCTGCTAAACGACCACGAATATGCTTTTGAGTAAGAGTAACAGTTCTGTTTGTTGAAAAACCCAACTCCGTTGCAACAGACTTTAGAATATGAAGAGTCAACTCTGCATTATGCTTAAGAATGTCCATGAAAATATCCTTATCTATCGAACAGATAATGGAATCCTCCAGTGCCTGTGCGGTTGCAGAATAGTTTTCATCGGCGAATAATGCCCTGTAGCCAATAAAACCAATAGGTTTTGCCATCCGAACAATCTGATCTCGACCACCAACTCCTTCTTTATAAAGTTTCACTTTTCCTCGGGACAAACAAATTAAACCTGCAGGTTTATCTCCCTCCCTGTAAATAATTTCACTCTTTCGAACATGCATGCACGAGAAGTTCTGGTGCATTCTTTCTTTCTCTTCCGGCTTTAGATTTATGAAAAGACCGCACACTCCTTCGAAAACGTTTTCTATATCGATCTGATGTTGAGCCATATTACACTAATTCTGATTTATGCCTCAAAATTATTAATTTTTTATGCTTTTCAGCATATTTTTAAGTAAAACTTTTGATTTTAACAAAATCAATAAGCCAAACATTTCGAAACAGCTATAATTTATAACGGAATTGTGACTTTATCGCACTTTTTCACTTTATACGTTACCATTTTGCAACCAATGGCATTCTTCGCCCTATTCCAAATGCTTTAGATGATACCCTTAGTATTGGAGGTGATTGGAATCGTTTATATTCGTTCACGTTAACCATCCTAATCACCCTGGTCACAACACTTTCTTCGAAACCTAGTGCAACAATTTCATTGACACTTAGCTGCCTTTCTATATAAGCAAACAGAATGCTATCCAAAATATCATAAGGAGGTAACGAATCTGTATCCTTCTGATCGGGCTTAAGCTCTGCTGATGGAGGTTTTACAATTGTATTTACAGGAATAATTTCCTCATTTTTATTGATATAGTTAGCCAATCGGTAAACATCAGTTTTGTAAACATCACCCAAAACACTTATTGCTCCGCTCATATCGCCATAAAGCGTTCCATATCCCACAGCAGCCTCACTCTTATTGGAAGTATTCAGCAGTAGGTGGCCAAACTTATTGGAAATAGCCATGAGCAGTGTTCCTCTCACCCTTGCCTGAATATTTTCTTCAGCAATGTTCTCCTGCAATCCCTCAAAAACAGGCAGTAACTGATTACGGAAAGAGTCGAATACAGGCTGAATGCTCACTATATCGTACTGTATATTTAACTTTTTAGCCAAAGCAACAGCATCGTCGATTGAATGCTGCGAAGAATACTGCGAAGGCATTAACAAAACCCGTATGGCTTCCGACCCCAATGCTCTTTGAGCAAGAGCCAGAACTAAAGCAGAATCGATACCTCCCGAAAGACCAAGTGTTGCTTTAGAAAATCCCATCTTACCAAAGTAATCACGAATTCCCATAACCAAAGCATCGTGAATACGAGCAATACGAACCTCTTCTAAATCTGGTTTCTCAACTGACAAAGACATTGCACTCTTGAGATCATTGGTTTCGACAACAAAAAAGTCCTCCTCGAAACTTTTCAGCAAATGAATAACGTTACCAGAGGAATCGAGCACCATTGAACCACCATCGAAAAGCAACTCGGTATTACCACCCACCTGATTTACATATATTACAGGCAAACCATAACGAGCTACATTGTTACGAAAAACCTCCAAGCGGCGCTCCTCACTATTATAGTTAAATGGCGATGCTGCAATGTTTATAATTAACTCAGGTTTAAGAACCGACAACTTCTCCATTGGCGAAGTTCGATAGAGCCACTCTCTACCATACGATGAGGTTACCGGCTGATCATCCCAAAGATCCTCACAAATGGTCACCGCTACTTTTGCTCCGCAAATATTTGCAAGAGCATAGTCATCCGTATTTGGCTCAAAATAGCGGTACTCATCAAAAATATCATAATCGGGCAAAAGTGATTTATGATGAACACTTGCAATCTTCCCATCAGCAAGAACAAACGCCGAGTTAAACAGCATTTTACCCTTAGCATTGGCGTTAAGGCTAGGAGCACCAACAATTGCAACAATTCCGTTGCAATGCATGGCGATCTTCTCAATTGCATCAGCACTCTTCTCCACAAATGCCTTACGTTCCAACAAATCGAGTGGCGGATAACCGCAAACTGCAAGTTCGGAGAAAACCACCAAATCAGCCTTAAATTGCTTTGCTCTCTCAATAATATCAATCATCTTGGCAATGTTTTGCTCAAAATGATTTACTGTATAGTTTAACTGTGCAAGTGCTAATTTCATTCATCAAAAAAATTAAAATACAACGCCAATTCTTAGCGATAAACTCTGCGATGTTAAAGAACCTTTATCTAAATCGAGAAACTTGGACAAACCGCTCGCAAATGTTAGTCCTACCTGTAAGGCACTTTCCGATCCCAAAGAATACTCCATTCCAGCACCAATGTAGTACGATGCAAAGGCAAACATAAAATGATCGGTAGCGGTTTCTTTCTCAACATTATTCTTGTCTTCCCAAGCAAATCCCTTTAAACGTACACTTCCCCGAAGTCCAACAGTTGCAAAGTATGTTGAATATCCAATTTGATTGGTACGAAATTTAAATCCGATAGGCAAGGTTATATACTGCCCTTTGAACTTAACGTTGTTACCCGCAGCAACCTCGTAGGTACTATCGCGAGTTTCCAACTTAAAGGTTTCCGAGAATCTAACATTTCCACCAATACTATTCAACGACAACCCAGATGTAATTGCATATCGTTCGGCAAAATACTTATCGGCAGTAAAACCAACATTAAAACTAGCTACTGAACCATTCGGATCGAACTTTTTTGTATCGGAATTAAACCACGATAACTGAGGATCGGCAAATATCCCAAAACTAATTTGTGCTTTAGATTGATTTGATATAAGAGTAAAAACAGTAATTGCACTTGCAATAAGAATACTTAACCTTAATTTCATCGTATTATTTTTTAATATTTAAAACATACCGAATGCTCTACCAAAGAACATTCCATACTAAATGATAAATACAAAAGTAACCAAATTTAGTTGATTGTGTACTGAACATTAGAATTCGATTGTTTACGATTAATTCCCTTACTATTATTAATTTTGTCCACACACGAAGATTTACTAACGATGATTGTTTACCCAAATGCAAAAATTAACATCGGTTTAAATATTGAGAACCGACGCAACGATGGTTTTCATGATATATCAACCTTGTTTTACCCATTAAAAGGTTTGAAAGATATTCTGGAAATTACTGTAGTTGAAAATCAAGGCCAACCTATAATATTTAACCAAACAGGAATTGAGGTTGATTGCAGCGCCAGCAATAATCTTTGTATAAAAGCGTACAACCTATTTAGTAAAGTGCATAATCTGCCACCAATGGCGATGCACTTACACAAGATAATTCCAATTGGTGCAGGACTTGGAGGAGGATCGGCCGATGGAGCATTTGCCCTTCAAACTATAAATGCCTTAGTAGGAAAACCATTATCAATTGACCAACTAGAAGAGTTGGCACTTGAATTAGGAAGCGATTGTCCATTTTTTATTAGGAATACCCCTAGTATTGGGCGAGGTCGTGGCGAGAAATTACAGCAAATCGATATCAGCCTTGAACGATACTATATTCTAATTGTTAACCCAGGAATACATGTTAATACAGGCAAAGCCTACTCGCTCTCGCAGCCAAAGAAATGGGAAACCAGTATCGATATTTTACTAAAAAACGATATAACTAAATGGAAATATTCAGTTATAAACGATTTTGAAAAGGTTGTTTTTGCACAATACCCCGAAATTGAGAAATTAAAACTCGAGATGTACAATCTTGGGGCAATTTATGCTGCAATGTCGGGAAGTGGCTCTACTGTTTTTGGAATATTCAAAACAGAACCAGATTATAAATCAAATTTTCAAAACTTTTTTTTAAAAGTAATAACACTATAACCCAATGTAATAAAGAAAAATAGGGGACAAAAGTCCCCTATTTCATATAAATAATGATTTACTAATCCAAAACTACCATTACAAACCCTCGGACTACTCTATCGCCAGGTTTTACGTTTATCTCCTTAACAGTAGTATTAATTGGCGATAAAACCCTGTTATGCATCTTCATTGCATCCAAAATCACAAGAATATCGCCCTGCTTTACCTGCTGACCAACCTTAACTTTAACATCAACGATTGTTCCAGGAATAAAAGCAGTTAACTGCTTATTGTCGAGTCTATTTAATGACATATTGCTATTCGGTTTTAAAGATTCATTAGTTTATTCTTTTAACATAGCACTCCATAACTATTAAAATGGAGGAATACCATGCTTTTTAAATGGACGATCGGCCACTTTAGTACTCGAAACTTCTAATGCATGAAGAAGTAATTTTCGAGTTTCCTCAGGCTCAATCACTGTATCTATATAACCTTTAGCAGCAGCAACGTATGGGTTTGCAAATTTTTCCTTGTACTCCTCAACCTTTTGACGACGCATTTCGTTAGGATCCTCAGCCTCGGTGATTTCCTTACGGAAAATGATATTTGCGGCACCCTCTGGGCCCATCACAGCAATCTCAGCACCTGGCCATGCAAAAACAAAATCGGCACGGAGGTGACGCGAACTCATTGCGATATAACCTCCACCGTATGCTTTACGAAGAATTACCGTCATTTTTGGAACAGTAGCTTCGCTATATGCATACAGCAGTTTTGCTCCATGACGAATAACGCCTGCATGTTCCTGATCGATACCTGGTAAATATCCAGGAAGATCGACTAGTGTGCAAAGTGGAATATTGAATGCATCACAGTAACGAATAAAGCGAGCAGCCTTATCGGAACTATCAACATCCAACACACCTGCCATATACATAGGCTGATTGGCAACAAAACCAACGGTTTCGCCATTTAAGCGACCAAATCCAATAACAATATTAGCAGCCCACATCTCCTGAATTTCGAAGAAGTCGGAATCATCAACAATTGCACGGATTACATTACGAACATCGTAAGGTTGTTTTGGATCGCCAGGAACAATCTCATTGATGTTGAAAATTGACTTTGGATCTTTAGGTTCGAATCGACGAGCCTTACGAGTATTGTTCCAAGGAATAAAGGTGATAAGTTTTTTAATTTGCTCGAAACATTCGAACTCGCTCTCGGAATAGAAATGAGCATTTCCAGTAATCTGAGCGTGAACTCGTGCTCCACCCAAATCTTCCTGAGAAATTTCCTCACCAAGAACCGATTTAATAACTTCTGGACCTGTGATGAACATCTTCGAGATTTTGTCAACAACAAAAACAAAATCGGTAAGAGCAGGTGAGTAAACCGCTCCACCAGCGCAAGGTCCAAGTATAACCGAAATTTGAGGGATAATACCGCTCGAAAGTGTATTTCTCCAGAAAATCTCGCCGTAACCAGCCAACGAGTTTACACCTTCCTGAATACGGGCTCCACCTGAGTCGTTAATTCCAATCAAAGGAATTCTCATACGTAGGGCATAGTCCATAATCTTGGTAATTTTGCGGGCGTGCATCGATCCCAGAGAACCGCCAGCAACAGTAAAGTCCTGAGCAAAAACAGCAACAGGTGCACCATAAATAGTTCCGGTTCCAATAATTACACCATCACCATGTAATACCTTGCCATCCATCCCAAAATCACGGGCATCATGCTCAACAAACATGTCGTACTCGTTAAACGAGTCCTCATCGAGTAGCGCAATAATACGTTCGCGGGCAGTTAACTTACCCATAGCAACCTGTTTTGCTACGGCTTGTTCTCCTCCACCCTGAAGAACTTCCTCTTTACGCTTTTTTAACTCTTCAATTTTGTTTTTTAAAGGCATAGATTTGTTTGTTAGTTACTAATTTTAATGTGCCACCAAAAAAATTTGAATCGAAAATAAACTGCAACGTTACGAAAACGTAGCCAAATATAAAAGACATTGGGGGACTTTTTACCCCCAATGCAATACATGCTATTATTAATCAGATTGATAACAAAAGAAACGATCGTTTAACCAGTTGCTACTTAGGAGCCATGCGGTAAAGGCCAATTGCAACAAAAGCAAAAATGAAATTTGGCAGCCAAACCGAAAGTAGCGGACTTAAATGTCCTCCAACTGCAAACATGGTTGAGAATCGCATAAACAAAATATAGGTAAAACTTATGGCCAAACCTAAACCAATATGCAAGCCAATTCCGCCTCGAACCTTACGCGATGATAGCGACACGCCAATTAATGTAAGTATAAACGCAGAAAATGGATATGCAAAACGGCTATACTTCTCAATCAATAGCATTTCGATATTATCGGCTCCCTGAAGTTTCTGTTCAGCAATAAAATTGTTGAGTTGAAATAGGTTCATAGTTTCAATAACATTTATCCTTCTATTGAAATCTTTTGGCGTTATGTAAATCGATGTATCGATACTTTCCCCATTTGTAATAGTTTCGCCACTTTTCTGATACTCTCTTATATAATACTTTTTAGCAGTCCATTTCTGCTTAGTAGAATCCCACTGAGCATAATCAGAAATCAACTTAGACTTAAGCTCTCCATTCTCAAACCTTTCAATCGACATATTATACCCGATCTTACTATAGCTATTGAATGATCGCATGTATACAAAAATTCCAGGACGTACCTGTCTATGGATATTCCGTTCGGAACTTTCGTATGGCTTTTTGATGTATTTATTCTCAAAATCAATTCTAACTCCATTTGCCGGAGGTATAATAAAACTATTAAGCATAAACGAAAAGATTGCAATAATAGCAGCTGAAACTAGGTATGGATACATCAACCTTTTGAAACTAACACCGCTACTAAGAATTGCTATAATCTCGGTATTATAAGCCATCTTTGAGGTGAAAAATATTACGGCAATAAATGTAAAGAGCGAACTAAATAGATTGGCAAAATATGGAATAAAGTTGAGGTAATACCTAAAAATAATATCGCTCAAAGGAGCACCTTTCTCCATGAAATCATCAATCTTCTCCGAAATATCAAATATTACAGCAATACCTACAATAAGCAGAATTGCATAAAAGTAGGTTCCTATAAACTTACGTATTATGTATAAATCCAGAATTTTCATGGGACTATGTTAATTTTATATCTATAATCGGGTTGATACCTTCTTTACCATTATATTTTTCCACTGTACAAAATCACCAGCTAAGATATGTTTTCTTGCTTCACGAACCAACCACAAATAAAATCCCAAATTATGAATGCTTGCAATTTGAGGTCCAAGCATTTCGCCAGCAATGAACAAATGCCTTAAGTATGCTTTTGAATATCGTGTATCGACAAAAGTTGCGCCAAGAGGATCGATAGATGAAAAATCATTTTTCCACTTTTGATTTCTTAGATTAATGATTCCCTCTGAAGTAAAGATCATCCCATTCCTACCATTACGGGTTGGCATAACACAATCGAACATATCGACACCAAGAGCAATTCCCTCTAATATGTTCTCAGGAGTTCCTACGCCCATCAAGTAACGAGGCTTATCCTTAGGAAGAATTGCATTTACTACATCTATCATTTGGTACATCACCTCGGCTGGCTCGCCCACTGATAATCCGCCAATGGCATTTCCATCGCGATTATATTTTGCCACATTCTCGGCTGCGCGTTTGCGCAAATCGGGATAAACACACCCTTGAACAATTGGCATCAGAGTTTGCTTGTAACCATACTTGGGTTCTGTTGAATCAAAACGATCTATACAACGTTTTAGCCATTGCTCAGTTAAATCGAGTGATTTTCGGGCATAGTCAAATTCAGCATCTCCCGGAGGACACTCATCAAATGCCATAATAATGTCGGCACCAATTACTCGCTGAATATCCATAACACCTTCTGGCGAAAAGAAATGCGAGGAGCCATCGATATGCGAACGAAATGATGCTCCCTTGTCCGTTAATTTTCTATTCTCCGCCAACGAAAAAACTTGATATCCACCGCTATCGGTAAGGATTGGTCGATCCCAAGTTGCAAACTTATGCAAACCTCCAGCCTGCTCCAAAACATCTAACCCAGGGCGTAAATATAAATGGTATGTATTTCCAAGAATTATTTGGGCATTAATATCGTTCTCCAACTCTCTATGTGAAACCCCCTTAACGCTACCAACTGTGCCAACAGGCATAAAAATTGGTGTTTCAATTGTCCCATGATCTGTTGTTATCTCACCCGCACGAGCCGAAGAATTGCTATCTGTCTTATGAAGTTTAAAATCCATTGTACAAAAATTACTGCGCAAAGATAGTGTAAATACCTTTATATTACATACCGACTTTCTTGACTTAAAAACTAATTACCTGTTACGAAGTTAAAAGTAGTTAATATAATCATCCTAATAAAAATATCATTCACTCGCAACTTTTTAATTACTTTATTTTAAGTAAATTACGAGATATTTTTAAATAAACTAAAACTTTTAGTTGATTAACTAAATATTATAGTTATGTTTGTAATATGAAAGAGTTAACAAAAGCAGAAGAGCAAGTAATGGATTACTTATGGAAGTTGGAAAAAGCTTTCGTGAAGGATATCCTAGATGAGTTCCCGGAACCCAAACCCGCGTACACCACAGTTTCGACCATTGTCCGAATACTCGAGAAAAAGGGCATGGTAGGATATACTGCATATGGTAAAAACCATCAGTATCATCCACTGATGTCGAAAAAGGAGTATGCACGAATGAGTTTCCGCCACGTACTGAGTAAGCACTTCAACAGTTCAGTTGAGCGATTTGCCTCGTTCTTTGCCTCAGATCGGGATGTAAGCCTCGGCGAATTGGAGGAATTGAAGATGCTTCTCGAAAAGGAAATAGAAAAACGCAAGGAGGACGAAAACAATGGAAATGCCTAGTATTCTAATCTACTTATTTAAATCGACCATAGCATTTTTGGCTCTATATGGGCTTTATTTACTGCTATTGAAGAAAAACCAGCAATTTGAGATAACTAGATTTTACTTGATATTTACTGTTGTTTTCGCCGCTCTATTTCCTTTCATTAAATTTATCGACTACAAAATTATCGAAATTCCAGTTCTCGACTTATCCAGTACGGAAATAGTAAATGCGGATAGTGTTATTGACCAGAACACCTCTCTTTCATTCTGGAACATAATTAATCTACCCAGCATTGCAACTTATCTTTACCTAATTGTTGGCTCATTAATACTAATTCATTTGCTCTATTTGCTTATTAGGTTTGCCATTAATATTTCTAAACACTCAAGATTTGAGATACTACATGGCAAAAAGGTAATTGTTTCAAATTGTTGGAATCAAACATTTTCGTTCTTTGGAATTATTGTTTTGCCAGAAAAGGATTTCGTCCTAAAGGAAAACTTACTGCTTTTAAAGCATGAACTTGTTCATGTTAAGCAGTTGCATACGCTCGATCTTCTGCTTGCCGAGCTCTTTCAGGTTATCCATTGGTTTAACCCTTTTGCTTATAGCATAAAAAAAGAAATGCGTGAGGTACACGAGTATTTAGCCGACTTAAGAGTTGTTGAGGATGGCATTAACAAGTATGCCTACCAGCAGTTACTGCTTGAGTATTTGACTAATAGCGTTACCCCAAGGGTTTCCAATACATTTAGTGCCAAACTCCTAAAAAAACGATTTGCCATGATGACTAAAAATAAAGCACCCAAAATCATTCTTATTAGATATTTACTTGCAATTCCAATAGTTGCAATGCTAATAGGATTAATGTCGTTCGAGAAAAAGATTCAATATGTAGAAAAACAAGCAACCCCAACTCTAAAAGAAAACTATGATTTAAAAAATCAGCACCAAAATTCAATCAATAAAGTTGTTAGCCCAAAATCTACTAGTAATTCATTTATAGAAAAAGAATCTAAAAAACAGCAAAATCCTGAATCGATAGAGGAGATGACGAAAAGGCTGAAAAGTTACGCTGCTAATGAGACAGAATTAAAACTCTTTCAAATAGACAGTAAAAATCCAGGATCAATAATTACAATATTCAAAAAAGGGGTTGTTTATAAAATATATCTGGTAGGTGAGCATAAGGATGAAACAATGAAAAGGTTTGTTGCTCCTCAACTAGAATCTAAAGAAAATGCAGAAAATATTCTCCTTAGGGAAATCAATTGTGCGAAAGGTTACAGTACTATATTATTTAGTTGTAAAGAAACTGGAGTTTATAACCTTACCATACCAAACAAAGATGAAGGAGAAAATTATCTAATTGGTTTATATTTAAAAGAAATAGTCGAAGAAGAAGCCTCTGGTGATTTTAAAGTTAAAATCGTTGAAGCAAAAAATGAAAAAAAGAATACATCTATAAATGAAGACGATGCTTTTGTGGTTGTTGACAATATGCCAAAATTCAACAATAAAGGTATTGATGCAGCAAGAGAGTATATTGCCCAAAACCTTAAGTACCCTGATATTGCCGCGAAAAAAGGCATTCAAGGCCGAGTTTATGTGAGTTTTGTTGTTGAAAAGGATGGTAGTGTAAGTAATACGAAAATTGTACGAAGTGTAGATCCTATTCTTGACGAAGAAGTGCTAAGGGTTGTCAATAATATGCCGAAATGGACTCCAGGTTCCCAAAATGGAAAAACTGTTAGGGTAAAATTTACAATACCTGCAATCTTCAACCTAAACAATAAATCACAAGATTCAAAAGGTAAAGATGTATCAACTGTTGTAGTTGATGATTATGAACCGTTTGTGGTTGTCGAGGTTATGCCTAAATTCGAAGACAAGGATGACATGTCTACAGTGTATAACTACATCACACAGAATATCCAATACCCGTCCATTGCAAAAGAAAAAGGAATTCAAGGTAAAGTATACGTTAGTTTTGTTACGGAAGAGGATGGTCGTGTAAGTAATGTAAAAGTTGAGCGAGGAGTAGATCCAATTCTAGACAAAGAAGCATTAAAGGTGATAGAAAGCATGCCCAAATGGACACCTGGATACCAACGAGGAAAAGCGGTTAGAGTAAAATTCACCATTCCTGTTTCATTTAAATCTGAAAAAGACTAACCATTAGACTTTATTTCATATCCCTTCTTTTACCTTGTGTAGTAGAAGGGATTTTTATTTTATTCATACAGCAGTTGAAGCCAACTTCAACCTTTCATTTTTCATCTATCAAGGTATATTTTTCTTTTTGTAAACCCAAAAATGTTTAATATCATTGCTTAGTATTTTTAAGCATTTGGCTGTGGAAGAGATCATCAGAAATTCAAAACCTTACGAATTAATACTTGCTGGGATTTTATTAATTTCGTTACTAATTCAACTATACTACTATTTTGGAATCTACCTTAAAGTAGCTCTAAAAAACAAGAACAACGAGACCCCTACTATAAAAACGGAAAAACCTCCAGTTTCGATTGTTATTTGTGCCCGAAACGAAGAAGAAAACCTCAAACATTTTCTACCCAAAGTTTTAGAACAAAAATACCCAACATTCGAGGTTATTGTAGTAAACGACTGCTCTGTTGATGATTCCGACGTTTTCTTAGAAAACTTACAAAAGCAATATTCGCATCTTAGAGTTACAACAATTAAACCCGATGAAAAATTTACACATACAAAGAAGTTGGCATTAACAGTTGGTATAAAGGCAGCAAAATATGAATGGTTACTCTTAACCGATGCCGACTGTGTTCCCGAAAGTGATATGTGGCTTGCAACAATGGCCTCAAATTTTAAGGATAATACCGAGGTAGTTCTTGGTTACGGAGGATACCTCTCGGAAAAAGGATTGCTTAATAAACTTATTCGGTTCGATACATTGACAATTGCCATGAACTATTTTGGACTGGCATTGGCAGGAAAACCCTACATGGGCGTCGGTCGAAATCTTGCATACAAGCGTAGTTTGTTCTTTAAGAACAAAGGATTTGCTTCGCACAGCCAACTCAATTCGGGTGACGATGATTTATTCATTCGCGAAGTTGCTACTAAGGGCAATACTAAAGTAGAGTATCATATAGGAGCCCATACTTTATCGAATCCAAGAAAAACTTACGCGAACTGGATACGACAAAAACGTCGCCATACCTCAACATCAAAATATTACAGCTTTAATATCAAATTTATTTTGGCACTGGAACCAATATCGCGCCTGCTATTTTATGCTAGTGCTATTGCGCTTATTGCTGTTCTGTACTTTCCTTACATTGTAGCCTCCGTTATAGCAGTAAGACTCATAACTCAACTTTGTATAATTAAAGCTGTAATGAAAAAGTTGAACGAAAAGAAAATATTGTTAATTTCGCTTTTGTGGGATTTTTATTCGTTATATTTTTACGGCAAACTATTTTTACTAAATAGCTTATCAAGGGAAAAATCAAAATGGAGATAACACCATCGGATAACCTGTCGGAAAAAGCAAAATTCGATCTTATTCTGGTTGAGAACGCTATCAATGGAGACCAGAAAGCGTACTCCGAACTGATGGGGCGGTATCGCGATGCAATCTACTTTTTGTTGCTTAAAATGGTAAATAACAAAAGCGATGCTGAGGATTTAACTCTCGAAGCTTTTGGAAAAGCATTCAAAAATATTCATCAATATACTCCCAACTACGCTTTCAGCACATGGCTTTTCAAAATTGCGACGAATAATTGCATTGATTTTATCAGGAAACGTAAAGCAAACATAATCTCTATTGATCAGAATGTTGATGATCCGGAAGGAACCTATATTCCACCAACAGCAACATTGTCATCGGGGAATCCCGATCCTGAAGAGAATCTCATAAAGGAGCAGAATATTAAACTGGTTCAGGAGGTTGTATCGAAACTGAAACCTCGATACCGCAACTTAATAGAGCTCCGGTACTTTAAGGAATACTCCTACGAAGAGATTGCAGATGAATTGAATTTGCCTTTAGGCACTGTAAAAGCGCAGCTATTTAGAGCAAGAGAATTGCTTTTTAATATCCTAAACAATTTACCGCCTCACCACTAATTTATGGATAAAATTCTAAACTATTTTCCTGAACTAAGTCAGAACCAACGTACACAAATTCAGGAATTGGATCAACTTTATAGGCACTGGAACGCACAAATAAATGTGATATCGCGTAAAGATATCGACAATGTAATGACTCACCATGTGCTACACTCAATGGCTATCGGAAAAATAATCAACTTTGCGAAGGGAACCCGCATTATGGATATTGGTACTGGTGGTGGTTTCCCTGGCGTTCCCCTTGCAATTATGTTCCCACAATGCCATTTTACGCTTGTCGATTCCATTGGAAAAAAGACAATTGTTGCACAAGAAGTTGCGAATGCCATAAACCTAACCAATGTAACAGTCATAAAAAACCGTGCAGAAGAAATCTCCGAGAAATTCGACTTTGTTGTAAGCCGTGCAGTAGCACCTATTCCTCAACTTATGAATTGGAGCAATAAAAGTGTTAAACCCGGAGGTATAAACTCACTTCCTAATGGTATGATATTCCTTAAAGGTGGCGATATCTCTGAGGAACTTAAGCCATACAGAAAATATTGCGAGAAATGGGACATTCAGAGTTTTTTTGAAGAAGAATATTTCAACGAAAAGTACATTATTTTTATTCCAGCATAACAAAATCGATAATTATACTGAGATTTTAAAATCATAATTATTTGAAATTCTTTAACCACTCAATATATTTTGACACACTTTTTAAACGATATTCTTTTTTTAGTTTGAAAAATATTTTACCTTTGCAAACCCAAAAATCAAATTTGGTTTGTTAACGTACTGAAAATCAAAGAAAGTAAAAAATAATAAAAGGCTACTACAATGAAAAGAACGTTCCAACCCTCGAACAGAAAGAGGAAAAATAAACACGGGTTCCGCGAGCGTATGTCAACAGCTAATGGTCGCAGAGTATTGGCAGCACGTCGCGCAAAAGGAAGAAAGAAACTTACTGTTTCAGATGAGTTCACCCACAAGGGATAAGATATTTGAGTATCACAGGTAAAGGCAGGGAGAACCTGCCTTTTTTGTTTCGCAGTATTACTATATTTACCCTTCGAAATAACAACCATGGAACAAGCACTAGTAGACTATTTAGTTGACTCGAAACTAGCAGAATCGCTTAAGCCAATTGTCGATAAGGTTATTTCCAATCGACGAATCTCAAGTTCCGATGCCATTGAACTTTACGAAAAAGCCGAACTAGGACTTCTTGCTCAGCTCTCGACCATTGTGTACACCCGCAAGAATGAAAACTCGGTTTACTTCAACAAAAATTTTCATATAGAGCCTACCAATCTCTGCATATATAACTGTCAGTTCTGCTCATACCACAAAACAACGAACGATCCATTGAGTTGGGAGATGAGCAAAAATGATATTATTGAGGCTGCAAAAAAGTTTATAGGCAAAGATGTTACCGAAGTTCATATAACAGGCGGAGTTCACCCAAAATGGACACTAGATTATTATGGCGAACTGATTCAAAGTATAAAGAAAGTACTGCCGAATATTCACGTAAAAGCATACTCCGCGGTTGAACTTGAGTATGTCATAAAAAAAGCAAAACTAAGTTACCGCGAAGGAATGCGGAAGTTAAAGCAGTACGGATTGGGGTCTATTCCTGGTGGTGGTGCCGAAATTTTCGATCCGGAGATTCGTGAAAGAATCAGTCATGATAAGGCTTCTGGAAAATCATGGCTCGAAATTCACGAAGCGGCTCATGCCGAAGGTATCTTCTCTAATGCAACCATGCTATATGGCCATATCGAGAGTTATAAGCACAGAGCCAACCACATGGATGCAATCAGAAATCTTCAGGATAAAACTCACGGATTCAACTGCTTTATTCCTCTTAAGTTCAGATCACAGAACAACCCTTTAAGCTATTTAGGAGAAGTAAACCTGACTGAAGACTTACGCAATTTTGCAGTAGCAAGAATATTTTTCGACAACATTGTTCATATAAAAGCCTACTGGCCAATGCTCGGGAGAGAAAACATTAAACTAGCTCTCTCGTTTGGTGTTGATGATATTGACGGAACTATTGACGATACCACAAAAATATACTCAATGGCTGGCGCCGAAGATCAAAAGCCAAGTATGACTGTAGAAACGCTTACTCAGATTATCAGAGACGCAGGGAAAAAGCCTGTTGAACGCGATTCACTCTACAATTCAATACGTGAATATTAGATGTCTTGTTTTTCAATAGTTCACGAGTATACTTGAATGGTACGATTAATTATTTTCTTCAAAGCAAGATTTATTAATTGATAGTGTTATTTTTGTTGTCGATTGCATTTAAATATCTATTTAACTCATAATTATGGAAAAGATAAAAACTTTCCTCCTCAAGGTTGTAAAAAACCCTTATGTTAAAACCGTTCTAATTGCATTAGGAATTATTTTGTGCATTCTTATTGTTTTAATGATCTTTCTAAATAGATACACACGCCATAACCAGAGTTCTCCAATTCCCGATTTTCGTGGAAAATCGTTGAGCGAACTTTACAGTTTGGCTAAAGATGCAAATCTACGAGTTGAGCTGTCCGATTCTGTTTACATATTTAACCGCAAACCAGGAAGCGTTATCGACCAAAACCCTGAGCCCGGAAAACATGTCAAGAAAAACCGAAGAGTTTTTATCACAATAAATGCTACCAACCCTATAAAAGTAGACGTCCCTAATATTGTTGGATATACATTACGTCAGGCCAAGGCAATTCTGGAACAGGATGGACTTGAGGTTGGCTCCTTATCATTCAGACCCGACCTTGGAGTAAACAACGTTCTTGAACAACGATTTGATGGAAAAAGTATTGAACCTGGAACTTTAATCCCGAAAGGATCAAAGCTAAGTCTTGTTCTTGGCATGGGAATGCATGGCGAAAGAACTGGGCTTCCATTGCTTATTGGACTAAAACTTAACGATGCTCGCAATAGAATCATTGAATCATCGTTAAATGTTGGGAGGATCAGATTCGACGAAACAATTATCGACTTTAAGGACTCGCTCGATGCTAGGGTTTACAGTCAATATCCTGCTTATACCGAACCTAATTCAATTGGATTTGGAGCAAAAGTAGATATATGGCTAACCTTGAACCAATCAAGAATTCCCAAGATTGAGCGAACCGCGGTTGATTCATTGTACCTCAACGATCAGATCTCTGAAGATGATGTTATAGAATAAAGCATTGCATTTGCTTTTATAGGTTATTGTTAAGTATGAAATTTCGAAATGTAGCGTATATACTCCTATTTATCCTGATTGCGTTTAGTACAAACGCACAGGAAGTTCTTGTAAATCTTTCGTCCTACCCTATTCCCAAAATCAACACAAAAAAGAGTAGTAGTAAAGCGAAAAGTGTCTTAGCGCTACCTTTCTTTGATGACTTTGCTAGGCCAACCGTAATTCCAACAGACGAACTGTGGGAAAATTCGAATGTTCTAACAAATCTGAATTATGCTATAAACGCACCAACTATTGGCGTTGCCACTTTCGATGCCATTAATAGCAAAGGAGAATTATATTCAACACTAACAACAACTCCACAGGAAGCCGACACGCTTACCTCGTTGCCAATAGACCTGAATTTAACCGCGGATGATAGTGTTTATCTTTCCTTTTGTTTCCAACCTAAAGGCTTAGGCTATGCACCAACCAGTAGAGATTCTTTAGTGCTTGAGTTCTGGGACAATCTCCAATCGCAATGGACACGAGTATGGTCAGCCTCTGTCTACTTTAAGGACAGTACATTAACCCAGAAAAATATACTAACATCCAAAAGCAAAGTAATTCATTCAGGAAGTATAGATAAAAGTTTTTCTAATGCAATTTTAAATATTAGTGACTCTCGGTTTCTTACCTCCAACTTCAAATTTCGATTCATAAACTATGCATCGTTATCGTCAGATTCCCAGGTCCCTGGATTAAAAGGCAACTCAGATCATTGGCATATCGATATGGTTTATCTGAACAAAGATCGAACATTCGAAGATACTATATATGATGATGTCGCCTTTTATAAGCCAATTTACAACATGATGCGAAATTACATATCGGTACCATGGTCACACTTCTCGAAAGCCTTCAAACCAGAATTCGGAGATACCTTAAAACTTACAATAGATTATCACAATTTAGGGCCATACACCACCAGAAATGTTGGACAATTCTTTATAATTGAGAATCTCACTAATTCACAAACCAAAGACATCGAATGTGGTAATATAAATCTTAATGCTTACCAAGATACTGTATACACCCGACTATTTGACTATACATTCAATTCTTCATGGCTGGATTCGGCAAAATATAAAATAAAGGCATACCTTTCTACAGATATATCTGAAGATACTAAACATTTAAGATATAACGATACAATCACCAAAACCATAGAATATTATAACTACTATGCCTTAGATGATGGCTCTGCTGAAGGAGGATATGGTTTATATGGAGATGGCTCCGATAATGGGATGGTTGCCAGTAAGTTCATCAACTATAAAGAAGATACATTGAGAGGTGTTATGATGTATTTCAACCGTACCTACGAAGATGCAAATCAAATTACATTTAAATTGACCGTATGGGACGACGATAATGGTAAACCAGGCGATATTATTTATCAAAGAAATAGTGTTCGGCCTCTTTTTACCGATAGTTTAAACACTTTTACTGTTTACAGAATAGATCCAACATTTATTCCTGAAGGTACATTCTATGTGGGCTGGGTTCAAACCAGCCAAGACATGCTGAATGTAGGATTTGACGTAAACACTAACAACCAAAAACGAGTTTTCAATAATATATATGGAGATTGGGTAAATACTAAATTCGAGGGATCAATCATGATTCGCCCCATTTTTGGCAATATGTACCAAACAGTAACAAATATTACAAATCCAAGCAGCGAATCGAAATTAAAGGTATTTCCTAATCCTGCTAGCGATTACATCACAATAAGTACAAGCGATAATACTACTGTTACATCGGTTCAAATAGTAAACATGACTGGAACTGTGGTTCTAAATCAAACAGGATCAAATTTAGAATCGATCAACATTCAAAATCTACCAAAAGGGTTATACATAGTTAAAGTTTCCCCGAAAACAGGAAAGTACATAACAAGCAAACTGTTAATTGTACGATGATTGATGAGAATACTCAACCTTTAGATGAGGATTTAGATGGAACTTCCGACGGGCAATCGGAACTGTACGAGCACTTTCACATTGATGTTGATAAGGGACAAGCACTTATCAGAATCGATAAATTTCTTACCGATAAAATTCGGAATGTCAGCCGTAACCGGGTACAATCGGCTGCCGATGCTGGAAATATTCTGGTTAATGGCAAAGCCATTAAATCGTCGTACAAGGTAAAACCTCTCGATTCAATCTCAATTGTTCTGGCATACCCACCACGCGAGGTGGATATTAAAGCCGAGGATATTCCAATTAATGTGATTTATGAAGACGATGAACTTCTTGTCGTAAATAAACCTGCGGGAATGGTGGTTCATCCAGCACACGGAAACTATACAGGAACCTTAGTAAATGCTTTGCTCTATCACTTAAAGGATGTTCCGCTATTCAGCACTGGAGAAGTCCGCCCAGGTTTAGTTCACCGTATCGATAAGAATACTTCAGGAATTCTGGTGATTGCCAAAACAGAACTATCGATGAATCGGCTTGCAAAGCAATTCTTCGATCGTACAACATCACGTAAATACATTGCGCTGGTTTGGGGCGATATGGAATCCGACTCAGGCACAATTACAGGCCATATTGGCCGTAGCATCCGCGACCGGAAGAAGATGCAGGTGTTCCCCGATGGCGAACAGGGCAAGCACGCAGTAACCCACTGGAAAGTGATTGAGCGGTATGGTTCCGTAACTTTAATTGAGTGTAAACTGGAAACAGGCCGCACCCATCAAATTCGCGCTCATTTGGAGTACATCAAGCATCCACTTTTCAGCGACGAGGTTTACGGTGGCGATAAAATTCTGAAAGGAAACTTGACCACAAAATATAAGCAGTTTGTAGAAAACTGCTTTGAGATATGCCCTCGTCACGCCCTGCACGCGCAAACACTAGGATTTACACACCCCACATCGGGCAAAGAGATGAACTTTGAATCGCCAGTTCCCAACGATATGAGCACCCTTATTGAGAAGTGGAGAAAATATTCCGAGGGAAAAGACCTATCTGAATAAAAATTAACTGTACATCATATCTCACCTAATCGGCAATTCTGCTTTACTCTCTAGTAATCGTACAGGTTTATTATTCTTGTCCACTGCAGCAAATATAAAAGTAGCATCAACCGCCTTGTTGCGAGAATCGGAATACATATCTTCCTGAAAAATCTCAACCAAAACCTCCATTTTTGCGGAACTCACCTTTTGAACAGTACCGCTAACCTCAACAATCACATTCGGCACTACCGGCGCAATAAAGTTAATCTTACTCACCGATACGGTTACCATCTTCTTACGAGCATATCGAGTTGCTGCAATATAAGCCACCTCATCCATCCACTGCATTGCCAAGCCACCAAACAAAGTCCCATTATTATTCAAATCCCTCGGAAACACCACCTTATAATGAGTTGTCTTTTCGTTTATCATACTATTTTTTTGACAAAAGTATAAAAAATTTTGCATTATGAACATTTGTTCATTATTTTTGTATCGAACATTTGCTCATAACATGGCTCGATTAAAAATACCCCGAAAAGTCACAAATCCTCCAAAAATTAAAGGATTTAAACCATACGGTCCTGATTTAAACAACCAAAAATTGGAACCAATAATTCTCAATTTTGAGGAGTATGAAGCATTTAGAATGTGCGATTATGATATGTACAACCATCATCAGGCATCAGCACTGATGAATGTTTCACGACCCACATTCACGAGAATTTATGCCTCTGCTAGGATGAAAATATCGAAGGCATTTGTGGAGGGTCGCCAAATAGAAATTGAGGGTGGCAAAGTTTACTTCGACAGCGATTGGTACCAGTGCAATAGCTGTGGATGTCATTTCAACAATCCCGAAATAAATACATCGATACAGAAATGTCCGTTATGTGGCAGTTCTGAAATTGAAAGACATACAGAGGATTCAATGGAGATTAAGCAAGAAGTTTCCGCCGACGATTTGTGCATTTGTCCAGAATGCGGTTTTACGAAGAAGCATCACTACGGTGTACCCTGTAGGAACGAGAAGTGCCCTTCCTGCAATACCCCGCTAATTAGAAAAAATCACTAAACACTGAAAAAAATGAGAATTGCTATAACATCTCAGGGAAACTCATTGGAATCGCAACTCGATCACCGTTTTGGACATTGCAAATTCTTTGTGATTTACGATAAGCAAACAAGGGCGATCGAGATAATTCCAAACCCATACAGCGAAGCAGAAGAACAAGCCGGAACGTTAGCCGTAAAATTACTCTCATCCAAAAATGTCGACAAGATTATTTCGGGCGAATTCGGAATGAAGGTTAAGCCAGTGCTCGACAGTTTAAAAATACAGATGATTATACTCAAAGATTCAGATAGAAATATTCAATCGATAATTGAAATGCTCAATAAAGTGAAGGATTAATCACAGTTTTATATAACACAAAGTATTGAGGAGGATGACCAATGAAAATAGCAATACCCACAATTGGCAGTATTCTGGATGAGTACTTAAACGAATGCGAAGTCTTCACAATATTTTCAGTAGACAAATCAAACAAAATAACTGACTCTGAACTGCTTTACACACCCGAAGGCTGCGATTGCAAGAATAATATCCCTTTAATAATGCAACAAAAAGGGGTGAAAATTATGCTTGCATACAAACTACCCGAACACGCCGAAGGCGTTTGCGAGAAGTTCGGAATAGAGGTTCACCTTGGGTATAAAGGCAATATCAACGAGGTGATAGATCAATTTCTGAATGACCAACCAAATAAAGTTAAATGATATGCCAAAAATGGATGGAACGGGACCTGAAGGCAAAGGTGCAAAAACTGGACGCAAGTTAGGTTGCTGCGAACAATTGTCTGATAGTGAACAAGAATCGAAACTAGGGAAAGGTCTAGGAAAAAAACGCCATACAGGCGGAGGAAAAGGTAAAGGGAAACGATTAAAATATAACGATACAACCAAAAAGTAAAAGGGAGGTAATATGCCTGGTTTTAATCAAACTGGCCCAATGGGACAAGGTCCTATGACTGGTAGAAAAATGGGACGATGCACTAATTATGGTGCAAACCGAAAAGAGCAGACCAACGATGAAACGATTAACAATGTCACATCGGAAGAAATAACGACAAGAGGATTTGGCTTTGGTCGGGGTCGTTTTGGCCGTGGCCGTGGATTTGGAATGCAACGTAGATTTAGGGGCGGGTGTTAGACTAGAGGTTTATACTATCAAAACAACTTTCATTTTCCATATATCTAATGAACCGCCCCTTAAATTGTTTTTTGAACACAAACAGTACAAATAATTTAACTAATAATGAAAAAAAGATTTGCTATACCAATGGAAGGCAATGTATTATCGGCACATTTTGGACATTGTCAGGCTTTTGCCTTTGTTGACGTTGAAAACAACAACATTACCAAAGTAACCGTGCTAGACCCACCAGAACATCAACCGGGAACATTCCCAAAATGGGTTGCTGAAAAAGGAGCAACCGAGGTTATTGCGGGCGGAATGGGACCTCAAGCCGTTAACTTATTCAACAGCTATGGTGTGAATGTATTCGTTGGTGCTCCTATTAAAGGTATCGACGAACTTGTTACCGATTTCTTGGCTGGTCGCCTAAATCTTAATGCAAATTATTGCGACCACGGCGATGGTCATAATCACGATCATCACCACCACAATGGAAACTGCCATTAATACAGCGCTGAGGGTAGAATCGGTATGCAATAGTTGCTTTCTAAAAACCTATCAAAGGTTATTCGAAAAATTCAACTTAACAGAGAACCAGCGGGAGGAGTTTTTAGATTACTTCCAATACACACTAGAGAAATTTAAAAACTCCTCCAGCCCAGAAATTCAACGAGAACTAAACCGACGGTTTTGCATAATCTCGGGGATAGATGATCTGTTTAAGGATGAAAAAGTAAAGAGCAACCATATCGCCATAGAACTTTACAGAGACTGGAAGCCTCAGGTTGCAAATTCGAAAAATCCGTTCGACCAAGCGTTGCGTTTATCAATAGCTGGCAATATTATGGATTATGGTGCAAACAACGACTTCGATTTAATGTCAGCCATAAGACGGGTAATGTTTGCAAGATTTGCCATTGACCATAGCAAGCAACTTCAAAACAAAATTAAGGAAGCAAAATCGATACTTTACCTTGGCGACAATGCAGGCGAAATTGTTTTTGATAAACTCTTTATCGAAACTATAAATCATCCAAACGTCACCTATGCCGTTAGAGGAGGTTTCGCTTTAAACGACGTCACATTGTCGGATTCCTCTGAAGTGGACATAAATTCTGTAGCCAAGGTAATCGAAAATGGTTTCGACGCTCCATCTACAGTGCTTTCCAAATGTAGCCAAGAGTTTCTTGATGTGTACAATTCGGCCGACCTAATCATATCCAAAGGCCAAGGAAACTTGGAAGGATTAATAAAGGAAAACGATTCGCGCATTTACTTTTTATTGATGGTTAAATGCAACGTGATTGCAGATTTACTGAATGTAGCCAAGGGTAGTTTTATCGTTTATAATCCAAATCAAAACAACTAAAATGGAAAAAGTAAAAGTTGGCATTATCATCTGCAACCGCTACCACACCTGTGCTGGCGGAAAATGCTTTCGCTCATTACAAAATCGCGAGGGTGCATTTGCTATGTACAAAAACCAAGACGTTGAACTTGTTGGATATACAACCTGCGGAGGTTGTCCGGGAGGTAATATTGAGTATGCTCCAGAGGAGATGAAAAAGAATGGTGCAACACATATTCACCTTGCCACAGGTTTTTTAGTTGGCTACCCTCCTTGTCCGCACATTGAGCACTTCACAAAATTTATTCCAGAGAAATATGGACTCAAGGTGGTACTCGGAACTCATCCAATTCCACAGAAATACTATAACACACACAACAATTTGGAAAGTTGGAATTTGCCATTTTTTAAAGAAGCCATAAAAGATACGCTTACCGACGAAGCCACTCGATTAAAATATGACTAACCATAACACCATAAAAATTGCAATTGCCAGCGGCAAAGGGGGCACAGGAAAAACACTTATTTCGACAAATTTAGCGGCATTCCTGAGTGAAAAGGATAGTACACTGCTAGTTGATTTGGATGTGGAGGAACCAAACGATTCTCTTTTCATTAAAGGTGATAAAATAAGCGAAACTGAACAGTTTAAAATGATACCTCAATGGGACGAGAGCAAATGTACCCTTTGCGGGGAGTGTACAAGAAACTGTAAATATCACGCAGTGGTGCAGATGGGCACTTTTATTGCAGTTTTCAAGGAACTATGCCACAGCTGTTATGCCTGCTCCGAATTATGCGCAGCAGGTGCTCTTCCTATGCAACCTTACAAAATGGGCGAAACCATTGAATACACTTACAATACCCTTAACTTCATTGAAAGTAGGTTGATGATAGGCGAAGAACAAGCCGTGCCACTAATCCACAAAACACATAAAATTGTGGACGAAAACCACAGCAACGCTACCTTTCAAATATTCGATTGCCCTCCTGGAACATCGTGTCCTGTTGTAGCCGCCTCTGAAAGTGCCGATTTTGTAATTCTCGTTACAGAACCAACACCATTTGGACTACACGATTTAAAATTGGCCGTAGAAACAATGCGCAAACTGGGTAAAAATTTAGGAGTGGTAATTAACCGCACCGGAATTGGCAATAGCGATGTAGAAACCTATTGCCAAAACGAAGGAATCGGTATCCTAACAAAAATCCCTTTCGATCGTGAAATTGCAAAGCATTACTCTAAAGGTATGCTTGTTTACAACAAAGTAAATTCGATAGAGAATTCGTTAGACGAAATTGTCAGTTACATCAGCAGAATACCAATTAACCTAACGTCTTGTGTTTAAAATATAGGGGGCCAAATGAAAGAAATAGTTGTACTATCGGGCAAAGGGGGAACTGGCAAAACCTCAATTACTGCATCGCTTGCTGTACTCGCAGGGAACGAGGCCGTTGTTGCCGACTGCGATGTGGATGCAGCCAATATGCACCTTTTAATGCAGCCCGATTTTGCAAGTTCTACCGATTTTTATAGTGGAGAACTTGCAATAATAGATCAGGACACCTGCACAAGATGTGGAATATGCTCGGAAACTTGCCGTTTCGATGCAATACCTCTTATCAACTCTCAGTACTCAGTAAACGCCCTATCGTGTGAGGGTTGCGGTTACTGTCAAAAGGTTTGTCCATCAAACGCAATATCGATGAAAGAGCGCAAATCGGGCTACGTTTACATCTCAACAACCAAGGTAAACAGCACAATGGTACACGCTCGGTTGGATATTGGAGCCGAAAATTCTGGAAAACTGGTGGCTAAAGTTAAAAGTGAATCAAAAGATTTGGCCATACAGCAAAACAAGAAATTCACTATTGTTGACGGCTCACCTGGAATAGGCTGCCCCGTTGTATCCTCGTTGGCCGGAGCAAACTATGTGGTGCTGGTTACTGAGCCTACCGTTTCGGGACTACACGATTTAGAAAGAATTTACAACGTGATTAAACGGTTTAGGATAAAAGCGGGCTGTATTATCAACAAATTCGATATCAATCCTACCAAAACAGAAGAAATCGTCAACTTCCTAAAAGCAGAAGGCATTTTGCACCTTGTAAATATCCCCTACGACATTCGCTTTACCAAAGCTATGACCAAGGCCAAAACTATTGTAGAAACCGAAACTCTTCCAAAATACCTACTGAAAGATGCTTGGTTTAAAATTAAGGATGAATTAACAAACAACTAACGATATGAAAATTGCATTTACATCAACAGGAAAAACGTGGGATTCCGTTATCGACTCTCGATTCGGACGAACCGAATTCATTGTCCTTTATAACGAGGAAACAAAAAGTTTGGAAGTGGTAGACAACAGTTCGGTTAAAAACGAAGCACACGGTGCAGGAACTGCCACCGCTCAAAAAATGTACGAACTAAAACCCGACATTCTTATCACGGGTAACGGTCCAGGCGAAACAGCAACAACCGCGCTGAAACACCTCAATATGAAAATTTTTGTTGATGCTCATAACCTTACGCTTGAGCAGGCTTATGAGAGTTATAGAAATGGAGTTTTAACAGAAGTATAATAATTTACTAAACATAATAGTTTTAATTAATATTTTAAACAAATGAAATCGAATTCACTTTGGACACGCAAATTCCAATCCGTTGTAGATAACGGACGTAATCACAGTATGGTAATTGATTTACCTGAGACAAAAGGCGGTAGCAACAGTGGCCCAACCGCATTAGAAATGTGCGTTATGAGCTTTAGTGGCTGTGTGGGAACAATATTTGCGATGGTTGCTCAGAAAATGCGTTTAACCTTTGAACATTTGGAAGTTGAAGCAACTTCCGAACAAAAAAACGATGCTCCAACCATCACCGATATTCACTTTATCCTGAGCATTAATACTTCTGAAGAAAAAGACAAGATTGCAAAATGCCTAGAGCACACCTTAAACACCTGCCCTGTTGGCGTACTATTTAAACAAGCTGGAGTAAAAATCACAAACGAAATAAAATTCATTTAAGCAATGAATCCTATTGAAAAAATTGAACTTGAAGGAGTAAAGATCATCGTGGTTGTTGCCTCCGGCAAAGGAGGAGTTGGTAAATCAACAGTATCGGCCAACTTGGCAATAAGCCTAGCCCGTAATGGATATAAAACAGCACTTGTTGATGCGGATATCTTTGGCCCTTCAATTCCAAAAATGTTTGGAATTGAAAACGCAAAACCCGAGATAACTCATCTTGGCGATAAAGAGGTGATGTTTCCAATAGAAAAGTACGGCGTTAAAATTATGTCCATAGGTTTCTTCATAAAGAAAAATCAAGGACTAATTTGGCGTGGACCAATGGCAGCCAATGCAATTATGCAACTTTTCGAGAATACCGTTTGGGGCGATATTGACTATATGGTTGTTGATTTCCCTCCGGGAACAAGCGACATTCAACTCACCACCGTTCAAAAACTAAGAATTACTGGTTCTATTATTGTAACCACACCACAGGAAGTTGCCCTCAACGATGCACGCAAAGCAGCGTCGATGTTCAATAATCCTGATTTAAATGTCCCTATCTGGGGAGTAGTGGAGAATATGGCTTGGTTTACACCCCAACCTCACCCCGATGAGAAATACTATATATTTGGACAAGGTGGTGGCGAAACGTTGGCAAATGAACTCAACAGCAAATTACTTGGACAAATACCTTTAGTTGCCGAGGTTGGACAGGCTGCCGAAAATGGATTAAGTATTTATAACCAGAACAATAACACAGTTATTGAAGCCTTTGAAAAATTAACAGAGGCCGTTACCGCATAGCACTATCATCAGAACAGACCCGACACTTCATTGATATTCGGGTCTGTTATCTCCATAAATAATAACATAACCAAACTCTAATGGAAGAGTTGAAAAACAGCATTTTGCATTGCAATAAATGCAATCTATCCAAAACAAGAAATAATCCAATTTTTGGTGAAGGAAATTTGAACGCACCTATATTTATAATTGGCGAAGCACCTGGCAAAGATGAAGACTTACTAGGACGACCTTTTATTGGGAAATCAGGTCAACTGCTTGATAAGATATTAACGGTTTGCGGTTTTACCAGAGAAGAGCACGTATTTATCAGTAATATTGTAAGATGTAGACCACCTGAAAACAGAATTCCAACCACACAAGAAGCCGAAATCTGCATGCCTTACTTGCTAAAGCAAATAGAACTGGTTAATCCAAAAATATTGATTTTACTTGGTGCCACTGCCTTAAAATACATGGCAGGACAAAATCATCGAATAACAAAAGAACACGGCACATGGTTAACTGTGCTCAACAAATTAGCGATGCCTGTTTACCATCCTGCTGCACTGCTTCGCGATCCATCACTAAAAAAAGACACTTGGGAAGACTTTAAGAAGATTGTTTTTAAGTATCGCGAACTCATAAATCCACAACACTATTCTCCACATATTTAGTAGGATTAACAATAAAAAACGATGTAGAAAATACCAAGTTGTACGTTTTAAATCATATACAAATCCATCAATCTGCAAATAAAATAGTTAATGACTGACAATTAATTGAGAAAAACATAGAATTAGCAGTCATCAATCACGACTCACTCTCCAAAAACAATAAATTCGCTACAAAAAAATAATAATAAAAGCCATAGAAAATACTATGGCTTTTATTATTTTAAAATTCAAACTTAAACAGGTATCTCTCTTCTAAAATCAAAAAAGACTATGACCCATAGCGTTTTAAAGATGTTGAAGGATTAAGATATACCCAGTTCTGCTTTATATCATTTAAGACCAAAACTTCCAATTGAGCTTTTTTATCATCTAAAAAAAAGACTTTCCCCTCTCGTAATAACCATCCAATAGTAATATAAAAGTCTGACTCCCTTAAACGACTTCTCAATAGTAAATCAAATAAAATCATTCTATCCTTATCAATAAGAATATTAATTAATAAGGAAGCGTTCTCTTCTATTTTGCTTGTAATCATATGCATTAAAGATTAATGAAATATCTGGCAAATTGAAAACAAAAAAGGTAATCGCTAAGAAGATACTTTTAAATAGTCTGTCAGTTAAATAACTGACAGACTATTGTTGACATATAAACCTCTATTGAATAACTATTTTATGATACGACGATTGGGTACTCGTTTCTAATTTTATTAAGTATATACCAGCACTAACCTTCAATGAAATACTATTCACCGAGTTGCTTAATTGCTGTTCAAAAACGACTTTCCCAGTTATATCAGTAATAGTTGCTGTTACAGGTTGAGTAACACTAATGCTAAAGTTTCCATTACTTGGATTTGGATAAACATTAACGTTATCTAGTTCATCTTCATTTACACCACTTGTAGTTTGAGTTATTACGTTAGATAATACTGCAGCAGAGTTACCTGAAACATAAACTGATTTTACAGCATACATGTAATCACCATTACCAATTGTAGACCAGGAGTAATCGAGGTAAGATGTATCAGCAATTGAAGTTTCTGTTAATAGAGTCCATTTGCTCTCATCGCTCTCATCGCTAGCAAGCAATCTCCAAACCTTATACCCAAGATTAGACTTAGCCGAACTACTCTCCGTTTGAACTTTCAAGTGGTTTGCCTTTATATCGAGACGCTCCATGGACGGTGCCAATGATACTTTATCTAAGCCTGAAATACTAGACTTACTAGATGTAGATAAGATAACTGGCTGACTTTCTGTTGTTCCTTCAACTGCATCGCAATATGCATGAATTAACCAGTTATATGTAAGACTAGAACTTAGATCAGTAAGTACGTGCCATTCATTATCAACACAAATCATATTACCCTTACCTGCAATCTCTGGCCCCTTATCTATACCTGCAGGATAACCTGCAGTAGCGTCGCAATTATACCCTATCCACAATTCATCGCCTTCTTCAATTGCAACTGGAGTTGTTAGCATGATATCATTCCACTCATTCCAAGCGGGACTTTCAACTGCTTGTGAATAAACTAAAGTAGGCGTTTCGGTCCCCTTCCAAATCTTTACAGTGAAAGTAGCGGTTGAAGGATAGTCAGTTGTACTAACAAAGAATAATGAAACCTTTGTTATACTCAATCCTTTTGCCTTTAAATCAACAAGATCCTGAGAGGTAAAGCGTTGAGCAACATCAAATACAAACTCATCGTTAGTTCCAACTCCTGAAAAAGCCTCATTATTATCCCAGTATATCCAACCTGAAGAAGGAACATATGTTCCTGGTGCAAACCATGTAATCTGAGCATGACTTGAATTATCAACAGCAGTAACTACAAGAGGCTCCGTTGTTTCCTCTGTTAATTGATAATTCAACGTTGTATAATTATCAGAAATGGTAACGTTAGAAACCTCCAACAGTTCATAACCTTCTTTCTCAATCTTTATAGTATATACACCTTTATAAACCTGATAAAGGATTCGTTTTCCATCTTGATCAAGAGTATCAGAATAAACATGGTCTGAACTACCATCATCACATGTAAGTGTAACATTTGCACCTTGTGCCGATAAACTATTGTTTGTAGTAACATTCAATGTTACTGTAGAAACTTTACCTTTTTCCAAAGTATTAGTAAATACAGTATCGGAATAGTTCTCGTTATTGTATTTTGCCACAATAGCATATACATAATTTGTATCTACAAGAGTGCTCCAACTATTATCCTTAAGAAGCGTATCAGCGATTGGCGTTTCCGTTAAAGATTTCCATTTTGAAGGATCTCCCTTGTCTGCCTCAATTAAACGCCAAACTTTATATGTAATCGTAAGTTTTGCATCACCATCAATTGCTTTTGAAACAGAACTTGTCTTACTGCTCTTGCTTTTTAGACCACTCATAAAGGTATTTTTGGGCACCTTAGGTGTAACCGAACTCTTAACCTTTTCTGAGCTTATTTCTTTTGCTAATGAAACAAACTTCGAAGAACTGCTTTCGGGACTACAGTATGCATGAATATTCCAGTTCATATCAACCATTCCTTCCATAAGTTCATAGAAAGAGTACCATTTACCATCGGTATATTGAATTATATCACCTCCTTCTAAATGAGGGCCATCGTCATAACCACATGGAAAATACCCCATTTCATGAGTCACTTCATAACCAATAAGGTAACTCTTAGTTAAATCAATTTGCACTGGAGTTGTCAGTTTATGGTCATACCACTCTCCAGCTGTTGGCTCTATACTTTCAGAATAGATCTCAGTTTCATGCCCCTCGATTCCAGACCAAATCTTCAATGTAAATACACCATTAGCATAAGGGAATATCTTAATTTTTGATATGCTGTAACCATCAACACCCAGAGATTGTAATTCCGTAGGAGTAAAGCGTTGAGCAACAATCATAGTTCCACCGTAAAAATAACCCAAACCGTCATAGTTAATTCCATCGTCTTTAAATATCCATTGAGAATAACTACTGCTTGGCCCATACCACGATATCTCCGAATTATCGATATAATCCTTTGCAACTGCATTCCTTGGGGGTCTTGTATCCTCCTCTATGTTGAAGATTCCAATATCTTCAGCATTTTCATCAACTACAATACCCTCTTGCTCAAACTCTCGACATCCTGTTCTGGTAATGTTTATCTTGTAAGTTCCAAAGTAAACATTTTCAATTGTTACGTTACCAGAAGCATCAGCAACCCCAGAATACTCATTATAAGAATTTAAAAGTGTTACTATGGCACCTTCAGATGTTTCTGCATTAGTAGTAATAGTTGCAGTAACTACGGCATACTTTCCTTTATCTACCATATTCGAGAATGTTGCCTCGGAAAGAACTCCATTGGCATACTCCGATTTAACCGCATATCGATAGATGGTATCGTACAAAGGTTTCCAAGTGTCATCAACTAAGAATGTATCTGTTAATGTAGCATTGGTCAATAATTCCCATTTACTTTCATCACTCTCTTCACCTTTAAGTAGTCTCCATACTCTAAAACCATTCGGGAGATTTTTTGAACTACTGCTTTTTAGAACTCCACTTTTTGATGAATTCAACTTAAAGAAGAATTTACCTTCAGTAGCACTATTCAGGGTATCTTTAACTAAATTTTCGGCTTTAATCTGAGCAACGGATTTCAACTCCATCTGCTTATTCGAACTTGTTTCACAGAAAGCATGTATATTCCAGTTGTAGTTCATACTAGAAACCTGCTGGTGAGCGGTTGTCCATGTGCTTCCTGTTTTCATAACATCTCCCCATAAAACACAAGGACCCGAATCGAAACCAACTGGTAAAGCACCTCCGGTCTGAAGAATTTCATAACCAATTACAACGTTTTGAGTTATGTCAATATCAACAGGAGTTGCAAGAGTATGTTCATACCAATCACCTATTGTAGGAGTAATTGTTTCGGTGTATATCTCTGATTCCGATTCTATACTTCCCACCCAAACTTTCAACTTATAGGTTGCAATTGCTGAAGGGAATAACCTGATTTTAGTTATTGAGTATCCCTTAGTAATGCCAAGTGCAGCAAAGTCTTCTGGGGTGTATCGGTGCCCAACGCTATAAGCTTCACCAGCATTTCCCCCAAAACTTCCATAGTTTTCTCTGCTATCTTTCTGTATCCATTTTGGTTCAATTGGATTATTCCATGTGACTAGTGCATTATTAACTCTATCGGTAGCAGCAACATTTGCAGGGCGACTTGCAACCTCGTTCACAACCAAGGTATCCAACGATAAATTTACGCCTCCAACATCAACAGTGTCAATATAATTGGCATAACCAGTAGCAGATATGGTAATTATATACTTGCTTTCACCATAAACATTACTAAAAGCAAAATTTCCATCTGCGTCAGAGGTTGTAGACAAGTCATCGTACAACGATAATGTAACTGAGGCATCACTAAGACCTACCTTTATGTTATTACTTCCGACAATAGTTCCTGTTATATTAACCTTGGCAAGTTTACTTAACGAGAAGTTCAGTGAAGCAGACTCTTCTGAAGAAATAGTTAACGATTTAATACCATCAACATAACCCTTAATAGAAGCCGTAAGCGTATTTTCACCAGAATAAATATATGGGAATTCATAATATCCTTTAGCATCGGTTGTTTTAGTTGCTGCCATCCCGCCTACCGATACAGTAGCACCTGCAATTGGAGTTGAGCCATCAGCCTCATAAACATATCCTGATATTTTCCCCATCCCCTCGCTGTTCAAAAAGAACATTGTATTTGGAATTTGGGAATAAAAGGTGCCCTTGGTATTATCAGGATTTTCTGGAACTAAATTGTACATAGTTTTGTTAACCCGACTTGCTGCGATTGTGTAGTCAGACATAAAGAATTTAACCCCATCGGCAAGTTCGCGATCATCGAGTCCACAAATTAAAATAACTAAGTTTCCTCCTGTATATTTGAAAGCATTATCCAACGGAATTTTTAAATCATAGGTTCCCAACGGAAAAGAAACAAAATTATCGAAAACCAAACTTAAATTGGTAGATGGAATCCAACCTGCAGCTAGTGAGTTTTCTTTAGTTTCACCCATCCAAATTTTAATATGCTGATCGCGCACACTCTCATTTGATATTTGAGCCTTATATGCAATTGACTCTATAAGTCCAGCAAAATTTCCAAAGTCTTTTGCAAGGTAAACACTCTCGGAAAAGAGCTGTGAATACATATAGAATGGTAGAACATAATCTAAAGTTGTTCCATTCCCTACTGTAATAGCGTTTGTTGAGGCTTCTTGTACTGCAATGTTAAATATATCGCTAGTATTGTTCCCCAAAGTACCATCGGAAGAACAAATCACATTACCTCGAACTGGGAAATTGCCAACAACCGTTGGAGTCCAAACAAATGCTACCTCTGCAGTTTTTCCAGAAGCCAAAGACCTAGTTATATCTTTAGACGCAAGTACATTATTGTCAGGATCGAGTAATTGCACCGTATATGCACTTACCGATGCAGATCCATTATTCAACACTGTAAATATATGTGTAGTTTCAGTATTAACAGTTGGAGCGGTACTTCCAGTAACAGAAACTGCTTTCATATCTGTAGCTTGCAACTCTTCAACAGTAATATCATCTATATAGATATTATTAGTACCGGTGGTAGTATTAAATCCTATACAATAACTACCTGTTGCAGAAACTGTAAAAGTTACTACATTCTTATCATACTCAAAACCGGTGGTATAATCAGTTAGTGAGTAAATTGTTGTAGTCTGAGCTGCTATTGTGGCATCCTTACCTAAGGTAACTGTTAAATCCTCATAAGAAAATAGATGAGTTTTTGCATAGAATGTTAAACGGTATGTTTTTCCTGTTTCGAATCTCATCTTTGGAGATATAACCCAATCATCTTCTGGTGAATAGTTTCCATTAAACGTATAGAAATACATACATGATGGGTAAGTATATCCCCTTGATGAGCCTCGAGCCCAAGTACCCTCATCGTTAGTTGAGTTTATAATGGTCCATAAGTTGAGCGTACTGGGATCTTCCCATGTTTCTGCAAAAGGCAGAACAATGGCACTTCCAATCTTTACCGTGTTTGATGTTGCAAATCCACCTACACCATCTGAATTCCTAGCAGTTACAACATACGAGTATATTCCTAGCGAAGTAATGGTATTGTCGGTGTAAGAGTTGCCAGAATAACTGGTTTCCAAAACAACATTCCCTGGATTCCTTACAATTCGATAAGTAATATTGTTTGTATTGTACCAACCACCCTTAACGCCTAACCCTTCAGGAGCAGACCAAGAAAGTGCTGCAACTCCGCTATTATTTACAAGCGAAAGATTTTGAGGCTCAGAAGGCACATCGATACCAACAAAAGTATTAACTGTATCGGCAAAACTTTGACCCAATGAGTTAATGGCCTTTACAATATAGGTATGATTTCCTTCTGTAGGATTTGGATCAGTCCATGTTGCAGTTGCTCCAATTCCTAACGTTGTTGTAAATACAGTAGGAGTTGCTGCTCCATCCTTGTAGATATTAATAGCGGTTAATTCTGTTAATGCACTACCACCATAGGTTGTAGATGGATTTGTCCAACTTAATCCCATCGAAACTACACCATTTTCACCAGGTATAGGTGTAAGGTTATCAACTCTAGCAGGAATTCCGTTTAAGGCATACTCCTCAACCTGAATATCATCTACATATAAATAAGAATATCCCAAGGCTTCGCTATAGCAATAAAAGCCTAAATGATAATCGCCATCGGTAGGAATTTTAAAAACAACACTAACAGTATCCCTCCCCTCAATATCGGGCAAATTTATAAGTATATTTGAATGATCCGACGGGTTAGTTGAACTTCCAACCGAAATCCTAAGCTTTTGTACCTGATAAATATTATCGTGCCAAAAAGACATGCGATATGTCCTATCTGCTTTTAATGCAATTGATGGAGAGAAAAGCCAATCATCGCCAGCAATAGAACCAAAGACATAGTGCGCACAAGCAGATGAGAACGAGCCTCCATATGATAACCAAGCCCATGTTTTTGTATCGGAATTATTATCAACTGTGATCCAATTATCCCAAGTTGCTTCATCCTCCCAATCTTCACTAAATACGACTGTAGATTTTGAGGCTAATTTTGTACTAGAGTTCTTTAATTTATTCTGGTTTAAATTACTTCCAGTATTTTGCGCTAACAAAGGAAACGCAATAATAACTGCAACCAGAAACATAACACATTTTAATAGAATTCGTTTCATGGTAAATCTATTCATTAGTTTTTAACAACTTTGTAAATTCTTTGGTAATCAGTCGAAAGGAACTTTATAAAGTAGATACCCTTGCTCCAATCGGATGTTGGGATACTTAAACTATTAATACCTTTCAAATTAGTACGGTAAACCTCCTGTCCTACTGCATTAATAATAGATAATTCTGTTGCAGTAAAGGTCCATGATGTATTTAGTACATTACTAAATGGATTTGGGTATAACAGAGTCGATTGCTCATCGGAATCATTATCTCCAATACCTGTAATCCAACCATTAAGTTCAACGGTAACAGTTACTCCACTACTTTGTAATTTTATTGTTTCTGTTTTAGCGCCATTGGTTTCTGGGCTAAATCGAACATATAAGTCGCCACCTGAAGTTGATAAAGCACTCTCGCTATTCCAAGTAGTTCCATCTGTAGATATACTAAATGGATTTGCAGTTACTGCACTGATCTCATGGGCTAAGTTTTCGGCTGTTACCGAAATAGTTTGATAATCGGTACTACTTCCCACAACTCCATTTGTAAACATCACTGAAGTTGGATTAACCGAAATTGAAGGTGATATAATACTAATATCATCGAGAACAACACCGTAACCATAGTTTGAAGTCCCCTCAAACGCAATAAAGTACTCCGAACTAGGATTGGGTAATTCAACAAACTCTTCCTTCCATTCCGAAATATCATCTGTAAATGTTGCCAAAAGGTTCCATTCTCCTAATGCAGAACTCTTGTAGTAAACTCTTAACTCATCCAAATCGGCAATCCATGCTGCTTGTGCATGCCAAAACGAAAGGACTGGATTCGAAAGCGATGTTAAATCCAACTGTGGCGTTATAAGTTTTGTAACATCCTTGTCATAATTACTGCTACTGAAGCACGCATTCATTTGCCCCCCATGTGCACTTACAGGTAATCCATCGGTAACACCTCCTGTTTTACATATCCAAGATGCACTTCCAGACATAAACTCTTCGGTCCAACATGATGGAATATTACCTTCCTCAAAGTCCTCAACATAGGGATACGATGAAATAACAAAACAAACCACACACAAGCGATAATCCTTTGAATTTGAACATCCATACTGATCAATAGCCATAACTGTGAAATTATAAAAACCTGATTCAGTAGGGGTTCCGCTAATTTTTCCATTTTCATCCATGCTTAATCCAGTTGGAAGTGAACCTGATGTAATGCTAAAAGCATAAGGAGCGGTATTCCCCGATGCAACAATATTGTCTACATACTCTTGATTAATCTCTGCATTTTTAAGTGATTCTGAAGAAAATGTAATTTCCTGACAACTAGAACCACTTACAAAAACCAATACATCGGATTTTAATTCGGAGTTTGATAAAACAATTGTATCAGACTGATTTCCAATAACACCTGGAGAATATCTAGCAAACAAGTTTCCTCCAGCAATAGGTAAGTTAACTGAATTGCTCCAGTTTATACCGTCAACGGAAAGCTCGAAAGGTGAAGGTGTAACCGCTGTTATTTCTTTAGTAAGATTGTAACCCGTAACAACAATTGTATCGGCAGGCGTTGATGTATTAACATCACCATCAAATGTTATCTTCTTCTTATCAATGGTAACCCTAGGCGAAGTTGGATTGTAATCAATTCCTTCTAAAGTTTCCACTCCAAGATCAAGAGGATCGAGCCATGTTTTCATTTGATTATCAGGCGAATCACCATATTGATCCCAATGATACCATAACTTCCCATAGTAATTACTACCATTACTATTTGAGCACGAAGAATTTCCTCCAGTAAGGGTCCCTATCACTAGGTGATTAGCGTTAAACAGTGGAGATCCGGACGATCCCCCCTCGGTAACACTATGTCCATTCTCAGTCGAAACAAATGTTAACAGCCAATGAGCATCGGTTGCACCAATATTTTCGCCAGGCCAAGTAGATGTACCGTAAGAATTATACGTTGATATTTTTTTAATATCACCTGCAGGATGATGGATTCCCACTCCAGTTCCATCTGTTACAATATTTCTACGGTCCCAACCATTGTAGTAAACATTCCACTCAGAAGGAATTTCTGAGGCAAGCTCAATCAAAAGACCATCGGAACCTCCTTTTATAGGAGATGTTGCTCGTAAATAAGCCCCAACAATAGTATGAGTTGTAGTTGGATTTGCATCCTCACAAGTAGGCGATTCATACCCAAATAAGAATTGCCATTTAAGTAGGTCAGCAGCAGATGCAGCATCTAGGCAATGGTTAGCTGATAATAGATAAGGCGTAAGATCTTGTGCCGTATTATTGATAATGGTACCACTACAATAGTACCAACCAGTTCCGCTGCTTCCATTTGTAATGTACATAAGCATTCTGGCAACACCCCTTTTTTCAACTTGCCAATCATTACCTTCGGAACAGTTAATGTTAATCATACACGAACTAGATTCACCATACTTAGAGTCAGATTTTCCATTCGTTAGATATTTTACATTAACATAATTATAACAATACCCTACCTCATCGATTGATATTATTGGTTTATACTCTTCAGTGCTAGATTTAGCAGCAACATATTCTAGAATAATATCATCCCCTGCAATCATCTCGGTAGAGAAAGCTCCTCCGGTAGGATTGGTTTCTAGTGTAAAAGCACCTATTACCTGTGTATGCTGCGCATTGTATAGGAATAACTCGGCTCCTTCGGGTATAAATAAATTTTTATACGAAAGAATAATCGCAATGGCATTTTCGGCCTTAATTCGTAAACGCCATATTTCCTGTCCATCGGGAAGCGTAGTCCACTCGCCCGAATTGTCCATGTTTAGTTCAACTGGAATTGCAATGGCTAAACGAGGTGGAGTTCCGTAATTATCTTTGTTTTTAGCATCTTTTGCTATTAACTCCTCCCTGGTAAAATCTACTGCAATCTGTTTAGCCTTCAATACGTCCCCCCATTCCTTCCCGCTAAATTTAAAACTAGGCGGTGTTCCTCCTTGGCTTATCTGGGCAAACAACGCATTGCCATAAACCAATAAAAACACTAATAAAGAAATCAACTTTCCGTAAACTCTCATAATTTGGTACTATTGAATTTGTTAATAAGAAGAGAATTCGTTTTTTGTGAATTCAACTTTAAAACTTCCAAATCAACCTCACCCTCGAACCGATGAGGAAAAAGAATAGAACATTGTTCCAGTTTTAACTGTCTTGAGTAATTAATCATAGGCTTTGGTTTTAGTTAAACATAAATAAGCATAGTGCCTTTATTGGTAATTCTGAGGATTATTAAGAGTAAGAATGAATGGATAGGAAAAAACAATCTTTATAACCAACACTTTCACTACACATCAAAACAATAAATCATTGTGCACTAAACTAGTTTCAAGAGTAGTCAAAGAACCAACCCCAAGGGGCTGATTCTCTTCAAACTCTTATGTATTTACCTCTTAATTAGTTTCTTAGTAATACGATTGCCGTTATTGTCGATAAACGTGAATAAATATGTTCCAGCTGGAAGGTTTAGGTTGATGGTTAGAGATTCTGAGCTGCCTACATGTAATCGTTTAACCTCATTTCCAATAATATCCGAAACAATTACTACGGCAACATTGCTAGTATTATCAACCTTAACAAAGGTGTTAAATGGATTGGGGTAAACAGATACGCTGGATAGGGTATTATTGCCAATTCCTGTTGCTGTAATATTTACAGTTAAATCTAGATTACTACCAGTTACTGTTAAGTTTCCAGTGTATGTATCATATCCATTCGCTGTAATAGTATAGGCATACGTACCATTCTTCAACTCTACGGTTGCAACACCCGATGCATTGCTAGTCAAAGCGCCAGAAACTCCATCAATTGAAATATTTACGCCTGATACAGGATCTGTTCCATGCAATACTGTAAATGTTACAGTATAGGTTAACTCTTCAAAAGCAACAGAAATGCTATGGTTTGCAACCACTCCTGTGAATTTATAGGTATTAACAGCACCAACGCTTGATCCGTCAACCTGTACACTGGAAACTTTATAACCGGTGATAGGTGTGAAAGCAAACTCCTGATCTGTGCCATAATTTACTACCACATCTCCAGAAGGAGTAATGCTACCATTTTCACCTGCGGTTGCTGAGATTGTATAGGTAAGTAGATTGAAACTAACAGAAATTGTATGGTTAGCAGTAACGTTGCTAAACTTATAGCTACTAACAGCGCCAACGCTTGATCCGTCAACCTGCACATCAGCAACTTCATAGCCTATATTTGGAGTAATAGCAAACTCTTGGTCTGAACCATAATTCAATACAACATCTCCTGATGGAGTAATACTACCATTTTCACCAGCTGTTGCTGAGATTGTATAAGTAAGTAGATTGAAATTTGCTACTAGCGAATGGTTCTCTGCTGTTGGAGTATAGGTATAGTCCGGATTTGTGCTAATCTCTACGCTCCCTTCGGTCCAATTTACAAATTCGTAGCCAGCATTCGCGGTTGCCTTAGCTGTAATACTTTCCCCCTCTATAAACTCAATATTATCGCTAACGGTACCTGCCTCAACAGGATTTGCAGTCAATGTTACATTGTATACAGCCGGATAGTATAGCGCTACGCTATCAACATTGAGGTATAAGTTATTGGTACAATCGAAATGACGGAACGCTATAAATATGGTTTTGCCCTGATACTCGTTCAAGTCTAATACTACTTGCTTATAGGCTTTCTCTGTCAATGTTTCAGTATGAAGTACTGTTGAAAAGTCAGCAGTGTCTGTTTCTGTTTCAGAAATCAATACTTGATATTTCTCAGCAAAGTAACTATCATCACCAGCACCAACATAGTACGATAAGTATGCCTTATTATGGGCAATGTATAAACCTGGAGAAATCAGCCAGTTATCGGGCGTAAGCTCTTCGGAGGTAGTTTCATTATAAGAAGCCGAACGGATATGTTGACTACCAAATTTTGGAGAAGCAGAACTTACCTCCCACGAGAATCCATCGCCATCCATATCTTTAACAAGCCAATCCTCGGTAGAATTTGTTGCATCCTCAAATCCATTTGCGTAAGGTAATGGTAATGAAAGTTTAACATTTACACTTCCCTGAACAGTATTATTAGAAGTAATTGTGTCATTAACTGCATCAACAGTTGCCTCAATGCTATAAACAGCCCCGGCGTCAAATGAATGATCCATTGCAATTGTAACAGTATCGGATTCTGTATAGTCCAAAGATCCATTCCACGCATAATCGGTTTGTGCATCACCATTTACTGACCAATGAATAGTTGCCGAGTTTAAAGGATTCTCCCCTGTATTTTTTAGAACAACCTTTACATCTTTACTTGCAGTTGGATATCCCCAAATGGTATTTGTTGGAGCATTGATTGCTGTTAACGATGCATCATAAGGAGGTATTCCTTCTATAGATAAATCGTCAATGTAAATATTATTGTAACTAGCAACCGAAACACCTTCGAAGATTACAAAACCAGTTGAAATATTGCTGCAATCAGCGTAGAATTCATAGTAATACCATCCCGCAGCTGCAACAGTAGGCTCAAGAGTTGTCGAACGATTTATTGTTCCAACCAATACAGATCCACTGGTATCAGGCATACTGTTAACACGAACATTTACCAGATCAGCCTTAGTCGCATACCAAGTGGTAGCATCACGATACAACCAAAATGATATTTTATAGGTATTATAAGGTAAGTTCAACCACGGAGAGGTTAACTTTACATCACCTATATTTGCGTAGCACTGGAAATCGAGCATTGAAACACCTTTATGTGCAGTACATGAAGGGCTATAGACTTGCCCTGAAACAACCTTCCATGTAGCCGAACTGATATTATCAGATATCCAATAATCAGGCAAAGATGTCGCAGATTCAAAGTCCAAAGAAATATTTGCAGATACTGGATCTTTCGGATAAACATAAGTGCCTATAGTTGCCTTATTGTTTCCAAGAATATCGTCACTGGGTAACTCGGCTGTTAACGTGATAGTTGGATAACCCTGATCTGGAATCCATGAGATTGTTAATGTATCGGTCTCTCCTTGATTTAACGTTTTAGAATCAGCCGAAACCAGCACCGTTGAGCCATCCTTCAAATAAACCGTTTTGCTTTGACTTACCGCTGCATTGTTCCTAACAACAACAGTGAAATCTACAGGTGATCCGGCTCTTGCAAAATCAGCATTAGTTTTCTTAGCAAAGGAAAGCAATTCAAAATCATCAGTAACAGGATAAATTTGAGGGCCCGAAACCATATCAACATAGAGCGAACCATATTGTCCTCCGGCAACAAATGCAATGTATCTGTTACCTATTGATGAAGCATTGTTTGTACCATTAAAGTATATCTTATAATTCACATTGGAGGATGTTCCTGCATAATTGCCAAGAGTATCCCATTTTATTAAATCCTCCGAAGATAAAACAGAAAATGTATTACCGGTATATGCATATCCATAAAAGGAAAGAGAATCGCCATCAGCAATAATCAATTTTGGTGTTATCAGTTTATAATTTGATGAATACACTCCAGCACATTTAGTTCCGTTGTAATAGTTAAATGTTGCACCCAACCATTTTGAACTTTCGTTAGTCCAGTTAGTCGGAGGAAAAGTCGTCCCCTCAAAACTTTCAACCAAACTGCCAGCTGGATATACTATTAAGTTACCATTTTGACTATTAGCAAAACTATTATCATCGCTAGGTACCTCAACAGTAACGCTATGCAAACCAACTGTTGCTGTCCAAGTAATAGAAACCGTGTCTGTAACACCTGCGGCAATCGATAACAATTCAGACTTAACACTAATACCATCTACCTTAAAATTGATTGCAGCATTGGTTTGATCAGTTGTTCCAATATTCTTTATTATTGCAGAAAGTGCAACATTATCACCATCGAATTTAAAATCAGTTGTGGAAGGTATAATTAAAGACTTCACTTTAAGATCATTTGCAAATTCTGCATAAGGTATTCCTGTTATATCATCAAGATGTATCCTATCACCTCCACCTACTATCTGAAATCCAATAAATAAAGGTTGATCAATAAAGGATGAAAGATCTACAGTATATTGAGTCCAAGTTGACGATATTTCTGTTGCATCGCTAGAATTTTCCATAGCAAACAGCGATGTTGAACTAAAACTTTCTAAATTATTGTCGGTAGTTGATACTTTTACATTAAAATAAATAGTAGAATATGCACCACTAGTCTTAGCCCAAAAAGTTAATTGATTGTCTGTACTCGATGGCATCAACTGTGGTGTTATAAGCCAGTTCTCTTGAGTTATAGATCCATAACCAACACTAGCAGCATACGATGAACTATTTGCTCCCCCGGAATAACTACTCCATTGATTATAGCCATCAATATTTTTTGTAGTCCACTCTTCCGGTGGAAATGTTGAACTTTCAAAACCCTCACTTAAAAGAGTCGATTTACTTCCCTGCGCAAAACCTATAAATGCCAATGAAAGTAACAAAATCAAAATCAAGTAAAATCTTTTCATAGGAGTTTGGTTTAAATTTAACTTTACGTTAAGTTTTCGAAAGTTCAAATGTATACTTCAACTCCCTTGAAAGTATTTTTTGATAGGTAGATAAATGGTAGATGGGGATATTTTTTATTTTGACAAAAAACAATTAAAATACTATTAATCAATATACTTATATAATAACAAGACTGTTTAAACTGAAAAAATGAGTAGATTTTTTGAGTTTATCTGTATCAAAAAAATCACCATCTTTATGCACTTAATTTTTGATACTATGTTACGATTTATTTTAATAATTGTTGCTCTATTTCTTAATCCATTGCTAGGCCATTCTATACAGAATTATCCATGGAAGCCAGTTAATCACACGTTCGACTCTATTGTAAATGAAATTGAACAAACACAGGCAAACGATCCAAGAATTCCTGTGATGCTTGATTCGTTAAACTCAATAGCAAATGAAACGCAACTGACTATTTTAAAGTGTCGTTACCTTTTCTGGAAAGCAAATTTCGAGGTTAAAAGCCCAACTGCAAGCAATGCAAACAAGACAATCTTCTTAAATGAAGCACTAAAACTGCTAGATACAGTTGAATATAGGTATGACTATGCCAGAATTCGCTACTTAATGGTTAACCCTGTCCAAAACAAAGAAAACTATATCAGTCAATTCAAAAACTATCTTAATCTCTTAGCTGAATTTGAATACTTTGGAGATATTAAACATCAAGCAAACATTAATCGTTGGCTTGGAATCTTAATGAGCGAGTTGGAGGAAAACGAAAAAGCGTTGGAATATTTACTCACGGCTAACCAACTATATGAAGAAATTAACCTCCAAGATCTGGTTGTAACTAATATGGTTAATATAGCAGTTGTTTATAATAACATTGGAAAAACGGATGAAACAATTAAGATTCTTGAAGATATCTTGCAAAAAAAAGACATTGTACTTGACACCAATGTTCTAGTTACAATATATAATAATCTTAACAATTCATTAAAAGATATCGAGAAAAAAAACGAATATGCTAAGAAAGCATATAAACTGGCCAACGCATACGATAATGAATACCTACTTAATGTCACAAAATTAAACATAGGCAGCATGCATCTGAGTAATAATCAATTAGATAGTGCTTTATATTGTTTCAATGGAACTTATGATTATGCCATAAGAAACAAGACCAGTAGACTCCTAGTCCCTTCCCTTGTGAACATATCAAAGGTTTATGAAAAGAAAAAGGACTGGCATAACTCATATTTATATGTTACCAAATATTTATATGTTAAAGATTCTATACAAGGCTCTGATAAGATTTCGGAGATTAACAAAATAGAAGCAGGTATTGCTATCAAGGAATATCAAAACCAACTAATAATTGAACACCAAAAAAACGAACTCCGTAAAAAACAAATTACCATAACCATATTAATTGCCATAGGTTTAATTCTCGGATCGCTGCTTGTGCTTCTTTATATTTGGCAAAAGAAAAGAATTACCGAAGGTCGTCTACAAAACGAAGAACTACAGAACAAGAATCTTCAACTCGAAATTGATTCGCAGAATAGAGAGCTAAGCTCCTCCACACTAATTCTTAGTGAAAAGAATGGAATTCTCAACAATCTGCTAACTCAAATGGAGCGATTTAGAAGCAATAAAGAAATGTCTAATTCATGCGAATCCTCACTACGAAAATTAATTACTGATAACCTCCGCTCCGAGAATGAATGGGAATCATTTAAACTTCATTTTGAAAAAGTGCATCCCAATTTCTTCTATAAACTTAAAAACTTATTCCCTAATCTATCGGAAAATGAATTACGGTTATGTGCTTATATTCGTTTAGGGATGACTTCGAAACAGATTAGTCAAATGATTTCGGTTCTTCCAGCCACAATCAAAACCAACAGATATCTACTAAGGAAAAAGTTCAGCCTAAAACCCGAAGATTCGCTTGATGATTATATTAGAGAAATTTAGTTAGATTTTTTTCTTAAAAAATTGAACTCATTTAAACCATAGTATAAATAAGGTATGAAAATATCCAGCGAACAATTTTACATAAAGAAACTATGGATTAACTAGTCACCCTATTTTCTTTATAGGCACGGCCCAAACTAATTTAAATTATGCTTTTAAATCTCCTAAATTTCTTGCAGCTTTGCATTGAAATTTGATTATATCATGGAAACAAAGTTGAATATTGCAATACTTGCAGGAGGCAATTCTTCCGAGGCAAATATTTCGCTTAAAAGCGCAGCGCAAATCGCTAGCTGGATCGACTCAAACAAATACAACACATACACTATATATATTAAAGGTATAGATTGGGTTTTAAAGCATCCCGAATTAGGCGAAATTTGTATTGATAAGAATGACTTTACGGCTACAATTAAAGGCGAGAAAATACATTTCGACTGTGCATTAATTGCAATCCACGGTACACCTGGCGAGAACGGCTTACTACAAGGCTACCTTGAGATGATGAATATTCCTTACACCTCGGGAAGTGTTATGAACTCATCGGTTACCTTTAATAAATACTACTGCAAGGAACTGGTTAAGGAAACTGGTGTTCATTTGGCAAAAGGAATCATTCTAAAACGTGGACAGAAGTTCGATACCGAAAGCATCATAAAAACTCTAGGTTTACCAATTTTTGTCAAACCCAACGAGAGTGGCAGCAGCTACGGTGTAAGCAAGGTTAAGTTTGCCGATGATTTAATTCCTGCCATTGACAATGCATTCAAGGAGGATAAAACAATCATTTTGGAAGAGTTCATAGCAGGTAGAGAGTTCTCTAGCGGAGTATTTAAATCGGACGGTAAGAAGATTTTAATGCCTGTAACCGAAATAATCTCCATGAACGAATTCTTCGACTATGAGGCAAAATACCTCAGTAAATCGAAAGAAGTTACCCCTGCCGAAATTTCTGACAACCTTATGAAAAAGATGCAAGACCTCTCATCAGAAATATACGATAGGCTTGATTGCCATGGAATTGTTCGCGTTGACTATATTGTTGATAACGACAGGGTTTATTTCCTAGAAATAAATACAGTTCCAGGGATGAGCGAGGCCAGCATAATTCCACAACAGGTTAAAGCAATGGGTGGAAATATGCGCGATATGTTTACGCTTGTAATTGAGGATGCAATTAAGCGAAGTAAAATTTAAAATATCAAAAAGTAAAAGAAAAGCGAGGTGCTGCCTCGCATTTCTTTTACTATGCTTCTATGTCCTTACTTTATCTTCCATCCATCCCAAACGCCATCAACACTTGGACTATAGTTTAACTGTGGAGTTTGAATTTTTCCATTCAATGCTGTTTCCTTCTTAACGCTTTCAATAATGTAATCTGCAATATCCTTATAGTTAATATCACCCTTGGTTTCCTGCAATTTTTTGAGTAAGAAGTAGGTCATATAACCATGCTGCATATCTCGATAAACACCTGAAGATTCTTCACCTGTACTCGATGAGAACACAACCATATTCCCAGCTACAAGGTTATCCTTTGGTCTTACCTTTACGCCTTTCATGGCAATTAACCCTTGATTACGTGCTCCTCCACTAAAGCAAGCATCAAGAAAAACAGTCACTTTCTTTGCAGGGAATTCATTCAACTTGGCATAAACATCATTTAACTTGATACCCTGAGTTACATTGCTCCCGCTAATATCCACAGGGATAAGGTACGCCTCCTTAGTTTGCTCATCAGGTAAACCATGCCCTGAGTAGTAAAAAATGATCTCAGCACTACCGTTATCAATTTTTGCAAGATTATTAATCCAAGCAATCCCCTGATTCATTTGCCCAGCAGTTGCATTAACCAGCAACTTGATTTGCTTCTCTGGAATTCCCAGCGTTTTATTACAGTATTCCTTGAAAATCTTTGCGTCGTTTGCAGCGTAGTCCACATTTACTTCTGTTGATAGCCCTGTCTGGAACGAACTGTAATCCTCATTTCCAATAATTAAACAGTAAGTATTAGTTTTCTGAACATTCGATACCGGAATATTGGTATCTATTTCTGGACGTCCTAACACAATCTTCTTATCGGACTGAGCAGTTGTTTGCTGAACAATTTTAACCTCCTCGTTGGGTATATCAACCTTAATATCGGCATAATTGAGAACAAATTTAGAACGTGGATCGTAGTTGGCCTGTTTCGTAATATCAAATTTGTAAATCTTCCCGTTAGCAGGGTTTTGCACTTCCATATAGCTTAATGCCCAATTGTTATTCTGGATGATGTAGTTCTGTTTAGATATCTTCAACTTTGCCTGATTATCCTTAAATGATGGAGCATCAGCTAAAGGAACACTAACTATTGCAACATCGCCACTCTCAGCGGATGTCATCTTAAAGGTTTGACTCTCTGCATCGTATTTATCTAAAGTAAATCCTTTTCCCTTAACCTCCTCCATATGAATCTTTTTGTACCTATCGGTTGCCTTAGTGGTAAGTTCCGCAACCTTTGCCTCACGAGTTTTCATACGCTCCATGTACTGTTGGTTGGTCTCAAACTCTCCCTTCTCCTGCCATTTCCCAAACTCTACTCTAACGTCTTGAGTAATCAGCCTTGTTAAATTCTCAATTTTGATATCGTAAGGAATTTGGTATTTTGCCAGTAACGTCTTAAACGCAGGCTTAAACTTAATATTGATGAAATCCTCATCGGTTTTCAACCCTTTATGATCTTTATAGCCATTGTATAGCGCTGAGTCTAAACATACAATAGCCTCCTTCTCGTTCCCCATTAAAGAATGAAGGCAAGCAAGATTATAGTAACCAAACTGTGGTGTAAGTTCTGTGTTAATAAGAGTCCTCATCGATGCAATTGCATTCTCCCTATCACCTAAAAAGTAAAGGCAAAACGGATATAATATAGATTTGCTATCCATCAAACTCAAAGCTTTTTCGAAATCGGATCTGGCCTCTGTCGATTTATTCATATAAATCGATAGAAATTTTCCCCTATAGTAGTACGATGATGCACTTGGTTCAATATCGATGCATTGATTGTAATCGTTTACTGCACCATCATAATCGCCCATTAAAATTTTTGTATCAGCACGGTCTTGAAGAACCAAACTTTTTACGAATTTAGACTTTAACACTGAGATTGCTGCAGTATAATCATCAAGCGCTTTCGGGTATTGTCCTTGTAATTTAAAAGCATTTGCCCTGCTCCAGTATGCCGAGTAATACTTTGGATTTAACTCTATTGCCTTACTAAAATCATTCATGGCATCCTGACCAGAACAATTAGACCCTCGAAGATAGTATAGTTTTGCCAAATTATCGGGGTCATTCTGATAGTATTTCATAGCCTGAGTATAGCTAGCTACAGCATCCTCTCTAAGCCCTACCTCTGCATAAGTCAACCCCCTGTTCCAGTACGCAGATCCGTTATCGGGATTAATTTGAATTGCAGTACTATAATCCACTTGTGCTCCTACATAATCTTTTGTACATTTCTTATGCCATCCCCTATTATTGTAAACCGAAGACAATGTTCCCTTAGACTTATCATCCCGGAAATAAGTCATAGCATTTGTATCGTCATCAATCGCTTTTTGGTATCGCCCTGCTTTTTCATACGCATTTGCTCTGCTCATAAATTTCGATCCATCGGGGTCTAATTGAATTGAGGAAGTGTAGTCGGCAATAGCTCCCTCGTAGTCACCCATATCTGATTTGACATAGGCTCGACGTAAGTAGTAATACTCCTGTAGCTGTACAGCATTGTCACTCGTCGCCACAGCGGAAATCGCCTTTGTGTAATCATCAATTGCTTTTTGGAACAAGCCCAGATCTTTATACACCTCCGCTCTTGCACAGTAATCATCCCCGCCGGTTATATTGCAACTACCAATATTGACAATGTCTTCCTCAAAACCCACATTATTGCCAATACTTTTTTGAATCTTAGCTCTTAAAGCATAACTGTTAATTAATTCTTCGATATTCTCCACAGAAGATTTTGCCAAATCAACGGCTTGGGAGCAATTGAATATTGCAAGCGATGATTTATCCATGTACCAGTATAACTTTGCAATCTCTTGGTAGTACTCCACTTTATAAGGAGTGTATGTTTCTACAGAAATTGCAGAGTTATAGTCAGCAATGGCAAGATTATACTCCTTAATTGATTTGTAAACCCACGCTCTTGATTTGTAATAGGAACCACGAGTAGGGGCTGCATTAATGGCCAACGTGTACAAACGAATAGCCTCTTGCGCATTGCCATTCTGCCGTGCTGTAGATGCCTGTGTTGCATACTTCTCTGCAGTAGCCCGATCTTGTGCCGGAGTAAATTGAGATAACAATAGTGAAAAAATTACGGTAAATACAACTCTTTTTTTCATATAAAAAATTAAGAAATTATTACTGAAGTTTAAAAACCTATAACCTTTTTTAGATAAGTGGGTTATGCTTATACAAGCATCAAATGTATAAATAAATTTAATCAGAATTTAAATTCGCTTAAATTTTGATCAACATATCTTATTTAACTATAAATAAGATATATAAACCGACAGTAAACATAACAACTAAAGCTCTACTTATAATTCCACGAAAGCAGCCACTCCGATTTCTGTCATTTTAAAAAATTGAAAAGTGTTTAAATCAATTGATTTATAGCATCACTCAAAAATGATTTATCTCATTCACATTAAAATCATTACAGTTGATAATCAAACTAATTTGCAATATCTATATTATTAATAAAAATAGTCTTATGAGGAAAACTTACAAACGAATCATAATGCTGATATTACTGATATGTTCTATCAGTGTTTCCAACCATTTATACGCCACTAAATATTATGTGTCAAAATCTGGTGATAATTCCAATGGTTCAAGTTGGGTAAATGCGTTTACCAACTTGCAATCAGCATTATCAGTCGTTTCTGCCGGAGATACGGTTATTGTAGCCAAGGGAAGTTACACTCCTTCTACATCTGACAAAACAATTGCATTCAGCATGGTTGCAGGTGTTAAAATCTTGGGTGGTTTTGTCGGAAACGAAACGATTAACCAAGAAGTTATTGATAACTGTGATTTTATAACTAATGAAACTATTCTCTCTGGCGATTTAGCAGAAAATGATGGGTCGGGATATATTACAGACAACAGTTACTCTGTTGTAATATTTGATGCTTGGAATACAGCCATGTCGAACACAACTATTTTAGATGGTTTTACAATTAGTGGGGGTTATTCAGCCGGTTCGTCTCTAGAATCGGCAAATGGGGGTGGAATTTACATGCAAATGGGGGCAAATAAGGATTGTAATCCTTTACTCAGGAATCTGATTATTAAAAATAACCGTGCCCGATCGGGAGGCGGAATCTATATGGATGGCCTAATTGATTCTTATGCACAAATTTCACCTACAATAGAGAATGTTGTATTCGACAGTAATTACGCATATTACACTTCTGGTTGTGGTGGTGGTATTTACATGGCTGCAGGTCCAAATGCTAGTATTAATCCTATTTTAAAAGGAGTTGCCTTTGCAAATAATACAGCAAATGCTAGTGGTGGTGGTATATTCTTTTTGGGGGGATATGCTGGCGAACCAGGTATTGTTTCATCAACAATTTCGAATGCCACCTTCTACAACAATAGTTGTGGCTCAAATAATGGAAATGCCATTTTTGTTCATGGCGAAGATGGGACTGCAAGTCCTGTTTTTAATAATACTATTTTCTTTGGGAATCCAGAATCGCAGATTTTCAAAACCGCATTAAGCGGAACAGCAAACCCTTCTTTTAACCACTGTTTGATAACTGGATCGCCGAGTTCTGCATGGAATTCAGATATCGGCACCGATATGGGTAATAATATTGAAGCCGATCCATTATTTGCCGATCCAGAAAATGGAAATATTAGCGTGCTAGTTGGGTCACCTGTATTAAATACTGGAGATAATGCATACGGTATTAACATTGGGTATTATCAAGGATCGGGAATTACAATTCCTATAGTAACAATAGTTGGAGTACTAAGTAATTTTGGAACAATTGATGTTGGAACAGCCTCTGCAGAACAATATTTTACAATCTCAGGCATCAATTTAATTAACGCAATAACCATTGAGGCTCCCACTGGTTATGAGATTTCGCTAACTTCAGGAGCAGGTTTCTTCGGTCAACTCTACCTTTTCCCATTATATGGTTCAGTTGAAACCACCACTATTTACGTAAGATTTAAACCCACCGTAAATGGTATTCATAATGGAAATATATCTGTTAAATCGCCAGGAATGAATGAACAACTAATTGCAGTTAATGGATATGCAGGCAGTAGTCCTGAAATATCAGTTATTGACAACAAATCTGTTTGCAACGGCGATCGTAGCAATATTTCATTCTCGGTCACAGATGACAATCCAAGCACTTTATCTTTTGGCGTAAGTATTTCTAATGAAACCGTTTTACCCTTATCGAATGCCAATATTACTGGAAGTGAAGGAACATATATCCTTTCCGTTGAACCTGTAAGTGCTGGTGTAACTGATATTACTATTTCTGTTACCGATGCTGACGAAAACATATCGACTCAAAGTTTTCAGCTAACAGTGTTGAATGGCCCTACCATTGAAATTGCTTTTACACAAAGAATTTGCAATGGAGACCCAGCCGAGATAAATATTACCTCAACTGGTGGAACAGGAAGTGTTACCTATAAACTAAACGATGGTGTTTTTTCTGCGGAAACAATCTACAGTTATCTGGCTGATGGAAACTACGTTGTTGTTGCGATGGATGAATCGGGCTGCACCGATACCTCTAATGTTTATACTGTTAGTAATCCAGAATACATTACTGGCACGGCAGATGTAACAAAAGAAATAACATGTCGCGATGACAATGATGCAGAAATTACAGCCAGTCCTGCTGGTGGTTGGGGTGGGTTCGAGTTCAGCTTAAACAACATTGAATACCAAAAAAATAATATCTTTACTAACCTTGGCCCTGGAGATTATTCGATATATGTTCGAGACCAAGAAGGTTGTACCCAACTGTTGTTTAGCACTAACATCATTAATCCCGATCAACTTGCCATAGACTATGTTACAATAAGCGATATTAATCAAAGTCAAAATAAAGAACTTAATATTGTAGCATACGGTGGAAGACAGCCTTACACATACTCTATGAACGGATCACAATTCCAGTCAGAAAGTTTCTTTACCGATATTCCAGCGGGAACATACACTGCTTATGTAAAAGATAATGGAGGTTGCATTGCCACTAAAGAAGTTGTTGTAGAAACAACTGGAATTTCAAATATTGAAGCATTTAACATAAACATTTATCCAATTCCTACGAAGGATTTCATTTATTTTAATCAAAAAAAACAGAAGGCAACAATCGAAAAAATTGAACTTTTTGATATGTCTGGAAATAAAGTTAAAACTTTTGAGAATAATGAAATATCTTCCAATTCAATTAATATTCAAGGAATTAACCAAGGAGTGTATATCCTTAAATTCATATTTATCAATGAAAATTCTGGATATAAAAAGATTATTATTAAATAGTTTATTCTTTTACTAAAAGCCAGATAATTACCATCTGGCTTTTTTATCGTTTTAAATTTAGATCTATAATCTATGTCTTAAAAATATTTTACGACTTATCACCTTGTATTCTACTTCCATCTTTTATACTAAATAATATCTCGGGTTACAAAGTAGATAAAGTATTAATAAACTGAATGTTTATTAATCTTTTTTACCATTCTAAATCAAACTTGTTGAAAGAAAACTATTAAATATTAAATTTATACCATAATAATCTTTAAAATAAGAATATATAATTAATAATCAAATAACTATTAAAGCTAAATTATCTATCACAAAAACATTAAACAATGAAGAAAACATGTATTTTGTTCGGAATAATAGTGTTTTCACTATTTAGCCATTCCCTTAGGGCACAACTGAAAAACAAAGTTGATGGTGACAAAATAAAGTCAATTATTAGCCATATTGCCTCCGATGAGTTTCAAGGAAGGCAAACCGCAACCAGTGGCTGTGTAATGACTGAAGAGTATTTTGCCAACGAGTTCAAGAAATTGAAATTACTTCCCGTTGGCGATAATGGATCCTATTTTTACAACTACTCCGTACCAGACTATAACGAAAATATTCAGCCCACACTTACCATCGAGGATCGAGCATTCATAACAGGTTGGGACGAAGAGTTTTGGTTGGCCTACAATAGCGATGGAGGCACTGCTGAGGCCGAAATAGTATTTGCTGGTTATGGAATTTATGCCCCCGAAAAGAACCGTAACGATTTCGAAAATATTGATATCAAGAATAAGATTGTGCTAATCAAACGTGGTGCCCCTTTAAAGAATGTTGAGGGATGGAGAGCCTATTGTATTGATTCAATTAAAGCTGAGTACTGCTCAAGGAATGGCGCTTTAGGAATACTATTCTACAATACAGTAGATAGATTTAATGCACCAAAACTAACTCCTTACTACAATAATTACTTGGCTGAAAAAAATGTTATTTCCAACTTTCCTGTTTTTATGGTCGATGAAAGAGTGGCTCGTTTTATCCTCTACAAAGCACCCACTCCTTACTACAGAATGAATAGAGCCATTGAAAAAGAGAATGTATCGTTTAGCACTGGAAAAATAGCCAAGATGAGCGCTGCAACAACAGGAAAAACGCCCAAACCTACCAGAAATGTCCTTGCAATGCTACCAGGAACCGATCCAAAGTTAAAGAACGAATACATTGTAATTGGTGGACATATCGATCATATTGGTATGGACGATGCTGGTAATATTTGTAATGGAGCTGATGATAATGCATCGGGACCATCCATTGCTCTGGGAATTGCACAAGCTATGGTTAAAAATAAATTTAAGCCCAAAAGGTCAATTGTATTTGTTGGTTGGACTGGCGAAGAAATGGGTCTTTTAGGGTCTGAAGCATGGTGCGAAAAACCAACACTAGATTTGAGTAAAATCGTGGTTTACTTTAATCTAGATATGGTTGGCTTAGGTGACGGAAATTTAGATATGCCCGGTACCGAATTTGCCCCCGAAGTATCTGAGTTTATCAAAAACAATACAGATTCAACTACTTTAAAGAGAATAAACTGGGAACCAGGAGGGATTGGCGGTAGCGACCATAATGGATTTCTTAGGAAAGGTGTGCCTGCTTTCGCAGGAATGACATCGGGGTCTCACCCCGACTACCATCAACCCGGCGACGATGCAGATAAAATCAAAACTGACATACTTCAGTTTACAGGCGACTTTATATACCATTGTATAGAAAAGATTGCGACATCAAACCAAAATTTCATTTCTCCAGAAAGAATGGAAGAGAATAAACTAAACCTAATAAACTTTATTCTTATGAAACCCATTCTTTCGGATAATATGACAGAAACCTTAAAGGATAGAAAAGTAAATCATGCCTTTATTGATTTTTCAGATAAGGCTCAATCCAGCTCTAAGGAGGAAAACTTTATCACCCTTTTGAATTCTTTTGAAAAAACTAGGGAGGAATTGTCTCAAGACGATAAATACCTTCTTGCACCAACTGCATATGAATCTGCCACTGCAAGTTGGCGTGGAAAAACTGGATTAATGCCAGCTTTTAACCCCGATGCTATAGGTCTGGACAATTTAATGCTCAAAGTAATAGCTAAATATGGATTTAGATTGGCCATTATCAATAATCAATCGAGCGCTTTGGCCGATTCCTCAAAACTAAAATCATTGATTAATATTTCATCAGAATCTGGAGTTGGACTACTACTCGATAACCTCACTTCTGATAACCTTGAAATTATACTTGACAAAGCAAATAAACCATTTTTCGTGCTATGCTCAGACCCGCAAATATTCAGTGACACAATAGTTGCAAAACTAGTCGACAAAAAATGCCTTGTAGGATTTCAGCCTAGTAATCAGAGCAATATTACAAAGGATTTAGAATACTTCGAAATGCTAAGAACAAAATTTGGTGATAGCAATATTACTCTTTCACCCATTGGATTTACCCAGCAAAATGATAAGTATTTCAAGCAATTCCTATCTGAATTCATAAAAAAATATCCTAACATTTATTTCCAGGAGAATATCTTCGACGGAAATTTTAATACTATTATTTCTAAATCCTTACAAGAAGACTAGGATCTAAAAACTTGAAGGGTGTTTCAGATTTTGAGACACCCTTTTTATAAGACTTAGATTTATCTCTAATTCTGACTCAAGGTAACTTTTCTTGTAAAACAATGAAAAAATTTAAAAAGGTTATTTTGCCACTTTTTCTGCTAAGTACTTTATGGACTAAGGCACAAACTATAGACATAGGAACTGTTACAGATATTGATGGCAATATTTACAGAACTGTTGTAATTGGAAAGCAAATTTGGATGGCAGAAAATCTAAAAACAACCACCTATAATAATGGTATCAAAATTCTTTTTGTTACATCAGATAGCATATGGCAAAACTTAAACAACGGCGCATACTGTTGGTACCACAATACCGACAGTAATGCAACTAAATACGGTGCTCTATATAACTGGTATGCTGTAAGATCTGGTAATCTTTGTCCTGCTGGCTGGCGAGTCCCAACCGACGAAAATTGGATACAACTAGAGGGCTATATAGACACAAAGTACAAAGCAAACGATGCAATCTGGAATACCCCAATGCTCCGTGGATACAATGCAGGAAAAAGGTTGAAAAGCAAATTTGGATGGAATTCCAACGGTAATGGTTTTGATTCTTTTGGATTCAATGCTCTCCCTGCAGGAGAACGTAGCGGAAATAAATATTTTTTCCGTCATATCGGGAACAATGCATTCTGGTGGTGCTCTACTGAATTAGATACCTCACTCTCTTGGTACAGATGTTTTGTATTTTTCGATGATAGAATAATCCGAAACACCCACCCTAAAACTATGGGGTTCTCGGTACGCTGTGTAAAGGATTTATAAGATGTAGCTTTTTCCAAGAGCCTAGTTCAATCTAAAAATATGAACTGTAACACCTATGGCAATTGCAATCAGCAATGCCTTTACCCATAACGCTACGCTCAACGTTATAGCTGAAGTGAGTATTGATCCCCAAAGCAGCGCAACGGTAAACCATTTAACTCTTGGCTCAATGGCCCTATTCTCGATATAGTTGTGAATGTAATGCCCTAACGCTTTATTGTTGACCAGCCAATTGTATAGCGTTGGAGAGCTACGTATAAAGCAATATGCCGATAGCAGTAAAAAAGGTGTAGTTGGCAATAGTGGCAAAAAAATTCCAATGACACCCAGCCCCAGCGAAAGCAAGCCAACCAACAATAGCAAAGCCCTCGTTAAAGGGCTTAAGTTTTTACTATTCATCTATCCAAAAATCAGCGTATCGTAATTTGTTTTACTTTTTGTGGGAATCGTCGCAAAAAGGTTTGCTTTTAGATTTTCCACAGGAGCACAAATATACCTCATTCTGCTCATCGGCATTCAAATCATTCCCCTGCGAATCGACAATAAAGAACTTTCCCTCCACTTTTATTGGGCCTTCCTTGGTAAACTGTAGGTATGCCGATACTTTCTTTTTCTGTTCCATAGTATTATTCTTTATCGCTAAAGCCAAATTTAAAATGAGTGCCATCGCAGAATGGCTGTGCGTTGGAATGCCCGCACCTGCATAACGAAACCATTTTCATTGATTTAATATCCCGGCCTTCGGAGTCTAAAAGCTGAAAGTTGCCCGATACCAAAACAGGGCCACTGGGCATTACCTGAATCTTTACTGGCTCTACCGCAAATTCCTCGACCTGCTTTTCCGACAGCTCCTTTTCGGCTTTAGGCGAAAGCTCCTTGGCGTTCATTGCCGGATTGTTCCACATAAAGGTTAACGCCCGGGTTGGGCATTCGTTAACTATATCGATAATTTGCTGAGTTGTTCCACCGTTCATATTCACCCAGGGTCGTTTACGAGGGTTAAACACGGACAATAACTTAGTATAGCAAATTGATGCATGCACACACAGCGATGGCCTCCAAAAAACGGTTATCTCATCGTTGGAGTACTTCCTATTATCTCTTTCCATAAATCACAAAACATGTATTCAATTAACGTGAAGATAAAATACTTTGTTCATCAGTAAAGATAAATCTATTTCATCAATAATTATTACACATAAAAACACATTTCAAAAATCTAAAAAATATTTCCACGCACATCACCCCCCTGTATTTTTGAACTAAATTTTATATTTTTATATTTTTATCAATAAATACCCCTTTTATTTTTACTCGTATTAAATATTTTCATACTTTTGCATCGAAATACTAAAATTAAAACCATGGCTAAACAAAGGTTCACCGCATTCAAAGAAGCAGTCAATCGCTCCCCAATAGAATTTAATGGAAGCGAACATCCCAAGTATTCGGAAATATTTGGAGTGAATGTCTTCGATAGGGAAAAAATGAAACGCTACCTATCGTCCGATGCATATGAAAGTCTGATTGCATCGATAGATGAAGGTCGTAGAATCGACAGGAAAATTGCAGGACAAGTTGCAGCCGCAATGAAAGCATGGGCACTGGAACGGGGTGCAACCCATTACACCCACTGGTTTCAACCATTGAATGGAGCCACTGCCGAAAAGCATGATGCGTTTCTATCGATCGATAGCAACGGAAAAGCAATAGAGCAATTTAAAGGTGAAATGCTTGTTCAGCAAGAGCCCGATGCATCGAGTTTTCCAAGCGGAGGAATCAGAAATACATTCGAGGCCAGAGGATACTCTGCCTGGGATCCATCATCACCTGCGTTTATTCTCGACCAGACCCTTTGTATACCTACAATATTTGTATCGTATACCGGCGAGGCATTAGACTACAAGACCCCGCTTCTAAAATCGCTAACAGTATTGGACAAGGCAGCGGTTTCGGTTCTGGAGTATTTCGATAAAGACGTAAAGAAGGTGTTTGCCACCTTAGGCTGGGAGCAAGAGTATTTTCTAGTGGACGAATCGCTCTACAATGCGCGCCCCGACTTAGCTCTATGCGGACGCACCCTTATGGGACATGCTGCCGCCAAGGATCAGCAGCTGGAGGATCATTACTTTGGATCGATTCCAACACGTGTTGGCTCTTTCATGCGTCACTTTGAGCTTGAAGCATATAAATTAGGTATCCCCGTTAAAACACGCCACAACGAGGTTGCCCCAAATCAATTTGAGTGTGCACCTATTTTTGAGGAGGCGAATCTTGCTGTAGATCACAATCAGCTTATAATGTCGCTAATGGACAATGTTGCCCGTCAGCATAAGTTCAAAATACTTTTCCACGAGAAACCATTTAAAGGTGTAAACGGCTCGGGAAAACACAACAACTGGTCGATGCTTACCGACACTGGGGTAAACCTTTTGTCGCCAGGCAGAACACCAAAGAACAACCTGCAATTCCTGACTTTCCTTGTAAACACAATCAAAGCAGTTCAGGATCATTCGGCTCTTCTAATCGGAAGCATTGCCTCAGAATCGAACTCTCACAGGCTTGGCGCACATGAGGCTCCTCCTGCAATTATGTCTGTTTTCATCGGAAAAACGCTTAGCGCAGTACTCGATGAGCTGGAAGAAAGAGTGAGCGATCAGAAAATGACGCCCGATGAAAAGACCGAGCTAAAACTAGATATCATTGGTAAAATTCCTGAAATTCTGCTTGACAACACCGATAGAAACAGAACATCTCCATTTGCCTTTACAGGAAACCGTTTCGAGTTCAGAGCCGTTGGTTCATCGGGCAGCTGCGCTTCGCCAATGATAATTCTGAATACCGCCGTTGCCGATCAGCTAAACAAATTCAAGGTTGAGGTTGAAAAGGTTATCGCCAATGGTATCAAAAAAGACGAGGCTGTTATTCAGTGCCTACGCAAGGTTATTATTGAATCGAAACAAATTAGATTCGAAGGTAACGGTTATAGCCAAGACTGGATTGACGAAGCGGCTCGCAGAGGATTACCAAACATACAAAGCCCAATTGAGGCTTTCAAAACTTTCCTTTTAGAATCATCGGAGGAGTTGCTCACGGGCAACATGGTTCTTTCGAAAAGGGAACTTGAGGCTCGATTCGAGATTCGCAACGAGATTTACCTAAAGAAAGTTCAAATTGAAGCTCGCGTACTAGGCGATTTGGCAATTAACCACATAATTCCCACAGCCATTGCTTACCAAAACATTCTTATATCGAATGTGAAGGGCTTAAAAGAACTATTCCCGAAAGAATACGAGAATCTGGCAAATCATCAATTAAATCTTCTACACGAAATTTCTGAACATATTCACGAAATTCGTAAGCAGGTTGACGAGATGATTGAGAACCGAAAAGTAGCCAACTTAGTAGAAGATGTTGTTGAAAGAGCATCGGCCTACTCTGAAAAAGTTAAGCCATACATCGAAAGTATTCGATACCATATTGATAAGCTTGAGATGATTGTGGACGACGAAATGTGGCCACTTCCAAAATACCGTGAAATGCTTTTTATTAGATAGGTTAAAGGTCAATGTTAGGGAAAGTCCCCGGAATATTCCGGGGATTTTTGTTATCCAAAGTATATACTGAAAATTGTATCAAATATGGTTTGGCTATAGATATTTCAATATCTATGAAATAATATTTACCTTTACCTGTTATAATAAATATACATTTAGTGTATAATTGCATTCAATAAGATAAGGCATATTTATGTTTGGATTAAAGTCAACCATTAAAAAAGGCATAGTACTCGTTGCTGGAGTATACCTTTTATCGAATGTTGCTACAGCACAAACCTCGAAATTAACCAGAGCCGAAGCACTATACAAAGCTGGTGGATACTATGAAGCCATTGATCTATACAAAGATGATATTGATAAAATCAAGGATAAGACCGAACTCTCGAAATATCTCTATAAAATAGGAAATTGCTATAGGCTAATTGGGAATGCTCGCCAAGCGCAGATTTGGTATCAGAAAGCAATTCTTCGTCAATGCCCCGATCCAAAGGTCTTCTTTTACTACGCAGAAATGCTAAAAATGGGCGAAAAGTATGACGAAGCAATAGAGCAATACCAAAAATACAAAGTACTAGCACCTCTCGATAAATTGGCCGATTCGGGCATTGAATCGTGCGAACTATCCAAGAAGTGGAAGGAAACCCCTTCGGGATACGAAATTATTAATATGCGCGGAATTAACACTAAATACAGTGAGTTCAGCCCATCCTTTGGATCGAATGATTATACCGAACTCTTTTTTACCAGCTCCAGAAAAGGCACAACTGGCGGAAAAACTAGCGCCGTTACAGGAGAGTCCTTTACCGACATATTTCTATCGACCCGCGATGCCAAAGGTGTATGGAGCGCTCCAAAACCTATTGACGAAAGCGTAAATACTCAATTCGACGAAGGAACTAGTTCATTAACATCCGACTATAACAACATTTTCTTCACCCGCTGCAAAGTAAGCAAGCGCGATAAATTAGGGTGCCAAATATTTACCTCGAAAAGAACCGACGAGGGTTGGCTCTCGCCCGACGAAATAAAAATATCATCGGATAGTATGATAGTTGCTCACCCATCACTATCGAGCGATGGAACAACCCTCTATTTCACAAGCAACATTCCTGGCGGTTTTGGAGGATTAGACATATGGAAAATAACCAGAAATTCGCCTAGTGATGAATGGGGAGAACCCATCAACCTTGGAGGAGAAATAAACACTGCTGGCAATGAGAATTTTCCATACGTTCATGCCGATGGAACTCTCTACTTCTCGTCCGATGGCCATCCTGGAATGGGCGGTTTAGATTTGTTTAAAGCAAAAGCCAACGAAAGCGGCGCTTGGCAAGTTGAGAATATGCGCTATCCGATGAACTCGCCTGCCGACGATTTCGGTATTGTTTTCGAGAACGATCGTGAGGCAGGTTACTTCTCATCGCGCCGACAAGGAGGACGAGGTTCCGACGATATCTACATGTTCTACCTACCTCCTATTATTTACAACATGATAGGTAAAGTAACCGACAATAAAACGAACGAGCCCATTAGTGAGGCAACTGTTAAGCTTATTGGTAGCGATGGAGCAATTGTAACAATGCAATCGCAGGAAGATGGCTCTTTCAAGTTTAACCTTACTCCAAATACCGACTATGTTGTTATTGCATCAAAGAAAGGCTTCCTTAACAACAAGGCAAAAGAAACAACCCGAGGACTAACCACCAGCAAAGATTTTGATGTTGCAATTGGAATAACCTCAACCGAGAAACCAATCGAAATTCCAAATATTTTCTACGATTACAACAAGTGGGAACTTCGTCCCGAATCGAAAGAAGCATTGGATAAGCTAGTAGAAATCCTGAACGACAACCCAACTGTTACAATTGAGTTAGCATCGCATACCGATAGCAGAGGTACCCAGGAATACAACTACGAACTTTCTCAGAAACGTGCACAATCGGTTGTTAATTATTTAATTGAAAAAGGAATTGCAACAGAGCGACTAAAGGCAAAAGGATATGCTCAAACTCAACCAAAGGTTGTTGATGCTGCTTTAAATGCCCGCTACTCGTTCTTACCTATCGGCGTTACGCTCGATCAGAAATTTACCGATGGACTGACCAGCGAAGAGAATAAGGAGGCTGTTTATCAAATTAACCGTAGAACCGAATTTAGAGTTCTTCGCGACGATTATCCGGCCAAGAAATAAACAAAAAACAACAAAAATAGAACAGGGGCACACGCCCCTGTTTTTATATCAACTTTTCGAAAGACATTACTACTGTTTGCTAAAAAAGAGTTAGATTTGCTTAAGATGAATCACAATTAGATATTCTAACTTATTTTGGAACATAAATTGTAAAACTTTTAATCGATTTTAAGGTAAAAGTCACCAATGATCCGAGCGATTAAAATATTACTTCTTCTCATTTTTACAGTAGCCCTAACCAAACATGGCTATTCTCAAAAATTTTATGAAGCAGAGACTATTGAAGAGGCTAAACTAAAGATTTTTGCTGTAGATGATCCTAAGGATGCCGATTTGTTCTTCTGTATTGTCTACGAAGAAAAAGAGATCAAAAAAGTGGGCATAATGATGGAGGTTGCCAATCCGAACGAAGCTCAAATAATTCTGATTTTTGTAGACGACCCAAAACAGTCCGATGTTAAAGTATGGCTAGTTGAAACGCCCGAGGAGGTCTGCTGGAAAAACGAAGCAAAGAAAAAATTCATTGTAATAGATGGGCTTAAGTATTAGCCCCTTTTCGTCCTACTCTTTTCACAATTATAGTAATCAACAATCTGTTAACATTTTCCGGTTGGGCAATTGGAAATTCTCAATTACCTTTGTCAATAAAAATCACAATGAGCAAAGACTCCCGATACGACCAACGAGGTGTATCCGCCTCTAAAGATGATGTTCATAGCGCAATTAGCAACCTCGATAAAGGCTTATTCCCCAAAGCATTCTGTAAAGTTGTTCCCGATTCGCTAACTGGCGATCCAGACTACTGCGTAGTAATGCATGCCGATGGAGCTGGAACAAAATCTTCGCTGGCATATGCTTACTGGCGCGAAACTGGAGATATGTCGGTTTGGAAGGGAATTGCCCAGGATGCAATTGTGATGAATACCGATGATTTGCTCTGCGTTGGAATCACCAATAATATTTTACTATCATCGACCATTGGTCGAAATAAAAACCTAATTCCTGGCGAGGTTATAAGCGCAATCATACAGGGCACCGAGGAGTTTTGCGATGAATTAAGGAAACAAGGCATTGGGATAACCCTCACAGGAGGCGAAACTGCTGATGTTGGCGATCTTGTTCGCACGGTCATTGTTGATTCTACAGTAACGGCACGAATTAAACGTTCCGAGATAATATCCAACAGCAATATTCAGGATGGCGATGTAATTATCGGCTTATCATCGTTTGGACAAGCCAAATATGAGAATGAGTATAACGGTGGAATGGGAAGCAACGGATTAACATCGGCTAGGCATGATGTTTTTGCAAAGTATTTGGCCAATAAATACCCTGAGAGCTTTGATCCTTCAGTTCCTTTAGATCTAGTTTATTCGGGAAACTACAGGTTAGACGAAATGATCAACGAGATTGGGATTACTGCTGGAAAAATGGTTCTCTCTCCCACCCGAACATATGCACCAATAATTAAGGATGTTCTGGATAATTACCGGCCAGTAATTCATGGCCTAGTTCATTGCTCGGGCGGAGCCCAAACCAAGGTTATGCATTTTGTCGATAATATACATATTGTTAAGAATAACCTATTCGATTTGCCACCTCTCTTCAAAATAATTCAACAGGAATCGGGAACCTCTTGGCAGGAAATGTATAAGGTTTTCAACATGGGACACCGTATGGAAATTTATGTTTTCCCCGAATTTGCCGATGACATTATTGCTATAGCAAAAGACCATGGTGTTGATGCAAAAATTGTTGGTTACTGTAGCGAGCACGAAGGGAAAAAGCTAACCATTAAATCTCGATTCGGAGAGTTCAACTATTAGGACTATTTAACAGCATACTTTTACAAGCAGTATAGGATAAAAATTCTGTAAGGTGTGCTAAATGCTGAATATTCTTAATTTCTGAATTCTATGGTTCTATCAATTGATTTCTATCACGACCATTTCACTCTGTGAAATTTATGCTTACATTTGCGACAATATTTAAAGTTATATGTCAGACAATACCATACTTAGAAAATTAGAAGGAATCAGGCACAAATTTGAGGAAATTGGCCAGCAAATTACAGACCCTGCTGTAATGGCCGATATGAAACGATTTGTCAGCCTTAACAAAGAGTATCGCTCTTTAGAACCAGTAGTAGAAGCTTACGAAAAGTATAAAAACGTACTCAGCAACATTGAGTCATCAAAACAAATTCTGGCCACCGAAAAGGACGAGGAATTACGAGAAATGGCCAAAATGGAAGTAGATACTTTAACCGAGGAACAGGAAACACTGGAGGCAGAACTTAAAGTATTACTACTACCTGCCGATCCTGAGGACTCAAAGAATGCCGTAATGGAAATTCGTGCTGGAACTGGTGGCGACGAGGCAAGTATTTTTGCCGGTGACCTATTCCGTATGTACACCAAATACTTCGAAAGAAGAGGATGGAAGTATGAAGTTACCAACACCTCCGAAGGAACTGTTGGTGGATTCAAGGAAGTTGTAATAAATGTAACTGGAAACGGAGTTTATGGTGTTTTAAAGTATGAATCGGGTGTACACCGTGTACAACGCGTTCCTCAAACCGAAACTCAGGGTAGAGTTCACACCTCGGCTGCAACTGTTGCAGTATTACCCGAGGCCGAAGAGTTTGATATCGATCTAAAGATGGAAGATATCCGCAAGGATACATTCTGCGCATCGGGACCTGGAGGACAAAGTGTTAACACAACCTATTCTGCAATCCGATTAACTCACATGCCAACTGGAATTGTAGTTCAGTGTCAGGATCAAAAATCTCAGATAAAGAACTTCGATAAGGCTCTGGCCGAACTTCGTACTCGTATCTACAACTTGGAGTACCAAAAATATTTGGATAACATATCGTCGAAACGTAAAACCATGGTTTCAACCGGCGATCGTTCAGCCAAGATTCGCACATACAACTACCCACAAGGTAGAGTTACCGATCACCGAATTAACCTTACCCTTTACAACCTATCGGCTATTATCGATGGGGATATACAGGAAGTTATCGATAAACTTCAACTTGCTGAAAATGCAGAGCGCTTAAAAGCAGCAAGCGAAGAGTAAAATATACGGCAATGACTCAAGACCAACTATTTGATCAAATTCGTAAGAAAAAGAGTTTCCTTTGTGTAGGACTCGATACCGAGTTAACCAAAATACCGGAACACCTATTGACAAAGGAAGACCCCATTTTTGAGTTCAACAAAGCGATTATAGATTCTACACACGATTTGGCAATTGCTTATAAGCCAAACCTTGCTTTTTATGAGGTTCACGGAGCATCGGGTTGGAATAGTTTGGTTAAAACGGTAAAGTATATTAAGAAGCATCATCCAGAACTTTTTATTATTGCCGATGCAAAACGTGGCGATATTTCGAGTACTGCTAGGATGTATGCAAAAACATACTTTAATAGCATAAACTGCGATGCCGTTACAGTTTCGCCTTACCTCGGGCAAGATTCGGTTTCGCCCTACTTAAGCCACGAAGGGAAATGGACAGTTCTTCTTGCAATTACCTCAAACGATAGTTTTTCCGATTTTCAGTTAATAGAGAATAAGGAAACTGGCCGCAAGGTGTTTGAAGAGGTTGTTCTAAAATCGATGCATTGGGGTAGCGATGCCAATATGATGTACGTTGTAGGGGCAACTCATCCAGAGTATTTTGCTCAGGTTCGCAAACTTGCCCCCGATCACTTTTTATTAGTTCCAGGCGTTGGAGAGCAAGGCGGAAACCTTGCCAAGGTTGCAGAGTATGGTTTAAACCATCGTTGCGGACTAATTGTAAACTCATCGCGTGGAATTATCTATGCAGATATCACCGGACGGTTTGCAGATGCATCGCGACAACGTGCTCTCAAACTCCAAAAAGAGATGGAGGCTATTCTTTCTCAAGCAAAGTTAATTTGATAAAATCAGCATACACTAATAGAAAAAGAGGACTAATTGTCCTCTTTTTCTATTATCTCAATATTGTCAGCACAGATAATCGCTGTTGAAACATACGGCTTTCCTGTCTCTTTCATTCTACGTCTTAATCGTGCAAGATCATTCTGCGAAAGTGAGTCGGCTCGTCCTTTTTCGACCTGTTTTCTTGTCCAAACGGAGTCCTTGCACGGATTATTATCGATATGGCATAATAAGTCTTTGCATGCCTCAACATTACTAACATAGCTACTATCCACTCTCGATTCCTGTACAAGACCTTGAACGCGAATCCTTTTCTTATAGAATTTCCCGTCAAAAAAAGGAATATTTTTCGATGTTACAACCTTTACAATAGCCCCACCGTCGGTTCTTAACTTCATCTTTGTTCCATCGACCCCACAAATGTGAATAATAACACCTTCAATCGCAACTCTTTTCCCACAGTACTGATCAATATTAGTGACCAATAGATCGGCTTGAACAAGTTCTACCTTGGAACTTGAGCAACTACCAAAACCTAACAACAATAAAAATAAAAGATTTCTCATCTATCTCCGAATATGTGTATGCTAAAATATCTACTAAGAAACCAAATTCTACAATATTTTTATACTTTTATCCTCAAAAAAATCTTACAACTATATATTATTCTAATGCTCAAAAAAAATTATTTTCTTATTGCAACTTGCATTGCACTGCTCTTATCATCATCTGTATTAGCACAAAATAGATATAAAAAAGGGTTTATTGTAACCAACGGCAACGACACTTTACATGGACTTATTAATATTAAATTAGAATCAGGTTCATCGAATCAATGTCAATTTATTGGAGAAAACCAAGAACATCAAAACTTTTACGCCTTTCAGATTAAGAGTACAATGATGAACGATGAATACTTTGTTTCGAAAGAAGTTGAACTGGGAAATGAAAAAAAGAATATGTTTCTAAAAGTTCTATACAAAAGCTATGTAACACTATATAAATTAGATAGAACTAATTATTTTATTGCAAAAGGAGATAGTCTCTACCTCTTGAACACTATTGAAAAAGAGGTTGTGAATAAAGGCATACAGTACTCCATTACATTAAATAAATACCAAGGAATACTAAGCTATTTATTTAATGATGAACCAACCATGAAGTTAATGATAAAGCACACACGATTAACAGATGCATCATTGGTAAAAGTTTCAAAACAATACTCATCATTAAAATGTAACGATTGTACATCAAATAACTATACCAAAAACAAAAAATATTCTATTTACATCGAGCCTCAAGTCGGCTTAATTCATTCTATTTTAAATTTCAAAACTTCAGATGACCATGCAACTTCTTTGTCACCAACATTTGGTATTAACCTTCATGTTTCATCAAATTATTATCCTAGATTCGAGTTTTTAGTTAATCCAACATACAGTAAGTTTCATTTTAAAGGAGACTTCACTCACACAATATACAGAGATAAACAAACGAGTAGGGTTGATCTTAACTATTCCACCATTAGCATTCCAATAATGGCGAGATTCTTACTTAGTAAACGAAAATTACAACCAAGCATTACACTCGGTTTAAATAATACATTTCTTTTCCAAGAGGACTGCAAACTTAGCAAAGTTATTCTAGATGTGGCTGGCAATGAAATATACGTAATTCCAGAGTCAACAGACATGAGAAAGCATCAGATTGGGATAATTATTGGTCTAGGGCTAAACTATAAAATAAACAGCAAATCGTCGATCCATTTTAATTGTGATTTTGAATATAGAAGGACTTCTGTCAACACACATTATTTTCTCGACAAACAGCAATTATACATATTGCAACCAAGAATTGGATACTCATATATGATAAAATAAATAACTATTAGCACCTTACACCAAAAACTACTTCAACGTTACAGACAAGGCTAGTTTAATTGTATAGTTATCATTTATATCATCGTATGCATAATTCCCATAACGATAAAAAGCCCCAACACCAAACCCAAAGTAGAACATGTTTATATAGTTAAACCTAATAATATTATTGATAATTAAACCCGACTCGAGATATATTTTATCTTTTTTATCGAAATCAATTCCTTGATATGATGCATTTCTAAGAGTTCCCCATCCCGAGTTTTGAACTACAATAAATTGAGGTTTAAACTTCTTAGTATTAAACAGTAATGTGCCAAAATTATGCGAGTAGAATAAATTAACATATCTATCGGAAAGAAACTCATAGGGCTTCATCGTTTGAAAACTATTGTTTATTACCAACGAAAAATTTTCGTTCCAACTTCCCTCTCCTGTAAACAGCAATCCATATGGCAAACTCCGATCTATCAAACCCGCATCAACCTTAATATTCGACTGCCCAATACGACCATTATATGCAACCAGATTAATTGATGCTTCATACCTATTATAATTATAACTTGACGAATTGAATAAGTCTGTTCCGCGTTGGTAAGTAACGGAAATAATAGGATTTCCCTCAACACTTACAAATCTTAAATCGCCCAAAGTCGAAAGGCCTTCCTTGTAGGCATAACGTGCAGAGATCTGGAATTCATCGGCCCGATAATCCGTAAAAGTAGAACCCTTATACTGATATGTATATAAGGTTTTCAATTCCTTCAAACTTAACGATGTTGAGAATTTGAGAAAACGAAATGCTCTAAAGCTAAACTCAGCCCTTTGCTCAATACAATTATCGAATCTATAACCTAAATACCGACGAAGATACTCGTTCGAGGTTGATCGTGATATACTGTTGCTTAAACTCGATCCAACCTCCCGCAAATCATCCTGATAGGATAACTTTAACTTAATTTCGTTGTACTTATCGAGATAGAAGATTGTTTGGGCTCCATACTTGAATGCTGAATCCTTAAATCCATAGCCAGCATATCCTCCTATGGAAAAATACTTCGATAACTTTTCGTTAGTCAATAAACCCAAGCCCAACCTACTTCCCTCGTATTTGTTGTAAATATATATTTTGCTAAGATCTATGTCGAAATAGTAGAAAGGTATCTTACCATCGGCTAATTTGGGCAAAAGAAAAGTTATATAGTCGAAATTATGCTTTTTGCCTAAACTGTCGAGAACCCGGTATGTATTTCTCTCCCTAATAGAGAGAGTATCCTTTCGAACAACATTAATGATCGAATCACTACGCTTTACGGATTGCTCATCAACATAAACATTCGCCAAGCTAATATCGCGAGCCCGAATAGCAGGATTCAGATTAACACTATCGATTATGGAAGTTATAAAATACGCAGGATAAGCATTGATTGAGGAACTCACCGTTTGTTTCACCCAACCAATCTCCTCATCGAGCCGTGCTGGAAACCATTTTCCATCTATTAAATCGTAATCCTGCCTAAACCGAAAACCTATAAGTCCTTTATCGAACGGCTCAACTACAATACTCTTAAGCGCATATCCATTGGAACTAACAAACATGGTTCCTGTCAAACTATTGAAATTTCGACCCTTTTTAGGGTAGAAATTCACTACAAAAATTGTATCGGAACCATCGGCATAGGTTTCTTGCAGGTGAAAATTATAAATACTAAGACATCCATCGGTTAATGGACTAACATATTCTGTTATTGACTTATCGTTTGAGAATGGCAGCAAAAACAATGGAATACTACTATTGTAAAATGATATTGAATTATGAAATAACGATATGAAACTTTGCACAAACATTGGACTTTCGAAACCTGAGGTTTTTTGCGCAATGATCTTACCCTCGGTTCTTCCGTCTGAATTTAAGCAAGACACAATACATTCGGAGATAAAACCAGCCTGCTTCTCCATTCGCTTATTGCTCTTTATCGCGGCACTGTCTTGCGATGTGGCATTACCAGCCATTTTTAAATCGACTATAGTTTTAAAATAGCATCGATAGCTGTAACCATTGTATTGCTGATAGTTATTCTGATTCTTATTTCTTAGGACGTTCCGAATAATTGGTATTGCAGGATTTTCTTCGGGTTTTACAACTACCGCTTCAATCTCGTGAATACGAGGCTCTAACTCGACAATAATCTTATTCCTATTCAAAAATGCCGAAATACTTACCTCCCGAGGCTTAAAACCAACACACGAAACATTAATACTTGTAACATCCGAATCCAGAATCTCGAATCGACCATTGACATCGGATATTACACCCTTCAGCAACGATTGACTTTGGTATATTACCGCAGCAAAAGGAATCGGCAACTTTGTTTCTTTTTCAACAACAACGCCTTTTACTGTATCCTGAGAATAAACTGTTGTACTAATGAGTAGAAAGGAAAATAACGAACACGCAATTTTCTTGCTTAATTTTTTAATAATCATATTCAATACAAAATTCTATAAGCGCAAGATTATTCAATTATCTTGCCAAAATACTTCCAAAACTCATGGTGGAAATTCTCGCCAACATCACCCCCGTAAAGGTCAATGTACGAAACCGTTGAAGGTTGATTGGGTAAAAATCTTAAAACTTCATTTTTTTGATATAGCAACGATGGCTCGGGATGAAACTGAACACCAAGTACATTCGGAAATCGAGCATGCGTAATTGCTTCTATAATCTTTCCATCCATCGATAATCCTGCAATTTTAATATTCTGCCCTAACTTTTTTATACATTGATGATGACTGCTCAGTACGTATGGATTAATCTCAGCATTGTGCAGAAAAGTAAACGGTTCTACAATAAATTTAACTTGATGAAAACTACCCCATATCAGGTTATTGTCCATCGCGAAATTATTATAGTAGTTCCGGTGTTGCCTGTTCGTCTCAACCTGCAAAATAGATTCTACGGTAGATTGTCCATAAATCTCCGTTGGAATATCCTGATACAAACTGCCGCCTGTTGCCACATTTATGCTTTGCATACCTAAACAAATTCCAAGAACGGCGTACTTCGGATTTTGCTCAAGCAATGGAGTAAACTGTAAATCCTGCGAACCACCTAGCAAATGAAATAAGAACGATAATTCCATCAAATGCCGGTTTGGATCGGTAATTTGCGTTAGCAAACTAGTTGGTTCTCCATAACAAGAAGGAGGCACATCTGGCCCACCAAAAAAGATTATGCCCTTACTATTCCTAAAAATTTGCTCGAAAAATATACTACACCTGTTCTTATGGTAAATTAAATCGAGATTTAACTTGGGACTAATGGATAACAACTTTATATTATCAATATTATGCTTAAGAATATACTCTTCGGACAATGTGTAATCGTAAACCTCATCGCTTTGAAAAACGCCAACAAGCCGATAATTCGGTTTTAGTGGAAGTATTTTATTGTCGGCTAAATACTCTATGGTCTTTATATTGTTAACGGTTGGATGCATAATGATTATAGTATTCGAACTGTCAACCAAATCATCAACCGAAACAAAAACGTTTTTAACCTCATGCTTACATCCCATGGTAAGGAATAAGCACACGCCAATAAGGGTAATGGTTTTAAATATATTTTTCATCTTACATTAACTTTTTTTAGAAATGGAAATCACAATTACAGTACCATTTTGACAAATTTATTGAATGAAAGTGAAAGCATATTCTACGCATACAAATCAATTTAAGTAAAAACTATGCCTGTAATACTTTTTCCTTTGAAAGTTATTACAATACGAATCTAGTGTATTTGAGCCAATAATCAAAATCAAAGGAACTGAACAAGGGTTTTGTATAGCAAAGCAATGTTTATTGGCTTAGTTAAGTAGGCATCGCACCCAACCGCCATTGCTTTTTCTCGCTCACTAGATTGAGCGTAAGCGGTTTGAGCAACAATTGGTAACCCCGAATTTATTGTTTTAATAACTTTAGTAGCGTCTAATCCATCCATCACGGGCATTTTTATATCCATTAGAACTGCTTTGATGCTTAAATCGGACTTAACAAACTCTACGGCCTCAGCCCCATTATTAGCCAATAGCACATTAGCATTTACATTCTCGAGTGCTCTTTTAAGTAACAAAACATTAATTCGATCATCTTCCACAACAAGAATGTTAATTCCACCAAAATCATACTTAAAAGAATCAATCTCACCTAATGGTTCGCTATCCATGACTTCAAATTTTAGTAAAAGTAAAGACTGATATTCTAAAAAAATCCACCCAACATCCCTTCGCCAAAACGATCGTTTACAAAAGTTATTTTTAAAGAGTCATGTTTTTTGAATTAGAATTCTAAAAAAAATACAAAAACACGACATCTTATTAATCAAATTTAAAGATTTTTTAGAACTAAAGCAACCATTTTTTAACTTAAGTTGAAAATGGAACTACAAGCATATTATTAATTATCAATATATTACAAATCGAAAAATAGAACAAAAATAAATATTGAGGTAACTGAACAACGTGTTCAAACTTGATATAGTTTTGCACTGATTTTCGAAGTGAAAATCACAACAAACTAATTTTTTAAAAAAATTTCTTTTTTTAATTAATCCCAAACACAAAGGTTATGAAGAACAAATTTTTACTAGGAGTTGCAGCCCTTGCAATGGTTGCTTTCCTTTCGAGTTGCGGCACAGTTCCACAAGAAAAAATTGACGCTGCAAATGCTGCTATTGATTCTGCCAAAATGGTAGAAGCTGATGTTTACGTTGCTGCTGAATTTGTAGCAATTCAGGACTCAATGAATGCTGTTATGGCTGATGTTGAAGTTCAAAAATCAAAACTTTTCAAGAAATTTGGTCCTGCTAGCGAAAAACTTGATAGAATTCTTGAACAAGCTAATACTTTAAAAACTAATGCTATTGCTAAGAAAGAAGAAGTAAAGGTTGAAGTTGAAGGCCTTATGACCGAAGTTGCAACCATTATTGAAGAAAACACAAAATTAATGAAGAAAGCTCCTCGCGGAAAAGAAGGTGCTGCTGTTTTAGAGCAAATTAAAACCGAGATGGCTACAATTGAAGCTTCTGCTGCTGAAGCAAAAGGTTTATATGATGGTGGTAAATACATGGACGCTGCTAACAAACTAAAAGCAGCTAAAGATAGCGCTACCGGAATTAACACAGAACTAAACGATGCTATTGCTAAAGTAAAAGGCAAAAAATAATTTTTAGTCTATGTTTTTATGTCCCCGGGGATATTCCCGGGGATTTTTTTGAATATCAGCAAGATTATGAGCCGTTTATTTAAAAGAATTATTTTTTTTTCTATTGTTTTAGCATTGCTTTCGGGCGTGTTCTTTTTAATTATTTATTTAACACCTAAACCACCCATTGGAGAGGTTGAGTACGCCTTGGCATCGTTAGAGTTAGCATCACAATCTAAAGCTCAAAATTATTCCAAAGAATTATACCGATCGGCTAAGAAGGATTACGATTCGGCAATGGCGAATTGGCAACGTCAAAATAAAAGATTCATTCTTTTCCGCGATTACTCCAAAGTAAAAGACTTCGCCAAAAAATCGGCAGAAAAAGCCAATAAGGCATCACATAATTCTAAGAATCTATCAAAGAATCTGATTATTACAATCAAAGAAAAAATAGATTCTCTCAATAATCTAATTAGCAACACCAATCAACTTTTTAATCAACTACCTCTCTCCGACGACATTCGCGATAAAATCTCTAAAGGCCGATTATTACTACGAGAATCGGAACTCGACTTTGAAAAAGGAGAATACCTTAAAGCAAACTCCAAAATTGAAATAGCAGAAGAAAACCTGCTATCTTCATACAACTTTATATTTAAAGACGTTAAAGAATACTTTAACTCACATCCTTACTGGGGAAAAATAGTAAACGCAGCTATTTCCAACTCAAAAAGGAACCAATCGTCCACAATTATCATTGACAAGTTTGCCCGCAAACTTTACGTTTACCAATCGGGAGCAAAAAAACTTGAATATAGCGTTGAATTTGGTAAAAATTGGATTGGCCGAAAACGCCTAAAAGGCGATAAAGCTACACCCGAAGGCGTTTATCTTGTTAAATCGAAGGTTCCATCAAACAAAACAAAATATTTCAGGGCTCTACTGCTTAACTATCCAAATGCAGATGATATAGAGCGCTTTAAACAAGACAAGGAATCCGGAAAGATTCCGCACAATGCTCTTATCGGAAACTTAATTGAAATTCATGGAAATGGAGGCAAAGGTACCGATTGGACCGATGGCTGCATTGCTCTGTGCGATTCCGATATGCTTAAAGTGTACAATTTAATTCAGGTTGGAACACCCGTTGTAATTGTTGGTTCAATCGAAGATTTTGACACTATAGCAAATAACTTCAACTTAAAACGAATATCAATTAGCAGTTAAATTATGGATCCAACAAAAACTGAGGATATTATTGATATTACTCCAGAAGAAAGCACCAACCGAAAAAATGTGTTTAATGTAATAATCGGTGTGTCTATTGGTATAACATCGATAATCCTGATAATATTCTTTGCGCTGTACGCAATATCGGGTATTAAAGAAGGATACCTAAAAACCAAAAGTTCTCAACTTTACGATACAATTCCAAGCAGCAAAACAATTGCAAAATTGGAAAAACAGATAAGTAAGAGTAAACAAAAATTTGCCAGTTTAACTCCCACACAACCCTACATTGTAGTTAACACCACCTACAACCGATTCAAACTTTACAAAAATAAAATGTTAACCCGCGAGGGTTTTTGTAGCACTGGAAGTTACACTATGCTTAAAAGCCACGATAAACGTCAATGGATATTTAAAACACCCAAAGGCCTTTATAAAATCCAGGGTAAAGTTACCAATCCAGTTTGGCGCCGACCCGACTGGTCGTTTGTAGAAGAAGGACTACCAATTCCATCACAGAATGATCCAGTAAGATGGGAAGCTGGAGTATTAGGCGATTATGCATTGAGCATTGGTGATGGATATTTAATTCACGGAACTATATACAAACGATTCCTAGGAATGCCTGTTACCCATGGCTGTATTAGAATGAACGATGATGACTTAGAAGCTGTATTTAAAACGCTTGACATCGGATCAAAGGTTTATATTTACTGATAAAGTTTACTACGATGACAAAAAAACTAAGAATTCTGCTAATCGTATCGGCTTCGCTGCTTGTAATAATTATAAGTTACATGTCGATACTCGAAATTCTATCGGTAAATAAGGCTATTGCTGAATTTAATGAAAGATTCAATGCGGAGCTGGGCAAGCAAGAATTCAACTTTATCCCATCCAATGATTCGGCTATAATGGCTAAACAATATCAATTAGCCTACTACAATTCTCAGCTGGAAACAGCCAAATCTGATTCAATTTCTCTTACGCTTGATCTTACTGATAGCACTGCAACGCTAATGATTAAAGGAATTGTCCTGCACCAAGCTAAAATCGAAAAAATTAAATCGAGTAATTTTTTACAGGCCGTTGATCCATCGGCGCTTTACTGTATGCTGTATTCTCCAATAAAAGTGGTTGAACATAAATCGACTATTCAGAAAGTGCCATTAATGGTAAAAATAGCTCCAAAAGATACCTCAGAGTACACTCCCGATGTAGTTCCCGACACAACCGATATTGATGCAGTAAACTATATACTTGAAACAAATGCTGGAATTCAACTTTATTTTTACGAAAGTAACCCAAAAGAATCGTCTAACGGCTTAAAGCAGTTTAAGTTTGATTTCCGCGATAGAGTCCAAACAGGCTATCATCTATTTATGTCGGCCGTTACTTTCAAAAAGCCCAAGTATCAACCCGAAATAAGAATCAAACTAAAAAAGAGAGATGCTAAAATAATTTACAGAGCTCTGCCCGAAAAGGCTGATATTATTCTTAAGATTAGGTAGTGCATAAAACAGTTAGACAAGCCACTATATCATCTCAAACTTCCCCAATAACGATTAAACACTAAGATATAAAGTTTACCTTAGGACTAATTCCATTTATCCCTTCAAAAACTTTTCGTACCTTTATACCTATTCATTCGTGATTCTAAAATGGAGTATATCGAGAACCCCCAACTCAGGCAAGCGTTCGATTTTGTTCAGTTTACGGGAAAAAATATATTTTTAACGGGCAAGGCTGGGACTGGCAAAACAACATTTCTAAAACATATCAAGGAAGTATCGCCCAAACGAATGATTGTGGTTGCTCCAACTGGTGTAGCCGCAATCAATGCGGGTGGTGTTACCATTCACTCGTTCTTTCAAATGCCCTTTGGGCCTCTCGTACCTGCAACAACCAATCAATATAACCCATTCGACGAGGAACAGCAATCCTCATCGAGTGGTAGAGTACAAAAGTTTAGCCGCGAAAAAATCAACATCATCAAGAGTTTAGATCTGCTTGTAATTGATGAGATAAGCATGGTACGTGCCGATCTGCTCGATGGAATTGATGAGGTGTTGCGTCGATTCCGGAATCATAGTAAACCCTTTGGTGGAGTACAATTATTGATGATTGGGGATATTCAACAGTTGGCTCCCATTGCCAAAGACGATGAATGGAATATTTTGAAACGATACTACAACACAGTGTACTTTTTCAGCAGCAAGGCTCTTCAGAAAACCCCTTACGTTAGCATTGAACTAAAACACATCTACCGCCAAAGCGATAGGGAATTCATAGACATCTTAAACAAGGTTCGCGAAAACAAAATAGATACCGAAACTCTCGGTCTACTAAACAAAAGGTACATTCCAAATATCAATAGCAACGATAACGATGGCTATATCACCCTCACCACCCACAACCACCAGTCGCAAAAGATTAACGACTCCAAGCTACAAAAAGTCAAAAGCCAGCTATACACCTTTAAGGCCAGCGTAAAAGGCGAATTTCCCGAATACTCCTACCCCACCGACTACGAACTACAGCTAAAAGTTGGGGCTCAGGTAATGTTTGTAAAAAATGACACCTCGTTCGAGAAACTTTACTACAACGGTAAAATAGGAACCATTGTCGATATTGATGAGGATATAATACATGTTAAGTGCAATGAAGACTCCAGTGACATTGCTGTTACTATGGTTGAATGGCAAAACTACAAGTATTCAATTAATGAGGAAACCAGCGAAATAAGCGAGACCGAGATTGGATCATTCACCCAGTATCCACTTAAGTTGGCCTGGGCTATTACCATACATAAAAGTCAAGGTTTAACCTTTGAGAAGGCAATTATTGACGCCAGTTCGGCCTTTGCCCATGGACAAGTTTACGTGGCACTTAGCCGCTGTAAAACCATTGAAGGAATCATACTCAGCTCACCATTATCTACACAATGTATCAGGAACGATAGTACTGTGCTAGAGTTCTCTCGCAATGTTGAGCAGAATCCACCAACCACAGCAATCCTAACCGCTGCAAAAATTGAATATCAGCAACAACTGGTAACTGAACTATTCGACTTTAACGCAATTCAGCGTAGATTAAACTATTCCATAAAACTACTCAAAGAGAACAGCTCCATTGTTTTTGGTGATATTCACGAGCAGTTTGAGCAAATGTTAGCTCTGCTAAAATCAGATATTATGGATGTAAACGACCGATTTTACATTCAACTTCAACAACTATTTCGGATGAATACCGATATTGAGAAAAACGAAGAGTTACAGGATAGAATTAGCAAAGGCAGCACATACTACGGCAGTAAAGTTGAAACAATATTTACCCCTATAATCAACAAAATATCAATAGAAACAGACAATAAGGCGGTACGCAAAGCCATTACTACCGCAATTGATAAACTCCTTACAGAAGTTACCATTAAACTGGCCTGCTTATATGCTTGCAAAACCGAGTTCAATGTTAAAAACTACATTGACACAAAGGCCAAAGCATCAATCGAAAAACCAGCATCAAAACCTGCAAAACAAAAAACAGAACATACCGAGGTCAGCACAACTACAAATCAAATGCTAGCCGACAGGCTAAAGGCATGGCGAACCGAAAAGTTCAACAGCCTAAATGTACCTGCCTACGTAGTACTCCCGCAAAAAGCTCTAATAGAACTGGCAAACCATCTACCATGCACCCCTGCTCAACTTAAAGCCATTAAAGGATTTGGAAAAACTCGAATTGTACAATTTGGCGAAGAGATACTCGACATTATAATTAACTACCGCAACGAGAATGGGATAAATACGGAATCGCAACTTTTCATGAAATCCGATAGCCCTAAAAAGGAGAAGGTTGACACCAAGCAAACTAGCTTCGAAATGTTTATGGCAGGTATGTCTATTGAGATGATTGCCAAGGAGCGTCAGATGGCTGTTACCACCATTGAGGGTCACATTGCGCATTACGTTAAAACTGGCGCAATTGACATACAACGCCTAGTTAGCCCACACAAGGTTGAAATTATATCAAACTACTTGCTTAACGCAGATAACCTGATGCTTGGCCCAGCCAAAGAAGCAATTGGCAACGAAGTTTCCTACAACGAAATAAGAATGGTGCTAAGCCATCTACAGTACAAAGGAATGGTTAAAGCAAACTGACAAATCGACTCAAACCTGTTTCTCAATGAGATACTTCCAAAATCGTTTAGGTAGCATTTGCATGTGCAATTTAGGATTTACCCGCTCCTTAATGCAAATCGATTTAAAGTAACTTTTCCATAAATCCTGAAATATCAACTCATCGTCATCGATTATGCTTTTATCGAGTTGTCCTGTATTCGGGTCAACCAAACTATCAATAAACTTAAACTCAGAGGACGATGTTAAATCGTAGTAAAACCCGTAGTTACGGCAAGTATCATAAATAATCCATTTTTGATCGGCAAATCGACGCTCAAAGTGCGATACAACCAAAGGCAGAACATTGTACTTAGGATCGAACGATGCATAGTAGGTTTCGTCCTTTGTTTTTTGAAAGCGTACAAACATTCTAATTCGTTCGGCCTCGCGGCTAACTTTCTTATCAATTTTAAGCAACTCAAGAACATGCTTATCACCAAAATTCAACTCGATACTCTCCTTCGACCCAAAAGCCTTTCGGGTATAATTCAGAATTAGCATCTCGATATCCTCAATCTCTGAAAGAAACGCATAGTAAATCATTTGGCAACTTGTTCCCGAAACTTTTTTGTGTAAACCATCCCAAACTCTCTTAGCCATCGACTCATCGGATATAACCTCGTAATCGGGCTGAAAAAGCGATAACTGCACATTACTGCCGCCTATAATCTTATCGGGAAAAATTCTTTTCTGGTAGCAATCGAATACCAAGGTTAAAAACCCCTCGAAAGTTTTATCGTAACTCCAAACAATCATATCAACAAAATATAACTAATCGGGAAATGCTAGAGCCAACTGACCTTGAAGTTTATCCTTTTTACGAACCTCCTTTTTAGGCATAAAAAGCTGCTTCATATTTTCTGGTTTAATTTCGTTGATAGTTGGCGATGCTAGCTCATTACAGGTTATAAAGTATTGTGCACGTTTCATCACTACTCCCATTTTTTGCAACTGATACGAGCTAATTCGCCCATATCGACGTGACATCAATATCAACTTTGCAGATTTTACGCCAATTCCCGGAACCCGCAGAATAAGTTCAAAGGGTGCCTTGTTTATATCAACGGGGAACATCCACGGATTCCTGATTGCATAGCTTAACTTTGGATCGATATCTAAATCTAGGTTAGGATGTTTATCGTTTACAATCTCATCGACACGGAAAAAGTAGAAACGCATTAGCCAATCCGACTGATATAACCGATGCTCCCTAGTTAGCGGTGGCGTTGCAAGAGCAGGTAACCTGCTATCATTCTTATTTATTGGGATATAACCCGAGTAGTAAACTCTCTTCAAACTCTGCTGATCGTATAAACCCGACGATAACATTAGAATTTGCTTGTCGGTATCGGGAGTTGCTCCAATTATTAGCTGCGTACTTTGTCCTGCCGGCGCAAATTTTGGCGCAGAGCGAAACTTTCGGGTATCCTCCTTACTTACCAAAATGCCCTGACGAATAGAATTCATCGGCGAAAAGATACTACTGTAATCCTTCTCGGGTGCTAGCATTTTTAAATTACTTTCCGAAGGAATTTCGACATTCACACTTAAACGATCGGCATACAATCCAGCCTCACGAATCAACTCTGGACTTGCACCCGGAATACTTTTGAGATGAATATATCCATTATAACGATGAACAGTTCTGAGGTCTTTTGCAACTCTCACCAATAACGACATTGTGTGATCGGGACTTTTTACCACGCCCGAACTAAGAAACAGCCCCTCTATGTAGTTTCTACGATAAAATGCGATGGTTAAATCAACAATCTCCTTAACGGTGAAAGCGGTTCTTGGTACATCGTTACTCCTACGATTTACACAGTAAGCACAATCGTACTTACAATAATTCGTGAACATTATTTTTAAGAGCGACACGCAACGCCCATCCTCGGTAAAGCTATGGCAAATTCCCCAAGGCGATGCATTTCCAATTCCCTTTGCAGCATTCCCTCTATTGCTCCCGCTTGATGCACAGGAAACATCGTACTTTGCTGCCCCAGCAAGTATCTCAAGTTTTTTTAGCACATCCTCCATCATAATATTCGCTTACATTACCGATATTACATTTGCAAATCATTCAATTAATATCTAATTTTACCTTCAAATTTACTAATATTATTAGTATTTATATTTTCATTAGCAATATATTTTATGGATAATTTTTTAGGTTTAAATATTAAGCACTTACGTAAAGTTCGAGATTTAACCCAAGACCAACTTGCCGACAAACTTGGGGTAAACCGTGCTATGATTGGCTCTTACGAGGAAGGACGTGCTGTACCAAAACTTCAATCCCTTCAAACTATGTCTCATTACTTCAATGTTAGTATCGATAATCTGGTTAATACAGATCTAAGCCTAGAAAAAAAGAGCAGCAATATTGACCCTACAGGCAGAAATTTGCGTGTACTCACAACCCTTGTCGATAGAGACAATGAAGAGTTGATTACGCTAGTTCCTGTTAAAGCATCGGCTGGGTACGCAAATGGTTATGCCGATCCTGATTTCATAGAAACTCTGCCACGATTTAGCCTACCATTCCCCGAACTAAACAAGGAAAGAACCTACAGGGCTTTCCAAATAAACGGCAATAGCATGGAACCGATTCCATCGGGTACGTACATCGTATGCGAGTATCTACCGAATTGGGACGATATTAAAAATGGCAAAACCTACGTTCTTATTACTAAAGATGATGGAGTAGTTTATAAACGCGTGTATAATAACGAAAATGACACTGTACTATTAAAATCGGATAACCCAGAATACGACCCTTACGTTTTACCTGTAACAGCAATTACTGAAGTATGGAAAGCCTTAGGATATATAAGTTTTTCGCTACCCGAACCTGATGAGTTGCATATGGGAAAACTCGCTGCAATGATATACAAAATGCAGGGTGAAATTGATGAACTAAAAAAGGAAAAGAAGTCATAAAAAAAGCATCCATACTAAATTATGGATGCTTAAAACTAGATTGGAGTAAAACTATTTAGTTCCGCCTCCTAATGCCTTATACAAATTAACACTGTAAGTTAACTGCTCTAATTTATCCGACACCTTATTTAACTGAGCCGAAAGCAAACTCTGCTGAGCCGAAAGCACTTCGGTATAGTTAGCCTCACCTGCTTTTAGCAACTCCTGGGTATAATCTACAGCGTTAGTCAATGAAGCAATTTGCTTGTTTCTAAATTCATTTTTGCTTAGCGAAGCCTTAAATCCATATAGAATATCAGAAACTTCCTGACCCGCTACAAGAACTGTACTCGAGAATGTTAATAGTGCTTCTTCCTGTTGAGCCTGAGCTATTTTCAAATTGCTTTTCAACTGCCTTTTATAGAATATTGGTTGAGCAAGCCCTGCCACAATATTAGCAGCAATATTCTCTGGTTTAAAGAAATCGGAAAAACCTCCTGCCGCTAAACCAAAACTTGCAGAACTGATAGTTAACGATGGATAGAAACTTGCCTTAGCCGCATTGGTTAATGCATAAGCAGAACAAAACGATAATTCGGCACGCTTAACATCTGGACGTTTTGCCAACAATTGAGCAGGAACACCGTAGTTCAATTTATCGGAAACAGCCTGATCGCTAATTGAAGCTCTATCGATTCCTCCCAACTTGCGTGCAAGTAAAATACACAATGCATTTTCGGTTTTACGAACTTGACTTTCCAACTGAGGAATTGAAAGTTGGGTATTAAAAAGCAACGCTTTGCTCTGCTCCACAGCAGCAGCATTTTGTAAACCCGCTTCCTTTAAAGCCTCCATGGTTTCGGCACTCTGCTGAAGTAACCCAACAGTTTCCTTTGTAATTCTCAACTGCTCATCCAAAGCCAACAAGCTATAATAAGCATTGGCAATATTCGCAATAAGAGTTGTTTGAATAAGATTTTTATACTCGTAACTGCTTAATAAACTTGCATACTTTGCCTTGGATTGATTGCTCAACTTTCCCCATAGATCAGCCTCCCACGATGCTGCAAATCCAAGCGAAATCTGATTAGTTTCATAACCAAGAACATCTTTACCCTTACTGCCATTACTATAGCGAGTATAGTCCATATTAGCACCAGCCGAAAGAGTTGGTAATCCTGCGGCTCTTGCCATAGTTAAACCAGCCTCCGATTGTTTTATGCGAGTAATTGCAATCTGCAAATCGATATTCTTCTCTAAACCTTCGGCAATTAATGCCTGTAGTTTGCTATCGGCAAAATACTCCTTCCAAGGAACATCTGCAATAGTTACTGTATCGCCATTCTCGTTGGCATCGCGAACAATTCCTTGTGTATCGACCTTTGGCGATTCGCTAAGGTTCTTATAGGACTGACACGATGATAACCCAACTGCTACTATGGCGACGAACAGAATCCTCACTCTATTCTTATATTGATTATACATTGAATTGTTGTTTAAATTAAATTTCAGAATCATCCGTAGTTTCAATCTTGTACTTACTAACCCGTTCCTGCAAACTTTGGAAAAGAACAAATAGTACAGGTATCACTAAAACACCAATTATTGTTCCTATAAGCATACCGCCAATAGCACTGATACCTATAGATTTGTTTCCAGTTGCACCAGCACCATGGGCTACAGCCAACGGAAGCAACCCAAAGATGAATGCAAATGAGGTCATCAGAATTGGACGTAAACGTGCAATTGCACCACTAATAGCGGCCTTAACAACACTCATTCCAGCCCTTCTTCGTTGAATAGCATATTCAACAATCAGAATGGCATTCTTTGCAAGCAATCCAATTAGCATGATTAATGATATCTGAACATAGATATTATTCACAATACCACTGCCACTCATTGTGGATAGGAAAATAAAGATAAATACCCCAGCCAACCCAACAGGCAAAGAAAAGATAACGGCCAACGGAAGAATGTAACTTTCATATAACGCTGCCAATAACAAATATACAAACACAATACACAACAAGAATATGATACCCGTTTGATTACTGCTATTTGCCTGTTCTCTGGTTATACCTGAAAAGTCGTATGTATAACCGTCAGGGATGTCAATCTCTTTTAAAGCGCTTAGCACATCACCCGAACTGTAACCTTTAGTATAGTTAGGAATAATGGTTATATCCATTGAAGTATAAAGATTGAAACGATTTAGGGTTTGAGGTCCTGTTACATCAGTAACATTAATAAACTGTGAAATTGGCACCATCTTACCATTCGATGATTTTACCATTAGTCCATCCAAATCCTCAAGCTTAGAACGATATTCCGGAGCAGCCTGAATCATCACCCTAAACTGCTTTCCATAAATATTGAAATTAGAGATATACATACTTCCCACATATGCCTGTAACGCAGACATAACCTCAGAAAGAGTCAAACCAGCATCCTTAATTTTAGCCACATTTGCTTCAATCTGTTTTTGAGGGAAACGAGGGTCAAAAGTGTTCATCACCATCATTACCTCATCGCGATGTTTCACCTTTTCAATAAATTCGCTAGTAACGTTATAGAACTTATTAATATCGCCACCCGTTTTATCCTGCATCTTTACCTCAACACCACTACTCAAGCCAAATCCCTGCAATGTTGGCGTACCAAAGAATAGGAAATTTGCATTGTTGCTCGACTGAGTTTTCTCTTTCATCATTGCCACAACTTGGGCTGAAGTAATATCTCGTTCGTTCCATGGCTTAAGCTTGATAATCATTGAACCATACGAACTTCCTGTACCGCTCATAAAACTCAACCCTGAAAGATAGGTCACGCTGACTACATCTGGAATTGATTCAGCAATTTCTACAGTTTGCAGCATTAAACTATCAGTTCTTTCAAGCGAAGCTCCTGGAGGTAGACTTATCATTCCCATTACAATTCCACTATCCTCCTGAGGAACAAAGTCAACTGGCAATATCTTCATCACACCATATAGAATAATGGCAAATACAGTAATGATTGCAACTGTAATCCAACGATGACTTTTCTTCACAAGAAATTTCAACGAAGATTTGTATTTATTGGTCACCGCAGAGAAACCAATGTTAAAGTATTTGTAAAACCGTTTAAAAATGCTCTTCTCCTTCATTTCATCCTCGTGCGATTTCAAAAACAGAGCACAAAGAGCTGGACTTAAAGTCAACGCATTGATAGCCGAAATGAAAATAGCCACAGCCAATGTTAATCCAAACTGCTTGTAGAAAACACCTGTTGTTCCACCTATAAAACTTACCGGAATAAACACCGCTGCCATTACCAAGGTTATAGACACAATAGCTGGTGCAATTTCATGCAACGCAGTGAATGTCGCCTTCTTTGGATCTTTTTCACCAGCATCCATATGAGAATGAACCGCCTCAACAACCACAATGGCATCATCCACAACAATACCAATTGCTAACACCAAAGCAAACAAGGTCAGCAGGTTTATTGAAAATCCAAAGACCATCAAAAAGAAGAATGTTCCAATAATAGCCACTGGTACTGCAATGGCAGGAATAATGGTGGCCCTAAAATTCTGAAGGAAAATGAAAACCACAATGAACACCAAGATAAATGCCTCTAGAAGTGTATGTAACACTTTCGCTATTGATGCATCCAAGAAGGCACTGGCATCACTCTCATAATCATACTTTAATCCTGGAGGGAATGACTCAGCAGCCTTCTCCATTTGTATTTTTACATTATTAATCACCTCACTGGCATTCGACCCTGCAGTCTGACTAACCATAATTACAACAGTTGGATTCCCATTGTTTTTGGAAATCACACTATAGCCAAGAGAACCAAGTTCTACTTTTGCAACATCTTTTAATCGTAATACTTGAGCTTTATTAGATCGAATGATAATATTCTCAAACTCGTCACTTGTCTTTAAACGACCAGTGAATTTCATGGAATACTGAAATGTTTGATTACTGTTAGCCCCAATTTCACCCGGAGCTGCTTCAATATTTTGATCCCGTAAAGCTGCAATAATCTCGGATGGAGTAATACTATAAGTATTCATGGCATCTGGTTTTAACCAGATACGCATTGAATAATCATTTGCCCCATATGCAGCAGATTCACCTACCCCTGACACCCTTTTAATCTGAGGCAGGATATTGATATTGGCATAGTTTTGAATGAATCGACCATCGTAATCGGGATTAGTCGATGACAAACTGATTAAAAGCAAGGTACTACTTTGCTGTTTTCGCACTGTAACACCAGCCTGAGTTACCTCTGATGGTAATAATGAAGTAGCCTGAGATACCCTGTTTTGCACATTAACGGTAGCAATATCAGGGTTTGTTCCTTGCTTAAAGTACACATTAATGGAAGCAC